>JBBQGV010000072.1:0-29973 GCA_038323375.1 Chitinophagales bacterium
ATTCCCTGTACAGAGCAGCCTTAGCCGCATTCCTTCAAAACCGCCTGAAAAAAGCGGAGACCTTAGCTAAAGCGGCCTTAACCTCGGATTCCAGCTACGTTGAGGCACTGCGTTTACTGGCTCATACGCAATTTCTTCAAAATAAATTTCAGGAAGCTGCTCAAAACTTTGAAGCCATGAAAGCCCGTTACTCCAGCAGGGATGAAGAAGCAACGTGGAATTTATTGTTGTGCCATTATGCCCGTTACCGGGAAGCGGATGCCCGGAAGTCTCTCCATAAGCAACTGCAAAAAATTCTGAAAGACCCTGAACATGCCTATACAAAAGCTGCTTTACGGCTAAAAAAAGCAGTAGAAAGCCAATAATTACATGCTTCCACCGGATTTGCTTCACTGGAGTATTTGGTCATCCACAATATTGTTGTAGCTTTCGCACGGCTGCTACAACAGTGCGGTCGCCGAACTAAACCCATCAAACATGCAATTTCCATCTTTAACCGCTCTTTTTCAGCACATTAAAACAGCCTGGTTAAGGTTTCCCGCAGCTTCTGTGCTGGCTATTGCCTGCATGATTGCCAGCATCATATTTGTCGAACGCAATGAGGGCGGACAGGCAGAGGCCTGGTTAATCCGCATCATCATGACGACTGCGCTGGGCGTCCCCTTGCTGCTCAGTACCTCCATTGCCTCAGAGTCTTATGGCTGGTCGCTTCAAAAAACCTGGGCGTTCCGGGGTCTCGCGCTGTTGGCTCTATTGGGGTATTTTTTGACCCTTAAAGTGGCACCGGACTACGACGCACCGACAGACGGGTTTCGCTTTTTTGCGTTGGCTTTGGCGGTACACTGCGGGGTAGCCGTATCCGCTTACCTCAATCGCAAAGGGGATTCGGTATTGAGCTTCTGGAAATTCAATAAACTTCTGCTTGCCGAATGGATGGTTGCGGCTTTTTATGGCCTTGTTCTATATGTGGGTATTAGTTTGGCCATTCTGGGGATTGATCAATTGTTCAATTTGGATTGGTCCTGGCGGATTTACCTTCACCTGTTTACGGTGATCGCTGTAGGCTTCCACCCGCTTTATTTCCTCAGTCAGGTTCCCAAAGACTATGCCCTTTCGGAGGATGATCCGAGTTATAATGCCGCAATCCGCAATTTGGTCAAATACATCCTGATCCCCCTGACCCTACTTTATCTGCTTATCCTCTATGCGTATATTCTGAAAATCGGCATCGAATGGGCCTGGCCAAAAGGCTATGTTTCTTCGCTGAGTCTGGGTTTTTCGTTAGTCGGCATCCTTACCTATTTGCTAAATTATCGTTTGGTGGAAACCGATGATTCTACGTTTTTGGCCTGGTTCCGGCGTTGGTTTTTCTATTTACTTAGCCCGGTTGTCCCCGTTCTGCTCCTCGCCGTCTGGCGCCGGCTGAATGATTACGGCATCACCGAACCCCGCTATTTTGTGGCAACGCTGGGCATCTGGTTGTTCCTGGTTTGCCTTTATTTCATTGTTTCCAAAAAAGACGACATCCGGTTTATTCCGCTAAGCCTGGGGGTAATTGCCTTCCTCAGCATTGTAGGGCCTTGGAGCGCTACCGCCGTCTCTTGCCGAAGCCAGTTTGGCCAATTAGAAGCTTTGCTGAACAAAAGCGGCGCGTTGGTCAATAGCAAAGCACAGCCCGGAAAAGGAACGGTGAACGACGATGAACGGCAACGGCTTTACTCCATCATCAATTATTTGTCGGAACGCGATGCGATGAAGCCGGCGCAGACC
The DNA here is from genome assembly GCA_038323375.1 of Chitinophagales bacterium. GTDB lineage: Bacteria > Bacteroidota > Bacteroidia > Chitinophagales > Saprospiraceae > JABWAJ01. Next base: position 1,771 of record JBBQGV010000072.1, read on the forward strand.
TGGTTTGGTTCGGAACTGGATTCTGTGTTTCAAAAAAGAACCTCGCGTTACGACGTATCAAGGATCCTTATTGAACATTTGAAACTGGAAGCGGCAAGCTCCAACCAAAAATCCGGTTCTTTTTCATTCGGGCGACTTACAGGCAGCCTGCCGGCAAAAGGTTTTGAAAAATTGTTTAAAATAGAACTTTCTTTGGATGCTAAACAGGATTTCAAAGCGGATAGCATTCAATTCTCCCTGACGAAGGACGCCTCGATCGTGCTGGCTTCCGGAAAAACGAGGGCCGCTTTTGACCTGAAACCTTATCTTCAGAAAATGCTGGCCAAGTACACCGACGAGTTCTACTACGCCACCATAGAAGACCCCGCCGACGCTGCGGTCAGTTTAAAAAGTGAACGCTTTGAAATACTGCTCATTCCGGAGGTTATTGACTACGAAATCACCCAACAACAGACCCGGGTGAACAATATCCGTGGAACTTTGCTTGTAAAACCACGTAAATGATAAACATGGGTCATTTACCTTTGATTTTTTCGCTCAATCTGTTCTACACATGAATTTTTTTCAAAAAAAGGGGTACCTGTTTGGCTTTCTGTTCACTACTGCCTGTCTACTATCTATTGGAAGTTGTGGGAATCCGCCGTTCTATCAGGGCGAAATTCTGTATACCAACTTTTGCGCCAATTGCCACATGGAAGGGGGCGAAGGACTCAGGGGGGTGATTCCGCCAATTGCTGGCGCGGATTACATCAAAAACAACCCAATCGGCATTGCCTGCATCATCCGGAAAGGCATGGAAGGCGAAGTTTTGGTGAACGATACGACTTATAATCAGCCCATGGCAGCAATTCCTCAGTTGAATGATGTAGAAATAACCAATATCATCAATTACATTTGCCAAGCCTGGGGGAATGACTACGGCACAGTAAAGCTGGAGGACGTAAAACAAGCTTTAACGCTTTGCCAGTAAAACCATCTTGCTAGACGTTTTTTTACCTTTGACTACGGCTACTAAACTTTGAAAGTTTATTAACCGTTTAGCAAACGGCTTATGCACGACAAAATTTCTATGAAAATCTGTCATGTATTTTGCCAAGCAGTGAAAGCAGCGAAACAGCGACTAAATTGTATCTATTTTTGAACGAACCCGATAAATTGGATCAATCCACTATGAGATCAGTATTTACGGCAATACTTCTGTGCTTTGCGGCAGCGGCCTGGGCACAACCGGTTAACGACAATTGTAGCGGCCTCATTGACTTAGGCATAGCTCCCGCTTGTCCTGAGGGTGTCTTTTTTACCAATGTGGACGCTACTGCCTCCAATATTGGTTCAGATAACATCCCGTCCTGTTTTAATGGCGGTGGCACACAGCGCGATGTCTGGTTTGCGTTCACCGCAAGCGATACCTTATTTGATTACACCATTACGGTTACGGGACTTGCCGACGGCGGTTCACCGGGTATGGTTAATCCGCAGATTGCGCTCTACCGGGGCGACTGCGAAACAGACGGTCTTGCAGAATTACTCTGTGTATCTGCTGAAAACGGCGAAAGCATCGTTCAGTTAGATGCCCTGGGACTGACGCCAAACGTCGTTTATTTCCTTCGGATCAACGATTATTCAGCAACGGCAGCGCCCAATGCCGGCACTTTTCAACTCTGTGTCGGGCCATTGGAGCCAGTCAATACCATTGACGAAGGCGGTTCTACGCAATGCTTCGGTGAGTTGTATGATACCGGCGGCCCGGATGATGATTATACCAATGGTGAGGATCATATCTTTACCATTTGCCCTTCCCAGCCGCATGGTTGCATCAATTTCACGTTGCAGTACTACAACATTGAAGTGTCTGATTTCTTCACAACGGATCAATTGATTTTTTACGATAGCGACCAGGCCGATCCGAATGCCATTATTGGACAGGTCAATGGTTCTTTTTTTGGCGGCGGCGGCGGCGGCGGGGTCTGTTATTCCGTTCAGGCTTCCAGCGGATGCCTGACTGTTCAATTCACATCCGATGGTTTCAATACCTTCGAAGGTTTCGCCGGCACCTGGCAGTGTACCGCTGCTGCCTGCGAAGCGCCTGCCAGCATTACGGTAACGCCTGATATCGCCGACGAAGATATTATTGACTTCATTTCCACGCCTCAAACAATAGCGACTATTACTGACATCAATTGTCCCCAAAACGCTTTTGGCTTGTTTGATGGCGGCGATGATACCGACCTCGGACTGGAAAGGGGCCTTTTACTTACGACCGGTGACCTGAACTGGGCACCAGGGCCGAACGACGATGCGGGCGGTGGCAATCCGAATGCCGATAACGGAGCCGACGGCGATGCTGATTTGGATTATTTATCCTTAGCTTTTGGTGGCTCTCCATCGCTGGATGCCTGTATTCTGGAATTGGATGTTTTTGTCGCCTCGAACGAGCTGACTTTTGAATACATTTTCGGCTCGGAGGAATATCCTGAGTTTATTAATCAGGAATTTAACGACATTTTTGCCTTTTTGATTTCCGGCCCCGGCATTGTCGGAGATCCGGGCATGGGTAACCAATTAAACATCGCAGTTTTACCCGACGGCAACAATACGCCGGTGCAAATCAACAGCGTAAACTCTACGATAAACTGGCAATACTACCGCAACAATTCGGGCGGACTCGGTACGCAGTACGATGGCCTTACGTCCGATTTACTCGGCGTAAAGAAAAGCCTGACTGCACGTGCGCAAGTAACGCCCTGCAATACTTATCACCTCAAACTTGCAATTGCTGACCGGTTTGACCGGGTTTGGGACTCCGGGGTGTTTATTTCCGAATTGCGCGGTGGCGCGCCCGATGTGGCGGTGCGTTTCAATTCCGGCATTGATTACCTCATTGAAGATTGTACCAATACCCCGGATGAAGTAGTGATCCGCCTGAACAGCGCGCTGGAGGATACGGTCAAATACAAAGTCGTGATCGGTGGTACAGCAACACTGGGCCTCGATTACTTGCTGACCCTCCCTTCGGAAATCATCTTCCTGCCGGGGCAAACGGAGTTTTCGTTCCCGATTCAGCCGTTGTCAGATTTACTCCTGGAACCAACCGAAACGATCACCATTTCCCTAACCAATGATTTTGGTTGCGGCGAAGTCGTGTACGTTACGCTGGAAATTGAATTGCGCGATGAATTGGTGGTTGAAATTGCCGCTGGCCAGGACACCGTGCTGGTTTGTGAAAACGGCAGCATTGCCTTAAATGCCGAAGGTGCAGCGACTTATTTCTGGACGCCACCCGGTTTATTCAGCGACCCTTCCAGCCCAAACCCGACCCTTACGCCACAGGTCAGTGGCTGGGTGAGCGTAGTTGGAAATGTAGGGCCGATTTGTACCGACACCGATTCTGTTTATGTGCAGGTCATTGCACCGGTTATCGAAGTAACCGCCTTAGATCCGGTGGCTATTTGCCAGGGAGACCAAGTTCGCCTGAGCGCTGCAAACAACGTCAACAACCAAAACCTCCAGTGGACGCCTGCAACAGGATTAGACGATCCGAACAGCCCGAATCCAATTGCCACGCCACAGGTTACAACCACGTATACCGCTTCCGTCGAAGTTGCAGGCTGCATCGTTACCGACGAAATAACCATAGACGTATCGCCATTCGAGTTCCCTCAAATTGCACCCGATGCGTTCATTTGTGAAAATTACAGCACCCAATTAGCCGAGTTGTTCGAGCCGGGCACGGTTACAACCACCTATTCCTGGACGCCGACGACCGGTCTTGACGATCCGACCCTTTCTGGTCCGATTGCGACGCCCGATGCGACCACGACTTACCAGTTGATCGCCATCAGTGCTAACGGCGCGTGCGCCGATACAGCAACCGTGACGGTGACCGTTGCCCCAGCCGATGTCGCCATCAGCAATCCGGATACGACAGAAATTTGTCTGGGATCTTCTGTGAGCCTGACGGCAGTTACCAGCACCGGAAACGCCGATAATTTAGTCTGGTCACCAAGTAGCACCCTCAGCGATACCGCTGGGCTAAACGTCATCGCGCAGCCGACCGTATCCGGCTGGTATTTTGCGACCTTTGTCGTTGCCCAGTGTACCGTTTTCGATTCGGTCTACGTCCGGGTTGATTCGCTGCCCCTGAGCACCCTCATGGCGATTCCCGATAAAAGTCCGTATTGCGAAGGCGACGTCGTTGTGTTTACGTCCCCGACTTACGAAACGGGTAATTTCCCGGATATTCAACATTTATGGGAAGAAGGCCCGGGTTTTGAAACCAGCGATACGCTCTGGAATATGGTCATCACGGCAGCCGATACGTTTACTTATGTCCGAACTACCGTTAACCGGGCCTGCCAGGTCACCGATACCATTTCCATCAATGTGGTGGAAGGCGTTCCAATGATGGTCATACCTTCCGATACCACCATTTGTCCAGGGCAGAGTGTACAACTCTTTCTTGATTACGGCGGACAGGGGGAAATCACTTGGGAACCAGCTACAGGGCTGAGTTGTACGGATTGCTTTACGCCAATTGCGACGCCTTTCCAAACGGTGCAGTATACCGTCAAAGCGAATGAAGGCGATTGTGTGCAAGAGACGACTGCCCAAATCACGGTATTGCCTTTCCCTATCGCCGATGTGATCGCTGGTTTTGAGGTTTGCCAGACTAATGTTGATCCGGTGCAGCTCATGACGGCAGCCGACCCCGTTTCTACTTACGCTTGGACTTCGTCTTCAGACCCCAATTTCATGTCTACCAATCCGTTTGTGCAGGTCATTCCGCAAACGACGACAACGTATTCCGTAACGGCAACCAACCAGTGTACGAGCATCGTGCGCCAGGTGCAGATTACGGTGGTGGAAGAACCGGATCTGGGCATAATTCCGGATCAAACCATCTGCCTCGGTGATCCTGCAACATTCACAGCAGTGTCTGACGCTCCGAATGGTGTAAGTGAAGTATTTACTTGGGCCTATGGCATCTTGACTGCAACGGGCAACCCGGTAACTGTTTCCAATATTGACGAGACAACAGAAGTCGTCCTCAACTATACCTACGGGCCTGGTTGCGGCACGCTTCAGGAAGTATTCACCGTGAATGTGGTGGACATTACGACTTCCTTCGTGCAAATAGAAGTTGGTCGCGACACCATTTTCCAGGGAGATACAACGACGCTGACCGCAGTGGTTGATCCGGAAATCGCCAACGCTACCTACAAATGGTTTGCAGATGGGGTTGAAATTTCCGGCCAGACCACTTCGGGCATTACGGTTGAACCAGCTACGGTTGGCACCGTGCAGTACAGTGTTCAAGTCTTTGTTCCGCAAGGATGCTTCATTGAATCGCTACCGGTTCCTGTGGTTGTCCTGAAACCTAAATTTGTGATCCCACTGGCATTCACGCCAAATGGCGATGGTCGAAACGATGTCTTCCGATTGGTTCATTCCGGCACCGTCGAAGTAATGGAATTCAAAATCTACAACCGTTGGGGTCAAATCGTTTACCAAAGCACCACCAATGAAGGCTGGGATGGCATGCACAAAGGCAACCCGGCACCCTCGGATGTGTACATCTACCGAATGCGGTTCAAATTAGGCGGTGTGGAACAACCGGAACAAGCCGGTGATGTGACGTTGCTGCGCTGATCATTGCTTTTGCCTGCCAAAAGCTCGAATTTGACGAATCGGACGCAACTGCCGCCGCACATGAAACAATCGAAAATCCCAATGTATTTAACGTTGGGGGGGGACGCCATTAGCCTCCGAAGCGATGAACCAACACCCACGATTTTGGGCAACCCGCGCGTAAATCCGTTTACTACAACCGTTATGACCGAAGCCTGGAACAACCTCACCGGGCAAAACCTCCCCGCACTCCTGCCCGCGACCCATTACTGCGTAAAATTCCTGCCAGCTACGCTTGACCAATTCAAAAAGTTGAATGAAATAGAGCTTGCCCTGTTTGACTACCCGTTAGAGTACGAAATCATCCAGATGGGCGATTACTACGACGACCCCGCTGTGCCGGAAGGAGGCATTCCTCCGCTTTATACGGTTGTTAAAACGGATGAGACCCTACCATTCCCTATGAAATCAAGGCGGAACTGCTGCTGGCTCCCAGCGACAGCTATTTGGTGAAGGAAGCTTTCCGGCTCACGGGGAACAACTACGAGATGTCGTATGTGGGAAGCGGCAGTGCGAACAACGGTCGCCCTGACCCCGATCCTGAGTGCAAGCCCGGCTGCCCCAACTACCCCTGCTGTTTAGAGCCGGATATTTTCTGCGACGATGTGCCTTGCGTGACCGATCCCAACCAGGGTTGCCAGCCGGGCACGGAATATTTGGGCGGCGGCGGTGGCGGCGGTTCTTCCGAGGTTACTCAAAACGACTGTGGATGCATGGTTTTCACCGACATGCGGAAGCCGGGCGGGTGTATTAAAGTATTAGATACGCAATTGCCGGGTAATGCCACTGTCGGAGGCACATCTGTTCATTTGGAAGGCATTAAGCAGGTAAAGGTTATTTTCAAAGATGATTGGTTCACCACCAGCAGTACTTTTACCGAAATGAACGGATGCTGGAAAATCAACCGGAGGCACAGTGGCAGAGCCTGGATGTGGGTAGAATTTAAGAGCAGCAGAACCGTCGTCAGGGGTTACCCATTGGGATTGAGGATTTGGGAACTTTCTGCACCAGTGAAAGACTATGTCGGCGTGATTGCAGGGCCTGTTTTTAATAATATCCAACTGAATTATTTCCCGGCGAATGACAATGAAGGGAATAGTAAGCCGTACTGGTACGCCGCCACAGCTAACAATGCCTTGCATGATACGATGGCTTTGCGCAGCAGGATGGAATACCAGCCCCGCCGGGACAAACAGTTATTTTACTGACAAACCTTGAAGGAGCAGCCGCTGCACCTATGCTGGCGCGGATGCCGCAGGTGGCAATTCAGTTGCAGACAAATATTCCTGCTTTTTCTTTAAGTATGTTTGAAATTTTTGGAAATGACGTCACCATAGGAACACCTCCTTTCCCTGCCAATTTCAATGTCAGCTTGTTTTTACAGCCTGGGGTTCTCCCAGGTGTTGTCTATAACTACGGAGATGAAAACAACGAAGCTTCTGACGATATAAAAGAGACTTTTTATCACGAATTTGCCCATGCATCCCATTTCGTCGGGCTGAATAATAACAGCTATTGGGAGTCCAACATCAACTATGTATCAGGCAATGCTACTTCAGATAATAACCCGCCTTATGGTTCCATCCGGATAGCTGGATACCGGATGGGCTTTGTCTGGATTTAATAGATGACAATGTCCTGAACCCGCAAGGCGTGAATGAAGGTCTTGGATCAGGCGGAGACCCCATTAAGGGATTTTTTACTTTATCTTTCTTCAATGCAATTTGTGCCAATAGTCCGGTTAAGCTGACCGATGTGGAAAGTAATCTTCAGGGCGCTTTACCGGCAGGTGTTTCCACATCTGATTTAAGAGCCATGTTGGTTCTTTACGGCTATTGATCATGCTTTCGGCCTGTGCTGCAAAAAATGCAGCACAGGCTACTTTTTTTCACTAAAAAAAGCAATGCCATGAAATATATTGTTTTTGCCACTCCATTATTAGCGCTGGTGATTACCCTTGTATCGGATTCCTGCCGTTTTCCTCAAAACCATTGTTTCAAGGAATATGCCTTTGAAATTGATTTTACTTGCACACCTCAAAAAGACACTTTTCGCATTGGAGATACAATTTGGATTGAATCTTTAATCCCGCCTAAACTTACCAATCAAATAGATAATACAGATGCTAATGTAAAGGACATGGAATATAAATTTTCAGGCGCTATTGATCGCTATAATGAAGAAACACCTATTTCTTCCGAGGCGGATTTTATGTATATTAACCAAATAGGGAGTGTTTCCATCCAAAGCATTGATCCTTACAATACGCTTAATTTAGTCTATGAAAGCCATGAAAATAGTGTTAAAAAATTAAAGGTTGGATGCGTTCCTCAAAAAGCAGGGCTATATGGAATAACCTTTTATTATCTGACTGAAGATTATTATTTTGTTGATGGAGTTATTGATCCGGAGTGCGCGGAAAGGATAGAGTTTACTTATAATATGAACAACAATGGTGATAATAACTATCATTTACTGGAGGGCTACCCTATGGTGGCTACTCTGGGAGGATTCAAACAGGGAGGAAGCTATGCCTTTTGGATCGTAGAATAAGAACAGATAATGCTAATAGTAGGGATAATGCCGTATGTGATCGTTCATATCCTCCGAGCATTGTATGTACGGGAGTAATAATAGACAATGTCAGCGGGTTCACCATCAGCCAAATATTTTCCTCGTTGGCTTTCGATATCACAACACCGGAACAGTATCGGCAACGCTTGGTTAACCTGCACTTGGGGGAAAGCACAAAGGCAAAGCCTCTCCCGTGGAACGAGAGGGCACCTCTATCAACTCCTTTATGTCAGGGAGCCTCGCGAATAAGGGAGTTTCACGGAGTTAAGCCCTCCGTGAGACGCCCTTACTCCGTGAAACTCCACGTATGCTGTTATTCGACGTTTTTCAAAGAAGAACACTTGGCTGTACGAAGCAAACATGAGCCTTGCCCTGATTCGTATGTCTCATATTTACAGCATAAAAAACACGAATCGCATTCATCCATGCTTATTCAAATAATCGCGCTTAATTCACTTTCTTCAGCTCGCCGTTATCATCCTCCACAACGTAAGCATCTTTGAAGCCGGAAGCCTTTGCCTGAGCCAAAGCCTGCTGCGCTGCGCTAAGTGTGGTGAAGCCGCCGATGAATTTAATCGTCAGTTTTCCGCGTTTGCGTTCTTCTACGGGGCCAATTTTTTCCGCTTTCGCTTTATCAAAATTTTTCACATTGGAATAGGCCGCTAATTGCACCTTGTATTGTCCGTAAGTAGAGGTTATTCCCGGATTTTTAGGACTCAAATCGTTTGTTGTCCCGGGCGAACCGGCTTCCTGCACAATAAATGCCCCGGTATAACCTTTGGTTTTGGCAGAACGCAGCGCTTTTTCAGCATCGGCGCGGGAAGGATAAACCCCGACGCGCACTTTGTATTTATTGCCTTCGTTCACGGTATACACATCTCCAAGGCTGTTCAGGTTATCGAACTTGTTGCCAAGCGCGGCACTGCTCAAAGCAGCAACCTGAACAGAATAGCCGGAAATAATATTCCCCGGATCAGTTGGATTATCCGGAAAACCAGGATCAGGAACGTATGGTCCGGGGGTTTGCCCAATGTCCGTTGAAGGAATCAGGTAAGTAACGCCCAGAATATTGCGGTCGAACCCGTCTTCCGTACGAACGATGGAATTCAGGTCGCGAAAACCTCCTTTTGAAAAACGGATGGCGTATACGGCAAACTGGCTCAAAGCCAGCAAATATTCGCCGCTGGCATCGCTGATCGCCTGCATGGCGCTCCCCGTTTGCTGGTTGGTTGCGGTCACCATAACGCCGTCAACCGGTTGCCGGGTCGTATAATTGATAATTCTTCCTGAAAAAGCCTCGCCGAGACGACTCAGGTTCACATCGTATTCTTTATTCTGGTTGGTACCAACCGTATTTATCTGAACCGTACTGCTCAAGTACCCGTCTTTTTTAATGACCACCTGGCAGTTTAGCCCCTGAACGGCCTGGAAGCTGTAAGTGCCGCGACTGTCGGTCTGATAAACGCCTTCTCCACAATTGGTAAAATCAACGACGGCGTTGGCGATTGGAGAACCATCGGCAGCGCTTTTGATTCGCAGCACGATGTTGTCCGCCGTGCGGGTCACCCGGTAAATGTCTTCATTGCCACGCCCGGCAAGCCGGTTGGAAGTGAAGTAACCGATGTTTCGGAAACTGTCGTAAATGAAACCGTAGTCATCTCGTGGGGAGTTGACCGTGTTGCCCAGGTGGTAGATTCGAAGCCAGCGTCCGTTGTTCTGCTCCGCGCGGAAAATATCGAGTCCGCCCATCCCCGGGTGCCAATCGGAAGAGAAAAACAACATCGTGCCGTCAAAATAAGGTGCCATTTCGTTCCCCTGGGAGTTGACGACCGGGCCGAGGTTTTCCGGAGCGCCCCAATCGGTACCGTTCCAATAGGAAACATAAATATCGAATCCTCCGAAGCCATCCGGACGGTCAGAGGCAAAATACAAGGCACTGCCATCGGGAGAAAAGCTTGGTTGCCCGGTCGAATAGCCAGTGCCATTATAAGGAAAGGCTCTGGCGTTCAGCCATTCGCCATCATTTCCGGCCTGCGCAGTCCAGATGGTCAGTTCCATCCCGCTGTTGGCAATCTGGCGGGTGCCATCCACGAAATTATTGCGGGTATAAACCACCTGACGTCCATCGGGAGAAAACGTTGCAGGCCCTTCGTTGAATTCGGCGCTGAAACGCTTGTTGAGGTAAGATGGAGACTCCAGGTAGCCACTGGGGCTTACACTTGCTTTGTACAATTGGTTGGCAATTTTCCCTCCGGAAGAACCGGATCGCTGAATATCGGTTCTGGCGGATGAAAAAACAACCTGCCTGCTGCCGTAAAAAGCCGCCCCAAAGTCGCCCGTGTTGGTGTTGACAAATTCGTTGGTAATCTGGTAAGAAGAAGGAGAATTGAGTTGCGATTTGGCAAAATCGCAAGATTGCATGTAGTGGTTGCCTACCACTTCATTTTCTGAACGCGCGTAGAGCTGGTACCACGATTTTGCCTCATCGTAGCGGCCTAAGCCTTTGAGTACGTGGGCATAATTAAGGATTTGACTTTTTTCCACCTTATCCCGGTCAACCTGCATGGCGCGTGCGTAATTTTGGGCAGCTTCTTCCAATTGGTTGAGATAGCGATAGCAATCGCCAAGCCTGGAAAGTGCCTCAATATCGTCCTTGTTGCGTTTTAAAGCATCTAAGTACTCTGGAATCGCCTGCTTGTAAGCATGTAATTCGTAGTACTTGTTCGCCTTTTTCAAATTGCTTTTAAAGAGTTGGGCCTGAGACGGCAAGCACAGCAACAGCGCGACAGCCATCATAAAAACCTTTCTGCTAATTCCCATAATATTATCCATTAAAGTGGGTTTAACAATGAATATCCAAAGTTAATGCTTTTTCAAACAAAACCAACATTACGCAACTTTCACATCATAAAAACAGCAATATCCAAACGAAATTGGGATACCCACGGATTATCATGTACCTTTGCAAAAACTTTTCAAGTATGAATCGCTATCACTTCCTACTCCTCTTTTTTGCGCTGGCCACCATCGCTGCCACTTGTAAAAATACTGCCGGTAGCAAAGGCTGTATTGACCCTTCAAAAATCAATCCGGATGCTGCCTGCATCATGTTATACAAACCCGTTTGTGGTTGCGACGGAAAGACCTATTCCAATGATTGTTTTGCCATTAACTCGGGGATAACAAAATGGACCGAGGGTGCCTGTCCTTGCATTGATGTTACCAAAATTGATTCCACCAGAGCCTGCACCAAAATCTTTAAACCGGTTTGCGGCTGCGACGGACAAACTTATGGCAACCAGTGTATGGCCGAAAAAGCGGGGGTTACAAGCTGGACCGAGGGCGAATGCCAATAATTCCGTGGCTGTCTTTATAGTCCGATGGCTGCGTTATGTTCGACCAAAAACGGTCACTTACTCGAGTAGGCTCCCATTTTTGGGTCTTCACATGCCTTGCCCTCGAACTCTAAAGAGCAGACACTCGACTAAATGGATGATTCTAATTAATGCCTTTTTCATAATCCGAGAGCAGACACTCGACTAAATGGATAGAGTAATTATAGATTCAGCCAATAAACAATTTTAAACACCAATGCCTGATTTTTTGGCGCAAATGCTTCCACCGGTGCGTTGGGAATTTCCCTTGCAAAAGTATTGCTGGTATAGACCAAAAAGACGTCCGAAACCGGCGCAAAACGCCATTGGAAGCGTGCGTTCACGTTAAAGTTATTGTTTTGGGTATTGTACTGAACAAAAGTGCTGAAGAAGACACTTCGCGTGAAGGAAAAATCTGCTTTGCCGCCCAGGAGATAAAAATCTGCTGAAGGGTAAGGCTTAGGTAGTTGGATGTCATTGTAACTGAACAGCAACGAAAACAAGCCGATTGGTTGCCATCGGTAGCCGATTTCCCCTTCTGCGGTCCAACTGTTTCCGTTGAAATATTCTCCCACATTCAGCCCGAGACTTCCCTGCCAGTCTTCACTCGTGCCAGTTTGGTATTCCAATGCAGCGCCTGAATAATTGTAATCCGAGCCTTCCGGCAGAGGGGTTATCAATTCATTTGGCCCTCGCAGTAAGTTGGTTGGATCGAAAGCCTCAAACAAATACGTATAAGTGTTGAATACCGCAAGATTCAGCTCTGCCTGGTCATTAAAGGTCAAAAATCCGAAAATATTGGCCGACTGATCCGTTTGCTTCAAATCAATGTCCAGCACGGTGTTGTATTCAAATCCAATTCCCCAGAGCGATAATTTTCGACTTCCCCACCCCTTTTTGGGATAAAAGAATTTTTCGCCCCCGACAAACGCGCTGGTGATCCCCCGCCGGGGAACGAAACCTGCATCGGCAGAATAAGTGGCGCCTACATGGTTCATGCCAAAACGGGCGGCAAACGGGCGATCATTGAACCCCAGAAAAGAAGCGAAAGATTGTCCGCGCTTGTCCTTATCGGGCGAAAAAGAGCGGTGGTAATACCATTCTCCCTCCCAGCGATTGTCTTTTGAAAACAGGTTGTATTCGAGCCCTGCTACGCGGTTGTAGGCATCGTGTGCCGCGCGCTGGTTTTCGTTGACAGAGGACAGGAGGTTTTCTTTATTTACAAAAATTGCGCTGATGGCTGAACGTTCAAATACCCGGCGTTGCAGGCTGGCCGCTGTAAAATTGGCGGCAGGCAAAGCATTCCCGGCATCGAATTCCAACTTTCGCGTTTGCATATTGAGCAGCCCCATTCGCCAGTGGTCGTTGAGTTTTCCGCTCACTCGGGCACCGGCCAAGATCGGCACTTTCACATTGGTACGGGTTGTCGGGTCGAACGCCAAACCGATGCGCCTTGAAAAAAACGGGCGCGTTTCCGGGAATCCGAAAAAAGCAAACAAGTCGCTGTTTTCTAAAAAGAATTGGCGTGTTTCCGGAAAAAAAAGCTCAAACCGGCTCAAGTTGGCAACCTGCCTGTCTACTTCCACCTGCGAAAAATCGGGGTTCACGGTCAGGTCGAGGTTGAGCGAAGGGGTGATCCCTATTTTGGCGTCGAGGCCGGCACCGTGCATCCAGTCGCTTGTTCTGTCCTGTGGCTCAAAAGTTTCTTTATTGCGGGGGTGATCAATCGCATAAGCGCCTGTGATGTAAGGAATGACAGATATATTGGCCTTTTGCTTCGGCGGCGGCTCGTCCCAAATCAAGTTACCTGCAAAGCCCAGATTTACCGGATGTGCATACCGGGGAACGGGCCTCCAGGTACTCACTTCAAAGTCTTTCATTTTGGTGCGGATGAAGTTGATTCGCCATGAATTTTGACCCTCGCTGACTTTAAACCGCAGCGTCTTGAACGGAATGGCCATTTCCAGCATCCAGCGGTCGTCGTAGTTGGTGACTTTGCAAAACCATTTGTTGTCCCAGATCAGGGCCATATTTTGACCATTATCTATCAGCGCCTCGCGTTGGGCATTGAGCGGAGACACAGAAAAAATGAACCCGTTCAGCCCGTCTTTAAAGGGGTCAATAGAAATGTTGAGCACGTCGGTCGTACCACTGGCAAAATCCCGTTTGAGCGATTGAACCGTATAATCGGTGCGCTGCTCCATGCATACCGCTCCTACGTACAGGAATTCATCGTCAAATGTGACGCGGGCTTCGGTTTGCCAAGAGGAGAAAGCCGTGTCGTTTGGAAAATTGAGTTTAAAATTGGTGGCGATATCTGCTGTTTGCCAGTCGGTCTCCTCCAGTTTGCCGTCGAGCACCATCGGAGCCAGGGCTTTGCGAATGTGCAGGGTATAATCGTCCTGCTGGGCGAAAACAGCCATGCAAAACAAGGTGTAAAGTACTGAGAGTAAGCTTTTTTTCATACGGGTCAGGTGATTAAAACTTTCAAAGGCGAAAAATAACAGGAAAAATCAAACTTTCATTCGTTCTTACAAAAAATACCGCCTACGGGGTGAGTACTCCGGAGACGGTATTTTTTGTAAGAGGCATGTTGAAAAAGGCAAGGTGCAAAGCTCTCGAACTCTAAAGCGCACACACTGGACTAAAAAGACGGACACTACTTAACTATTCGTCTTTTTTACCGCCCGGCTTGGATTTCGTTTCTGTTTTGGCAGGGGTTTTGGCACCTGTGGGTTTGACTTTTGAGTTTTGGTTGCTTGCCGGCGGCGCGCTTGGCGTCCAGTCTTCGTACTTAAAGGAGGAGGTGCTGTCCTGTTGCAGTATCGGTTCCTGTGGAATTTCAAAGCTGGGGTCTTCCGGGATGGCGTTTCCGGCGTTGTCGGTTTTTACAGGCAGGGTGCTGATGGTTTGGTTTAGTTTTTGCAAATGCTGGTCGAGCGGATCGGTAGCGTATGGATCGTTGTACGGCATTTGCATGTTGGGATCAAATTTTTCATACGGCGACGTGCTGCCAGCCAATTCGTCCCAATACCTCCAGCGGTAGGGTTGTACCAGGTGTTCCTGCAGGTAGCTTTCGGAGTACAACTTTGATTCGCGTTTCATGGCGCTGAAGTAGCTTGCCAAGCCTTTGGTCAACCCGATGAGTTCTACCACCAGCAACAAAACGGCGCTGCCGTCCACTTCTTCTCCATTTACTTTCACTGAAGCATCGGCCAATGCCTGCTGGAAGTTGGCGCTGTAATAATCGGCTAATTCCTGCAATTTATAGCGCAGGCCGTCGGAGTACATTTCCGGAAATTCAGCAATAGTTTTCAGTTTTTTGGGCATCAGAAAATCTTGCTTGATGTTTTCCAACAGTTGATTGGCACGAGTGGCCGTTTGGTCGTAGGCACTGCGCAACCGGAAAACATCCGATTGGGCCAACCCGGCACTTTGATTGGATTGCACGCTCAACGCCGCACTTTCTGCCGTAATGCGCAGGTCTCGGTATTTGAGCATGAATTCCGTATTCAGGAAACTCGTCAGGGCCGGCCCCACTTTTTTGTTGGGTTGCGCAACTGCGGCGCTTAAACTGATCAACACAATCAGGATCGGGAACATGGCTTGCTTTTTCATAAGAAGGCTTGTTTTATGGTATTTATGCCTTCCTGTGTTTTGAACGTTGAAAAGGTACCCAATTCTTAAACCACCAAAACGCAGCGCCAACCGCTAAAATCGCAGCGCCATAAAACACCCAGCGCCAGGGCGACGGAAAATCCATCGGTGCCATGTCGCCTGTTGCGACGGCAGCGGCCCAAAAAAACGGATGCGCTTCGTCGTGCGGCTTAGCAATCAGGTGATTGAGTTTTGCTTGTTGCAAGGCACCGTCTTTCGGCATGCCCTCCCGGATTTGTTGAAAAAATTGCAACATGAGGTCGGCGTTTTTGGCATCATCCACACTCCAAAGGGTAGCAACCATACTGCGGGTGCCTGCGTGAAAAAAGCCTTTCGCCAAACTGATAACGCCCTCCCCGGTTCGGTATTCGCCTATATTGGTTTCGCAGGCACTCAGCACAACCAATTCAGCAGGAAGGCGCATCTGAAATAAATCCTTTGCATAAATGTGAAAAACGGGGTCTTTTTCGGGGCTGAACACTAAGTGGGAAGGTTTGTCTGGATCGTCGCTGGCTTTTCCGTGCGTTGCCAGCAGCAGCATACGGTATTGGCCGGCATCCCGGCGAAAAGCTTCGGCGCTGGCAGCCCCTCCTTCCAGAATGTCGCCGTCAAACATCGCGCCGACGCTACGGGCTTCGCGCCGATTGTGCCGAAGCGCGCCAAGCCCATAGCGGTTGTCTTTGAACTCGGGTGCAAACGCCGCCATCGTTTTGGGAGGTTTCTGATACGGATTTAACAGAAGATCGCTGAGTTGGGTAGCGGAATACGCATAGCTGACCGCGTAGTCGCGCAACAGGTAGGCGTGTGATTTAAACCGGTACGCCACTGCGGGCACGTCCCGTAACAATGCCTCAAAAGGCAAAATCGCCATTTCCCGGTCAGGAACAATGATCCATTTTTTATGCCCTGCCAACCCGACCTTTTCTACCGGCACCACGATCTTTTCAAATAACTGGTGCGCCACCGTGATGTATACGTTAGACAAACTGTCTGCTACATGGCTGCTGGCATTGGCGTACCCCTGAATGCTGCTGCGCATGGCAAAAACCCAATCACTCAGCGGAAAATCCCGGGGAATCCGAACGCCCTTGAAAGCATCTTGTGTAATGATAAAAGCAAAAATAAGGCTGTCGGTTGCAAAATAGACGGTCATCGCCTGATCCGCCTGCAAAACCGTCTTGCGAATGTTATCGGGTGTAGCCGTTTTTCGGGAATACTTCAGGCGAAAATAATCCGGGTAATTGGCCTCAAAATCGGCCACCAAAGCGGCTAAGTCCCGGCGCTTTTCGGCAAGTATCTGCTCTGCTTCTTTTGCCTGAGCTTCTTTATCGCGCTGTAGGGAGGCCAACCTTCTGTTTTCTATATAGTTGATTTCCAACTCCAACGCATTTGCTTTAGCCAGAAGCGAATCTGGAATGCCCGCAAAACGCTCGGCTTGTTCTTTGCGCAGGTTTTCAATTAATTGCAGGCTTTTACTGCGTTCGGCAATGGCAAAAGCGGTTTCTAAAAAAGAGGAATCACCGGTTTTTTCCCACAGGATAAAGTTCGCCTCCAACGCATCGCCGAGCAGTACATATTTTCGGGTAACCCACTGTAGCCGGGTATCGGAAGAGGTCATTTGCATGCGCAGGCTGTCCAAACAATCCAGCGCCCTGGCGTACACCGTTGCCGCCGACCGAAGCACTGCCCAATCCTGGCGAACCAAGGCGTATTTTTTCAAAACTGTCGCTTGTCCGGACAGCAATTCTAATTCCGTCGCAAGATCCGGGCGGTTCAGGGTTTGCAGCGCCTTTTCGCAATCGGCTAATGCCTGCTGCCATTGCCCCAGCCCGGCCCGTGCCAGTCCTGTATTTTTGATGATGACGGACAAGCGGGTATTTTTTTCCCCGGTGCCCGGCAGTCGGCGCAGCTTTTTTTCTGCTTCCAGCAACAAAGCCAACGCACCCGAATAAGCTTTCTTATCCAAATAAATAGCGCCAAGGTTGTTGTAAGCCTGCACGATGGCCGGGTGCCCTTCCGGGTATGCCATTTCAAAAACCTGCAAAGACTTGCGATAATTGGTCTCTGCCTGCCCGATTTCTTTTTTATCGGCGTAACAATTGCCGATATTGGTGTACAATTCAGCTAACCTGGGGTCTTCCGGCTCCAGTTCGGCTAAAAAAACCCTCTCGGCATCGAAATGGTGCTGAAGCGCCCGGGCGTAATCTCCTTTATACTGAAAACACAAGCCGATTTTGTGCTGAAGCAAAGCTACGGCCAACGAGGTCGCTCCCTGAATGCTTTTTTGAATATTGTAAGCTTCCCGAAAATTGTCCAAAGCGGCTACATAATCTCCGTTGCTGACGCTCAGGTCGCCGAGGTTTTCCAGCACATTGGCGATCGAAGGATGATTGGTGCCAAAATGTTGCTTGCGAATGGCTAAGGATTGTTCGTAATAGCGCAGGGCCATGTCAGTGCGATCCAATGCGGCGTAACAATTGCCTAAATTGTTGTACAGTAACGCCATTTTGGGGTGATTGGCATCCAGCGTTTGCAGGCGAATATTCAAGGCGGCATCGTATTGGGACAACGCACCGGCATAATCGCCGATGAAATACAGGCAATTGGCCAAATTGCTGTGGCTGACCGCAAAAGCGGCGTGTCCGGCGGGCAAAACCTGCCGGCGGATGTCCAATGCTTTTTGGTGCATGGCGAGCGCCTCCGCGTAGTGGCCGGTGGAGGCGAAGCAGTTGCCGAGGTTGTTGTAAGAATTTGCAACCTCGCGGTCTAACGGGCCAAGCTGATTTTCGCGCAGGGCCAGCGCTTTCCGGTAGTAGCGCTCTGCCTCGCCGTAATCATTTTTTTTATAATAATATTCTCCCAGTCCGTTCAAGGCTTTGGCTTTGAGTAATTGGTCTCCTTTTTTTTTAAACAAGGTTAACGCTTCTTCAAACTGGTCAACGGCGGCTTCAAAATTGCCCAATTCCAAAAAAATATCGCCCAGCAGGAGGAGCGCTTCGCCCGCTTTTAGGTCGTTTTTTTGAGCTGATTTTTGAAAAAAATTCAAAGCGGAGTCTGCTTGTACTTGGGCTGCATGGTATTCCGCCGAATCGAACAACATCCGCCCTTCCCGGAGAAATTGTGCGCCCCGGTTTTCGCCTTTTTGCTGGCCGGAAGCGATCAGCACCACCACCACCAGCGCTGTATGGAGGAAGATGCTCCGCATATTGAGGCGGTTTATTACCTTTATTGTTCGAAAACGAGACGGGTTTGACATTCGTCAAAGTTATAAAATCGCATGCTATTGTCCCCCAATCAAAAATAATCCGTTTGCAGCGGGTACTTTTTTTGCACCTAATACACCTGAAGATGAGCAACAAGGAATGGACAGAGGAAAACCTCCTGAACGGAATCCTACAGGGAGGCAACGAAAGACAGGCAGCCATCCGCGTCCTCTATAACGATAGTGGCCTGAAGCGAATGGTTGCGGCTTTTGTCAGCAAAAATAAGGGCAACGAAGCCGACGGACAGGATATGTTCCACGAAGGCATCATCGTACTTGACCACAACATCCGCGAAGGAAAATTTCGGGGAGAAGCGCCGATAAAAGGCTACCTCTACTCGATTTGCCGCTTTTTGTGGATGAACCAGATGCGCAAGCAATCGCACACAGACTCGGTCGCAGAAATGCCCGTTAGCAGTGAAGCGGACACCCAATCGCCGGAAGTGATTTTAGTCACGGAAGAGCGAAAAGCGGTGCTAAACAGCTTGCTGAGCGAATTAGGCGAGCGCTGTCAGCAAATTATGGAACTCTGGAAACTGTCATATTCGATGGAGGAAATCGCCGAAAAATTAGGCTTTTCCAGTCCGGATATGGCCAAAAAAGCCAAGTACCGCTGTCATGTTTCGTTGTTGCAAATGATTCAGAACAATCCTAACTTACAACAATTGCTAAAACATTGAACCATGAACCATGAATTGTATATAGAACGCCTCGATCAATACGCCGCCGGTTCGATGACCGACCCGGAGCGCGCCGCCTTTGAAGTAGAACTTCAGGAAAACCCCGAACTCCGGGAAGCCCTGGCGCTGTATCGCGAAAGCGAAGCCGTGATCGAACAAAGCATCGAAAATAACCTGCGCCTGCAATTCCAATCCTGGGCCGAAGAAGACCGCACTGCACAACCGGTTGCGACCGGAAGACCGGAAGGGAAAGTCATTTCCCTGCGCACCGTGGTGACCCGCTGGGCCGTTGCGGCAAGCGTGTTGCTGGTTGCCGGCTTCTTTTTCCTGTACCAAAACAGCCAAAGCCTTTCTGACACCGCACTGTACGCAGCTAACTACGAAGTGCCGGATGGCAGCCTGCTGCGTGGCGACACCGCTTCGGAAGACCCGATTTCGCAAGGCGCCGAAGCCTTCTCCAATAAAAACTACGCCGTCGCGCGGACGTTTTTCAACCAGATTCCGCCAACCGATGCACCCTATGCGGAAGCGCAGTTTTTCCTTGGCCACACCGCCCTGCAACAGCAACAATACCATGAAGCCATCAGCGCTTTTGGTAATGCCGTTGCTGCCAACGACATCCGCATCACCGAAAAAGCGGAGTGGAATCTGGTGTTGACGTATGTAGCTGCCAGCCGAACCGAAGATGGCGCATTCAAAACGCTGTTGTCTGCCCTTGCCGGGGATGTGAACCATTCTTATTATGAGCAGGCGAAGGCGCTGGAAGGGAAATTGGGGAGTTTTGGGAGGCGGTTTGTGGAGTAGGGATAGGATTGGAGCAGTCCCCAGCAATGGCCGATTTCATGAGCCGGAGTGTTATTGCTTTTTACTGTGTTTTTTGATACCGTCACATAATCCGTCAGTTGAGGCAATGTACAAAAATGTAAAAACCTTCCTAAATTGGCGCTATAAAATAAACTCCGTATGAAACTTCCCGTTTTCCTCTTGTCCGGCCTGTTTTTCACCCAAACCCTGCCCGCACAAATTACGGTCACCGGCTACAATCACGTCGCCCTTGCGGTCAAAGACCTCGAAGCCAGCGCAAAGTTTTACCGGGAAATTATCGGCATAGAACCCGTTCCCGTACCGGAACACCTGAAAGCCATCCGATCCTGGTTCAAAATTGCGCCGGGACAGGAATTGCACCTGCTGGCCGGACGCACATTTCCTGTGACCAACAATGACCCGAATCTCGGGCATTTCGCCCTCACGATTGCAGATGCCGACCCGGTGGAGCAATTCCTCAAAACAAAAGGTCTGCCTTATCTCCGGCAGCAACGCTTTGACGGTGCCTGGCAGATTTACATCAGCGATCCTGACGGCTATTTCATCGAGCTTAACGAACCAAAAGTGCCCTGGGAATACCTTTTCAATGGTGCCGACTTGACCGGGTGGGATACGTACCAGATGCTGGACAGGGAAGAGCAGACTGGCATAGTACCCCTTGGCATTAACGAGGATCCCAAAAAGGTATTCAGCGTTACGACGGAAGACGGTGCAAAAGCCCTGCGCATTTCAGGGGAGGAATTCGGTTTCATATCTACGGTACAGGAGTTTGAAAATTATCACCTGCAATTGCAGTTCAAATGGGGCAAACTGAAATGGCCGCCGCAGGAAACAGCTAAAAGTAATAGCGGCATTCTTTACCATGCCAATAGTGATGCCGAGCATGGTTTGTGGATGCAATCACAGGAATTTCAGATACAGGAAGGCAACTGCGGCGACTATTGGGGCGTGTTTGGTGCGGTATTCGACATCCCGGCAAAAAAGCAGGGCGAAAAAGAATGGGTATACGACCCCAAAGGTGCGTTGCTGAACTTTGCGGATAAATCGCCTAATAGCCGCCACTGCATCAAATCACCGGATGCGGAAAAACCCTCTGGCGAGTGGAATACGATTGATTTGTATTGCTTCGGTGATACTGCGATCCATGTCGTCAACGGCAAAGTCGTGATGGCGATCTACCATTCCCGCAAGCCCGAAGGCAATAAAATGATCCCCCTCACTAAAGGAAAAATCCAGATCCAGTCGGAAGGTGCGGAAGTATTTTACCGGAACATTCGAATCAGACCGATTGGGGAACTTCCGAAGGGAGTTATGGGGAAATAATGTGCCAAGGCTTTTTGTTTCTCACAGTGTTTCTTTTGGTTTCGCACAACGAACACTACGGACACAACGCAAAAACTTTTCGTCGAGCCCGTTCAGCAAAGCCTATCTCTCCCAAATCAGTTTATAAACCTGAATCATCACCAACGGCAACAAGCTTGCCACCAAACTGACCATCCATATTTTTAACGGCAGCTCCGCCAGATTTAACACCAAACGCATTTGAGGAATCACAAAAACGAGCACCAACAGACCTGCGCAAAGCAAAATTGCCAACCATACGAATTTATTTTTGGTGATGTCGTTGACCCAAAACCGCGCCTTGGCGGAAGTCATGTTGAACACATGAAAAAGTTGAGCAAAAGCTAAGGTGACAAACGCGACGTTATTGGTCACCTGGTCGTCTGTCATCAGGACTTGCTGGCAATAGATCACCGCCAAAACCACTGCGGTGGTCATGGCAAAAGCATACGAGGAAATCATGATCCACCCTTTTTTAGAAATAATATTTTTTCCCGGGTCTTTGGGTGGTTTTTTCATCACCGTTTCGTCTCCTTTACCAACGCCGAGCGCCAAGGCCGGAAAAATATCCGTCACCATGTTTAAAAACAGGATCTGCAAGGGAAGTAAGGTGGAAGCCGGGGCGAGAAACCCCAAGACCGTCACAATGAAGATCTCGCTCAGGTTGCAGGAAACGAGGTAGACCACGAACTTTTGAATGTTCTGAAAAATTACCCGGCCGTGCGACACTGCGGCGGCGATGGAGGTAAACGAGTCGTCTTTGAGGACGATGCTGGCTGTTTCTTTCGCTACCTGGGTGCCGCTCAGGCCCATAGCGATGCCAATGTCTGCTTTTTTTAGGGCGGGTGCGTCGTTTACCCCGTCGCCCGTCATGGCGACAATATTGCCCGCTTTTTGGTAGACGGCTGCGATATCGAGTTTTTGTTTGGGGGTCGTGCGCGCAAATACAGCGGTGGACAGGATCTTTTTTTTCCATTCCGCAGAGAGGGCAGCATCCATTTCCGGCAGGTCTTTGCCTGTGATGACCGCTTCTTCTCCATCGTCCACCAAACCGGTTTGTCGGGCAATATTGAGGGCGGTCAGGGGGTGGTCGCCGGTGATCATGACAATTTTGATGCCTGCTTTTCGGCAGGATGCAATCGCAGGTTTGATGTCCAACCGGGGCGGGTCTAAAAAACCGATCATGCCCACGTGGACCAAATCAGTCAGGTAGTCGGTTTTGTCGAGCTTCGTACCTTCTTTATATGCAAATGCCAATACCCGAAGCCCATCCGCAGCCATTTTTTCGGATTCGGACAGCACGGCCTTGCTTGCGTCCTTGCCTAACTTTTTGATGGATGCCCCATGTTGTATTTGGCTGCATTTTTCCAATAAATGCTCAACGGAGCCTTTGGCAGCAACCAACTGGCCGGTTGGGGATTTATGCAAAGTGCCCATGATTTTGTCCTCGGAGCTGAACGGGACTTCCGAAAGGCGCTCATATTCCTTTTGCAGCGCCTCTGCGGATGATCCTGAGGCATCGGCTAAATGGACGAGCGCGATTTCAATCGGATCCCCGGATGTTTTCTTTTCGTTTTTTTCAGGTTTCACCGGAGCATTGTTGCATAAAGCGCCGATCAGCCGCAGTTTTTCAAAGTTTTCCTGGCTTTTTTCAAGGGCACCGTCCTCAAATTTTAAGGCATTTTTTTCGATGCGCACCCGGAGTTGCTCATCCGGAAAAGAAAAGGCTTCAACGTGGATCTTGTTTTCAGTCAGGGTACCGGTCTTGTCGGTCAGGATCACATTGGTGCTACCCAGCGTTTCCACCGAAGACAATTTTTTGACGATGGCGTTGCGTTTTGCCATCAGGAGCATGCCATACGCGAGGGCCACCGTGGCGACAATGGGCAAACCTTCCGGGATGGCGGCTACGGCCAGCGCAATAGAAGTTTTTAAAATTAAAACCCAGGCTTTTCCCTGAATAAACCCCGTGATGGCAAAAATGGCTGTCATGATCAACGTGACCCAAATCAGCTTGGTGCTTAAGGCGTTGAGTTTTTTATCCAACGGCGTAGCGGTTTCGCCCGCTCCTTCAACCAATGCTGTGATGGCACCCAATTGGGTATTTTGGGCAATCCCGGTAATCACGGCTTTTCCGTTCCCGTTCATCACCGATGCGCCTTTAAACACCATGTTGAATTGATCGCCAAGCGCGGTATCTTTAGGCAGTGCTTCTGTATTTTTTTCTGTGGGAACCGACTCGCCAGTTAGCGAAGATTCGTCGCATTTCAATTGATTCAATTCTATCAAACGGCCATCGCCCGGAATGACATCGCCAGCTTCCAACAACACCACATCGCCCGGCGTGATTTGCTCAGATGGAATTTCCAGCGTTTTTCCACCACGGATGACTTTGGAATGGATCACATCCATTTCCCGCAGGGCATTCATGGAACTTCGGGCTTGCAATTCCATGCCAAAACCGATCGCGGCATTGACCAAAATCACCACGAGAATAGCGACTGCCTCCATATAATCCTGAAAGTAGAAAGAAACCGCAACGCCAACCACCAGCAAATACACAATGGGGCTGATGAATTGGTGAAGGAGCATGATCCAAATGCTCTTTTGTTTTTGAGCCTGATAAACATTGGGGCCGAATGTTTGTGTCCGGTTTGCGGCTTCTGATGGGTTAAGCCCGGCGGCGGCATCCGTTTGCAGAGCCTTTAACATAGCTTCTACGGATAAGGTGTGCGGGTCTTCGATCGGGTATATGAGTTTCATTTTTCAATTCATTTATTGTATACATGGCAAACAAACTAAAAGGATGGAAAGATGATCGTTTAGTAAAAGACTTATTTTATCCAAAGGAGCAACGATACGACTTTGGCGTTTTCATTCCGGATTTGAACCCAGTAGATTTCAGCCGGAATTCCTGCAAGTGGAATCTCAACGCTGTTTTGTGTCAACAACAGTTTTGAGTTCGTGAAACCCCGTTTTGACTGAGTAAAGTTTTTTTGAACTTCAAAAATCAAGGCGATTTTTCAAAATAAACTAAATCTTAGTTGTACAACTAAAGTTTAGTTATATCTTTGTAACCAATCAAACTACTCATCGTTATACACCTATGAAAAAGCTAACGCACAAGGAAGAAGAAGTCATGGCGATCCTTTGGAGGCTGGAACATGCCTTTGTGAACGACATCCTGAACGCGATGGAAGAACCCAAGCCGCCCTACAACACCGTGTCTTCTATTGTGCGCAAATTGGAAACGGATGGCTTAATTGGCTACGAAGCTTTTGGCAAAACGCACCGCTACTACCCCATCCTTAAAAAGGAAGACTACCGGGCGGATGTGCTGGAGCATTTTGTAGACAATTTTTTCGACAGCTCGCCGGCGGAACTGGTTTCTTATTTTGTAAAAAAGGAAAAAATGGATCCTGAGGAACTCAACCGTTTGTTGGAGGAGATTCGGAAAAAGGAATAAACGCGGTTATTGGGTGGCTGTTATTGGCTATTGGTATATTGGTTATCCGTAATTGGTGGAATGATCGAATGTACGAAATCACGATCATGTCCCTATACCACGAATAACCAGTACACCAGTAACCACAACCAAGAAAAAAAACCGGAAGCCTGGAATGTAGCGCTTTACAACGAAAAAGGCACCGTCATCCCGGCAAGAGCAAATCGAAAAGACGCCCTAACGCTGCAACAACTCCGGGAACGATTAAACCAGGAAAAGGCAGCCATCAAACCGGGTGCCCGTGTCTCGTTCAGCGCCTGGGATTTACAGCAGTCTGAACCTTTGCAGGAAGGATTAGATACAATCATTACTTTTGATCCGGTCACTTATAAAGAAACCATTCAGATTATCATGAAGAGCGGCGGTTTGGTCAATCTCCTCCCGGCCTCAGAACTGATGTCGCTCGCAATTGTGAGCGACCTGGATCCACGCCGTTTTTTAAGGGTGGAGGACTTGAACGATTACACCTTTCAGTGGCATACCCTAACGGAATACATGCCCAGAAGCGTCTTCGCCCAATCCTATACTTCCAAAGGATTTTTAAGCCGTGTACACAGTGATGGCATCATGCACATGTCGAGCAACCGGCTTAGCAAAAAAGAAATCTTGCTGATGCTTCAGGAAAAGCCGCAACTGTTCCAGGGGGAGTTTCCGATGTCCGACTTCAATTTCACCATCAGCTATAATGGTTATGGGAGGTTGATTGAAAATGGAAAGGTGCCTGCTGATCTGATTGAAAAATTAGAGCGGGAACTTAAGCCGGGCGAAGTGGTAAATATTGCCGGCCTGCAAGCCCGGGGAAACCCGGTTCGCTACATCGTGTTGCCGACAGGTGCCACCCGACAGTATCCTGAACTAAAAGTATTTGCTATAAAAGCAGAAATTCTGGAAATAGCCGACGATCAGCAGTTGCTTCGATTAACCCTTACCGTAGCTGAATTCGAAGCCGTTCGCCCTAAATTGGAAAACATCGAGGGCATCTGGTTACAATACGGCGATATTGACCTCACGCAGTTCATCTTCGAACTGGAAGTACGAGATGAAGATCCAAAACCGGAGTTACCCGTCACCAAAACCCAGAGCGGCATCTTCACCGTAAAAATGGACGTCAGTCCAAATCCAGTAAAAACACAACAGGTTGCCAATGCGACAGTAAGGGTGCAAAAAGCAGGCGAAGGCGTATTGACCGTGAATAACCTGGAAGGCAAGCAGCTTTTTGCAAAAAAAGTGGCGATTGAGAAGGGCGAAAACAAGCTGGAAATTCCGGCACAGGTATTGAATGCACCCGGCCTCTACGTTATTCGATTAGAGATGCCTTATGGTGTGGGCAGTGCGAAGTTAGTGGTGGAGTAATTAGTGTCTGTCTTTATAATCCGATAGCTGCGTTATATTTGCCCCCAAAATCGGTCATTTACGCGAGTAAACTCCCATTTTTGGGGTCAAATATGCTTTGCTCTCGAACTCTAAAGCTCAGACACGGGAGTAAAAAGACAGACACTATTTCGTATGCCACTACTTCTATCCTTCCTGCCTCCCAACAAACGAAGGCCGAGTTCCAAGTCCTTATTAATGAGGCTTTACCTCGCGCTGTTGGTATGCTTTCCATTGCCCCTCACCATTGAGGCCGTCGAATGGTTAGATCAATCCGAAAGTACCCAGCCGGCGCCTTGTCCATATATTTTATACTGGGGCGGTTTGGAAGCGAGGTTTACTCATGATGAATCCACCGATGCCTATACAGCAGAACTGAAGCTTTCCCCGGAAGTAGTCTGGGAAGCCATCAAGCGGGAGCCACGCCTTTGGGATGGACAAACCCTGTTGGAAACGCTTGCACTTGAAGTAAATGGCATCGTCATTCGCAGCGACTACAACCATCCGGAAACCTACCAGAGCAGCCTTGAGCCTTTGAAAGGTGTGATCAAAGCGCTGAAGGAAGACGATCGGATTACTTTTCAAAAAATCCAGCTCCCGGGTAACAAATACGGCAGCCTTACCCTGCTGATCGGACGTTCGGAGTTTCCAAAGAAAACGGAGACCGTCAGGTACGGCGTTGCTGCCATCCATTGGGGCAAAAACACGTTTGCCCAGGGTGAGAAACGCTTTATGACGACCGCAGAACTTTGGGATCTGCTGTTGTCAGAACCACAAATAGAATATTCCAATCAAACTTTTCGTAAGCCGGAGCAATGGAACGTGGGCATTTTTAATGAACAAGACCCTTTAATTCGCTTATGGGCGGATCGCAGTGATGCTTTTAATTTTAATCAACTGCGGGAGCGTTTGGATCAGGAATACGACAACATCAAAGCGGGTGCCACTATCCTGTTCAGTGCCTGGGGGTTATTGGATGATGCGCCGAAATCTCAATTAGATACCTTTATTACTTACGACCCTTTGACCCGGAAAAAGACCAGCACCGTCGTGCCCGCTGGCATCGGATTTTTTGCAGAAGAGGTTATTTCGTGCAGGATTATCGGAGAGGAGGATCCCCGCCGGTTTCTCAAGCTGGAAGATCAACACGCGTACCAAATCAAATGGGGCGCTTTTTCTGAAAGTGCTCCAAAAAGTGTTTTTGCACAAGCTTACTTTAACCCGGACGAGGCCGGCGTGCTCCATGCCGACAATTCAATGACCATGTGGAACAACCGGCTTACGAAAAAAGAAATCATAGACATGGTGCGGCAAAAACCAGAGATTTTCCGGGGCAAAGAGCTGCTGAACGACTTTAGTTTTACCCTTAGCTACCAGGGGCAGGATTACTTCTCGGAGCAAGGCCAAACGCCTGCTGATTTGGTTAAAAAACTCGAACGTGTGCTCAAAGCCGGAGATACCCTCAAAATTTCAGGCATTCAGGCCCGGACAAACCCCGGACGATACGTCGTAGGGTTTGCCCAAACACTGAAAAATTTTACAGAATTAGATTCAAAAATGCAGACCGCAGAAGTGCTGGAGGTACTGATATCCGGCGAAAAACAACAGGTACTGCGGCTGAATTTACCGGTTGCTGAAGTTGAAGCCTTGCGGCCAAAATTAGAAAAAACGCCAGGCATTTGGCTCCAGCAAGGCGACATAGACCTGACGCCGTTCACGCTGGAATTAGAGGTGCGCGACGAAGACCACAAACCACCGCTGCCAGCGAACAAAAAGGATTAGACATGTTGCGACGGGTCAGCGTGGTGGGGGAAATGAGCTATTTTTCTTCTAATTACAGCGTTTTTTGAGGAGCATAGCCCTGCTATGTGGCGAAAAAAAGGCGAAGAGTAGGAGAAAAAGAGCCATTCCCACCCCGCGATGATT
>JBBQGV010000073.1:0-29286 GCA_038323375.1 Chitinophagales bacterium
CAGTTCAAGACTGGGCAGCAACATTATTGTATCCTCCGATCTATTATTGACACCACCATCAAAAATCAACAATCCGTCTTTGATGCAATTGCCGCTATCGCTCACATGCCCAAGCCGCCGAAGGCGGCTGTATAGTTACAATTTGTTCATAGACAAGAACTTTGCCGGGTAATTTTTTTCCTACAACCCATCAATGTTTCATCATGAAAAAAGCTGTTCTTTTCTTAACACTAACCATGCTAACCGGCGCGCTTTTTGCCCAAAACAATGCCGCCAACAACCGCGTACTGCTCGGCAGTTTTTCCCGCGACAGCCTGCTGAACGAGCCGTTCAAAACCTGGTTCGAGACAGGCTACAATGCCTACATTCCGCAACCGGAAGTGCTTGAGCAACTGAAAAAACTCAACTTCAACCGGTATTCCGCAAAGGTTTTCATGGGCACCTGGTGCGGCGATACGAAGCGGGAACTACCGCGTTTTCTAAAAATCTTAGACGCTATTGGCTTTCCGAAACAAAACGTTGAAATTATTGGCGTTAGCAGTTTAGACGATGCTTACAAACAGTCGCCAAATCATGAAGAGCGGGGGCTGGAAATTTACCGCGTGGCCACCTTTGTCTTTTATAAAAATGGTGTGGAGGCGAACCGCATCGTGGAATACCCCGTCAACTCGCTGGAAGCCGACCTGCTGGCCATTTTTTCCGGCACCGCATACACGCCCAATTACAAGACCTACCCATTTATTCGCCAATGGCTGAATGACGGCACGCTGGTCAGCGACAACACCTCGCCCAAAGGCTTGGCGAATCAACTCCGGCTCCTCGTCGCCACTCCTGGCGAACTGAATGCCTGTGGCTACGTGCTGCTCTACCGAGGGGAAACAAAAGCAGCGACCAAAATTTTTCGCATGAATACCATCCTGTTTTACGACAACCCGGATGCGCAATTAGCTTTAGCAGAGGCGCTGGCCGCGCAAAACGAAGTAGATGGTGCCACTGCCGCCATCGAACGGGCGTTGGCGCTGAATAAGGAACCGGGCGCTATTGCAGGGATATTGGCGTTATACAAAAAGATTGTTACGTTGGGGAAGAATACGTGACGCCTCACTCTTTTATACAAATCCCTTCATTTTCCACCACATTCCCTATCCCATTTTCTACTTTAGCGGATCAAACCAATCCGCTATGAAAAATTCAGTACACTTGTTGCTCGTTGCCGCATTTACTGCGCTGCTGATCCCCCCTGCTTTCGCGCAGGAAAAACCCAAAACGCCGCCGCCAACCATTGCGGTGAAAACTGCGGGCATGAAAGCATATCCCGGGTATTTTACCTACTATTGGGAAGAATCTGAAGGCAAAATCTGGTTGGAAATTGACAAGTTGGAAACGGAATTCCTTTACGTCAACGGGTTGACCGGCGGCATTGGTTCGAACGATATTGGCCTGGATCGCAACCAGTTGGGCAGTGACCGCATTGTGAAATTCATCCGCAGCGGACCAAAAGTCATGCTGCTGCAACCCAACTACAGCTACCGCGCCGTCAGCGACAACCCCGACGAGCGGCAATCGGTGGAAGAGGCTTTTGCGCGCTCTATCATCGGCGGCTTCAAAGTGGAAGCGCAGGAAGGCGACCGGGTGCTCATTGACCTCACCCCTTTCCTGCTCCGGGATGCGCACGATGTGGCGGTTCGCCTGCGCAACCAAAACCAGGGGAACTATACCATAGACCTCAACCGCTCGGCCATTTATTTGGAGCGCACCAAAAACTTCCCCAAAAACAGCGAATTCGAAGCCTGGGTTACGTTCGCCGGCGAAGCCAAAGGCCCGTGGATACAGTCCGTGACGCCCGCGCCTGACGCGGTGACCGTACGCACACACCACTCTTTCATCGAATTGCCGGACAACAACTATGCGCCGCGCGCCTACGATCCGCGTTCCGGCTATATTGACCTGGCTTACGCCGATTACTCCACGCCCATCAGCCAGCCCATCAAAAAGCGGCTGATTCTGCGCCACCGACTGCATAAAAAAGACCCGGCGGCTGCCCAAAGCGAAGCCGTGGAACCGATTGTGTACTATGTAGATCGCGGCGCACCGGAACCCATCAAATCCGCGCTGATTGAAGGCGCGGCTTGGTGGAATCAGGCATTTGAAGCGGCGGGCTACCTCAATGCGTTCCGGGTGGAGGAACTGCCCGTTGGTGCCGATCCGATGGACGTGCGCTACAACATGATCAACTGGGTACACCGCTCCACGCGGGGCTGGTCCTACGGCAGTTCGGTGGTAGATCCGCGCACGGGCGAAATCATCAAAGGCCACGTGTTGCTGGGGTCGCTGCGGGTGCGGCAGGATTTTTTGCTGGCGCAGGGCCTCGTGGAGGCGTACGCGGAAGGCAAAACACCCGACCCGCGTTTGGAGGCGATGGCTCTGGCGCGTCTGCGGCAGTTGTCGGCACACGAAGTTGGCCACACCATCGGCCTGACCCATAATTTTGCGGCAAGCAACAACAATCGCGCTTCGGTGATGGACTACCCACATCCCTACGTCACGCTGGACGAGCAGGGCAATATGGATTTTTCGCAAGCTTACGCCACGGGCATTGGCGAGTGGGACAAACGCGCCATCCTTTACGGCTACCAGGATTTCCCCGCAGGAACCAATGAAGCCGAAGCGCTCGACGCCATTCTGAAACAAAATATCGAAAAGGGCCTGCTGTACCTGTCCGACAGCGACGCAAGACCCGCCGGTGGTGCCAGCCCCATTGCCCATTTGTGGGACAACGGCGCTTCATCTATCGAGGAATTGGAACGCATTTCCAAGGTGCGCCAAACTGCGCTTCTCCACTTTAGCGAAAAGCAGATTCCGGTCGGCACCCCCATGGGGACGCTGGAAAATGTGCTGGTTCCTGTTTACCTTGCGCACCGCTACCAGGTGGAGGCGGTCTCCAAAATTGTCGGGGGCGTAGAATACAGTTATGCCGCGCGCGGCGACGGGCAGGTTTTGAATAACCCGGTGAAGCCTGAAATGCAACGCGCAGCGTTGGTTGCCCTGCTGAAAACCCTTGACCCTGCATTTCTGGAGTTGCCCCAAAATGTGATCCGCCTGATTCCGCCACAACCGGAAGGCTACCAGCGCGATCGGGAATTGTTCAAGGTATATACTAGTCCGGTCTTCGATCCTTTGGCAGCAGCTGAAAGCTCGGCGGAGCATACCTTGTCATTTTTGCTGAACCCGTCCCGGCTGGCACGCTTGGTGGAGCAAAAAGCATTGAGCTTAGCAGCACTGTCCGTAGACGAGGTCATTGACGCTTTGCGCAAAGCCACTGCAAGGAATGCCGTATCCTCGCCCATGCAACAGGAAATTGGAAGGATCACGGAAAAGCTGCTTTTGCATCACCTCCTCCAGTTGGCGGGTGATAAGGACATCATGCAGCAGGTTGCCGCCTTTGCCGGGCAAACAGTAATGGACTGGGAACTCAAACTGAATTTCTATAAAGGAGCCAGCGCCAGCGCGCATCATACGTATTTGAAAGAACAGATCCGGCTATTCCGCCAGGATCCTTCAAAATACAAAGTGCCTGCGCCGAAGGCGATGCCGGACGGGCAGCCGATTGGGTGTGGGGAGTGATTTTTCAGGCGGTAAAGGTGTCGGACACTATTGGAAGTGTCCGACACCT
Source organism: Chitinophagales bacterium (assembly GCA_038323375.1). Classification (GTDB taxonomy): domain Bacteria; phylum Bacteroidota; class Bacteroidia; order Chitinophagales; family Saprospiraceae; genus JABWAJ01. The sequence goes on from JBBQGV010000073.1 coordinate 3,674, forward strand.
TTACCGCCTGAAAAATCACCGAAATTCCTATAACTTCCAATTTAAGATTATGATCATCTACAATGTAACCGTAAAAGTTGACCTCGATGTCCACGAGGAATGGTTGGACTGGATGCGCAGCGAACACATCCCCGATGTGCTGGCAACAGGTCTGTTCACCGACCACCGCATTTGCCGGGTTTTGCAGGACGAATCGGACGGCATGACCTATGCTACCCAGTATTTTTGCGAAAGCATGAAAAATTTACAGGAATACGCAGCGCGCCACGCCAAGCGCCTACAGGACGACCATTCAGCGCGGTACAAAGACAAGTACGTCGCGTTCCGGACGGTGATGGAGGTTTTGTAGAAAAACAAAACCCTGAAAATCCCGGATCGGGGAAGATTTAGCCGTTGCATGGGCAGCCTGCTCACCGGGCAAGACCTTAGTGCACTTAATGCCTCAATACACCACACTTAATGACTTCGAGAACTTATAAATTGTGAAGCTATTAATTAAGGTCTGCTTGGCTATTCCCCGGTTATTGATGTTTCACAAAACTTGGCAATGCTGTAGTCGGATGGATTAGAGTCAAATCACACTGATCCACTCCGATTGCGGCTATTCATTCCCTGCTTTTGGTTCGTGATCCAATTCTTCTCCCAACGCCCCCTCCTCATCATCGTCAATGCCTTCTGCATCAAATTTCAGAATCAGGCTGGCAACTTTCCGGGCTTCGAGGGTCGGGTTTTTCCACCATTTCACCGACCACACCGGCAGGAAGCGGTAGCCTTGTTGCGCTAAGATTCTCGTTTGTTCATACTCCCACAACAGATCCGTAGTGGGGGAATGGGTATGGAAACAATCGGGGAGGATGCAGACATTGGGCTCGCCTGCCCGGGCTGCCTGAATCAACACCGGGAAAAAGCGGTGCGCTTCGCGTACATTCACCTGAATGCGCCCGGCACCGAGGTACGGCGTCAATTCCCGGGCCACTTCTGCTGCAAAAATACTGTCCGGATAAGGGTAGATTTCAGCGCGGTGGACATTGCGATAGCCGTCAATAATGGCTTGCTGGGCGGCCATGTCGGCGGCCTGAAAAGCTTCGGCATAGGCGCAATAGTGTGCCCAGGCCGACCAGCCCGTTTTTTCCGGAAGGTTCAGCCGCCGGGACAAATCCACTTTAGGTATTGAATTGAGGATGAAAAGATCTTTAAGCACGCAGCCCTGAAGCAAATTGACGAGGCTGTGGCTTTCAGGCGTTTCTAACCAATCGGCGTCGTCCGGCAAATTGCCCTTGACATCCGAAATCCCAAAAACGCTGCTGACGAACAAAATATCGAACTGCAATCCGTACAATTCGCTGAGGTGAAAAACGCCCAGCCCATTGCGCTCCATTTGTTTGATTTTATCTGCTCCGGGCAGGTCTTTTCGCTTGATTTGCAATAAATAATCCGCAATTAAATCCCGTTGCTGAAGGGTGAAACAAGCAATTCCAACCGTGGGAAAGGTGCGCTGCGGGGTTTCCTTGACTTGGTTCAACAAGCGGATGACCTGCTGCGCTTCTTCCTCATTCACCGCCTGGCCAACCTGGTAGCGCCCGTCCAATTGTTCGTAGTGTACCGAACATTCCTGCAGGGCCTTATCGCTCCACTCCACATTGCCCGACAGGGGCAACAAACTCCCCGGCCGCCACCGGTGGCAAATGCGCAGAGCCGCCACCCGCGCGCCATTTTCGGCAAATTGCGTGGCAAAATCGCCGCTGCCGGAAATCGCGAGCGAAGGATCCGTAAAAACGGCGACCCGATTTCCCAATCGGGCCAATGCTTCGCCTTCGCGGGCGCTGATCCGGTAGCCTTCTTCCATGCAAACAACATCAAAAACACCGGAGCCTGCTGTACGCAACATAGCCTGGGCGATTCGTGGCGTCACCAACAAAACCGGCAGGGTTCGGGCAATCGTTGGCAACGCCAACCGAAACACATCTTCTAAGGATTTGTCCTTGCACAGTTCGGCGTTGTTTTTTCCGAAGCAGGTGTCGTAGGCTGAATTCCGGCTGCGTTCCCCGTTGCGCTTCAAAGCCTGCAAAGCCTGTTCGCGTTTTTCCTGCCACAAGTCTGCGATTTGCGGAAGCATCAGGTTTTCTAAAAGGCGGTATTGGAGGGCATAGTCCTTCAGCGGCGGCTCTTTGGTGGGAAGCGCCGGTTGAAACGTGTTGCTGAGACAATTATTGAGGTACCAGCTTTCAAAAGCGGCCTGCCAGTTGGAGGGCCGCACTTTGGCGAGCGCTTTCAACACCCTGCGCGAAGCTTCGGGCATTTGGAACCAGTTGCGCTGCCAATCGTAAAACAATCCGAAATCTTTCAGACTGAACCGCGTAGCCTCTAATTGTTCCATTAATTCTTCCAGAAACCGCTGCCGTTTGGAAATGGTGAGGCGTTTGTTTTCTAAGGGAAGCTGGTAAAGCCCCGATTCATTGATTTCTTCAGTGAGCAGTTCCAGGGTCGTTTCCAATTCTTCTATCTGCTCATTCATCTCCAGTTCAGGTAGGGCTGTTTTGGCGCTCAGTCGAAGCAATTCGTCCTGAATCACGGACGGCAGGCTGTCGCGCCAACGCTCGAGGGCTTTCAGAAACGCAGCAAGTTGTTCATCGGCAAGTGCTCCGGCCTCAAAATTGAATTCAAAAAAGCGGTGTTCCCGATGCGTCTGTTCCATAGCGGTACTGGCCAAAGCAATGGCTTCTTTCAGTTCGAGCATCTGGCGGTGCTTCTCAGAAAAAACGCCATAAAGGCGCAGGGTGCTTTTGCCGGATCGCAGGAGTTCCATCCCGAAGCGCCGGTCGGCTTCGCGCAGACGGTCGCCGAGGGCTTCTGTTTTTTCGAGCAATTCGCGGTAATGCTGCTCGTAGAAATCCAGCAGGCGGTCGGCGTATTCATTTTGTTTGAGAATGAACCGATGGTGTACTTTTGAGGCTTTTTCGAGCAATTCTTTTGTTTGCCGTTCTATAAATTCTATACTCTCTTCTTTATCGTAATGGATGAAAATACCGGCATTCAGGTTGCGCAACGGGTGGTTCATGGTATTGATCCGATGGAACAACGGGAGGCTTTTTTCAATCGCTTCCATCGTTTCCTGAAACTCCTTTTCCTGAAACTGAAACTCCTGCGGATTCAACTGGCTGCTCAGCAACTCCTTGCCTTCCACCCTGTTGATGCGCAAAAAACGCCCAACGATTTCTGACCAGTTAGACTCCCCGAAAACTTTGCGCCGAACCGCCCCGTACTGCTGATCCATTTTCATTTTTTCAAGCGTGAGCTTGTCCAACGTCTGCCGGAAAGCATCTTTTCGGTGGCGCGTTTCGGTCCGTTCCGCCTGACCAATGACCCGCAGCAATTCGAGCAACAGGTTTTTATCATAATAGGCATCGCGCAACAAAAAAGAAAAGCTGGCAAAGGCTTGTTGACCGAACAGCGTTTGAATTTGTTGTAAAGACGGGACGCTTTCGGAAACCACCAGACAATTTTTGCCATTCGACAAAGCCTGGATGAGCAGGTGGGTCAGCAAATGCGTTTTACCGGTTCCTGCGATGCCTTCAATAAGCGTATTGCGTTGGGTGCGCAGCATTTGCAAGGCATTGGACTGCCAGGGGTCGAGTTCTGGCAAGCCAAATGGATGACCCCAGTCGCTGCTGCCAGTCGCTGCTGTTTTCGTTTCCGGAAACTCCAGCGGGTAGTACTCCTGGGGCGGGAAGACCCCCAGGGCGGCGCTCCAGTAAACAGCGCCCTCGCAACTATTTTTATCCAATTCCTCCGACTTGGGCCAGGGTGCGATGGCAATGGTTTGGTTTTCGAGTTCCCAGCCGAGTTTTTCAGCCCATTTCGATACCCAGGCGGTTAACGTGCCGGGGTTGGCAATGCCGCTTTTTTGCAAATCCAGCAATTCCGTTTCAAAATCCAGCCTATGATTCTGATCAATATGACGGGCCAACTGCAAGTTTGCGTAAACGGGCAGGTCAGTCTGTCTGGAGATGTTCCAAGCTTCCGTGCGGTCAGGGTCAGGCTCCATCTGAAAATTCCAAAGCAACAAAGGCGCTGCGAGCCACCCAGCTTCGCTTCTGAGTGTTACAATGGGAAACCCCAGGGCCAGCACGCGCGCGCCCATTGCCCGTTCGGCATTGCGGGCGCTGAAATACCAGTGTCGAAACAGCAGATTTTGGCTGAAATCCGCTTTGAAATGCGCTTTGAAAGGCTTGCTTTGCAGCAGCGCAGAAATCCATTGGTAAGGCAAATCGGCATCTCCTGTGGAAAGCGCCGTTAGATCAGTTGCGAAATTGTGCGCATCGAAACAAGCCTCATAAATATTGCGGTAGCGGCTATTGCTCTGCTTGGTTTGCATAGGTTGCTGGTATAGTTTTTCAGCACAACTGGCTGAATCCTTCAAATATAGAATTTTGATTGCCAATCTGCTTGTTACTTCTTTCCAAAAAATAGTCAAAAGGGCGATTTTTTGCCATTCCGGCAGTTTTAGGTACTTTTGGGTTCGATTATTCTTATACCATTTAAAATAATAGAGAATGAACATCATGGATTTGCTTCAAGGTCAATTGCCTGAAGGCTTGGTTGATCAGTTAAGCCAACAAATAGGCGGTGCCGAGAAGGAACAAACGGCGACTGCTGCATCGGGTATTGTGAACACTTTGGTCAGCGCCTTAGCCCGTAATGCATCCTCGCAGGAGGGAGCGTCCGCATTGTCCAACGCTTTGGATCGCGACCACGACGGAGGCATTTTGAACAACCTGATGGGGATGCTTTCCGGCAACGTTCAACCCCAGAACGAACGCGCAGCCAATGGCACCGGCATTCTGAACCATATTTTGGGCGATCGCCAGGGTGGCGTATCGAATATGGTGAGCCAGATGAGCGGTTTGAACAACAACCAAACCAGCCAGTTAATGACCATGCTGGCACCGATTGTGATGGGGATGCTCGGCAAAACCAAGCGTGAAAATGGCCTCAATGAAGGTGGATTGGCGTCTTTGCTGAATGGCACCGTAACGCAACAACAGAGCAGCAGCAATCCGACTATGAACTTAGTAACCAGTTTCTTAGACAGCGACGGCGACGGCAGCATCGTGGATGACGTGGCGAACATGGGCATGAAATTCCTTGGAGGGTTGTTTAAAAAGTAAACTTCCTTCCTTTAGAAACATAAAAAGCCTCCGGCGATTTGGCACGGAGGCTTTTTCTTTTGAAAATAAAGACAACTACCCTTCGGCAGCTTGCTCTTTATTGTCTTCGATTTTTTTGCGTTCACTTTCACGCATCCCATCTTTCATTTCCTGCTCAATGGTGGAGCGCGCTGTATTGAATTCGCGGATACCTTTGCCAATGCCACGCATTAGCTCCGGAATTTTTTTGCCGCCAAACAGCAGCAGGATGGCAAAGATGATGACAAACATCTCCGGCCCCCAAAAATTGAATAACAACAGACTTTCCATAATTTTGTTTTTTGCTTTAAACCTTTCCTATCTTTTAAGACACGGAAAAACAACAATAGTTTATTACTTCTTCAAACCAATTTCGCGCAAGCGCTCGCTCAGATAGGCACCCGCGGTAATCGGCGGATAAGCCATCGGCCTTTCTGCTGTCACGCAATTTGCGAGGCCCGAGAGATCCATTTCGCTGCGCGGATGCAGGAAGAAAGGAATGGACAACCTCGGCAAATGCCACTCAGCGCGGGGCGGATTCACTACGCGGTGGGTTGTAGATTTGAGGTAGTTATTGGTCAGGCGCTGTAACATATCGCCTACATTGATGACAATTTCGTCCGATTCCGGCACAACGGCCAACCACTCGTTGTTCATGTCCAATACTTCCAGGCCGCCTGCAGAGGCGCCAACCAAGAGGGTGATCAGGTTGATGTCTTCGTGTTGCTCCGCCCGGATTGCAGAGGCTGGCTCCTGTGTAATGGGCGGATAGTGAATGGCTCGCAGGATGCTGTTTCCATTGTGGATTTTTGCATCAAAATACCCTTCGTCCAGATCGAGGAAGAGGGCGATGGCCTTTAACAGGTGTGCGCCAGACGCCTCAAACGCTTTGTAAAGCTGCCTGCCAAGAGCCGGGAAATCAGGTACTTCGCCAACCTCCACATTCGGCGGATAATCGTCAACTACGGTGACGTCGCCGTCGGTCACTTCCTGCCCGATTTGAAAAAACTCTTTCAAATCAGCCACCAGCGATTGTTTGGCGTGCTCTTTGCCAAAGGATGTATAGCCGCGTTGGCCTGCAAGGCCCGCAACTTCATATTTGCGTTTCACTTCTTCCGGAAACGCGAAAAAAGTTTTGGCCGCAGCATAAAAGTCCTGGATCAATTGTTTTGGTACGCCATGATTGACGACGCCTACAAAACCTATTTCGTGGAAAGCAGTTCCCAACTCGTGCACAAAAGCCGCGCGTTCGTCGGCGTTGCCTTTGACGAATTTAGAAAGATCAACTAAAGGAATGGCTCTTTTTGACATATTCCCTGATGATTTGAATTTAGATGGTTCAGCAATCTTGCCATAAAGGTAGCCCCTTTTTCGATCATCGCTTGGGTTTATAACGCGATTTTTCAAGCAACACCTGTGCATCTTTCATCGCAATCAATTGTTCCGGAGTCGTTTCCGGATGAAGTTCCACATACGCCTTCACGATTTGCCACCCGATCCAGTTGGCCGTTCGCCCCGGTGCGCCTTCGGGCATACCGGGAGAATTGGGGCTATAATCAATGTATTTCCGGATATCTTTCCATTCGGTGGAGTAGAGGAGTTGTTCATCCAGAAAAAATGCCCACATTTCCAGTTCGTTATCGCGCAACCAGTCTGTTTGAGCAGCGGTGATTTCCAGCTTAATGCTGTCGGGGGTATTAGGCAGGGTTAAATCGAGCAGGTACAGTTTTTGGCCATTGGCAATCATGGCGTCCAGCATGCGCGTACCGGAAGGCGGCCCCATCAAGTCGTCAATAAGGAGTTGCATGGATTTGGAAACAATGTGGTCGCGGGTGTAGGTACGCACTAAATAAGAAGAAAACGCCTCCTGACCGGGGTTGTAGCGCGCGTAAGGGTAATACGCTCCCAGGAAAAGGTCCAACCCGATGGCTAAGGAGTTTTCGCCGTACAAAAATCCGGCAAAAGAATATTCGGAAAGAAAGGTCGTAATGGTATCTGGGGTTCGCCGTTCCGGAAGGTAGTATTTAAACAAGCGAAACGCCTGGTCGAATTGCTCCGCAACGTCATCCATATTGGCAAAAACAAGGCTGCAGGTATCAAATAATTGGCGAACCGGTGGAAAATTGATGAACCCTTTAACGTAGGCTTCATGACCTTCGGGAGCGACAGCCGGATTCTTAGAGCGCAATACCTGCCGAAAAAAAACCTGGCTGAATCCGGGGTAACGGGTTTCCAACTGCGCCAGCGAAGCCGCCATATTGGTCGTGTCCAGACGAAACAAATCCTGCTCGAAGCGCTCGATTTTTACGTTGGCAGAAATGTGGGATACATCCGGCACGTCGCGGCGTTCCCCGCCACAGGATTGAAACAACAAAGCCGCCGTGCAGCCAATCAATAATACTTTTTTCCAATTCATAACCGTTAAAAATACCTGACGTCGTGCGTCACTTTGCAGATAAAAAATTGAACTTCAAACATTTGGCAACGTTTTAATATTTGGCAACAACTTACGGTTCAGTAAAAAAGATTTTTTTAACCTCAAAACGTAACTTTACTGCCTGAAATTCCCGTTCTCTAAACGCTTGTTCGGGGTTCAGGTTCCGTCACCCAATGCGCTTGATAAACGCATATTTCGGCATCCTGTTGCTAAAGATGCGTTTGGTATTCACGATTTGCAAACTGACAAAATTCAGAAACATGAAAAAAATGATTGCTTTAGCGGCCTTTCTGGTCACCGTACTCGCAGTGCAGGCACAAAACGATCTCCGCTTTGGCTTTCAGGCCAGCCCGACCTTCTCCTGGATGGTTGCCAACACCAGCCGGATAAACCCAAGCGGCTCCAACCTCGGACTGAAGTTGGGCATGTTGGGCGAATATTATTTCCGGGAAAACTACGCCCTTTCCATGGGCTTGGGCTTTGCCTTCAATCACGGTGGAACCTTGCTGCACGAATATGGCGGCCAATACTGGACGCGCTCTGACCTCAACCCGTCGCAGGACACCATGCCCAACAACGTGAAACTTAAATACGGTATCCAGTATTTAGAGATTCCGGTGGGTTTGAAAATGCGCACCCGGGAATTTGGGTATCTCCGCTATTACATCGAACCGGCCATTACCCTTGGGTTCAAAACCCAGGCTCGCGGCCAAATTGAAGGGGTAGGCGTGAGTACCGATGACGAAAAAATTGACATTCGCAAGGAAGTGAACAGCCTCAACTTATCCTGGGGCATCGGCGGCGGCATCGAATACAGCCTTTCCGATAATACAAGTCTTATTGGCGGTGTCGCTTTTCAAACGGGTTTCACCGATGCAACCGACGACAGCGGCATCGTATTCGACCCGGATCGCGGCGACCGGAAAGAGTCATCCAAAGCCACTGTAAATGTGCTGGTGATCAAGATTGGCGTGATGTTTTAAGGAATTTATCGCTTATTGTTCAATCCCCGCAACAGAACCAATCGAATAGGAACGAAGCGGAGGTGATTGATGATAGATAAATGATGATTGATGATTTGCGTCTTTCTTCCATCATCATTTATCAATTATCAATAAAAGATAAGCCTCAACTTACAATTCAAACTTAATCCCCTGAGCCAATGGCAATTGCTTGCTGTAATTAATCGTATTCGTCTGGCGGCGCATATAGGCTTTCCAGGCATCCGAACCACTCTCGCGGCCACCGCCCGTTTCTTTTTCTCCGCCAAAAGCGCCGCCGATTTCAGCCCCGCTCGTACCGATGTTTACGTTGGCAATGCCGCAATCGGAACCGGCTGGTGACAAGAATTGCTCTGCCTCGCGCAGGTCGGTAGTCATAATGGCCGAAGACAATCCCTGCGGCACGCCATTTTGCATTGCAATGGCTTCTTCGAGGTTGCTGGATTTAATCAGGTACAGAATCGGCGCGAAAGTCTCGTGCTGCACGATTGAGTAGTGATTTTCCACTTCCGCGATACAGGGCTTTACATAGCACCCGCTTTTGAAAGCTTCGCCTTCCAGCACGCCTCCTTCCACCACAAATGTTCCCCCCTGCGCTTTCACCTTTGCGATGGCATTGAGGTAATTTTGCACTGCGTCTTTGTCAATGAGCGGCCCTACGTGGTTGTTTTCGTCAAGCGGGTCGCCAATGCGCAGCTGTCCATAAGCGCGGGCTAATTTTTGTTTCGCTTCTTCGTACACCGTTTCGTGGATAATGAGGCGGCGTGTTGTGGTGCAGCGCTGACCAGCCGTACCCACAGCGCCGAATAAAGCCCCGGTGAGCACAATGTTCATGTCGGCGCTCGGCATGATGATGATGGCGTTGTTGCCACCCAACTCCAGCAGGCTGCGACCAAGGCGTTCGGCAAGCGCTGCGCCTACAATTTTGCCCATGCGGGTGCTGCCGGTGGCCGACACTAAGGCGACGCTGTGGTCGCGGGTCATCAATTCGCCAACCTTGTAGTCGCCATTGATGAGGCTGCTGACCCCTTCCGGAATGCTATTGTCTTTCAGAACCTGCTGAAAAATATACTGGCAGGCGACCCCGCAAAGGGGCGTTTTTTCGGATGGTTTCCACACACAAACGTCCCCGCAAATCATAGCGATCATGGAGTTCCACGACCATACGGCCACCGGGAAATTGAAGGCTGAAATGATGCCGACAATGCCCAGCGGGTGCCATTGTTCGTACATGCGGTGCCCGGGTCGTTCGGAGTGCATGGTGAGGCCGTAAAGTTGCCGGGAAAGACCCACGGCAAAATCGCAGATGTCAATCATTTCCTGCACTTCGCCCAATCCTTCCTGGAGGCTCTTGCCCATTTCGTAAGAAACTAATTTGCCCAATGCCGCTTTGTGGGCACGCAGTGCATCGCCGTATTGGCGCACCACTTCCCCACGCTTGGGGGCGGGCACTTCGCGCCAGTATTTAAAAGCCGATTGTGCCAGTTGGATGACATTGGCATATTCGTCGGGCGTTGTGACGCTGACGTGGCCGATTAATTCCCCGTCAACCGGAGAATAAGAAGCGATATATTGCCCGGAATCGCTGGAATTCAGGCCGGTACTGGTGCCTGCATTGTGCAATTTCAGACCGAGTTGCAAAAGAAAATCTTTGTTCATTTAGATGTTATTTGATTGAGGAGGGCAAAGTTAGGGACTTTGTTTGGGATATACTGCGCTTTAATAGGTTTTGTACAATCCAGACACAACAAATTAAAAATAATTTACATATCTCGACTGCCTTAAAAACCTATTGCCGTTGATTAGAATAAACTTACAACTCTCAGAACGGCACTTTTCCAGTTTCCGCTGTGAACAGCAGGGCGGCGCAAACCATGTGGTTGGCTGGCTGGGCAATTTTGGCACGGGCTGTAAAATGCCGGCCCGAGCCTAAATTCAGCCGTTCAAAAAGCAGGGCGTGCCTGAACTGGAAATAGGAAAGGCGGTCGCCCGTAAAGGATGCCGCCCGCAAGCCGGCCAAAAAAGCCATATCGTCGGCACCACTGCCTGGCACGTGCATTTCCGGAGGCTGGGTGCGGGGCATAAATTCGCGGTAGGTTGCGCCGAACGTAAGCAGGGAATGCTTGAAAAAATGTTTGCTTCGCTTCCAGTGGTCACCCGACCAATCGGCATCGAAATAACTGGCATGCGCAACCATGGCAGCGACCTGGCTGCCTTTTGGTGCCTCCCGGCAACGGTTGTCGCGGCCAGCCTGAGCGCAAGGTATGCCCGTGCCCGGGTCTTTGATTTCGGTATCTACATAGCGCTGCCAGTAAGAAGCTGTGCGTTGGCTGAGGTGGGTCTGGTGGTTACGGTCGTACAGCGCTACGGAAAGCAGAGCCGCTGCATTATCAGAAGGCCAAAACCCGTCATTAAATGGAATCGAGCGCAAGTGTTTGTAAGGTGAAGCGGCGATTTCGTTGATCAGATGGCGGCTTATTTCCAGATTCAACCTGCGGTAATCGTCTTTGCCGCTAAGGTATTGATGCCAGCCCAGAATCAGGTTCAGGTGCGCCAGGGCGAAACCTTCGTTTTTCCAATCCTGGGGTTTTCGGATCAGGGATTGCCAGTCTCCGTCTATTGCCAATTGCACCGTGCGCCGCAGCAATGCCGTTGCCTCCGCCCGTTCGCGGGGATAGCGCGCACCGTAAGCGGCTAACCCTTCGGCCATCAGCGCCAGCATGTTCAGGGCACCATCGCGGTCCAACCCCCTGAACACAGAAGTCTGGGCACTGGTATCCTGTAAAAAGGTTCGGATTTCGCGGTAATGGCGGATGCGCGATTTACCCGACACTTCGTTCAGCCAATAGCCCAATTGGGCGACTGCCAAAAAGCCGCCAATGCTTAGCGCAATCCACGCCACACGTGGTTTTCGCACCCGAAAAATCCAATACAACGCCAAAGGCGCTGCCATCCAGGAAATTAAAAAAATAATCAGCGCTACAAAACTCATGTCATCCCGATTTTACGCGCTAAAAATACGCACTTCCGGTTATACTTTTGTGGGGAGTTAGGCAGTAGCTTGAAGTTACCGCCTAATGCACCTAACTTCGCACAACATTAAAAACAACGAACACGACTTGGAAATCGGAATCATCGGAGCAGGGGTAGCGGGCATGGCCACCGCGATCAGATTGGCGAGCAGGGGGCACAACGTCATAGTCTTCGAGGCGGAAGCTCTGCCCGGAGGGAAACTCTCGGAAATTGCCATCGGCGGGTATCGCTTCGATGCGGGGCCTTCCCAGTTCACGATGCCGCAGTACATAGAAGAATTGTTCGAAGTGGCCGGGGTGGAGATGGAACCCTATTTTCAATACGAAAAACTGCCTGTGGTCTGCAATTATTTCTGGGAAGACGGCGAACGCCTTACTGCTTGGGCCGATATGGCACGCTTCATGCTGGAAATCGAGCAAAAACTGCGCATTCCGGGCAGTGTGCTGAAAAAATCCTTGTTCGATTCCAAAAGAAAATACTTTGCCACGGGTTCCATTTTTCTAAAAAAATCGCTGTACCGCCTCGATACTTGGCTGAGTGCCGACGTCGCCAAAGCGCTGGTGCAAATCCCTGTACTCGATCTGTTTACGACCATGAACAGGGTAAATGAACGCATCCTCCAGCACCCTAAATTAGTGCAGTTGTTCAATCGCTACGCCACCTACAACGGTTCCAACCCTTACAAAGCGCCGGGACTACTGACTGTCATTCCGCATTTTGAATACGGTTTTGGGGCGTGGTTGCCGAAAGGCGGCATGATTTCCATCACAAAGGCGCTGTTCGAGCTGGCCTGCGCTAAAGGGGTGGACTTCCGGTTCAATACGCCGGTGGATGAAATTCTCGTACAAGACCGTCGGGCGGTGGGCATACGGGTGGGCGAAAAGCCATATTACTTCGATCGGGTGGTGAGCAATGTGGACATTTTTTTTACCTACAAAAAATTATTGCCCGGCCAGAAAGAACCCAAGCGCGTGCTACGCCAGCAAAAATCGAGTTCTGCTCTCATTTTTTACTGGGGCATCCGCCGGAACTTCCCCGAACTGGACGTCCACAATGTTTTTTTTAGCGACGATTACCGGACAGAATTTGAATGCATAGAAGACGGCAGCATTTTTTCAGACCCCACGGTTTATATCAACATCACGTCCCGGTACTGCCCGGAAGACGCGCCGGAAGGCTGCGAAAACTGGTTCACTATGATCAATGTTCCGTTCAACAGCGGCCAGGACTGGGATGAACTGATTGCCAGCGCTCGTGTAAATATTTTAGCCAAACTGAGCCGAAACCTGGGTGTAGACCTTGAATCCCTGATTGAGTGCGAGGCCATCCTCGACCCACGCAGCATAGAACAGCGGATGTCTGCCCACCTTGGGGCGTTGTACGGCACCAGCTCCAACGACCGCATGGCGGTATTTTTTCGGCATGCCAATTTTTCAAAACGCATTTCCGGCCTGTATTTCTGCGGGGGCAGCGTGCATCCGGGCGGCGGTATTCCGCTGGCGTTTTTGTCGGCGAAGATTGTGGCCGGGATGATTTGATTTGAAAATTTGAAAATTTGGTGATTTAAAGATTACTACATGCAGGCTTTCATGTTAATCGTGTTATTTTGCAAACTCAAAAGAGCGGTTTTCAACAAAGTAGCCATTGAACTGTTGATACTTTAGTTCTTTTTTAGGTGTTTTTATTGTGTTTAAACCTGAGTCTAGTATGCAAATTTTAATTTATGCTTTAGTTACGCTGGCTGCGGTTACCGCAATGGAATTCGTAGCTTGGTTTGCACACAAGTACCTGATGCACGGGGTTTTGTGGTCGTGGCATGAAGACCATCACAAGCCCCACCCGGAAAAAGAAGGTTTTTTTGAAAAAAACGACCGCTTTTTCCTCGTTTTTGCCATCCCAAGCGCGGCCTGCTATATGATCGGCTCTGCTACGCCGCATTTATGGGTTTTATTCATCGGCGTGGGCATTTCCATTTACGGCCTTACTTATTTTTTGATCCACGACGTATACATCCACCAGCGCTTCAAGTGGTTCCGGCAATTGGACACTCGCTACTCCCGCGCCGTCCTGCGCGCACACGGTGCCCACCATGCGCATCAGACTAAAGATGCCGGGGAGTCCTTTGGGTTGTTGCTGGTAGCAGCGAAGTATTTTCGGAAACGGCGGGGATAATAGAGCAAGTTGACAAATTAGCAAGGGGCAAATTGCGTGCTTGCCAATTTGCCCCTTGCCCCTTTCTAATTCGTGTCTTCCCTCAAGCTCACTCCCGCAGATCCTCAATATGATACCCAGGGTACTTCGCCTTGTTGAACACAAAATAATTGGCGTCGAACGCTTTATTGGGTGTCAGTTTGGTGATGTTGAAGGTGTAGCGCGATCCATCCTTGCTGAACGCTTTGATGCTCTTGACGGAAGCCGTTTTTTTCTCCACGGTCAGGCGGATTTTGGAGTATTCGGCGTTGCGGTCGGTTGGTTTGAACTCGATTTGCTGCAACACCTTCCCGTTTTCTGAATATTCATTGATCAGGGCGTAAATGTACCCTCCTTTTTCATAAAACCGGAACAGCGCCTGCGGGGTCAGAATGCTTGCTTCTTCTTCTTTTGAAGGCATGTTGTTCACCTGCACTTCCTTGTTTTTCGGCAGCACCATCCAGATGGCTTTTCCATCGCAAAGCACCTGCTGGAGGCCCATATCCAGAAAATATTTGTCGCCCTGCTGAGCAATTTTTCCTTTCTGAACCTCTTTGGGTTGTTCGGCCAGTTCAATTTCGAGCGTAAAGGTCGCTTCCAATGATTTATAGCCCTGGTGATTTTTTTTCACCTTGTCAAGGATGGCTTTCGCCGCAGGGTCGCTATCCCCTTTTTTGGTAAACTGGTTGGCTTGTTTTTGTGCAGGAAGCCCTGTTGCGGCAAGCAGCAGCGCTATGGAAAACAGCATCGTTTTTTTCATCGAAGTATCATTTTTTTTCAGGAAGCTTTCGCTTCGGTTATTGCACTACAAAAACGAAACATTTGTGTCTTTATTCGCACAGCACCAACACAGCGACGTTAAAGTTTGTTTAAGAATGGCAGGGACGCAGCGTTTCGGGACGGGCATTCGTTTCGCAAGAAATGACAATTGGTTGAAAAAGTTGGCTATAAGACCAAAAAAGAGCCATGAAAACAGGCTTGGGTAAGGTTCAATATTTGTATATTTGAGCCAACAGCATACCAATATGGATATTGTTTTACATCTCAATCGCGGCGAACAAGACTTAGTCAGTGCCTGCACACGGCACGAACGCTGGGCACAGAAGCTGTTGTATGAAGAACATTACAGCAAGATGATGTCCGTTTGTCTGCGCTATTCAAGCAGTTCCGATGATGCGATGGACATTATGCACGAAGGTTTTATTAAGGTTTTCCGGCATATTGGCAAATACCAGCCGGGGACTTCTCTTGTGGCCTGGATGCGGAAAATAATGGTCAACACCGCCATTGATTATTACCGAAAGAATATTCGCCGCAGAACGGAAGACCTCGAACAGGCCTACGACCTCGGCACCTCGGAAGCGGACGCCATCAGCCAATGTTCCGAGCAGGAGATTCTGGAAGCCATACAGCAACTATCGCCCGCTTATCGAACTGTGTTTAACCTGTACGTGGTGGAAGGCTTTTCCCACAAGGAAATCGCCAACATCCTCGATATTACGGAGAGTACTTCGCGCTCCAATTTGGTGAAAGCGCGACTTAAACTGAAAGTATTTCTGACTTCAAGAGCATATGGGTACGATGAAGAGGAACAAGGAATTTGAGCACAACATTCGGGAGAAATTGGAAAACCTGGCACCAGGCTTTAATGCTGGTTCTTGGGACAAACTACAGGATCGCTTAGATTCAGAAGATGCGCAGAGCGAGTGGGACGCACAGTTGTCGCAACGCCTCCGTCAGATCGAGCGCCCTTACAACCGCGCCTCCTGGCAGGCGCTGGCGGAGCGTTTGGATTTAGAAGAAAAGCGACTGAACGGTATTTACAGTGCCAAAGCGAAAGAATTGCTTTTTATGGCACTGCTGTTGTGGTCTATTACCCAATTCCTTAATTTTCCTCCTCAACGTCCAACAACCCATCAAGCATACCAGCAAACCCAACAGGTAGCACCACTGCCGCTTGTTTCATCCAACTATGCCGATCAACTTTGGCCTTCCGACGTGGCTTCAGCCGGGCAGACTGCTACTCCGCCAAAGGCTGAAACGACTGCACCTGAACGAACGATTCAGGCGCAGATGGTTTCGGAGGCAACAGCAGAAAACTTGCTGCTTCCCACTTTTGCAACAACACCTTTACTTAGCGGAAATCCGGAATTGGATCCTGCTTACTTTTTGCCAGGATTGCAGCTACTGCCAGCCTTGCGCAATGAACCGCAGGCGCCGCCGGCTTTGGAATACTTTGCAGAGGTGCCAACCTCGCCGGAGGAATATTTAACGGCCAATGCACTGGTAGCCGAAGCAAGCCCCATCGCGACGTCCGGGATGCCGCAATTGCTTCCGGAACGCGACCTGCCGCTCGAAAAGGCGCTTCAGCAACAGCCGCTCCCCCGCAAACGATTCGTGCGCATCGGTATGATGGGCGCGTCTGATTACAACCGCATCATCACGCCGCCGGTGCGCGTCAATACGGATATTGTCAGTCTCGACCGCTACGCAATTGGCTACAGTGGCGGCATCACGGTAGGGTTTGAAAGCGGCCGCTGGGAAGTGGAAACCGGGTTTATTTATACCGCCAAACGCTATTATCCACTCCAGGTGCTGTACATAGAAGGCAGCCTGAAGGATGGCATTTTCGGTGGGGGCATCAAACAAACAGAATTCGACATCGTACAAGTCCCCCTCAACTTCCGGTATAATTTCCTTTCCCGTGATCGCTGGCGCATTTATGGTTTAGCTGGCGCGTCCCTGCACCTTGTTGCCCAGGCCAACTACTACATTGCCGACCTGGCCGACTACACCGAAGAAAATCAGAATTTCCCGCTGCCCCGCAACAGCGGTGGCCGCAACGATAACGAACGTCCGGAAGGCCTTGAAAACCAAGACTTTCAACAAGGTTTTCTGGAAGGCGGAAGCTTACTCGACAATAGTTATATCGGCGTCAACATCGGCGCGGGTATAGAGCGCTACATGTCGCCGCGCTGGAGCCTGTTCGCCCAACCTACGTATTACCATTCTTTGTATTATCCCAATAACGGCCTCGGACCGGTTAACGACCGCATCCATACGATGTCGTTGTTTATGGGTGTGAAGGTCAGAATGTGATTCGTGTCCGTCCATTTAGTCGGTGTCTGTTCTTTTAGCGTTCGAACATAACGCAGCTATCGGACTATAAAGACAGACTCTAATAGTGCCTGTCTATTTAGTCCCGTGTCTGTTCTTTAGAGTTCGAAGGCAAGGCATGTGAAGGCCCAAAAATCGGAGTTTACTCGCGTAAATGACGCTTTTTGGGTCTTCGCATAACGCAGCTATCGGACTATAAAGACAGACACTAATTACAGCTCCTTCCGAAGGCGGGCTACAGACAGGTTAAGTTGTTCGCGGTATTTAGCGACGGTTCGGCGCGCAATATTGTAGCCTTTTTCTTGCAAAATTTCGGTCAGGCGTTCGTCCGACAGCGGTTTTTGTTTGTCTTCGTCACCGATGAGTTCCTGTAGTATTTTTTTCACTTCAATGGTTGAAACCTCTTCTCCATCCGAAGTTTGCAGCGCTTCGGAAAAGAACTCTTTCAGGCGCTTTACGCCAAATTCGGTTTGTACAAATTTGTTGTTCACGACCCGGGAGATGGTGGAAATGTCTAAGCTGGTGATGTCGGCAATGTCCTTAAGGATCATGGGTCGCAACTTTCTGGAGTCGCCCGTCAGGAAATAGTCTTCCTGGTATTTTGTGATGGCGTACATGGTGTTGAACATCGTCTGCTGCCGTTGGTGGATGGCGTCAATGAACCACTTCGCCGAGTCAATTTTTTGCTTGATGAACTGCACTGCCTCTTTTTGCTGCGCATTCGATTTGCCGCCTTTTGCCCGGGCGCGGTAGTCGCGCATCATGTCGAGGTATTGGCTGCTGATGCGCAGTTCGGGTGCATTTTTTGAGTTGAGCGACAGCTCTAGATCGCCGTTGTTGTTAAGCAGGATGAAGTCGGGAATGACGTACTGCACATTGCGGTTTACATTGCCCACATAGCCGCTGGCCGGTTTGGGGTTGAGTTTCAGGATTTCATCCAGCGCTTCCTTCAGTTCTTCTTCCGAAGCTTCCAGGTTTTTCTGAAGCTTAGGGTAGTGCTTTTTGGTAAACTCGTCAAAGAACTCTTCGATGATTTGCAGCGCCAGCCGGAGGCGGCGTTTTTGGCGGCGGGTCAGGTGTTCCTCTTGTTCCAGCTTGCTTTTCAACTGGATGCACAGGCACTCCTGTAGGTCGCGCGCGCCAACGCCGGAAGGGTCGAATTGCTGGATTTTTTTCAACAATTCAAAAACTTCCGCTTCTGTGGTGAACACATTTTGTGAAAACAGGAGGTCGTCCATAATGGACAGTGGGTCGCGGCGCAGGTAGCCGTCTTCGTCAATGCTGCCAATGATTTGCAGGGCGATGTTGCGCTCCCGGTCGTCTTTCAGGTTCAGCAGGCCCAGTTGTTGTTCCAGATATTCGTGGAAAGTATTTTCTTCTGCGATTGGGATGACCTTCTCTTCTTCATCGCCGTTGTAGTTGTCGCCCTGCAACTTGTAGGATGCCGGATCGTCGTCCATGTACTGATTCAGGTAATCCTCAAACTCAAATCCGTCGTCACTTTTTGGGGTGGCTTCCTCCGGCGTTTCGTCCTGCCGGTACAATTCTTCCTCCGGGCCTTCGTAATCGCCATCTTCCCGGCTGTCTTCCAGCGCGGGGTTGATTTCCAGTTCCTCTTCAATGCGTTCATCCAGCGACGCCGTGGGTATTTGCAGCAGTTTCATGAGTTGAATCTGCTGAGGCGACAGCTTTTGAAGCATTTTCTGACTTAAACTCTGCTTTAACATGGTCTCTTCGTGTTGCGCGTATCATTCGTTGTCTCTTATTAACGGCTCAACAGGAAAATGTTTCAATACGCCGTTTCTTTTCGCAAGATAAGCGTTTTGGAGGGAAATGGAAAGGAGGAATGAGGGTTTCGGGTTATTAGACTTGTTGCGACGGGAATCATGGCGGGGTATCCCAGACTTTTTTACCATGGTCTTGAACCGGCTTCCGTCTTTGCCTACTTCTAATTGTTTGGAAAGGTCGTACATTTTGCCACGTAATTGCAGCAAAAAAACCGATGCCAGACATCCTGCAATTCGTTTATTGACCACATTCGCTTTTCATGTCAAATCCGCCTTTTTTTTCAATTCTTCCCGGATTTCCATAATCAGTTTACCAAATTATTTTCGCCTTCCCCTGTTTCCAAACAGTGGTGGAAAAGCAATGAAGGCTTATCACTACACTACTGGAAATTTTTGTCAACATGACGTTTACTAAACTTTAAAAGTTTAGTAAACGTTACTCCGTTTCCCTCTGATTCTTAAAAATGTCCAGTAGTATGATATTTTGGTCTTTTTGGAATATGGTCTTAAAAAAATTAACCGCCAACTTGTTTAAAAGGATACTTTTTCCCTCCTGATCCCTCTCCACAATTTAGATAACGATAATTTCATTTGCTTTCATACTATTTCAACTCAATCATTAAAGCGGCATCTAATTTCCCAGATACGTCCCCCTCATTATCCGATCTCTTAACCTCTACACCTAAACAACTCTAGGCAATTCTTTGCCTAATGTTACACAAAATCCTCCCACCATTCCCTACCTTTAGGGTCGTTGAAATAATAACTGTCTACTTTTCCAGGAGGTCTTTTGCTCCTACCCTTCGTTGGGGAACCGCCTCCCTTAGCTATGGCTAAGGTCGGGAACCCCCGCCTCGGTTAGAATCAAAATGCCTTGCCCGGAGAAAGCGACCCTTATTAATTCAGCGACCCTTTAGCAGCTAAAAAAACGCACACATGAACTTCCACCACGCACCAAAAACCCTCACCCTCCTCCGCGCCCTCCAACAATTCATGGACGCGCACATTTTCCCTTTGGAAGCAGAACTCCTCCAAGCCGCCCACGAAGCCGATGCCGACTGGAAAACCTGGCAGGCCGATCCCCGAATCGAAGCGTTGAAAGAAAAAGCCCGCGCAGAAGGCCTCTGGAACCTCTTTCTACCCGAAATCAGCGGGCTGAGCAACGCGGAATATGCGCCGCTGGCCGAACTGACCGGGCAGTCGCTGATCGCGCCGGAGGTGTTCAACTGCAACGCGCCGGATACGGGCAACATGGAAGTCATCTGGAAATACGGTAGTGAAGCACAAAAAGAGCAATGGCTGACGCCGCTGCTGGCCGGCGAAATCCGCTCGGCATTTTGCATGACCGAACCCGACGTGGCTTCCAGCGACGCCACCAACATGCAGGCCACCATCACCGAAGCTGGCGATGACATCGTCCTGAACGGCAAAAAATGGTGGAGCACGGGCATCGGCCACCCGAATTGCAAAGTGGCCATTTTTATGGGCTTATCCGACCCCGCAGCGCACAAATACCAGCAACACACGATGGTGCTCGTGCCGTTGGATGCGCCGGGGGTGACCATCACGCGGATGCTGCCGGTGTTCGGGGCTTTCGACGCGCCGTATGGACACGGCGAGGTGCATTTTGAAAACGTGCGCCTGCCCAAAAGCTGCGTGATCGCGGGCCTCGGCAAAGGCTTTGAAATCGCGCAGGGCCGACTGGGGCCTGGCCGGGTACACCACTGCATGCGGCTGATCGGCGCTGCAGAACGGGCCTTGAAACTGATGATCGAACGCGGCATGTCGCGGGTCGCATTCGGCAAACCGCTGGTCAACCTCGGCGGCAACCGCGACCTCATCGCCAATGCGCGCATGGACATCGAAATGGCGCGCCTGCTGGTGCTGAAAACGGCCTGGCTGCTCGACACCCAGGGTGTGCTGGGCGCGCTGAGCGAAGTGGCGCAGATCAAAGTGGTGGCGCCCAATGTCGCCTGCCGTATTCTGGATCAGGCCATGCAATTGCACGGCGGCCAAGGCCTGAGCAACGACACGCCATTGGCCGCCATGTATGCTTACGCCCGGATTCTGAGACTGGCCGACGGGCCGGATGAAGTGCACCGGGGCGTGGTGGCGAAGGTGGAATTGAAACGGTATGAGGATTTGAAGATTTGAAGATTCGAGTATTTGAGCATTCGGGACTCCTCAAATACTCAAATCCAAAACCTGCCAGTAACCAATAACGTCGTACTTTCGGCGGAGACTAACAAGACCCAAATGCACCTCAACATCAAGATTATTTCTGCGGGAGCGGGCAGCGGCAAAACCTATCGCCTCACGGGCGAGATGGTGCGCCTGCTGGAACAGGGCGTTCGGGCGAGCGGCATCGTGGCCACCACCTTCACACAAAAAGCGGCGGCGGAATTGCAGGAACGGGTGCGCGTGCGCCTGCTCGAAGCGGGCATGACCCAGCAGGCCGACGATTTGGCCAACGCGCTCATCGGCACCGTACACAGCCTCGGTGTGCGGTTGTTGCGCCGCTTTGCGTTTGAAGCGGGCGTGTCGCCACAGGTAGACATCATTGCCGACGAAGACCAGCAAACGCTGTTTAACCAATCTTTGGCTACCGTGCTCACCCAAGATCGCGTGGAGCTGATGAACCGCCTGAGTGACCGACTCGGTCTGGTGCAGGAAGAAGGCAACGACTGGCGGCGCGAAGTGCGGGCCTTGTGTGATATGGCGCGTGCCAACGACTTCAGCCTCGAAACCCTGGAGCGCAGCAAAGTAGCGTCTTTCCAGGCTTTTCAGCAATTCTTGGGCACACCCGATCCGAAAAAAACGGAAGCCGCATTTGCGGAAACGCTGGAAAATATGCTAACCGACACCATCCGGCAAGTGCAGGGCAACGGCGATAGCACCAAAAAAACACAGGACGCCGTGCGCGCCCTCCAGGACAGCTACAACGAACTGCGGTTGCGCGGCGAGCTGAACTGGCGGCAATGGGCCAAAATTGGCAAAACCGACCCCGGTGCCAAAAGTCGCGACGACGTGGCACCCTTGCGCGAATTCGCCCAGACCCACGAAACGCACCCCGCTTTCCACCGCGACATCCAGGATTACCTCTACGCGCTGTTCGGCCTGGGCATAGAAGCCATCCGCGAATACGACCGCTATAAAAAACAACGGGGGCTGATTGATTACACCGATATGGAGGCGCTGGTGGTGCGGCTGCTGGAAAACGACGCCGTGCGCGCCGTGCTGTCGGAAGAAATAGACATGCTGCTGGTAGACGAGTTTCAGGATACCAGCCCCATCCAGTTGGAAATTTTTCTGCGGCTGTCCAAAATCGCCAAACACTCCATCTGGGTGGGCGACCCCAAGCAGTCCATCTACGGCTTCCGAGGCGCAGAACCGCGGTTGATGGAGGCCATCGTCCAGCAAAGCGGCGGCATCCGAAAAGAAGACATTTTAGAACACTCCTGGCGCTCGCGCGAAGACATCGTGTACGCGACAAACGCCATTTTCACCAAAGCATTTCCCAAATTGCCATCCGAACAAGTTGCACTGTCGCCCAAGCGCCGAAAATTGGCTACCGCCGGCAGCGCAAACCAAGCAAACGAACCCATCGAGGCCGCAGACGCGCTGGTTCACTGGCATTTCCGATACGACGGCGAGGGTCGCCCGCCCGGCAGCCCCTGGATGGAAAATTGTATTGCAACCAACCTGCGACAATTTCTGCAAAGCAAGGTCTGGATTTTGCCGAAAGGCGAAACCGAATACCGTCCCGCGCGCCCCGGCGACGTAGCCATCCTGTGCCGCTCCAATGCGGCCTGCCAAACGATGGCAGAAGCCCTGCACCGAGCCGGATTAAAAGCCGCTATTGCCCGGGCTGGTTTATTGCAAACCGCGGAGTCAAAGCTCATTCTGGCTTGCCTGCGCTACATGCTCAACCGCTCGGATGCACTTTCTGTGGCAGAAATCCTGTTATTGGCCGCCGAAAAACCCATCGAAGCGATCATTGAAGACCGGTTGGAATATTTAGAACTGATCGAACAACAAGCAGTCTCCGGGCGCTGGGCAGAACGCGAACCGGTCATCCGCCAATTGAACGCTTTGCGCGAACAGGCCTCCGAATTGTCAAGTACAGAAATCCTGAATTTGGTATTGGACTCCCTCGATCTGCGCCGCATCATGGTAAGTTGGGGCAGCGTGCAACAGCGTTTGGACAATGTGGATGCGCTGCGCAAATTGGCGCGTCAATACGAAGACAACTGCAATCGCCTGCACGCAGCGGCCTCGCTTGCTGGCTTTCTGCTCTGGCTAAACGACTTAGAAGCGGCAACCAAAGACCACCAGGGTTCCGGCGAAAACCCCGATGCAGTGAACGTCATGACCTACCACAAAAGCAAGGGGCTGGAATGGCCGATCGTGGTATGCAGCAGTTTGGACAACAAATTGAAAGCCGAACTTTGGGGCATGGACATCGTGCCGGAAACGGCAGAAATTGACCTCAATAACGTGCTGGGCAACCGCCGGCTGCGCTACTGGGTGAACCCGTACGGCAACCAGCAATACGGCACGCCGATGCATGCACGGATGGAGGAAAGCCCCGAAAAAGCCTTGAAACTGCAACAAGCGCAGGAAGAAGAAGTACGGTTGCTGTATGTGGGTCTGACCCGGGCACGCGACTATCTCATTTTCACCGATGCGCCACACAAATCGGCGACTTGGCTCAACCGCGTCTGGCACGAAGGCCACGAAGATTACCCGACGCTCGACGCCAGTTCCGGCGAATTGCCGTGGGAATGGAACGGGCAGTACCTCTACGCCCAAACGGAGACCTTCATCTACCCGCGCGATTTCACCCACACCGACCCGGAAGAAGCGCTGGCTCTATTGTTGGCACCGGCTGCGGGAAGACAGCCTTACCCGGCTTACGCCATTGATCTGAATAAAAAAGACGCTTCGCCGCAGGGTCAGGCTAAAGCGGCTACGGCAGTGTATTACGCCGAACGCTTGACTGCTCCTGTCAGCGGAGAGTCGTACGCATTGGCGAAAGCCGTCAAAGCTTTCCTGCACGCCGATCACGAAGACTACGAACCTGTGATTCGGGAACAAATGGCAACGACCTTGCTTGGGCGCTTTGAAGTGGACGAAGGCATCGAAGCAGCCGCGCTAACCACGTTGTCTAAACAATGGCAATTGTATTTGGCTAAAAAATTCAACCCCGGACGCAGTTTGCGGAAGTACCCCGTGCGCTATTTCCAGGATCGGCGCCTGTTTGCCACCGTCATAGACTTGCTGCTCGAAACCGGCGAAGGCCTCATCCTGATCCAGAACAGCGGTTTCGGCGGCGACTCGAAACAATTGGAGCGCAAAGCCGGCGAACTGGGATCCTGGCTGCACCTGAGCAAAAAGGCGGTACAGGCGCTTTTTAAGGCGGAGCGGGTGCGCACGTTTGTGCATTTTGTGCTACATAGTGCGTTGGTGGAGGTGGAGACGAAAGAGTCGGAGACGTTGTTTTAAAACGACGCAATACTCACCCCAAGCAGCACCATGAACAGATAAATTGCCCCGGCTGAAAACATTTTGATGCTTGTGAAGATACGGGGTTCCCGGTAGGTTGTTCGCAGGCATATCAACCTTGAGGTAAATAAAAACCATAAACGAATGGTCTCCGTCATCCTTCCCTTTTACCAGGTTTCTGACAACGCCTTCGATGACGCCATCCGAAGCATCGCAGAACAAAGCCTGCGTGAATGGGAGCTGATTCTGGTAGACAACAACGCCGACGCGGCAACGCTACAAATAGCCGAAAGCTGGGCAATACAAGATGCCCGGATCAGGGTGGTTCACGAACCCGTTCAAGGCATTGCCTTCGCGCTGAACCGGGGATTGCAGGAGGCTCGCTATGACCTCATTGCCCGCATGGATGCCGACGATTTTTCCCACCCGCAACGCTTAGAAAAGCAAGTCGCTTACCTCAATAACCATCCGGAGATTGACGCCGTATCCACCCAAACCGCTTTTGAATCGGAGTTAGATCAGAGCGAAGGGTACGACTGGTTCGTGCAATGGCAAAACGGCATCATCAGTCCGGAAGCGCATTTCCTGGCGCGTTTCACGGAATCTCCCTTAGCGCACCCGACGATTGTATTCCGGAAATCCCTGATCGAACGCTACGGACTGTACAGCACAGAAAATGTGCCGGAAGATTACGAACTCTGGCTGCGCTGGTTCGATGCAGGCGTTCGGTTTTACAAAATTCCGGCACCGTTGTTGGTCTGGAAAGACCACCCGCAACGGCTGTCGAGAAACCATCAGAATTATTCCACCCCGGCTTTCTGGACGGTTAAATGCCGGTACTTAGCAGCGTGGATCAAACGCAGCGTGCCGCCGGAGAAAAAAATCGTTGTATGCGGTGCCGGGAAATTGCCGCGTTTGCGGGCTACATTGCTGGAAAGTCACGGCATCGAAATTTATGGCTACACCGATGTAAAAATGCGTCAACCAGACGGCATTCATTTCATCCCTTTGCCGAAACTAATCGTGCCTGAAGCGTGGTTACTGCTTTGTTTCATCTCAAAACGCGGCGTGGGCGAGGCGGTGGCGCAGCATTTTTCGGCGCTGGGTTTTGAGGCAGGGAAGGATTTTTTAATTTGTTGAACAACGCAAGAACGACCATTAATTGATTGAAAACGAATGTTTTTGGATACGTGGCATTCCCTTGGCGGGAGACCGTTTCCCGCAAAGGGCGCTAAGGATGGCGTCCTCCTTTGGGGATTTGCCATTCCGTTGGCGGGAGACCGTTTCCCGCAAAGGGCGCTAAGGATGGCGTCCTGCTTTGGGGACTTGCCATTCCGTTGGCGGGAGACCGTTTCCC
>JBBQGV010000074.1:0-27322 GCA_038323375.1 Chitinophagales bacterium
GGTGAAGCTGAGTGCGCCTCAAATCATTGTCCGCGATGCACTTGGTCGGGAAGTGCTGCGGGAACGGCTACGGGTGGTGGATGGAAAGGTTAGTCATGAATTGAAGGTTGGGCATTTGGCGGCGGGGGTGTATTTTTGTAGTGTGGAGGAGGTAGGGAGTGTGGTTTGGCAGGGAAAAATCATCAAACAATAATATGGAAAATGATGCAATGTGGAACCTACGCACGCCGGACTGGAGACCGGAAAACAGGCCGCAACGGGAGATTCCCTGCGGGAATGACATCCCTGGCGAGCCACGCGATTTTGACGGGGGGAGGGAAGATATGGTGCGAGCGGGGTCTTCGAAAAACCCGCAACATCTGTCTACAGCCACCCCGTCTACATTCCCCGCAAAATCACCTCTTTGCCGTCTACCTCATGTATTTCCCGGCGGATGCGCGTTTCCCAGGGCAGTTCCTCGGAGGATTTTTTCTCGAACAAAATCAGGTAGCCCGACTTTTGGCCTAATTTTTCCATGTACCGGGCTATTTGGCGCAAGCCGTCCGGTTGAGAGCGGGCGTTGTGGTGCATTTTCAACTCAATGGGGATGATTTGGTCTTTCCAGAATACAGCCAGATCGGTGCGACCATTGCCGATGGCCATTTCGCGGTCAATTCGGCCACCACCGTTTATAATACGTTGTAAGAAAGCCATGAGCAAGAGTTGATGGCCCGCCTCTTTGTACTGAAAGCGCTCCAACCACGATTCGGAATTCCAGCGGTAGAAATCCACGAAGGCTTCCAGCAGCTTATCCATGTCCAGAGAGCCGTCGGGACGCAGGTACCAGGAGGTTTGGGCGATGTCCTGGTTGATGCTTTCCTGAAAACCTGCGTTCATGACTTGGCTTTAACATTAAAAGGCGAGCCTGCCCCGATGGAAGGATTGTCGGAGCAGGCGCGCATTCTGTACTCGCGGATGTCGCGCAGACCCACCAGGGCGATGGATTGCGGAAAACCGGCAGGGCGCGACTGGAAGCCGTCGCGAAGCTGGCGCAAGGTAGAGATGAGTACGTCGTCGTACAAGGCATCCACTTCGTCCAGCAATAGCACCAAAGGTTTTGAGGGGGTACGGCACCAGTCGGTTGGGTATCTTTGCAACAAAGTGGGGCTTTTTGCATAATTGTCGGGATGCCCGGTCATACATGGATTGGACAAACACCTCGTTGGCATCTTCCACCGTAATACTGGAATATCCTGCCGATTCCAACGAGCACACCGTAGCTACATACGTTCCTTCCGCATTGAGCCGGTGCGCCAGCGAGTGCAAAAAGGTCGTCTTTCCGGTCTGCCGCGGAGCATGGATGAGGAAGTATTGCTTGGCTTCGATGAGCCGCAAAATATCATTGTATATGTTCCGGAAAGGATTCACCAGGTAGTGATCCTCTGGGTTGCATAGCCCGGTGGTATTGAAAAATCTTCTTACAAGGCAATGATAGGGAATGTTTGCGTCAACTGTGCCCTCACCGATACCAGCTCCAGCCACAACGGCGTGTCCCTCACCAGCGTGCGAGAAACTTACACCTTGAATATAATAACACATGAGGGGCGCTGCCTGGACTGGAAAACAGCCGGGCGCTTATTTCCGGGAATCTTTTCAAATACACTATGGTTATAAGCGCAAAACCATTACCTTCGCCCCCGAAAACGGGGTTCTGAAACAAAACCAAGAAAAAAAATTAGGAACATTTTTTATTTTGTAGCAAAGTCATATCTTTGCATTCGCTTTTGAGAAAATGATCTCAAAAATGGGTTCCAACACTTGAATTTCAATCATTTTGGCATTTTCAGGCGCCTTTATACAGCGCATTCAACTGCCAGCGTAGCTCAGTTGGTAGAGCAGCTGATTTGTAATCAGCTGGTCGGGGGTTCGAGTCCCTCCGCTGGCTCATGCAGCCACCAAGATGACTGAATTTCAAGGAACCTTTTGAAAGTTTTGAGTGCGCGGGGGTGCGCCGAAGTCGGAGAGTCGGGGCAGACTGTAAATCTGTTGCTTTCAGCTGAATAGGTTCGAATCCTATCACCCCCACACATAATTAGCGGAAGTAGCTCAGTTGGTAGAGCATCAGCCTTCCAAGCTGAGGGTCGCGGGTTCGAGCCTCGTCTTCCGCTCCAATCGCGAAAGCGGGTTTGTCTCTCGTTAACAACGGGTTACAGCCTGCTTTCCGTAAAGAAAAAGCAAGTTAGCTTGCTGATTTTTTAAAACGAATGCGCCAATGTAGCTCAGCGGTAGAGCACTTCCATGGTAAGGAAGGGGTCAGGGGTTCAATCCCCCTCATTGGCTCCATGCGTCAGTACATTTTTTTTCATCATTAAACTTACGTCAAAAATTAATACCGATGGCTAAGGACACTTTTAAGAGGGATAAACCGCACGTAAACGTAGGGACAATTGGCCACGTTGACCACGGTAAAACTACGTTAACGGCTGCTATCACTTACGTTCTCGCTAGTAAAGGTCTTGCAAGTAAGACGGACTACGACTCAATTGACGCCGCCCCGGAAGAAAAAGAAAGAGGTATTACCATCAACACAGCGCACGTTGAGTACGCGACGGTGAACCGTCACTACGCACACGTTGACTGTCCGGGTCACGCTGACTACGTAAAGAACATGGTAACGGGTGCTGCCCAAATGGACGGCGCTATCCTCGTTGTAGCGGCTACCGACGGCCCGATGCCTCAAACCCGTGAACACATTCTGCTTGCCCGTCAGGTAGGCGTTCCCAACATCGTTGTTTTCATGAACAAAGTTGACCTGGTTGACGACCCTGAAATGTTGGAACTGGTGGAAATGGAAGTTCGCGAACTGCTGAACCAGTACAAATACGATGGCGACAACGCTGCGGTCATCCAGGGTTCTGCCCTTAAGGCACTGGAAGGTACGCCTGAAGGCGTCAAGGCAATCGAAGAGTTGATGGATGCAGTTGACAATCAAATCCCGACACCGGAACGCGCTGTAGATAAAGACTTCCTCATGCCGATCGAAGACGTATTCACCATCACAGGTCGGGGCACGGTTGCAACCGGTCGTATCGAGCGTGGTGTGATCAACGTTGGCGATCCTGTTGAAATCATCGGTATGATGAAAGAAGGCGAAAAGCCGCTGACTTCTACGATCACGGGTGTGGAAATGTTCCGCAAACTGCTCGATCGCGGTGAAGCTGGTGACAACGCTGGTTTGCTGCTGCGCGGTATTGACAAAGAAGCCATCCGTCGCGGGATGATCATTTGCAAGCCGAAGTCAGTAACGCCACACAAACACTTCAAATGTGAGGTGTATGTACTGGGTAAAGACGAAGGTGGCCGTCACACGCCGTTCTTCAATGGTTACCGTCCGCAGTTCTATTTCCGTACCACAGACGTTACGGGCGACGTAATGCTTCCTGAAGGCGTGGAAATGGTAATGCCTGGTGACAACCTGACGTTGGAAGTGAAATTGCTGAACACCATCGCAATGGAAAAAGGTCTTCGCTTTGCTATCCGCGAAGGTGGCCGTACGGTTGGTGCAGGTCAGGTTACTGAGATTTTGGATTAATTTTCATAACGGGCATAGCTGCAGTTTTTGTGGCTAAGTTCGGATTTGCAAAAAATTGAGCATCTTCCTTTTTAGGAGGTGCTCGATTTTTCGCATAAACGGGCGTAGCTCAATTGGTAGAGCGACGGTCTCCAAAACCGTAGGCTGCGGGTTCAATTCCTGCCGCCCGTGCATCTTAATTTTTTAAATTGCCAATAGGCAAGCGATGGAAAAAATCAAACTTTATCTACAGGAAATTTACAGCGAATTGGTGCATAAGGTAACGTGGCCTACCTGGGCTAATTTACAAAGTAGTGCCGTTGTTGTACTGGTTGCTTCACTCATACTTGCCCTGATTATTTTGGGCATGGACGCGATTGCCCAATTGATTACCAATTTTGTATACCCTAAATAATTCATCATTAAGCGGGGTTAACCCTTTATTAATTCACCGAAGCGATGTCTGAAGAAAGCAGCAACAGGTGGTACTCCCTCCGGGTCATCAGTGGGAAAGAGCGAAAAATCAAAGAACGGATTGATCTGGAAATCCAGCGTTCCGGCTGGGAGGAATTTATCACCCAGGTGCTTGTGCCTACTGAGAAAGTATACAAGATTCGCAACGGTAAGAAGGTCATATCTGAACGCAACATTCTGCCAGGCTATATTTTAGTTGAGGCAAATCCGGCGCGGTTTTCTTCGGAAATGGTTCAGGTGATTGCCAATATCCCCAATGTCATTCACTTCCTTGGCAAAGAAACGCCAACCCCGATGCGAACGGTTGAAGCCAATCGCCTGCTGGGTAAGGTAGATGAAAGCCAGGATTCCGGTGAAGCGCTGATCGAACCCTTCATTGTTGGCGAAACCGTCAAAATTATTGACGGGCCATTCAGTGAGTTTATCGGCGATATTCAGGAAGTGAACGAGGATAAGAAGAAACTGAAAGTAATCGTAAAGATATTCGGGCGCGGAACGGAAGTAGAGTTGAACTTCATGCAAGTTGAAAAGCAGTCTTAATTGCCGGGTTTAGTTCTCTGGCCGGTTTGTACCGCGCTATCGGTTCGGAGAAGCTTCCCTAAATCAGAGAGAAAGACTGTGTAAATCGAATTTAAAATGGCTAAGGAAATAGAAACCTATGTCAAACTCCAGGTGAAGGGCGCAGCAGCAAACCCTTCCCCGCCAATTGGCCCTGCATTGGGTTCCAAAGGCGTAAACATCATGGAGTTTTGCAAGCGCTTCAACGCGCTGACACAGGAGAAACCCGGTAAAATTTTGCCGGTGTTGATCACGGTGTACAAGGACAAGTCTTTTGACTTTGTGATCAAAACGCCGCCAGCTTCCATCCAATTGCTGGAGGCTGCTAAAATTAAAGCTGGTTCTAACGAACCGAACCGCAAAAAAGTGGGATCGGTAGACTGGGATCAGGTGCGTGCGATTGCAGAAGATAAGATGCCCGACCTGAACGCGTTCACGATCGAGTCTGCCATGAAAATGGTAGCTGGAACAGCGCGCAGCATGGGGGTTACAATCTCTGGTACACCTCCCTGGGGCAGCCCTGAGGAAGAGAATTAGTTAATCGGGAAGGGAGTCCGCCTTCAGTGCTGCATAACAGCGAATCTGGCGGATGCTATCACCTCACAATTTTGAATCATGACAAGGAAAGTTGCAAAAAAGCGGAAAGCCGTTGACGCCAAAGTAGACGCGCAGAAGCTGCACACGGTCATTGAAGCCATGAAATTAGTCCGCGATGTGAATACGGCTAAATTCGATGCTTCAGTTGACGTCCATGTTCGACTTGGCGTTGATCCACGAAAACCGGATCAGGCACTTCGCGGCACGGCAAACCTACCACACGGTACCGGTAAAACCAAAACGGTTTTGGTACTCTGCACACCGGATAAAGAAGACGAAGCCAAAGCGGCAGGCGCAGATTATGTCGGTCTTGATGAGTTTATTGACAAAATCGCAGGCGGCTGGACGGACATTGATGTCGTTATCGCCATGCCCCAGGTTATGGCGAAAGTCGGTAAAATCGGTCGTACACTCGGCCCACGAGGCCTGATGCCGAACCCCAAGACGGGAACGGTAACGCAGGATGTCGGCGCAGCAGTGCTTGATGTAAAATCCGGTAAAATTGCCTTTCGCGTTGATAAATTCGGGATCATCCATGCCTCTGTAGGCCGCGTGTCTTTTTCACCGGAACAACTTCAGGACAATGCGATGGAACTGCTGACAACGCTTCAGCGCATGAAGCCCTCTGCTGCAAAGGGCATCTATATGAAGTCTATCACGGTCGCCAGTACGATGAGTCCTGGGATCAAGGTTGACACGAAAGAAATTAAATAAGCTTCAAATCTACCATAAGATGACGAAGACTGAAAAAACAGTTAACATCGAGTTTCTGAAAGAAAAGTTTGGCGAAACGCCGTTCTTTTATCTGACAGACTCTTCTACATTGACAGTACAGCAGGTGAACAAGTTGAGAAGGCTGTTTTTTGAGGCCGGTATTGAGATGAAAGTCGTCAAAAATACCTTAGCCCAAAAAGCATTGGAGTCTTTTCCTGAAGAGAAGCGCTTTGCTGACCTGTACCCGGCACTGAAAGGCCAAACAGCGATCCTGTTTACGGATAAAGCCAGTTTGCCTGCAAAATTACTGAAAGACTTCAGAAAAGGAGGCGCTACAAAACCTGCACTCAAAGCCGCGTACATTGATACCGATGTATATTTCGGCGATGATCAATTGGAGGTGTTGGCCAATCTCAAGTCTAAAGAAGATTTGATTGGCGTAGTAATCGCCATGTTGCAGTCACCAGCACAAAATGTAGTTGGCGCACTCCAATCGGGGGGCACTACGATCATGGGACTGTTGAAAACGCTCGGAGATCGCGAGCAATAATAATTCATTTGGCTTCCAAGCTTTTACAAAAGCGCACGATATTTTTATCGTACACTACAAAAATTAATTGACAATGGC
Organism: Chitinophagales bacterium; assembly: GCA_038323375.1. Lineage (GTDB taxonomy): Bacteria > Bacteroidota > Bacteroidia > Chitinophagales > Saprospiraceae > JABWAJ01. The sequence continues at coordinate 6,522 of JBBQGV010000074.1, forward strand.
AGATTTGAAAGCATTTGCTGAGCAACTGGTAAACCTCACGGTTAAAGACGTGAACGAACTGGCCGGTATTCTTGAGAATGATTACGGCATCAAGCCGGCTGCAGCTGCAGTAGCAATCGCAGCGCCCGCCGGAGGTGGTGGTGAAGCGGCTCCGGCTGCTGAAAAAACCGAGTTTGACGTAACGCTGAAATCAGCAGGCGCATCGAAACTCAACGTTGTGAAGGAAGTGAAAAACCTGCTCAACTTAGGTTTGAAAGAAGCAAAAGATCTTGTTGACGGTGCTCCGGCTACGCTGAAACAAGGCGTATCTAAGGACGAAGCTGAGGCAATCAAAAAAGCCCTCGAAGCTGCAGGTGCTGAAGTAGAGATCAAGTAATTGCTTTTTTTCATTAATTCGTTGGGATGTTTAGGTTATTCAAACCTTTACTAACTTAACTTTTTCATTGAGGCTTAACGGATTGGCTTGCCAACCCGTTAAGCCTATTGTTGTCTGTAATTGCGTCGGAAGATGCAATCAGTATAAAATGACCGGGTTTGTTTGGTGGTTCATTGAACTTTTCGACGTCCCGCGTCATTATCTTGTTGTCCGATTCACCGGTAAGAAGCATTCGCAATGCAGCGCGCACTGTGGAACTTGCCTCATAAAAAATTCTACCTTCAATGACAGCAAAGGGTATCGTACAAACCACAGGGTCAAAAAGAGTGAAATTCGGCAAAATCAGGCTCTCTTCTGAATATCCCGATCTTCTCGAAATCCAGATCAAGTCGTTTCAGGAGTTTTTCCAGTTGGAGACAACGCCTGAAAACAGGATCAATGAAGGCCTCTATCGGGTATTCCAGGAAAACTTCCCCATCACAGACGCCAGAAACATCTTTGTGCTGGAGTTTCTGGACTATTTCGTTGATCCACCCCGTTATTCCATCGAAGAATGTATGCAACGCGGCCTTACTTACAGCGTTCCGCTGAAAGCCAAGCTGCGCCTGTCCTGCAACGACGAGGAACACATTGACTTCCAAACCATCGTGCAGGATGTGTTCCTTGGGAACATTCCCTACATGACCCCCAAAGGCACCTTCCTGATTAATGGCGCCGAACGGGTTATCGTTTCTCAGTTGCATCGCTCACCAGGGGTTTTCTTCGGACAAACCTTCCACCCCAACGGTACTGCAATCTATTCTGCCAGGGTTATTCCGTTTAAAGGCGCCTGGATGGAATTTGCAACCGACATCAACACGGTGATGCATGCCTACATTGACCGCAAGAAAAAATTTCCTGTAACAACGCTACTCCGCGCCATCGGTTACGATACGGACAAAGCGATTCTGGACATTTTTGGCCTGGCCGATGAAATTCCGGTGAACCGCGAGGCGCTGGAAAACTCCATTGGCAGAAGGTTGGCGGCAAGGGTACTGCGCACCTGGACGGAAGACTTCGTAGACGAAGATACGGGTGAAGTAGTGACCATCGAACGGAACGAAATTATCCTCGAACGCGACGTTTTGGTAGAAGAAGACAATATTGATCTGATTCTTCAATCCGATGCGCAAATGGTCATCCTTCAAAAAGAAGACATAGACCAGGATTTTTCGATTATCTACAACACTTTGCAAAAAGACCCGTCCAGTTCCGAACTGGAAGCGGTGCAATATATATACCGCCAATTACGCGGTGCAGATCCACCCGATGAAGAAACAGCACGCGGTATCATCGAGAAGTTGTTCTTCTCGGATAAACGCTATAACCTCGGGGAAGTAGGTCGCTATAAAATCAACAGGAAGCTGAATCTTGACATCTCAGATCAGACTTTGGTTTTGACGAAAGAGGACATCATCGCGATCGTTACTTACCTCATCAGCCTGATGAACCAGAAGGCTGAAATTGATGACATTGACCACTTGAGCAACCGCCGGGTGCGCACGGTGGGCGAGCAGTTGTACGCTCAGTTTGGCGTTGGTCTGGCGCGTATGGCACGTACCATCCGCGAACGGATGAATGTACGCGACAACGAGGTCTTCACGCCGATTGATTTGATCAATGCACGTACCCTGTCGTCGGTCATCAACTCGTTTTTCGGAACCAGCCAGTTGTCGCAGTTCCTCGACCAGACGAACCCGCTGTCGGAAATCACGCACAAGCGGCGTATTTCTGCGCTCGGGCCAGGTGGTCTGTCCCGCGAACGGGCCGGCTTCGAGGTACGTGACGTTCACTATTCGCACTATGGCCGCCTTTGTACGATTGAGACGCCGGAAGGACCGAACATCGGTTTGATTTCGACGCTTTGCGTACACGCCAAGATCAATAAAATGGGCTTTCTTGAAACGCCTTACCGCAAGGTGAATGACGGCAAAGTAGATATTGTCTCCGGTGCGAAGTACCTTTCTGCGGAAGCAGAGGATAATTTCCGGATTGCCCAGGCTAACGCGGAATTGGATGAAGCTGGCGCTTTTGTCACCGACAGGATCAAGTGCCGCGAGCACGGTGATTTCCCGGTACTGGGGCCCGACGAGATTGAATACATGGACGTTGCGCCTAACCAAATTGTAGGGGTTTCGGCATCGTTGATTCCGTTCTTAGAAAACGATGACGCCAACCGCGCCCTCATGGGCTCGAACATGCAACGTCAGGCGGTTCCGCTGATTCGTCCGGGTGCGCCGATTGTGGGCACCGGCCTGGAAGATAAAGTGGCGCGCGACTCCCGGATGTTGATCAATGCGGAAGGCGATGGCATCGTGGAATATGTGGATGCAACGCAAATCCGCATTCGCTACGACCGCACCGAAGAAGAACAATTAGTCTCTTTCGAAGACAATAAAAAGACGTACTACCTGACTAAATTCCTCAGCACCAACCAAGGAACGTGCATCAACCTGAAGCCAATCGTCCGTAAAGGCGACCGTGTGGAAAGGGGCTCTATCCTTTGTGATGGGTATGCAACTGATAAAGGTGAACTGGCGCTGGGTCAAAACCTGAGAGTGGCCTTCATGCCTTGGAAAGGGTACAACTTTGAAGATGCCATTGTAATCTCGGAGCGTGTGGTACGGGAAGACATCTTTACTTCGCTTCACATCGAGCACTTCGAAATGGATGTGCGCGATACGAAGCTGGGTGAGGAAGAACTGACCAACGATATCCCGAACGTAAGCGAAGAGGCGACCAAAGACCTCGACGAGAACGGGATCATCCGCGTCGGTGCCTGGGTGAAGGAAGGCGATATCCTGATCGGTAAAATTACGCCGAAAGGGGAAACCGATCCGACACCGGAAGAAAAGCTGCTGCGCGCCATCTTTGGCGATAAGGCTGGCGATGTTAAAGATGCTTCGTTGAAAGCGCCGCCTTCTATCCAGGGTGTTATCATTGACAAGCAGATGTTTGGTCGTACGAAAAAGGACAAAATCCAGAAAGTACAGGAAAAAGACCAACTGACGCGCCTCGATGACCAGCACGCGGTAGCGGTCAACCAGCTTCAGACCATCCTGATTGACAAATTGCTGACCTTGCTGAAAGGCAAATCTTCACAGGGTGTGAAAAGCATCTACGGAGATTCGGTTGTGCCGAAGGGGATCAAATTTACGCAGGATTTGCTGCGCGAAGTGGAATACACCACAGTGGATTACAGCAACTGGTCGGACGATGCGAAGATCAACGAGCTGATTGCCAAGTTGCTGCACAATTACAGCATCAAATACAACGAAGAAGTTGGTCGTTATAAACGGGAGAAGTTCAACATCAGCATTGGGGATGAGTTGCCCGCAGGGGTGCTCAAGCTGGCAAAAGTTTACCTCGCCAAGAAGCGCAAGCTGAAGGTAGGGGATAAATTAGCCGGTCGCCACGGAAATAAAGGGATTGTTTCCAGAATCGTGCGTATCGAAGATATGCCTTTCCTGGAAGACGGAACTGCTGTGGACATCGTTCTCAACCCGCTGGGCGTGCCTTCCCGTATGAACCTGGGTCAGATTTTTGAAACGGTACTCGGCTGGGCCGGCGAAAAATTGGGATTGCGTTTTGCAACCCCGATCTTTGACGGAGCAACCCGCGACGAAATTGCAGAATACATTCAGCAGGCAGACCTGCCGGATCTGGGTCAAACCTATCTGTCCGACGGCGAAACCGGCGACCGTTTCCACCAGCGTGCTACGGTAGGTGTGATCTACATGCTCAAGCTTTCGCACATGGTAGACGACAAGATGCACTCGCGTTCTATCGGGCCGTATTCTTTGATCACGCAGCAACCGTTGGGTGGTAAGGCGCAGTTTGGTGGTCAGCGTTTTGGCGAGATGGAGGTTTGGGCGCTCGAAGCATTTGGCGCGTCGCACATCCTACAGGAGCTGTTAACGATCAAGTCGGACGACATCAGTGGTCGTGCGAAGGCATACGAAGCTATTGTCAAGGGCGACAACTTGCCGGAACCAGGCATTCCGGAGTCGTTCAACGTACTCGTGCATGAATTGCGCGGATTGGCATTAGACATCAAATTCGATTAAATTTCTAACCCGCCGCTTGCAGCGCTTTTCAAATTGGAAAGCGTTGCAAGCGACGATCTAATCCTGTCGTGATATGTCTTTTAAAAAAAGGGGCAATATTTTATCATCCGACTTCGATACCATAACCCTGAGTCTGGCTTCTCCCGATGACATTCTGGAGCGCTCTTATGGCGAGGTACTGAAGCCGGAAACCATCAACTACCGCTCTTACAAACCCGAACGCGATGGTTTGTTTTGCGAAAGGATTTTTGGTCCGGTGAAGGATTATGAATGCTATTGTGGTAAATACAAGCGTATTCGCTACAAAGGTATTGTATGCGACCGTTGCGGGGTGGAGGTCACTGAAAAGAAAGTGCGCCGCGAGCGCATGGGCCACATCAAATTAGTGGTACCAGTCGTACACATCTGGTTTTTCAAATCCCTGCCGAATAAAATCGGCTATTTACTGGGTTTGTCTTCCAAAAAATTAGAATCTATCGTTTATTACGAACGCTACATCGTTATTCAGCCAGGGATCAAAGGCGGCGACGGCGTTGGGGCGATGGATCTGCTTTCGGAAGAAGAATACTTAGACATCATTGACAACCTGCCAGCAGACAACCATTTGCTGGAAGATACCGATCCAAATAAATTCGTTGCAAAAATGGGTGCGGAAGCAGTTCGCGACCTGCTCATGCGCATGGATTTGGATCAAATGTCTTATGACCTTCGCCACCAGGCGGCAACCGAATCTTCGCAGCAGCGCAAATCGGAAGCCCTCAAGCGCCTCCGCGTGGTGGAAGCATTCCGCGATGGCATGTCACGCATGGAAAACCGCCCGGAATGGATGGTGATCCAATACCTGCCTGTAGTGCCGCCAGAACTTCGGCCTTTGGTGCCTTTGGATGGTGGCCGTTTTGCCAGCTCTGACCTGAATGATTTGTATCGCCGCGTGATTATCCGCAACAACCGCCTCAAGCGATTGCTGGAAATCAAAGCTCCGGAGGTCATCCTGCGCAACGAAAAGCGCATGCTTCAGGAAGCGGTAGATTCGCTGTTTGACAACTCTCGTAAATCCAACGCCGTAAAAGCGGAAGGCGGACGCGCACTGAAATCGCTTAGCGATATTCTGAAAGGCAAGCAGGGTCGTTTCCGTCAAAACCTTTTGGGTAAGCGGGTGGACTATTCCGGTCGTTCGGTCATCGTGGTCGGGCCTACGCTCAAACTCCACGAATGCGGGATCCCGAAAGCGATGGCAGCAGAGCTGTTCAAACCGTTTGTGATCCGCAAACTCATCGAGCGCGGTATCGTCAAGACGGTTAAATCTGCAAAAAAATTAGTAGATCGCAAGGATTCCATCATCTGGGAAATCCTCGAAAATATTTTGAAAGGACACCCGGTATTGCTCAACCGTGCTCCGACGCTGCACCGTTTGTCCATCCAGGCTTTCCAGCCGAAACTGATTGAAGGGAAGGCCATCCAGTTGCACCCGTTGGTGTGCGGCTCGTTCAACGCCGACTTTGACGGTGACCAGATGGCTGTTCACGTACCGCTGAGCCAGGCTGCTATCCTGGAAGCTCAGGTACTGATGCTGGCTTCGCACAACATGCTTAACCCGCAAAACGGTACCCCGGTTACCCTGCCTTCGCAGGACATGGTATTGGGCTTGTACTACATCACGAAAGAAAAACGCTCTACACCTGAAATTAAGGTGAAAGGCGAAAATACTGCGTTCTACTCATCGGAAGAGGTAACCATCGCCTTTAACGAAGGTCAATTAGACCTCCACGCTACGATTAAGGTGCGCGTACCCGTGGAAGACGATAATGGTAAAATTGTAACCAAACTCTTAGAAACGACAACGGGCCGGGTTATCTTCAACGAGGCTGTGCCGCATGGCTTGCCTTTCGTCAACCAGTTGCTGACGAAGAAGAACCTCAAGAACGTCATCGGCGATGTACTGGAACGCACCAGCTTTGCCGTGACTGCCGATTTCCTCGACGCCATCAAAGACATGGGCTTTATGTGGGCGTTCAAGGGCGGGTTATCGTTCAACCTTGGGGATCTCATCACGCCGTCCATTAAACTCCAGACGCTTGAAGAAGCGCAGGTCGAGGTGGATGAAGTGTGGGAGAACTACAACATGGGTCTGATCACGAACAACGAACGCTACAACCAGATCATTGACAAATGGACGTACGCGGATAACCGGATTACCGATTCATTGATGCGCGAATTGGCAGCCCACAAGTTAGGCTTCAACTCCGTGTTCATGATGCTCGACTCCGGCGCGCGTGGTTCCAAGCAGCAGATCAAACAGTTGTGCGGATTGCGGGGCCTGATGGCCAAGCCGAGAAAATCCGGCGATACGGGCGGTGCGGTTATTGAAAACCCGATCCTCTCGAATTTCGTGGATGGATTGTCGGTTTTGGAATACTTCATCTCTACCCACGGTGCACGGAAAGGTTTGGCGGATACGGCTTTGAAAACCGCCGACGCCGGTTACCTGACGCGTCGTTTGGTGGACGTATCTCAAGACGTTGTTATCGTTGAAGAAGATTGTCATACGCTGCGCGGTATTGAAACTGCGGCGCTGAAAGACAACGAAAAGATCATCGAATCCTTAGCTTCCAGAATTGAAGGCCGTTTCGGGTTGCACGATATTCTCCACCCGGTAACAGAGGAGTTGATCCTCAAAGCGGGCGAATACATTGATCCGAAGATTGCCTTGTATATTGAGAAGGTAGGCATTGAAACGACCACGATTCGTTCGGTATTGACTTGCGAAACGTTCCGCGGGGTATGTACCAAATGCTACGGCAAAAACTTAGCAACCGGCCGGATCACAGAAAACGGCGACGCTGTGGGGATCATCGCGGCGCAGTCCATCGGCGAACCGGGTACCCAGCTGACCCTCCGTACCTTCCACGTGGGTGGTGTGGCGGTGATGTCAAAAACGGAGTCGGAAATCATTTCCAAATTCAATGCAAGAATCGAGTTCGACGGCGTTCGGACGACAGAAGTTGCGGATGATGAAGGCAATGAAGCACAGGTTGTACTTTCCCGTACCGGTGAAATCCGGATGGTGGACACGACAACCGGCAAACAATTCGGCACGCACCACATTCCTTATGGTTCTAACCTGCGCGTTCGGGAAGGAGACACCATTTCGCGTGGGCAGCTCATTTGCGAATGGGATCCGTTCAACGCCGTAATCGTGTCGGAATTCATGGGGATTGCTCGCTTCGAGTCTGTCGAAGAAGGGATTACTTTCCGTATTGAGCGCGACGACCAGACGGGCTACGCCGAAAAGGTCATCATCGAACCTAAGAACAAGCGTAAAATTCCGATCATCCACATCGTCAGCGCGGATGGTGAAAACTTGCGGAGTTATAACTTGCCAGTAGGTGCCTACATCTCGATTGAAGATGGGCAGGACATTATCGCCGGTCAGAAAATCGTAAAGATTCCGCGTAAGCTGGGTAAGATCCAGGATATTACGGGTGGTTTGCCGCGGGTAACAGAATTGTTTGAAGCGCGTAACCCATCCAACCCGGCAGTCGTTTCGGAAATTGACGGCGTGGTTTCTTTCGGTAAGATCAAACGCGGTAACCGCGAAGTGATTGTGACTGCGAAAGACAACCAGGATCGCAAGTACCTGATCGGTTTGTCGAAGCACGTATTGGTTCAGGAAGGCGACTTCGTGAGAGCGGGTACGCCGCTGTCGGATGGCACCATTGCGCCGAGGGATATTCTCAACATCAAAGGCCCGTTTGCGGTTCAGCAGTATCTGGTGAATGGCGTTCAGGAAGTATACCGCTCACAGGGTATTACGATCAACAACAAGCACATGGAAGTCATCGTCCGTCAGATGATGCGCCGGGTGCAGATCGAAGATCCGGGCGATACGAGCTTCCTCGAAAGCGAAGCGGTAGACAAATACGAGTTCTTAGAGAAAAACGACTGGATTTTTGACAAAAAATTTGTGGAAGACCCGGGCGACTCTACGAAGTTCAAAGCAGGCCAGTTGGTAACCTTGCGCCAGGTTCGGGAAGAAAATTCCTTCCTGCGCCGCAACGATAAAAAATTGGTTGGCTACCGCGATGCCGTTGCTTCTACCTCCAGTCCTTTATTGCTGGGGATTACGAAAGCCTCTTTGGGTACCAGCAGCTGGATTTCAGCGGCGTCTTTCCAGGAAACGACCAAGGTGTTGAGCACTGCCGCCATTGGCGCAAAGCGCGACTACTTAGCCGGTCTGAAGGAAAACGTCATCGTAGGCAAGCGCATTCCTGCCGGAACCGGTTCGCGCCGTTTCGACAGCCTGATCGTAGCGCCGAAGGATGGCTCGGAGATGTACGAACGCCGCGAGCAGTTGGAAGAGATCGAAGAAGATTATTAGTAATAGCAAATAAGGCAAGGGGCAAAAAGCAAACAGGCAATTGGAGTCAGGAATATGACTTTGACTTTTGATCTGCCTTGCCAATTTGCAAACTTGCCAATTTGTCTTTTATTTAAAATGCCCCTCTTTCCCGATTGCGTGGAAAGAGGGGCGTTTTATTTGGCGTATACTTTGAGAGGGAGCATTTTCGCATCTTCAACCTTTTTCTTGAGGAAACCCCGTAAACCCCAACATTGTGGGCTTTCCCACATCATCAATCCTCATTAATCAATCATCAATTTTACCTCCGCTGCACGGCTACCTGCCCGTCCGATAAGTGAGGGCTTGACTTGAAGTCAAACCCTCACTAACCGCCTCACCGCTGCACCGCCACCTGCCGCGTCAGCACCTTCCCCTCCGATTCTATTTGCACACTATACACTCCCGTCGGCCAGGCCGCTACCGGGATGCGCAGGGTTTCGACCTGTGGGGTGGCATCTACCTGTGTTTCGTATATTTCCTGCCCCAGTGCATTAAAAATGCGGACTTGAACGGAAGTGTGGAAACCGCCAAGCTGGAGGTGGAGGAGATCGGAGGCGGGGTTGGGTAGAGGTAGAGGAGGCCGTCGTCCTCGTATTTGGCCAAATGCAGGTTAAGCATTGAGTGTCACGCCAGCTACGTAGAGGTTGCCGCTTATATTATCGGCTACGGTGGCGATCTGTTCCGGTTCGCTGCCGGGCAGGCCGTCGCTGGCATACCATTCGGTGAGGTAGTAGGTTGCGGGTTGGCTCATGGCGTTAAAACAGGTGGAAAGCAGGAGCGCAAGGCAGAGAACGGCCGGGCGGAGCCCGGAAAATAGTACACACCAGGCAGAGCCTGGCGCGAGCGGCGGATTGGGTACATAGATTTCATCTTTAGCTATTTATTAAAAGTTAGATAATAGACAAGTAGTCGCCCGGCTACGCTAAATTGAAGACATAAAAACCTCAATTGGTTCAGGCTATTTCTACGCTAAAACAAGGAATAGGTGACGCAACCGAAGGGTAGTCAAGTCAGGCTGAATCGTGGGTAGTAATGGTATTAATTTTGCAAGTATAAGGATTTTTGCGGCGCGGCGCAAGGGGGCGGGAGTTTTTTTTAACATAAAATGCACTGCTATCCCGGCCATGTTATGCCGTATGAGCTATGTCTTTCAGGGTTTCGCCGATTGTGTTATGATACCCGAAGCAATTAAATAATTGCTAACTTTCGGCCAATTGCACCACGCATGCGCCAGGCCGAAAAAAATATACATCCCCGTTCGGAACACAAGCAGCCGGCCTGTTCCCGGCAGTTGCTTGCGGCGTCATTGCTATTGATTTTGCTGGTACATCCGCAAGCCTGGAATAGTTGGGCTTTAATGCTCAGGGCAAAAATCCAATACGAAGTACGTGAAAGGTTTGAGGAAAAATCGCACGAAAACCAAGCTTCCACTACACTGCTGAAAATCCCGTTGACCTGGGTCAAAAAAGGCCACCCTCAATTGATTTGGACCGAAGACGACGAGTTTCGCTACTATGGGGAGATGTACGATATTTTGGATCAGGAGCCGTGTGGCGATACGATTTGGTACACTTGTTACCACGACATAGCAGAAACGGTCCTTTTAAATGGCCTCTTTGAAAAAATGCAGGCCCGGCACGCCCCCTTTTCTTCGGGTGGGGGACGATTTGTGTTTGCGGCTTTATTTGATAAATGGCGCTTGAACGACAATGCGCTGATCTCTTTTGACTTCACTATAACTAAGCAGGAACCGAACGACGACGATCAAAACTTGTCGGACAGAGCTTGCGATGGACCTCCCTTTCCACCTCCCAGGGACAAGTTTTCTTTTCTTTAGCGTGAGTTTTAAGGAGCGGAGAAGGATAAGGCGGGCTAAAGCCCCCGAAACAAAGCACCTACGTCTTTAAAAAGTTTGGCAAATCGGTATCAGCTTTCTGTTGCAAGGCATTAACGGATAGCTGTTTCCGGCATTTTATCATTGGCAGGAAAGGCTGTTTTGTACCCTCTACAAACCACTTTCCCGTTAATACAATTACTCAAAATGAAAAAAATACTCCTATTGTGCCTGCTCTTTGGGAGCCTGTCGCTTGCTGCACAAACGGTTGTGATAAAAGACGAGGTAACCTTACAGGTCATCGAAGGCGCCCATGTGTACAGCGCCGGCACGAAAATAAGTGCATACACGGATGCCAAAGGCAGGGCATCTTTGAATGGCGCATCGGCTGCTGCCAATGTAACGGTGAGTGCGGTGGGTTACGAACCAAGACAACTTGCTTTATCTGAAATTACTGCTGGGAACAACATTATTTTGTTGACTGAAGCGCAGATAACTTTGGATGAAGTGGTGGTTTCCGCCAACCGATGGGAACAAAATTCCCGGGAAGTACCGGTGCGCATCACCTCAATAAGCGCTAAAGAAATTGCCCTTCAAAACCCCCAAACCGCTGCCGACTTGATCGGCCTTTCCGGCGAAGCCAGCATTCAAAAAAGCCAATACGGCGGTGGAAGCCCCATCATTCGGGGATTTGCCGCCAACCGGGTCGTGCTGGTGGTGGATGGCGTGCGGATGAACAACGCGATTTACCGCAGCGGCAACTTGCAAAACATCATTTCTTTAGATCCGCAAGCTATTGAAAATGCAGAAATTGTATTTGGGCCCGGCTCGGTGGTTTATGGCAGCGACGCCATTGGCGGAGTCATGGATTTTCATACCCTGCGAGCCAAATTTGCTACTGCGGAAGCGCCTTCTTTGTTCAAGGGCAGCGCTTCGGTGCGTTATGGCACAGCCAGCGAAGAAAAAACGGCCCACGTTGACTTCAATATTGGCCTCAAAAAGTGGGCGTTTGTGACCAGCGCCTCTTTCAGCGATTTTGGCGATTTGCGTATGGGAAACAACGGCCCGGAGGAGTTTCTCCGACCCGAATACGCGGTGCGACTCAATGGAAAAGACACGGTTGTCCGGAACGATAATCCTTTAGTGCAGACGCCTTCCGGTTACCAGCAAATAAACCTGATGCAAAAAATCCGTTGGAAACCTTCGGATCGCTGGGAGCTGAATTACGGCCTGCATTATTCAACTACGACGGATGTGCCGCGCTACGACCGCCTCATCGAATACGCAGGCGGTAACTTGCGGGCTGCGGGGTGGTATTACGGCCCACAGGTTTGGTTGATGAACAGCCTGAACGTCCAGCACCGGGCAGCATCGGGGCTTTACGACAATGCCCGGCTCATCCTCGCACATCAATATTATGAAGAAAGCCGGCACGACCGCCGTTTCGGCAGGAATCAGTTGCGCCACCGCAACGAAGAAGTCAATGTCATTTCCGCAAATTTAGATTTTGAAAAGGCCATTGGCGACAAGCACACTTTGTATTACGGCGCTGAATTGTTGTTGAACAAGGTGGGCTCGGTGGCGGAAGAAGAAAACATTGCTTCTGGCGACATCGGCCCATTGAGTACCCGCTATCCGAATAGCGCCACCTGGAATGCCGCAGCCGCCTACCTGAGCTGGAAATCAAAGCTGAGCGATAAAGTAAACCTGCTGGCTGGAGCGCGTTACAACTACGTGACTTTTGAATCGGTCTTCGATACTACTTTTTTCCCCTTCCCGATTATAGAAACCAAACGCTCTATGGGCGCACTGAATGGAAGTCTGGGCCTCACTTATCTTCCGAATGCGAACTGGCAGTTCAGCCTGAATGGCGCAACTGGCTTTCGGGCACCCAATATTGACGATGTTGGAAAGGTATTCGATTCAGCGCCGGGAACGGTGATTGTTGCTAACGCGGACATTGACCCGGAATATGCCTACAGCGCAGAAGCCAGTATTTCGCGCCGGTTTGGACAGTCGCTGAGCATTGAGCTGACCGGCTATTACACGCTGCTCGACGATGCTTTGGTGCGGCGCACTTACCAGCTCAATGGCTTAGACAGCATTCTTTACGACGGCGAACTGAGTCAAATTTTTGCCATTCAAAATTCAGCGAAAGCCTGGGTTTGGGGCATTCAGGCCGGTTTGGATGCGCAGTTGGGCTGCGGCTTTTCCTTGTCTTCGCGGTTTAGCTACCAACAAGGCGAGGAGCAGGACGACGACAATACCGATTATGTGCCGCTGCGCCACGCAGCGCCCTGGTTTGGCGTTACACGGCTGCGTTACCAGCGCCCCCGTTTTCAGGCCGATTTTTATGCCGAATACAGCGGCGCTTTGAGCTTTGAAGAATTGGCACCGTCTGAACAAATCAAGCCATACTTGTACGCGAAGGACGAGCAAGGCAAGCCTTATTCGCCTTCCTGGTACACGCTGAACCTAAAACTGAGCTATCAACTCTTAGATTGTCTGCAACTCAGCGGCGGCCTTGAAAACATCAGCGACCAGCGCTACCGCACGTATTCTTCCGGCATTACGGCACCGGGCAGGAATGCGATGGTGGCGTTGCGGGCGCGGTGGTAATTCAGCGAGCCACCTGAATTTTGGCCAACTCCATCACCGAATACACAAACACCGAGGATCTGGGCGGCATTTCATCTTCTTTTTTTACAAAAAGGAGGTGAGACATGCGGTTCTGACTCAGTTTGACATTTGAGTTGGGGGTAATCAGCAGCATTTGAAAATTCAGGCTGCTGAGCAAATCGAGCAGGTAGGTGCTGTTTTCCGGATCCAGCTTGCTAAAGGCTTCGTCTATCATAATGAAGCGGAAAGATTTGGCATTGCGGCTGTCGGCGCTGATGTTGAACTGGTACGTCAAGGCAGCGGCGAGGACGGTGTAGGTCAATTTCGCTTGTTCGCCACCAGACAGGGCACCCGTGCTGTCCAACAGCGTGCCGGGTTTAGGGGTGTCGTCCTGGGTGTAGAACTGCTGTGTCCTGAAGGTGAGCCAGTTGCGGATGTCGGTTACTTCGCGCCGCCAATCCGGGTCTTTGTCTAAGCGCTGGATGAGTAGTCCGATCCGTTGCACCGTTTCGCGCAGCATTTTTTGCTGCTCAGGTGCCGTTGCGAGGCGGAATGCGGCCCGGTCGTAATCCCAATCCTTCAGCAAGTGGTAAAACTCGCCAATCCGGCCTTTTCGGGTATTGGATTCGCAGACAATTTGCAAATACGTATCGGCAGAGTAGGGTAGGGTTCGCAGGGATCGGTTGATGTTCGCGATGTTTTCGTGGTGGTCGGCCAATTGTTCGGTGAGTTGTTGCTGAAAGACCTGCATGGCATTGCCGATGTCATGGCCTGCGCGGGTTTGGTAGCGCTCGCGCAGGGCTGGCAACTGGTCATTCTGGATGCGTTCGAGCAGGTCGGTATACTGGCCGATGTGTTCCATGGCTGGGTATTCCGGCAGCGCGTAAGTGTCGTCTGACCACGAAGGAAATGCTGCTATGATGTCCTTTTTTGGGTTTTTAAACTGGCTCATCAGCAGCAGGAGTTCTTTCTCAAACTTACTTTGCTGATCCCGGAGTTGGCTGATCTGGCTACCCAGTTTGTTGGCCAAATGTTGCTGAATTTTTCCAATGCTGTCTAAGTCAAGCTCGTCTAAGTCGCTGAGCATGGGTTGCAATTCCCGCCAGGCTAAGCTGCGTTCGTCTAAGGTAGCCGCGTCATTGCGTTTGAACCGCAATTCGGTGTGCCGGCTTTCGATTTCGCCAGTAGTTTTGGTTTGTTGCTGAAGCGTGGCATCCCTTTTGGTCTGGGTGTTTTTTACCGCTTGCTGCACCTGTTGGTGGCGGTTTTGCAAGGTTTTGAGCTGTTCCGATGATTGACTAAGTTGTTCGGCTTGGACAATAAGGGCCGCAATGCGCTGTTCCGTATCTGCAAAATTGAGGGCATTGAAGTGCTCGAAATCGTGCAGACGCGCCAGATCAGCTAATTTTTGGTCGAGCTGATGGATGCGGGTTTCAATGGGGTTGAACCGCTGGTCCAACAACAGCAATTCATTTTCGGCGTCGCGCAGCAATTGTTCGGTCTGGCGCAATTTTTCTTCATTGTCCCAACCTAATACAAACTGGGCGTGCTGCTTTTTGCGGTCGTCTTTCTGGTGTTGTTTGCCATTTTTATAAAGCCCTTCCGGTGTCAGAGCCTGGGCGTGTTTTTTATAGATAGCCGTGTCGGATGTGCAATGGTGCGGGTACCGGTGGTTGAGTTCATTGCGCAACCACGGGGCAAAAGGGGATTGGGGGTACACGCCTAATTTGTTGGCGGCAGTATCGGGGCTGATGTCGTTGTTCAGGCTTTCTCCGGCGTTGTCGTCTGCTTCGATGAAGCGCAGCAGGACGCCAAGATCGGCATCGCGCACCCGCTGCACCACTTTGGGTAGGTAACGCGGCGGCACGAGGAGGTGGAGCGAAAACGGCGTCAGCAATTTTTCAAGGGCGTATTGCCAATGCATGCGCTCGTCCTCTTTCACCTGGGTCAGTTCGCCTACAAAAGGCAGTTCTGGCTCCGGAATGCCCTCGGCCTGGCAGATGCGGGCACGGGCTTCAACCAGATCAACCGGCAGGTTGTTGCGGCGGCGGCGCAGCGAAGCGAGTTCCAGTTGAAGGGCAGTAAGGGTTTGCTTCAGTTCTTTGCGTTGCCCCACCAATTCGTCCCGGAGCAGGTTCTGTTCGCCTTTTTTAGCTTCCAGCTCCTGTGCTTTGCGGTCTAATTGTTTTTGCTGTTCAAAAAAAAGCGCATTATCCGGATTAGGTTCCAGGCCCAGCGAAGTGGCCAGGGTTGCATACCGGCGGGCTTCGTGGCGTTGGGTTTCCCGGCGTTTTTCTAATTCTTCCCGCTCGCGTTTCAACTGGTCTAAGCGTTGTCCGGCTTCGTTTTGCCGGATCTGGTATTCGAGGTCTTTGTCTTCCTGCCGCAGGCTGTCTAATTCCGCATCAAGTGTTCCCAACTCATCATTCAACAGCCCGAGCCGATGCTGTTTTTTTGCGATTTCCGTTTCCAGCAGCCCGACGTGTTGCCCTGCAAACCAGGGAGACAAGGCACGTTGAGCTAAATCCAGCCGCCGCAGCTCGTCGCTTCCGGTTAACCAGGCGGTATGCTGCTGCACCAATGGCATGAGCATTTGTTGCTGGCAGGTAGCTTTATCTAAACTTTGCTGCGTCTCGGCAATATCGGCGTATTCCTTTTTCAGTTGTTCAAAGTAGGTTTCTACATCGGTTTCATCCAGCATGTTTTCGCGAATGAAGCCGTCGAGATTTCCCAGAACTTTGATGCCTGCCGTTTTGCCCAGCAAACTCAATGGCTTCGTTCGACCAGCCTGGCTATTGCTGCGTTCCGGCGACCGCATGCCGATTTTTGGGATAAAATCGAGCGCATATTCGGTGAAGGTATCGTAGTTTCTTGCCTGAAAATTTTTGGCAATCCCGCTGTTGAATTCCCGGATATCGCCTCCAAACTGGAAGTGTTCTGTAATGTTCAGGGCAACCGGCGCGGTGTAATAGCGCTTTTGAACCTGGTCATTTTTAAACCAATAGACATGAGCCAGGGTGTAAAACTGGTTGTAATCTTTGTTGCTGAAAACGCCCAGCAATACCGTGTAAGTGCCCTCGCCCGGTACCGTGCCGCGCAACCGTTCTTTGCCGGCAGCCGACCGACCGTATACCCCAAGTACATAATCTTCCGTGCGGCGGATGCGCTTGCGGTCTTCAAAACCGGCCGATTGGTTGTAAAACCGTTCCGGATTGGGCGTCAGCAACGTGATGAGGGCATCCACAAGGGTTGTTTTACCCGCTCCGTTGGCACCGCAAAGCAATGCATTTTCGCCTTGCAGGGGCATGACGTAAACCTGCTGATGGAAAGCACCCCAGTTGAATACTTCGAGGCGTTCGAGCCGGAAACCGGCTGTTTGGGCGGAAGTAGAAAATAAAGTCAGTTCGGGTTGATTCATGCGTCTATGGATGAAGCGATCGTGTTCAAAAGGTGCTGGAGGCTGTCTGCGTCAATGAATGCTTTTAGGATACGGCGCACGTGGTAGCGGCGTTCGTCTTCGTTTTCAAGGGCTTCGGGGCCAATGGATTCCAGAAAACCCATTCCGCGAAGGTCTTCTACCGTTTTTTTAAGGTCTTTCAAAAAGCGGTGTTGCGTATTGCGTTCGCGGAAAAACAATTCAACCATTTCGCGGATTTCGCGCAGGCTCATGACCGGCTCTCGACTGGCACTGTCACGCACGGTGTGTTCGTTGAGGCGTTCGGCCAATAAGACACAAAGGATGGACTGGTCGAAATTGAGGGTGCGTTTGCGCATCAACCTGGGGAGATGGGTGAAATCTTCCTGATCCTCTTTGTGTTGTTTTAAAAACGCCAAACCTTCATTGCGATCCACGATTAGTTGCAGACCGATCTGGCCAAAATAGTGGCGCAGGGGCTGCTCGTACAACTTGGTCAGACCCTGCCAATAGCGCGTTTCTTCTTCGTAAATGACCCCCTGAAGCAGCTTGATCGCAATAGGCGCAAAATGATCGGGGACTATTGGGGGAATATCGAATTGTTCTTCCATTTTTTGTTGAATTTTAATCGGGTTATTTTACAAAAAACACCCGCGCTCCCTGCAAAAATTGTTCGTTATCGCCCGCATCCAAAGGCAGGATATCTTGCTGGTCGGGTTGGATTATATGGCGATTGCCAGGTGCTGCGGCAATGCTCAGGTAGGCCAGCACTTCAGCCAGACCCTCGTTGAGCGGGTATTTTTGCACCAGATCCAGCAAAGTCATTTGGCCAAAAATCTCCAGGGTGTCGGCAATGTGCGCATTGAGCCGGGTTGCGATCAATTCTTCGTCAACCAAGGCCAACTCCGGGCGATTGAGTCCTCCTGTCTGAGGCATTGTGAAACGCACGGCTCCTTCATCCGGCTGGGTACTCAGCTTTTTTTCCAAGGGCAGTTTTATTCCAGCCCGATCGTTGCCGATTTCCCAGAAAGGAGCAGCCAGGTTGATCGGGCTGTTTGCAAAATCAGGGTCTAACACGGCGGCTTTTACGGCGGCAATGCGTTCCTGTAGCAATTGCCGGTCGTGGGCTGCATTTTGCGCCACCATGCGGGAAATGCGGTCTGCGATGCGTCGGTTAGCGTCCATGACGGGCCGGGCTTCGCTCAGCAAATGCCGGTGTAGACGGGTCAGCAACCGGTCGGTATCGTGGGCAATTTCGCGATCTTCCAGCACGGTGATCAGTTCCTGAACGTAGTTGGCAAACTGCTGCTGGCGTTGGGCGTCGCGCAATTCTTCGAAGAAAGCATTGAAGCTAATGCCCTGCGGCGTTCGGTCGAGTTCGTCGCGGGCGTCAAGCATGCTGCCGAGCAAGGCACCTTTGCTGCCGTCCTGGGTTGCTTGTTTGCGCAAAATATCGGTTCGAATGCGTTCGAAATTGCTTTCTACCGCTTTGAAATCGGTGGAAAGTGCGCGTACCTGTTCCAGCAGCCCGTCGTATTCCTCCTGAATGCGCACTTTGTCGAATGGCTTGTAAGGCAATTTTCCGGATTGGATGTCCGCGATTTGGCGCTTTAGTTCCTGTTGTTTTTCTTCTATTTCCGCAACGCGCTCGGCGTCGGTTTTTTCGCGGCTGTTTTCGAGGACACGGCGCATTTTCTCAAAAATATCGTCGAGTTTGGATCGGGCACCTGAAAATTCGCGCTGTTCCAGGCTTTCCAGCCACTGCCAGGCTCGGGTGGGGTGTTCGGTCAGGCTGTATTCGTAGCGCCCTTCTGTATTGTTATCGCCCCGGAGGTATCGTTTATCGCGGCTTTCCCAGTCGCGCAGCAGGCGGCGTGCGCGGTTCCGGTAGCGCTCAAAGAGGGGGATTTCGCGCTCTTCCGGATCGTCAAAAGGTTCAATTTCAACCCATTGCTCCAAATAATCGGCTAATTGGCTGATGAGTTCTTCCCGCCCGATGCCCTTTTTCCCATCTCCAAAAGCTTCTTTTAAAAAAGCCAGCACCAGCACCGCATTTTTATCGCGCAGGAGTTGGAGGGTATTGGCCTGATTAAAGAGGCGGTTTATGGAAGCAAGGTTCATTCAGGCAAAATTAGATCAGATCAATAGGTTTTCTGTGGGAGGACAAAAGTAGTTCCGGGAGGGGAATCTACCAAATGCAGCGTATCTGTTTTCCTAACAAAACATTACTTAAAGAAAAAGGTCTCCGTAAATTTTTTGCCGGCACTGTTGACAAATTCTTCATATTCTTCCCGTTTCAGGAAGTCTTCCTGCAGCGTGTTAAGCCGAATTGCATCGCGGGTTTCATTCAATTCTCCTATCGGCCCTCCAATTGTTCTGTTGTAGGTTTCATTGAAAACCCGGTAAGCAACAATCCGGTCTGGGAAGACAATGATGGTATCTGTACCGTGTTCTGTGGGCCTAAAGAATTGCTGTACGGGATGTTTTGCGTCTTCAAGCTCCTGGGCACGCATTTCGTTGACGTACTTGTCGTTGTCACGTTGTGATAGGAAAAGAAATGCCAGAGCGCCAATTATGGCCACAACAAAGACCAATCCAATGCGGGCTGAGCGCACGTAGTTGCCCGCCTGAATAGCAGAGAATGACAGTACGACTGCTACAATCAAGCCAATTAGAGGCAGTAAAAACAGCAGCCGCATTCCCCACGCGCCGGGGGCATCAGCGGAACCGGGCGCATCGAAAGACATAATCAAAAGGAAAAAGTAAATAAGACCCAGGATCACGACGAGTGCGCAACCTAATAAAAGCAGGAGAATGGCAATAATTTTCATATTTTCTGATTATGAATGTTTTACAAATCTTGGCAAGCGTGCTGGCTTGAGCTTCCGGATTGTTGTTTTTCTGAGGGCTTCCTGTGCACTAACTATCCATCATTGCGTTCAAATACGCCACCATTTCTGCATGTCCCTGTTCTAAGGCAAACGCCAACGCTGTATCGCCATTGCCATCGGTGTAATGCACCCGCGCGCCGTGTTTCACCAACAATTTTGCCATGTCGAGTTGGTTGCGGTAAGCGGCGTGCATGAGGGGAGAGGCCGCCTTTTTTCCTGCATTGTGGACGGTGCTGCCCGCCGAGATCAATAATTCGGCGGTCTTTAAATCAGGGGTACCCGCCACCCAGAACAAAGCATGTCTGCCGCCTTCTGCATAGTTGATGCCAAAATTTCGAGCTAAAAAGTCCAATAACTCCCCATCCCCCTGAATGGCTGTGTTCATAATAAGATCGAGCGTATGATCGCCGTCACCGGTTTCATCCAAGCGCCGTCGTTCGGAATAGAGCCGGGCTTCGTGGATGCTGTCGGGTATTTTTTTGCCGGGTTTATTCTTTTTGCTCATAAATCGGGCGGTATTGGAAATATATTTAAACTTGACCGTTATTTCGTTTTATAAAAGCGAAATAACGGGGATAAAATGAATTACATCACTCGGCACTCAGCGTAATTTTATGATTTGCCCGGTTGGCCAGGGTTTTTCCCTTACAGAGGATGTTCAAGTGCTGGGAATAGGAGAAATTGATCGGGTTTTTGGATAGCGTCGCATTATCCATAAATTTTCAGGCAACCATAGAGGTGCGCTGTTGGCGCATGGCAACGAATTCGAGTGCTGCGACCAAATCTTCTTTAGTAAGTTCGGGGAAATCAGCCAAAATGTCTTCAAATGACATATCGGAGGCTAACCAGCGCAGGATGTCTTCAACCGTAATACGCATACCCCGGATGCAGGGCTGACCACTGCGTTTGCCAGATTCAAGCGTAATGATGTCTTTATAAATGTACATCGGATGCTTTTTAATAGGCTGTAATGTTGTATACAAAAGTAAGAAAAAAATACTTTTGCCAATTAAGGAACATCGCAATAATAACTTCCCGATTTGGGCGGTGGCTTTTGGCTACGCCGAACTTGCGTTTCCCACCGGACTTCCCGCAATTGCTTTCAGTCGGCGCAATTGCCTTCGTCGGTCACGTAGCTTTGGCTACGCTCCCTTCTTGCGC
>JBBQGV010000075.1:0-27030 GCA_038323375.1 Chitinophagales bacterium
GGAGCGTAGCCAAAGCTACGTGACCGACGAAGGCAATTGCGCCGACTGAAAGCAATTGCGGGAAGTCCGGTGGGAAACGCAAGTTCGGCGTAGCCAAAAGCCACCGCCCAAATCGGGAAGTTATTATTTCGGCGTTCCTTACAATTATTTTAGTAGAAAACAGATCGGTACCCACTCGCAAAGTCAGGTAATACATTCCATGAGCGATCCCCCTTTTTTTTAGATCCACCCCATGCGAAAAAGCGCTGGAAGGGACCGGGTGCACTTCCTGCAGCACGACCCTGCCCATCGTATTAGTCAGGCTGATGTGCAAAGAAGCCACCGCCTGCTTCATATTTCCATAAATATTCAGAACATCCTGAACGGGGTTAGGCTGCACTGCAAACTGCTGAAAAAGACCCGCCGCTTTCACTGGGGTTGCAGCTTCCTCCACCACAAACAATTGTTGATTTACCGCCACTTGGGTCAGGTACTGCCGGATGCCGGAGAGCCATTCGATGGAGACGGAATCCACAGAATTGGCAGCGACCAGGCTAAAATGGGCGACCAGGCTGTTCTGGCCGTTGTAGCCGCTTTGCGCGGAAATATCGCGTAGTTGCCAGCCGGCTGCGGTTTTGATGCGCACTTTTGCCCCGATGGCTGCGCGGTTGGAAACCACGCCTTCCAATTTGATTTTCAGCCAGTTGTTGCCATTGCCGTTATTGCGATAAAGCAGGTTGTTCGGCTGTGGGGAAGCGGTCGCGTTTTTGCAGGTTGCAATGGCCAAATCGAGAAAGCCGTCGTTGTCGTAATCGCTCTAGGCCGCAGTTTCGGAATAGGTGCCAATATAGATCAGGTGTCGGACACCTTTGGAGGTGTCCGACACCTGATCTACTTTTCGTGTTTCTTGTTTATTTTCCTGTAATTTTGTAAAAAAACAGCATACTAAGTTGCAACAAGTCGAAGCACTGCTGCTGCAACTTTCCGGGCAGGAAACCATTTCCCTGTTCAGTCGTTTTTTCAACCGATCGAAAAATAAAGGGCGCACTATTGTAAAAACGCCTGGCGTATGTGGCGGCAGAGCTTGGGTAGAAGGAACCCGTATGCCGGTATGGTCTTTGGTCTATCACCGATTTTTGGGATTTACGGATTGGGAAATCTTGTACAATTTTCCAACCATAACTCCAGGTGATCTTAAAAATGCCTGGTGTTTTTATGAAGCGAACAAAGCAGAAATTGATGAAGATATTCGGGAAAACAACGAGGATGATTTGCTTGAACAGGACTGAAATCTATGGCAAAATTGTACGCAAACGAAAACTTCGATCTTGCTATCGTTGAAATATTGCGCAGCCTTCAATATGATATGCTGACGACCCTCGAAGCAGATAATGCCAACCAAAAAATCCAGGATTCAGCAGTATTGACATTCGCGCATGAACAAAATCGCATTGTCGTTACTTTTAATTACCAATATTTCAAGCAATTACACCGCCTTTCCCCAATCCATTCTGGTATTATCATCTGTACAGAAGACAAAGACATTATTGCTTTGGCGCAGCGCATCCACCTTGCTCTTGAAAACGCAGGGGGAAGCCTAGAAAATCAATTGGTTCGGGTTAACCGCCCTAATCCGGATCAAAGAAAGTCTGGATATTGAGTTTTGTGCGCATCCACCGCTCTTTTCTCGTTGCAAAAAGCAAAATTGACGCCTACACAGCTACCGATGGGGAAATTGGAGGAAAAACACTGCCGCCCTAACCGTTATGGTCATTCCTGTACCCCCCTCCACTCGCAAATCCTTCATCCTCGGCCGTTCCCATTCTAAATAAACCGTATTTTTTTTGCCGGCTTCCAGCGGATAAACAACCTCCTTGTCGTCGTATTCTACGATCAGGCGGGTGGCGCTGGCTGGCGTAAGTTCGAGGGCAACAACGGGCAGCGCATCTTCTTTAACCTGAATCAGTTCAATTTGCAGGAAGGCTTGGCGCAGGCTTTTGCAGGACAAGCGGGCCAATTGGGGCAAGGCGTCGAAATGTTGCTGCCAGTAGTGCTGTAGTACCGGCGGGTTGTTGCGCGGGCGGTCGCCAATGAGCGAGCGTTCCACGAATTCGTCTATCACTAAACCGGGTTGCGCCTGCCCAATCTCATAATCATTGAAGCCCTGCCATTCCCAATAAAAAACCGACTCCTGAAAATGCTCTGCCAGATAAGGAATCAAGGGTCTGAAAAAAGAATCGTGGTCAAAAAAAACTTTGGACAAACGGGCACGGGGGTTGCGAAAATGCTTCGGCGGCATAAACGGCCCGTATGAGGAATCGCAGCCAGTGTGACAGCGGGCCTGCGGATTGCGGAGGGTTACGCGCGCAGCCCGTTCGAACAACAGGCTGTCCATCAGCAGCAAGCGAGCCAGGTCGCCACCCGGGGTGGTCGCCCATTCCACCACCACAGAATCCAACGGCAATGGCGTTTCGCGAAAAGGCGGGGGCAGGGCACGCATCAGGCTTTGGTAAGCGACAAAAGCGCCCAGCTCGTTCCAGTGGGTCTCGTTTTTGTGAAAAAGCCGGCCAATATGTTTTTGACTTAAAAGACTGTCTGTCAAATTAATGACCTGAATGCCGGATAAGTCTGACAGCAACTGCGTTAAGTTCCCCGGTCCGACGACCCGATCGCGCGCGGGTAGGTACTCCGGGTAAATGCTGGTTTTATTCGGTACAACGACCATAACGTATTGCATGCCCCGGGCGTTCGTCCAGGCGGCGCGCTGGGAGATGATCAACTTCCACATTTTTCGTTCAAAATCGAGGTAGGGACGGATGCCCAGCGATTGCAACAGTTCGTTCCTGCCTGCCACTTCTTCTTTCAAAAAAAGCCAGCCTTCGCGGCCTTTTTCCACTTTGCGGATGAAGCTGACGTCGAGCGCATTCCATTTCAGGTCTGCCAGCCCGGTGATCAAAGGGTGGCGTTGCGCAGATAAGGTTCGGGTAAACTCCAGTTCGTAAGCATTGGTGATTCCTGAGGGCGCGTGCCCGACCCATTTCATTTGTTTCGAAAATCCGCTTTCCGCAAAAATACGCCAGTACAGCCAGCCGCCATAAGCGAGCATGCCGCAGAAGATAACCAGGAAAGCGGTGTGTATGGATCGTTTCATGGCATTAGAATCTAAAGTAAATGAACGGATTATATGTGCTGTTCACTAGGGTGGAGACGCTGAATGCAAACAACCCAAGCAGGATCAGCATTCGCAAAGCCTCCACCCAGACGCCCTGTCCGGACAGCCGGCGTTCCAGAAAAGGATAAATTGGCGTGGAAAATACCCCGGCAGCCAGCAACGTCAGCAGGGTTTCCGGATCGAAATAAAAAGCGGCGTAGTAGGTCGGCGTGGCGTTCCACCCAGCCATCGCCTGCAAATACTGCCAGGCGTGCGCGCCATCCTCTGCCCGGAACAACACCCATCCAATCAGCACCACAAAAAGCGTATACCCGTGCCGCAGGACGACCGGAAGGCGTTGAATCCAGCGCTCCAATCCGGCGCGTTCGAGCGCCAGAAAAAGGCCGTGTAGCAGTCCCCAGGCAGCAAAATTCCAACTGGCACCGTGCCAGAGTCCGCACAGAAAAAAGACGATCAATAAATTGAAATACGTGCGTCGGGCGGTGATCCGGCTGCCGCCTAAAGGGATGTAGAGGTAGTCACGAAACCAGGTAGACAGCGAAATGTGCCAGCGCCGCCAGAATTCGCGCACCGAAGCAGCGATATAGGGATAGTTGAAATTTTCCAAAAATTGAAACCCCAGCATCCGACCCAGGCCGATCGCCATGTCCGAATAGGCAGAAAAGTCGAAATAAATCTGAAAAGCATAACAAACGACGCCCAGCCAGGCGGCGTCTGCGCCCAGAGTGCCCGCCGGCGCACCGAACAGTTGATCCGCGACATAACCCAGCGGGTCAGCCAGCAATATCTTTTTCGCCAGCCCCATGATGAACCGCTGCGCCCCTGCGGTGAAGGCGTCGCGGCGGACGGTGCGATCCTGCATCTGTGCCGCCACATCCGTGTAGCGCACTATTGGGCCTGCAATCAATTGGGGAAACAAAGAAATATAAAGGGCCGTGCGGGAAATTTTTCGCTGCACCTCCGTATCGCCCCGGTACACATCCAACACGTAGGAAATGCTTTGGAAAATGAAAAACGAAATGCCGATGGGCAAATGGACTGGCATTACATAAAGGGGCTTGATGGAAAGGGTTTGCAGGACAATATTCAGGTTATCAACAATGAAATTGGTGTATTTAAACACCACCAGCATGCCGAGGTTGCAGGCGACCGTATAAACCATGCGCCGCTTCCGGGCATTGGCATCCGGTGCCTGTTCGATCTGAATGGCGGCGAAGTGGTTGAGGATGATGGCGGCGAGCATCACCTGTACAAACGGCCCTTCGCCCCAGGCATAGAATAACAGGCTGATGATCAGTAAAAATACATTGCGCCCCGTAGTAGTCCGCAGCAGGGTATGCCCCAACAGCACCATCGGCAGCAACACAAAAAGAAAGGTGGTGGAACTAAAGACCATGTCCGGATTTGGTTAATCACTGCGCGAAGATGGGGAATTTATGCTAATAATAATCTTTGCGTGGGTTGTTTGAAGGGGCAAGGGGCAAAAGGCAAGGGGCAAGTTTGCAAACACGCAAATGGGCAATGGGCAAGGGGCAAGTTTGCAAATAAGCAATCTGGCATCAGAGATTTTCGGACGCCCCTTGCCAACTTGCCTCTTAATCTACCCTTCCATCAACGCCATCAACTGCCGCTGGATATGCTGCCAGCGTTCGCGTTTTTCCACCACAAGCGGCGGGGCGGCACGTTCGGCGCAATCGGTCAGGGCGCAGCGCTCGCAGGTTTTGTTCACTTCACGGAGCTGGATGGTCGGGTCGTCGAGGAAGCGGATGCGTTGACGCAGGTCTTCGTTGATGAGCAACCCTAAGGTGACGCTCACATTGCGGTTGGGCGCCGGATAACCGGGGCGGGCTAAGGTGAGGCAAAGGTACTCGTCGGTGGTGCCGATGTAGTGCGAGCGCTGGGCGCGCACGAGGCCGTTCACAAAGGTGCCAGCCTGTTGCATGTCGTTCAGGTCGTTGAGCAGCGATACAGCTACCCAACGCCGGCAGTAATGTTCGGAAAGGCCGTTGCCGTGCGGTTGATGCAAATGACTGAGATGTAATTCTTTGTCAACTTCAAAAGTGTCGTTTTCCGGATCGTGCAGGAACCGCAGGAAAAAGAGCTTTTCCATCCCGAAATACTTCGGCAGCACATTCGTCAGGCGGTGGTAGAACATTTCCGGTGTGGCCTCGTACTTTTTCATAATGGCCATCATGGCCTCGCCATCCCAGCGTTCGCGGTCAAAAAATGCGCGCATATCCGACACAAATTCTTCGAGTGGAATGTGCAGGGCGACGGAAAAGTACGTGGCTTTGGAATGGCTGAGTACTTCCTCGAACGAGCGCACCCGTAAGAGCGAAGAAGTATTGGCGCGGTCTTCGAGGTGCAGCAGGTGGAATCCCAGTTCTTTGCCCAATTGGAAGGATTTTTGAATTGGAGTCAACGTGCTGTTGAGCAGGAGGCGTTTGCGGCGCGGCACAAAAATGGCGCGCAGGTGTTGCAATTCGGGGTATTTATCCAATCCGCTTTCTTCGATGTGGTAGCCGAATTGGCGTTCCAGCACCTCCTTCAATTGCCCCTGCAGGGCGGTTTGCCCCGAAACTAAGCCGTATTTTTCGCGAAAGCGCAAAGCTGCCTGTTCGATATCTTCGAAATAGTTGTTGTGCAATTCCAAATAGGAACGCAAGGCACCAAAGTAGAAATGTTCCTCGCGCAGGGCGTAGTTGCGCGACAATTCAAGCAGGGTGGAAATGAAAGCGCCCACTTTGAGCGGCGCGTTGGCGATGATTTCCACAACTTTAACCAATTCGATTCCGAACAAGTCCAGCGGTAATTCGTTCAGGAAATTGGATTGCAGCAGTTCAGCAACCGGCTCTAAGTTTTTGCTCAGCATGGGTGAAATCAGTTCTGCCGCCTCCACTTCCAATGCCTGTGCCAGTGCCTTGATTTTGTCTTCTTTGGGATACTTTTTCCCTTTTTCAATTTCATTGAGGTAAGAAACCGACATCTGTGTCTGCTTAGACAAATCGGAAAAAGAAAGGCTTTTCCCCTGCCGCAATTGCTTGACTTTCAAGCCCAGTATGATCCGTTCGTATTGTGTTTTTGCGCTCATCAGGAGGCAAAAGTACAATATTCCAGCGAATTTTCGCAAAAGGCGGGTAACAAAACAAGTCTTCTACCTATTAACGAAGAACCAAACCACGCTTCAATTATTCATTACTCAAAAATACAATGCCATGAAAAACAACGCATTAATCTATTTAGCTCTGTTAGTAGCCGGGATATATGCCTGCAAGCCTGCTACGCCTTCAGCTCCGGCTTCGGGGATTACCGGCTACGAGGTCGTCGTGGTGGAAAGCCCCTGGAACGCTGATATTTTGAAACAAGTTCGTGCAAATTGTCCGGAAGGAAAAAGAGCGTTAGGTGCCGGGTGGTCGGCACTCGATTCCACAAGTGCCATTCTGGAAGGCATTGTCACCTATTCTGAGCCCGCTTATGATGGCCGCCATTGGTTGGTGAATGCCCGAAATACCAGCACTTTTTCGCCGCGCTGGAAATTGAGGGTGCGTTGTGTTTGCGCGAATGCGACAGAGTGATTTCGGCAAACGTTATTTAGTACAAGTTTGCAAGGGGCAAATTTGCAAATTTGCCCCTTGCAAACTTGCCATTTTGTTACAAGCCCAGCAACCGCTTCACCACTTCTCCGACTACTTTGCCATCGGCCTGACCCGCTAATTGTTTCGTGGCGGCACCCATTACTTTGCCCATATCTTTGACGCCCGTGGCACCCGTTTCGGTAATGATGTTGCGGACGATGGCTTCAAGCGCTTCCCCGTCCAATTGCTTAGGAAGGTAGCGTTCCAGCACTTCTATTTCCTCGCTTTCGATCAGCGCCAGGTCAGCGCGCGCCTGCTGCTCAAAAATGGCCAGCGATTCTCTGCGTTGTTTTACTAATTTTTGCAGCATTTTGATCTCTTTCTCCGGGGTAATCTCATCGCCGCTACCGTCCGTTTTGGCCAGCAAAATGGCGGCTTTAATAGCTCTTATTCCCCTCAATGCAGGCTGATCTTTGGCCTTCATGGCTTCTTTCAGGTCCTGCATGATCCTTTCTTCGAGTGTCATGATTGTTTCCTGTTATGGATGATTAAATGATTGCCCCCCGTTTCACGGGACAAGCTTTGCGAATTTGCCTCTTGCAAATTTACCCCTTTCTCCGCTCCTCAATCCACTGCGTCACCTGAATAAAATCTTCCAGCGATAGTTGTTCGGGGCGTTGTGTAAAAAAGGGATCCGCCAGTAAAGCATCTTCGGCTAAAAATAGTTTCATGGTGTTGCGCAGCATTTTGCGGCGTTGGCTAAACGCCTGTTTCACCACCTGTGTGAACAGTTTTTGGTTGCAGGGCAGTCCGGCGTTTGACTTGCGCGTCAGCCGGATGACGCCCGACTGCACTTTTGGCGGCGGGGTAAAACAACTTTTATCCACTGTGAACAAGTATTGCCCTTCATAAAATGCCTGCACCAGCACCGAAATGATGCCATACGTTTTGCTGCCCGGCGGGGCCACCACGCGGTCTGCCACTTCTTTCTGAAACATCCCCACCATTTCCGGAATCTGATCCTTGTAATCGAGCATCCGGAACAGGATCTGCGACGAGATGTTGTAAGGAAAATTGCCGATCAGTCCAAACCGCGCTTCCCCGAAAATATCCTCCAGCGGCAACTTGAGAAAATCCTCTGCAACAATGCGGTCGCCAAGTGCGGGATAGTGCTTGTGCAGGTAATCCACCATGTCGCGGTCTGCTTCCACAACGGTCAGTTGCGATGGTTTTTTCACCAGGTATTTGGTCAACATCCCCTTTCCGGGGCCAATTTCCAACACCTGATCGTAGGCGGTTCCGGCAAGTTGCAGGCTATCAGCAATACGCATGGCGATGTCTTCCCGGTTGAGGAAGTGCTGGCCAAAGGATTTTTTCGCTTTCAAATAAGTAATTGATTAACTTTGCGTTTCAACTGCAAAGTTGGAAAAGATTGCGCAGGGATACAAACAATACGTCAGATATGCGCCTTTTCCGGCAATAAAAATATGTCGAAGGAATGGAGAAAATGAAGATAGGGATCAGCATCGGGGACATTAATGGCATTGGTTTGGAGGTCATTTTGAAAACATTAGCCAGCCCGGGAATATTGAACTTTTGTATCCCGGTTATTTACGGCTCTTCCAAAGTCGTTTCTTACCACAAAAATATTACGGGCATTGATTTTCAGTACCAGCAGATTCGATCAGCCAACCAATTGGTGACCGACCGGGTTAACGTGGTCAATTGCTGGCAGGACAACGTGAACATCACGATCGGAAAACCCTCCGAATCGGGTGGATTGTACGCCATCAAGTCGCTGGAAGGCGCGGTTGCCGAGCTTAAGGCCGGTATGATAGACGCGTTGGTGACGGCACCCATCAACAAATACGCCATGCAAATGGCGGGTTTCCCTTTCCCGGGCCACACAGAATACCTGACCCAAGAACTGAGCAACGGCGACAGCCTGATGCTGATGGTGAATGATAAACTGCGCATCGCTTTGGCTACCAACCACTTGCCGATTGACAACGTAGCCGGAGCCATTGACAAAGGGCTGCTGATGCGCAAAATCCTGATGCTGAACGAATCGCTGCGCAAAGATTTTTGGGTGGAACGCCCGGTCATTGCAGTGCTGGGACTCAACCCCCATGCAAGCGACAGCGGCGTCATCGGCGATGAAGAAGAAAAATACATCCGCCCGGCCATCGAAGACCTGAAAGTCAAAGGCATTCTGGTAAACGGGCCTTTTCCTGCGGACGGCTTTTTCGGATCGGGTCAACACGTTAAATACGACGGTATTCTGGCCATGTACCATGATCAGGGGCTGATTCCTTTCAAGTTGCTGTCGTTTGGCAGTGGCGTCAATTACACGGCAGGGCTGTCCGGCGTGCGCACTTCCCCCGATCACGGCACGGCATACGACATCGCGGGAAAAAACGAAGCGGATCCTTCTTCTTTCCGTCAGGCCCTGTATCAGGCGATTGATATTTCCAGAAATCGAAAAGATTACCTCGAAATGCACCAAAATTCGATGGTCAAAAAACGCAATAAACTGACGGAAGGCGAAGACGAAGTACTGCCGGAAGAGGCGCAGACGGTTTAGCCCCTGTTAACAACTAACCAGTAACCAACAAAAGATGCCCGTTGTAACACTGACAACCGACTTTGGCTGGCAGGATCATTACCTCCCCACGATCAAGGGTGCCATTTTGAGCAAAAATGACCGCCTTAATCTGGTTGATATTACCCACCAGGTGAAGCCGTACGACATTGTACAGGCCGCCTTTATTTTTAAAAACGCCTGGAACAGCTTTCCTTCGGGCACCATTCACCTGATCAGCGTAAACGATTACGCCGGCGACACCGGATTCGTCGCGATTCGCCACGAAGGGCACTTTTTTATTGGCCCGGACAACGGGGTCTTTTCCCTGATTTTTTCGGAAACGCCCAAAGACGTCTACCGTCTGGAGGTGCCTTCTTCCACGCCATTTCCGCTCAAAGAAATATACGCCGCCGCGATCGGGCACATTGCCAATGGTTTTCCGTTCAACGAAATCGGCTTTCCGGCGGAGCGTATGGTGCAGCGCATCACCTTCCAACCCGTGATTGCGCCATCGCAAATCAAAGGCGCGGTAATTTATGTAGACAACTACGAAAATATCATTGTCAATATAACCCGGGAGCGCTTCGAGCAGGTCGGCCGTAATCGGCCTTTTTCGCTGTATTTCAAGCGCAATGACCCCATCACACGCCTTTGTACCCATTATAAAGATGTCGCCATTGGAGAAACCCTTTGCTTGTTCAACTCGGTAGATTACCTTGAAATAGCCATCAATATGGGCAAAGCAGCCAGCCTGCTGGGCTTGTCGGTAGAAGAAGGCGTGCAGATTGATTTTTATACCAACACGCCGGAATGATCAAGCGCATTGTAAAACTGACCCTGCGGGAGGATGCTGCAGCAGATTTTCTCGCCATCTTTGAATCCTCGAAAGCCACGATCCGGAGTTTTGAAGGCTGCCTGCATTTAGAACTCTGGCGGCAATGCGACACGAGCGCCGTTTTTTTTACTTACAGCGTCTGGGCTGCGCCGGAGCATTTGGAGGCTTACCGCCAATCGGAGTTTTTTCGACTCACCTGGAGGAAAACAAAAGCGCTTTTTGCCGGGAAGGCAGAGGCGTGGAGTGTAGAGGTTCTAACCTTGATCAACTAACTCCAGCGATCGCAAATAAGTATTCAACCGTTCCATCGGTTTCACGATTGCAACCCGGCCTGAGCGGACAAATTCGTAAATTCCGATGCCTTTGAGTTCTTCCAGCAGCGCCTCGATTTCCAATTCGTGCCCTGTTTTTTCAATCACGACATACGCTGGTTCGATGGCTAAGATGCGCGCATTGTGAGCCCGCACTAAGCGCTCTACCCGCGAACTTCCGGCAAAAATCTCTATAGGCACCTTGTACAGCGCAATTTCCTGGCGCACAATCTCTTCCGGACTATAGTAAAATGCTTTCAGCACATCCACTTGTTTGTCCAACTGCTGAACGAGCTTCTCCACCATATCCTCCGTTACGTTCACAACAATGGTGAAGCGGTGGATATTGGGAATGGACGACTTGGAGGTCGTCAGGCTTTCGATATTGATGTGCCGGCGGCTGAAAATGGTCACTACCCTCGACAAAAGACCCGACTGGTTTTCAGTGAAAACCGTGATGGTGAATTCTTTTTCCATGATGGTTGAAGCGCTTATCTGAAGATTTCTGCAAGAGAAAGTTCGATGTTCAGTTTTTTATCGAAAAGGGGTTCCTGCCGGGTAAAAACGTCATAGTCTTCTACAGAGTAATAGACATAAATAGTCAATAAATCAGGAATAACCAACCAATAAGAGCTTACCCCGGCATTAAAGTACTCCTTCCTTTTTTGCATCAGTTCTTGGAGTCCCTGTTGTGGGGATAGGATTTCAATCAAGCCGAGCGGTATTTCTGTCATGACCACTTCGTCTTCTCCCGGAGTAAAAATGACTTGTTTGTAAATAGCCAGATCCGGCACACCATCCCGAATGAGAAAATCAATGGTCAATTCAGGAAGTATGGTAAACATATCTCCAAAGTGTATCCTCAATTGAAACAGCAGATTGCTTTGCACAATGGCATGGTTCTTACTCGGCATTGGTTTTCCGCGTTCGATTTCGTCCGCAGATAATACAAGCGTTGCCTCCATAGCGTTTTCTTTTTCACTTCAAATATACTCAAAAACGGTGAAGTTGGCAAATATGCATTGCTATGCTTCTTTGCTTTGCCGTCGTAATTTACGCCTCGCTGCTCTGCTTGATGCGCACCGTGAGCATGGTGGCCAGTCCGGCAATGAAAAAGATACTCAAAGCCAGTACGCTGTTGCGCATGCTGCCGGTAAGTTGCTCGAT
Organism: Chitinophagales bacterium; assembly: GCA_038323375.1. Lineage (GTDB taxonomy): Bacteria > Bacteroidota > Bacteroidia > Chitinophagales > Saprospiraceae > JABWAJ01. Next base: position 11,624 of record JBBQGV010000075.1, read on the forward strand.
AAACCCAAAGCTGAAGGTGCCGACAATGATGGCGCCTTTTTCCAACACGTCGTAAAAACTGAAAAAAGAAGTTGTATCCTGCGTGTTTTCGGGCAGCAATTTTGAGTAGGTCGAACGCGAAAGCGACTGAATACCACCCATGACCACGCCCACGCCCACAGCCAGCAGGTAAAAAGAAGACTTAGAATAAATGAAATAGGCAGCACCACAAATAGCCGTCCAAATAATGAGCATGATGATGATTGAAAATTTATTGCCGCGCAATCCGGAAATTTTGGCGAACAAATAAGCGCCGCCGATGGCCACAATCTGAAGCAAGAGGATGAGCAGAATGAGGTCGGAGGTAGCAAACCCAAGTTCTTTTTCAGCAAAAATGGCCGCTAAAAAGAGTACTGTTTGCACGCCGGTACTATAAAAGAAAAAAGCGAGCAGGAACCGCTTCGCGTTGCGGAGAGATTGAAGCTGATACCAGACTCTTTTCAACTCCTGAAACCCTTTCATCACAAGGTTTTCTTTTGACTTTTCATTGGAATCCGGCGGTAGGCGTCGAAACGGAATTTGCGCAAAGCCAAACCACCATAATCCCACCATGACGAATGCAATCCGTACGGCCGGGCCTTCGCCGCTGAGGCCAAACCATTCGTATTTTTGAATCACCACCAAATTGACGATAAGCAGAATGACACTTCCGATGTAGCCGTATGCAAAACCTTTGGCGCTCACGCGGTCGTATTGGTCTTCCGTGGCAATCATCGGCAAATAAGCGTTGTAGAATACTAAGCCACCTGCAAAACCAATAGTGGCCAAGATGAAGGAAACAGTTCCCAATGTCAGTTGGTCCATTCCCTTGAAAAAATACAGCGCAATACAAGCCATTGATCCCATTGTCGTGAAGCAGCGCAGGAAAAACTTTTTGCGCCCGCCATAATCAGCAATGCCCGACAAAAACGGCGATGCAATAAGGATAAGCAGATAGGCAGCAGAAATGGCGTAGGAATACAACGCGCCGTCGGAAACCGTCAGGTTCTTGCCAATATGCACCACATCATCTGTAACCGCCAGAAAATACCCCGGAAAAATAGCCACAATGATGACCAAAGCGAAGGAAGAATTGGCCCAATCAAACAAAGCCCAGGCATTGATGGTGCGGCGGTTGTTGAGCGAAGAAGCTGGGACTTGTAGTAGTGTGGACATAGGTTTTTACGATTGTCTAATTTTTCGTGCAAGATATACAATTAGTGCTATCTTGCCGCCGTCGTCAGAATTAAAAAATGGCGCGTGCAGCATCGGCTCCCGGAGTCGAATTTTCCTTAACCATCGAGTTATTTATTGGTATGAATATTGCTATATTGTCGAGAGGAACTTACCTCTATTCGACTCAAAGTCTGCGCCGCGCCTGCCTCAGAAGAGGTCATCAGGTGCGTATACTCGACCACATGCGCTGCACCTTGGCCATAGATCAGGGAGAGGCGCAGGTTTATTACGACGATGAATTGCTCGAACCTTTTGATGCCGTAATTCCACGCATCGGATCTTCGGTCACCCAACAAGGCGCCGCCGTCATCAATCACTTTGAAATGATGAAGGTTTTTTGCACCACCAGCTCCGACGCGCTCATCTATGCGCGGGACAAATTGCGCTGCCTCCAAAAATTGGCTTTTGCCGGTATTGATACCCCAAAAACGGTTTCCGCAGGCGAAGGCCAGAATATAGGCCCGCTGCTGAACACCTTCAACGCGATGCCCATCATTGTGAAATTGTTGGAAAGCACGCACGGCGCCGGCGTCATGCTGGCCGAAACGCGCCGGAGTGCCGAAGCAACGGTGGAAGCTTTCCAGAAGCTGGGAGAGCGGGTCATCATGCAGGAATTCATTGCGGAAGCAAGTGGCTCGGATGTGCGCGCCTTCGTTGTGGACGGGAAAGTAGTGGCCGCCATGGAGCGCCGGGCCAAAGAAGGCGAATTCCGATCCAACCTGCACCGGGGCGCAAGCGCTACCGTCACCCCCCTCAGCGCCAAAGAGGAGTGGGTTGCCCAAAAAGCTGCCGAAGTGCTGGGCTTAAGCGTGGCTGGTGTGGATTTGCTGCGCTCAGAACGCGGACCGCTTGTTATTGAGGTCAATGCTTCGCCGGGATTAGAAGGCATTGAAACCGTAACCCGCGTGGATGTCGCAGGTAAAATCGTGGGATTTATCGAACGCGAAATTGAACATTCGCAGACGAAACAATTAGCGCTTGCGTTTGGATAAATAGTGTCTGACTTTATAGTTCGATAGCTCAGACACCGACTAAATGGACAGGCAGTAAATAAGCATGAGTAAGCATTTTGTTATTAATGGAACGACCATCATCCCAGGCCAGGAGGTCACGCTGCGTTTGCCGGTCGGGAGTTTACCTTCGGGCAACCGCATTTTCATCAAAGGCCATATCTACCGTAGCCTGAACCCGGGGCCGGTGATGCTGGCGCTTGGCGGCGTCCACGGCGATGAAATCAACGGCATTGAGATTGTGCGCCGCGCTGTGGAAGAAGAATTTTTCAAAAACCTCCAGCAAGGCAGCGTCATCGCCATTCCCCTCCTGAACATTTACGGCTTCATCAATTATTCCCGCGATGTGCCGGATGGCAAAGACGTCAACCGAAGTTTCCCGGGCAGCCTCGATGGATCTTTGGCAGCCCGTGTTGCATTCATTGTAACCAAAAAAATATTGCCGCTGGCCGATTTTATCATTGACTTTCACACAGGCGGCCGCAACCACTACAATTATCCGCAGGCACGTTTTACCAAAGGCGACAAGGCGAGCGAAGAGCTTGCCCGGCTATTCGGTGCGCCTTATATTCTTTCCAACGCCCCCATCAGCCACTCTTTGCGCAAAGTTGCCCACGAAGCCCAAAAGCCACTCGTCGTTTTTGAAGGCGGCGAAAACCAGCGCTACGACGGCTTTTCCATAGAACATGGCCTCAAAGGGCTGAAACGCGTGATGGCGGCAAAAGGCATGATCACAGAAGAACTCGCACCGCTAATCCGAAAACCGACCGTTTTGCGGCGGTCACTCTGGATGCGCGCGCCATGGTCGGGTATGTTCCGGTGCCACAAACCTGCCGGCCACCGCATTGTGGAAGGAGAGCCGCTCGGCTCGATCAACGACCCGTTCGGCACAGAAAAAATCCGCATTTATGCACCCAGGAACGGCCATCTTCTGGGTCATACCAACGCGCCGGTGGTCAACCAGGGGGATGCGTTGTTTCATATTGGGTATTGAGCGGTACAGGGGTTGTGTAAAGACGCAAAGGGCAAGGAGCAATATGCAATTTTGTTTTGCAAAGCTTCATGTTTACGAAAACAAACAGAACGACCTCGCAAAATTATTTAATTTCGCGAAATTATTGCCTCTTGCCTCTTGCACCTTGCCTCTTGCCTCTTATTAAACAACCCCTGAATCCCAAGCAGTTCTTTGCACCAAAGCAGCGATCGGGCGTTTCTGTCATAAAAAAATGACACGCTGTTAATTTGGATTAAATCCAAACAAGGATTACTTTTGCCTTTGTAAAAACAGCAAGCATGACTGCCAAACAAAAAAAGACCTTCAACCCTGTCTCGGTAAGCCTCCCTTTTCCATTGGTGGTCATTGAGTTGAAAACAAAAACGCTCAAAAAGAAGTGTTGCAAGAAGTATAAAAAGGGCAAGCGTTGCAGGAGTTGTCCCAACGCTTAAACAAGCTTTTGTTAAAAAGCTCCCGGCTGTCCCCGTCTACACACTACCTCTTGAACTTAGACAAACCTTGTTACAAAACCAGCAAGCAAAAATCAGCGAGCCGGTTCGGTGCTTATGCAGTTTTGTAAAACCAGCATTGTACCGGCGCAAGATGTGAATGAAAAATGACTTGTTGCGACGGGGCAGCAAGTCTAATACACTACCTTCCTCACCACCACACCCTTATCCGTTCCAATCTCCAGCAAATACAGCCCTTTTCGGGGAAGCGCCACCGCTGGGTTTGATCCATTTTGGCGGCGAATGAACTTGCCGTCGGCAGCATAAACCTTCACGTATTGCAGCGTGGCGTCGCGCACCTGAATATAACTGATGCCATTGACAGCAGGGTTGGATGCAATTTTTATACTAAAACCCCGATCGGGCTGGTGGGTGTCCACTGCGCCATCCACAAAAACTCCTTCCAGCAAGGCCGAACCAACAGCCACAGGCGATTGATCGCTTTCGTTGAACATGGTGCGGAAGGTTTCAATTTCCGGGGTGGAGGCACTGAACATTTCAGCCATCCAGCGCGGCGGCAGCGACTGATAATACACGGTAGCTTGCGCCGAAACATTCCCCTGGTAGCCGGTGATGCCAATGCGGTAGTGAACCACATCAGCACCGGAGCCTTGAGCGCCGCCGGCATTTTTATTAAAATCGAGGTCGTCCAGCGCATGGCCGACGATCAGCATGGAGTCGTAGGAAGGATGCGTGGTGCGGAAGCCTGCAGGCGGCAGGCGGTTGTCTTTCAACGACGAATAGCCGCGCTCCAGCACGGTGGTGAACTGGCCATTCAGATCGCCGACGACCATTTCGTAGATTTGCGCCTGCCCGGGGTCGTTGATGACGTTGTGGTGGGGTTCAAACTGGGGGTCGTTGCCGGTAACCTCCAAGTCGGGTTGCAAAATCCCCGACTGGAACAGCGTGTCGCCCTGTTCCGACAACAGTACGAAGCTGACAAACGCACGCCTGCTGGGGTAACCCGAAGGGAATTTATGCCCGGCCTTATTGGTCAGTTTCAACGCAAAAGTGACCGAATCGTTATCGAGCGATTCGAGCGTCAGGTTTAGGTTCAGCGATTTTTGCTGCAACATCTGGAAAGTCTTCTCGATCGTTTCGTCGAAATGCTCCGCTTCTGCGTCAATGTCGAGCGCCTGGCGGTTATCTTTCATCAGTTTTAGCATGGCCGTATTGGCACCCACCAGCTCGTGCAGGCCAAAAGGGCTGCGTCCGTCTAAGAAGAGGTAGTTGGAAGAGATGACAATCGGCTCTTTCAGGCGCGGCATGTGGCATTCCTGGCAAGTAATGTTTTGGGTGCCGAAATTGGAGTTGAGCCACTCGTGATAGGTAGCCTGCTCCACAAACGAAGTGCCCGTGAGTTCGCCTTCGTAATTGAACGGGTGCGTCACCAAGGTATGGCAGGGCGCGCAGATACCCGCGTCGCCGATGTGCTCCGAGAACACTGGATTGAAACCTACAAAATCCTGCATGGGTGGATTAAACGGCTGGGGGTAAGGGCCATACACGACCCGGTTGGTGTCAAAGCTGATTTCACCGGAAAAAGTAGTCGCCAAGTTCTCCGAACTGATCTTGTGGCAGGTGCTACAGGTGACGCCGTCCAGACCAATGCTGTCGGCCAGCATATCGGCCATCGTGTAGTGTTGTTGTCCGCGAAACAGAGCCGTGTAGTGCCCGTTTGGCGCGTGGCAGGAGGTGCATTTGGTCTGAATGTCTAAGCTATGCGCCGGGTAGAGCAGGATTTCGTGGCTCACCTTCGCCCGCCAGAACGGGTCTTTGGCGCTGTTGGCCATCATGGTGGCGCGCCAGTCGTCGTGGATGTTGACGTCGTTGCCGTCGCCGTCTACCATGGCGTAGCCGTTGTTGTCGAATCCGTGGCAGCCGCTGCAAGCCAATGCAGTCGGGAAAATGACGGTTGAATCTATGAGCAGCAATTCCCGCATGGCGCGCAGTTCAGCGCGTTCGCTCTCGCTGTGAAAAAAGATGACGGGTTTTTGATGAACCGAACCGCCCCAAAAAACGACGGCGATGACGAAAGATCCGAAAAGTAGTTGCCTGTACATGAAGCGCTGTGTATTAAGGGCTGAAAGGTAAGGCTACAAAGGCAATCGGCCAAATGGGAATTTGGGGTGAGTCGGCGCGGTGACAAGTTGCGGGGTCGGGTAAAACCCGACGAATAGTACACGCGAGGCGGAGCCTGTGCGCGAGCGGGTGACAGGTTGTATTCATTCCGAATACGAATGTTCCGGCGCGATCGCGTCTTCAAAAACCTTCATCACATCATAAGTCGTCAGGATGCCGAGCAATTTCCCCTGCTCATCCGTCACGGGTAAGGCATGAAACTGGTTTTCCCGAAAAACCCGCAGGGCAGTTTCCACTATATCGTTTGGTTTAAGGCAAACCGGGTTTTCGGTCATCATGTCCTTCACGGTCAGGGTTTGAAGCAATTTTTCGCTGGCTAACCGGCCTTCTGAATTCTTGAAAAAATCGTGAATAATGCGCAGGTAGTCGGTGTAGCTGACAATGCCGGCGAGTTTGCCGCCCTCCACCACCGGAATGTGGTGGAAGCCGTGCCGTTCAAAAATTTGCCGAACGTGTTCCAGATTGTCTTCCGGCCTAACGGATGCTATTCTTTGGGTCATAATGCCGGACACAGGGAGCTTGCTTTTCATAAAAAGGTGCTTTAAAAGATTGCAGAGAACGATTTCAAAACTGAAATTTCGCCCAACTTCCGCTGCCGCGAAATGACGAAAATCACCAAAGGAGGAAACATGGCTTACTGCATTGATGGCAGCCTGCCTATTTGAAGACGGGCAAAAGCTATTTTTGAACAGACCAATACAATTTTTAAAAACCCGATCCGTTACATGATAAAAATACAATCTTTGTATTTTACAAAGAAGTTTCCCTAAAAAAAACCAATCACCTTATGAAAAACACAATTTTAGTTTACCTCTTTTTTGGCGGCTTTTCATTGGCCCTAACTTCAAGCTTGGTGATCCTGTGCCCGTATGGGTAGACCCGAATAATCCCCTACGGTATTGGGTGGAGACTTCGGGATGGGAGTAATGTCAAGAATCGCCACACTCTTTCTTTTTTCCTTTCCTATCACCTGCTGTCAAAACAAAACGCCCGACACCCCTCCCATCCTATCCCTCGAACGCTGTTTGGCTGAAAGGCGGGAAAGCACATTACCCAGCGGAATCCCATCAAAAAATCGAGATTCCGCCAATTTATGAACCTTGCTTCTTGGCGGAATCTCACTAAAAACCTGAGATTCCGCCTGATTTTCTTGTAATTTTCGGGCGGAATGTATATTTTGCGTAAGTAATTTCACTCAAATCTGATATCCCAGCATGAAGCAAGCGTTCGTAGGCCGCCAACAGGAACATGCCATTTTGCAAAAAGCATTTCAATCTAACGAACCGGAAATGGTCGCTGTCTTAGGTCGCCGCAGGGTGGGCAAGACCTTTTTGGTGCGGTCAACTTATGGAAAAAAGGTTGATTTTGAAGTTACCGGCATCCAAAATGGAAGCACACAGGAACAATTGCAGCACTTTACCGACCGGCTGAACTACTATTCCCGCTAACCCCCAATGAGCATAGTTTAGGCGCTGTGAACAGGGCAGTGGATATGGATTGTTTGTTTGAGCCTTTCTCATAAGGAACGTTTCGTAAATAACTTCCCAGTTTGGGCGGTCTCTTTCTTCATCATGCTTCGTTGCATCGGCGGTCGCTTAGCTTAGGCTAAGCTCCCTTCTCGCGCCTTGCCTGATGAAATGTAAGTTCGGCGTAGCCAAAAAATAGCCTCGCCGAATCCAAGTAACTTATTTGCGCCACGTTCCTGAGCAGATGGTTTATCTCTAAAAAAAAACGCATATTTGTAGGCTCGCGCCGAGGCTCTGCCTCGCGTGTACGATTCAGTGGGCGCTGCCCGCACTACATTCCTTTTCAACACCTTACCACCATGACAAGAATCGCCACGCTTTTCTTTTTCCTTTCCTGCATCACCTCCTGCCAAAACAAAACACCCGACACCCCTCCCGTCCTCTCTCCCACCGAAGCCCTCTCCGATTTCCAACTCCCAGACGGCTTCACCGCCGAAATCGTCGCAGCCGAACCGCTCATTGAAGCGCCGGTGGCTCTATCTTTTGACGAAAATGCCGATTGCTGGGTGGTGGAAATGCGCAGCTACATGCCCGACGAAAACGGGTTGGGCGAAGACGCACCAACCGGGCGCATCAAAATCCTGCGCGACACCAACCGCGACGGAACAATGGATCAGGCACATATTTTTTTAGACTCGCTGGTGCTGCCTAGGGCGGTGTGCCCGGTTTACGGCGGCGTGCTGGTAGCCGAACCGCCGGCGCTGTGGTTTTATAAGCGCCGGGGCGATCAGGCCGGATCGCGCATCCTTGTGGACAGCGCTTTTGCCGAAGGCCATAACCCCGAACACCAAGCCAATAGCCTGACCCTGGGCATGGACAACTGGATATATGCGGCGCGCTGCGAAAAGCGCTATCGCCGCGACAACACCGGTGCCTGGCGCATCGAAAAAGCGCACTTTCGCGGACAATGGGGCATGGCGCAGGACGATTTCGGACGACTGTATTACAACGACAACTCCACCATACTGACGGGCGACAACCTGCCGCCTTCCGCATGGCCGCTTTTGGCTTTGTCCGTGAGCCCGGTAGTTGGCAATAATTTCGGGGTGAGGTACGGCACAAACCGGGTGTTTCCCCGAAGGTCTACCCCTGGCGTCAATCGCGGCTACCAGGAAGGCGTTTTAGACCGTACGCAACGGTTGGTTAATGCGACCTCTGCCTGCGGCCCGACCATTTTTCGGGGGGATAATTTTTCCGTGAAAGACGCCAGTGAGGTGCCAGTTCCGGCAGATGGGGCGCAGTTTTTGGCTTTTGTGCCCGAAGCCGCCGCCCATTTGGTCAAGTGTGTGGTGCTGACGCATTCGCCGGAAGGCATCTCCGGGCTGCCCGACCGGGAGGGCATAGATTTTTTGACCGCAACCGACGAGCGTTTTCGACCGGTGAACGCTTATACCGCTCCCGACGGAACGCTGTGGCTGGCGGATTTTCACCGCGGGCTGATCCAGCACGCCACCTACCTGACGCCGTATTTGCGGGAACAAGTACGAGCAAAAAACCTTTTGCCCCCTACCCATCTGGGCCGCATTTTCCGCATCCGGAAAACCAAAAACCCGCCGCAGCCCTGCCAGTCGTTGGGAAGTTTGTCTACCGCACAATTGGTAAATTTGCTGGCGCATCCCAACGGCTGGCGACGCGACAAAGCCCAGTGGTTGTTGGTGGAACGCGGCGATACGTCAGTTGCGCCCCTGCTGCGCGAAATGGCGCTCCGCCATACCGACCCGCGTGCCCGGCTGCATGCGCTGTGGACGCTTGATGGTTTGGGGACGGCCATTCCCGGGTTTTTGAAAACCGTTTTTGACAACAGCAACCACGCCGAGGTGGCGCGTCTTGCCATTCGGCTGTGCGCACCCAATGATTTGGCAGCATTCAAGCAATTGTTTGAAATCGCTGGCGCAGCCGAGGCGGTTCACTTTGCGGCGGTTGCACCCGCGTTTTGCCAGCAACACGCCGAAGGCATTCGGCCCGTACTACAAAAAATAGCGACGACCCAGGCTGCCGACACGTTGTGCGCTGCAGTGTTCGCGGGCGCATTTTGGAAAAATTGCTCGCTGGAGCAAGTGGGCGTTTGGCGACGCTTTTTTGCCCAAAAGGGCGTTCCCATCGCATCTGTTTTGATGCAATATTTAGAAAAATCGCCCGAAACCGAGCCGCAATCAAGCGACCCGGTCGTGGCTAAACTTTCCGTGCCTGACCTCGAACTCTATCACGAAGGGCGCGGACTTTACGAAACCTACTGCGCAGCGTGTCACGGGAAGTCTGGCGAAGGCATCCCCAACCTCGCCCCCCCACTCGTGCAATCGGGCTGGGTCAACGCCGTTGATAAAAGCATTCCCATCCGCATTGTGCTTGACGGACTGGAAGGCCCGGTGACAGTGGCCGGAAAACCTTACACGTTACCTGGCGTCATGATCGGAATGCGCGAAAATATGGCCACCAACAACGGAACGATTGCAAAAATAATTACCTACATCCGCAATTCGTGGGGCAACGACGCGGGCGCGATTCAGGTGTGGGAGGTCGGCCAGGTGCATGAGGCTACCAAAGACCGGAAGAACCCATATAAAGCCGGGAAGTTGTTGCCCGACGGTATAGAACCTGAAGCTATGGGGCAAAAACCGGCTGTTTCCATTCCGAAAATTAACACAGCGCCTGACCGAAAAGCGCAAGCCGCATCTAGTCCGCCCTGGCGCAAGCTCTTCGATGGCAAGACCCTTCGCGGTTGGCATCAGATTGGCGGGACAGCACCTTACACCGTGCAGGACGGCAGCATCGTGGGCACGACCGTCCCGGGAACGCAGAACAGCTTTTTGATCACCGAAAACCGCTATGCTGACTTTGTGCTGGAACTCGAATTCCGCGCAGATTCAAGTCTAAACAGCGGCATCCAGATCCGATCCAATCACTTTCCGGATTATAAGCAAGATGTCTTTCATGGGTATCAAATTGAAATAGACCCTACGTCGCGTGCCTGGAGTGGCGGCGTATACGACGAAAGCCGGCGCGGATGGCTGTTTAAGCTGGAGGGAAAACCGGAAGCGCAGCGCGCCTACCGGAAAAACGACTGGAACCATTACCGCATTGAGGCCATCGGCAACCGAATCCGTACCTGGGTAAACGGAATTCCTGTGGCCGACCTGACCGACGGCCTTACCCGCTGCGGACACATCGGATTGCAGGTACACCACATCGGGCAGGACAGCTCGAAAGCGGGGCGTACAATTGCCTGGCGTAACATCCGCCTGCGCGACCTTGGCGGCATGGCTTGGTCGGCTTCCCTCGAAACCCCTGAACATCCCGTCAACGCGCTGTTCGACGGGGTTCCGGCCAGCATTTGGCAGGGCAACTGGCTAACGCTGGATTTTCGAAAAAATAAACGCTTGAAAACGCTCCTGCTCGATTTGCCCAAAGGCGAAGCACAGGATATCCAAATTGCCATAGCAACCGAACGCACGCCGGAAAAATGGACCGTCGTTTTTGACGGTAGTTTGTCTGCGAAACCAGAAGGGGCGCAGGTTTCAATGGATAAAAAGGTGGCGCGTTATGTGCGCTTTTCGGGAAAAGGAAAGGCATTGGTTCTTGGGGAGGTGAAGGCGGAGTAAAACCCACCAACCGTCCCATAAAAAGCAAACAAGCGCCCGTAACCAACCTACTCCCTCCAAACCGCGCCAACCCCCATCTCCCAAAACCGCCTGTTCATCCCCGGCAAGTCCTTGTCCAGCAACTCCCGCCCCCGGGCCTCCAGCGCCTTCCACTCCGCCGTCAGTTCAGCCAGTCGGTCTAATGTAGGCTGGTTGATGCGCGGGATATCGCTTTCGTTGTGGTTGATCATGAAGAGATAGTTCGCTGTGAACTTATTCGGGAAGTTTTCCACGTCGTCGTAGGCCTTGGATTTGCGCTGCACCATGTCTTCGTCCCAGGCTTTCATGCGCTGCACTAAGGTTTGGCCGTCTTTTTTCAGCGCGCTGTGTTTTTCTTCGGCGGGCAGGGTGTTCAACAGGCCCTCTAATTGTTCACGCTTGGCGTAAAGGGCATTCACCATACGGTGCATTTTGGCCACTTCTGCCTCCAAACGGCTCATCAGCGCGTGGTATTCCTGGTAGGTTTTGGCGTCTGTGGGGTAGAGCGGGTTGGGCAGGATTTCCACAGAGGTTGTGGCCGACTGGGTGCCTGCTTTCAGGGTGACGGTGTATGTGCCGGGCGGCACTTTGTGGCCGCCGTAGCTGCTTTCAATGTAAACCCCGGGAACGCCCGGCGCAGTGGCGCAGCGCAGGTTCCAGACGAAGCGGTTGAGGCCCTTGTTTTTGCTCAAAACAGGCTCGGCAGACGGGCCGCCGTCGTAGGATTGGAACGTGGAATCAGCTTTAGAGCTGTAGCTGCGTATGAAGTTGCCCTGCGCATCCCGAATCTCCACCATCAGCTCATCGGCAGGCTTCAACTCCGGTAAGTAGTAATACAAGACCGCTCCGGTGGCCGGGTTCACACCTTGCTCCGGGTTGGTTCCGTCAAAATCGGGCAAAGAGCCGTTCAGCTCGCTGGCACCATTGACCAACATGGTCGCTTCGGGCTGGAACAGGGCAAAACCGGGAACCGCTGGTTTGGACTGGCGCAACAGGGCCAGGTCGTCTAAAATCCAGAATGAACGGCCGGATGTGGCGGCAATGAGGTCGCTCCGGTGTACCCGCAGGTCGGTGATGGGCGTAACGGGCAAGTTCAGTTGGAAGGGCGACCAGTTTTTGCCGCCATTCCACGACAGGTAAACCCCGGTTTCCGTGCCTGCAAACAGCAGGTCTTTGCGCTGGTCGTCTTCGCGAACCACTCGGGTAAAAGCGCCGTAGGGAATACCGCTGCTGATGTTCGTCCAGGTTTTGCCGTAATCAGTGGTTTTGTACAAGCCAGGCGTATGGTCGTTGAATTTGTAGCGCGTGGTGGCGATGTACGCCGTGGCCGGGTCATGCGGTGAAACCTCGATCGCGTTGATCAAGCATTCGGCCAGGCCCGCCGGGGTCACGTTTTGCCAGGTAGCGCCGCCGTCTCTCGTCAGGTGAACTAAGCCATCGTCGCTGCCAGTCCAGATGACGCCCTTTTCTTGCGGCGATTCCAGCACGTAACTCAGGGTGCCGTAGTTCTCAGCGCCAACGGCCTCGTTGGTGTAGGGGCCGCCGCCTTTGCCCTGTTTATCTTTTTCATTTCGGGTGAGGTCGGGTGAAACTTCTGTCCAGGTGCTCCCCATGTCGCGGGTGCGCAGCAGGTATTGGGCGCCGTGGTAATAGGTGTCGGGTTCGTGTTTCGACCAGATAATGGGGGCATTCCAATTGTAGCGGTATTTCATGTCTTTGGCGTCGCGAGCCAGATACTGGATCGGCGCTGCCATGATGTTGGTGCCCGCTTTGGCTTTGGTATCCAGAACTTCGATGGTGCCGAGGTAGCTACCGCCCAACACATAGCGCGGGTCGTCGGGATTGAAGGCCAAAAAAGCGCTTTCTCCGCCGGCGGAATAGGTCCAGCTTTCCGTGGTGATGCCGCCGCTGCCAAACTCCTGATTCGCAATGACGACCGAGGAGTTGTCTTGCTGCCCGGCATAGATGCGGTAGGGGAAGCCGTTGTCCACATTGATGCGGTAGAGCTGCGCGGTGGGCATATTGTTCTGGGCAGACCAGGTTTTGCCATGGTTTACCGAAATAGCGGCTCCGCCGTCGTTGGCGATGACCATGTTTTTCGGGTTGTGCGGGTTGATCCAAAGGTCGTGGTAGTCGCCGTGTGTGCCGGTGATTTCTTCCCAGGTTTTGCCGCCGTCAATGGAGCGCAGCGCGGGGGCGCTCAGTACGTAAATCGCGTGTTCGTTTTTCGGATCGGTGAACAACTCGATGTAGTACCAGGCACGCTGGACGAGCCGGTGGTCGCTGGACACCCGCGACCAGTTTTTGCCGGCGTTGGTGGACACAAACAATCCGCCCTGTTCTTTGTCAGAATCGCTTTCGACCAGCACGTAAACGCGGTCGGAGTTGGAACGGCAGACGGCGACGGCCATTTTGCCCAATTCTTTGGGCAGACCTTCTTGGATTTTTTCCCAGGTTTCGCCGCTGTCAACAGATTTGTACAACCCACTACCCGCTCCGCCGCTGATCACTTTCCAGGGCAGGCGGCCAAATTCATTCATCGCGGCATAAAGTATTCGCGGGTTGTTCATGTCCATGGATAGTTCCACGCAGCCGCTTTTGTCGTCTGTGTACAGCACTTTTTTCCAGGTAACGCCGCCGTCGGTGGATTTGTAGACGCCGCGCTCGGGCGATTTCCCATACAGGGCGCCTTGTGCGGCGACAAAAACCGTATTCGGATCCTGAGGATGGATGGCGATGCGGGCGATGTGCTGCGTCAGGTCCAGTCCCATTTTTTTCCAGGTTTTCCCGGCGTCGGTGGATTTATAGATGCCGTCGCCGTGGTGGGTCATTACGCCGCGCACGGCGTGCTCACCCATGCCTACGTACAGGACATTCGGGTCACTTTCAGAGACGGCGATGGCACCTACGGAGCCGGTTTTGAAATAACCGTCCGAAATGTTTTTCCAGGTCACGCCCAGGTCGTCCGTTTTCCAGACGCCACCGCCAGTGGTGCCCATGTAGTAGGTCGTGATGTCGCCAACGACGCCGGAAGCGGCTACCGAACGACCGCCGCGGAAGGGGCCGATGCTCCGCCATTTTACGGGTTGGTAGAAGGCGTTGAGGTCTGGCGCTTGCGTTGCTTGCGGGGTTGGGGGAGAAGGCTGGGTTGCTTTATTGCGTTGCGCTTCGGTGGTGAAAAACGAGGCAAGGGCAAAGGCGAAGAGGAGGATTCGTTTTGTCATGAGTGTGTTGGCTTTCTTAGTCCCTTTGTCTTACGGCAAGGGAATTTAAATAGATGGCTTTACGAGCTGGCAAGTTCGATAATTTTTTCAAACCTGTCGGGACAAGCTGTTTTTTTTCAACAAGAAAGGATTTGAATTCCGAAGATATTGTTTTTCAATATTTTGCAGTATCCAAGATACAATACCTGATTATCCTCACCCCTCCAACAACCTCCGATGATAATTCACCTGCCCCAAATGGTACCCCAAATGCGTAGCCAAATGGATCAAAAAATACCCGGTCGTCATAGCGTGCCCAAAAACCTGCTGCGGGTATTCTTCCTGAAGTTGGGAATCGGTGAGCCGGTCGAGGGTGTTTTCGACGACGGCGATGGTTTCGTCAATGCCGGCGATCAGTTCGGCGCGGGGTACATTTTTGAGCGAAAACTCCGCGTCGCGGTTGCGGAGGTAGCCGCTTTGGCTCAATTGCGCGCCGATGTATGCCCGGAGGTTGCCGGTGAGGTGCAGGCAGAGGTTGCCCGCAGAATTGGCGATGCCTTTGTCGCTGATCCATAGGTTTTGTTCCTCGCGATAAAGTTCCATTTCCTGTTTCAGGCGCAGGAGGTCGCGGCGGAAGAGGGTTTTGAGTGTATCAGTGAACATTGTGGACGTTTTTGTCTAACTATGGCAGGTTTGACAGTTCAGCAGGATTACTTTTAGTATGATCAACTCTCAAGATGCGCGTTTTGAGTAAGAATTACCTGGTATGTTTCCCCATTGTGCTGATGTTTCCTGGAATGCTTCAATCGTAACATATTCTCCGCGTTGTACCGCTTCTACTTCAGCTTCTAAAATGGCCGTCAACTCAATAGCTGTTCGAGGTTTGCCATCTATATCATACCCAACAATTGGATCTTCCTGCTGCTGCACATTAAGTATCCAGCATAGAATGCACCCCCTTCAAAAAAGGCTCATCCAAGCGATCAATCAAGGGATAGACTTCAGCTTTAAGTTCGGTAGTTGTCATAAGTTATGCTTTAAATTGTAGTTCTACAAAGATAACGCATTTTGATAAAAAAAAGTCGCTTCAAAGCAGGTTCCTCACGTCGTTCAGGTTGCTCACGTGTCGGACACCTCGGAGGTGTCCGACAC
>JBBQGV010000076.1:0-26784 GCA_038323375.1 Chitinophagales bacterium
GAAATAATAACTTCCCGATTTGGGCGGTGGCTTTTCCCACCGGACTTCGTTGCTTCGTCGGTCACGTAGCTTTGGCTACGCTCCCTTCTTGCGCCTTGTCCGCTGGAAAAATCCCCACGCCGAAAACGCGAACTTATTATTTCGATGTTCCTAACCAATTTTTTCTTAAAAAATGCATACAGATATGATATCGTTCCGCACGACCAAAACTCTTTGGATCCTGTTGTTATTGCCTTTTATTTCCTGGGCGCAACCCAGCAAAACTACGGTGTCTGGTGAACCGGATCGCTTTGATTTCGGCAAAATGTGGACGCTGGAACAAGCGCCATTCGATTACTTTGAAAAAACGTATGGCTTTCGCGCCGATGATAAGTGGGTGGAGCACATCCGCATGTCGGCTCTGCGTTTTTCCAACTACTGCTCAGCGTCATTTGTATCGCCGGATGGGTTGTTGATGACCAATCACCATTGCTCGCGCGGCGAGGTGGGTAAAATCATGAACCCGGGAGAAGATTTTGATAAAAATGGTTTTTACGCCGCAACTGCTGCTGATGAGCGTCGCGTGGAAGACCTGTTCGTGAAGCAATTGGTAAAGATTGCAGACGTAACGGACCAGGTCACCGCCGCGATTTCCAAAGCAAAAACGGATAAAGAAACAGCTACCCTGCGCGATTCTACCCTGAAAGCGCTGATCGCTCAATATGGCACGATGTCAGGCTGGACGGGCCTGGAAATCGAGCGGGTTACCTATTACAATGGTGGCCGTTTTTCGCTTTATGGCTATAAGCGATACGACGATGTGCGTCTGGTGCTGATTCCGGAATTGGAATTGGGCGCTTTTGGCGGCGATCCGGACAACTTCACCTTCCCGCGCTACACCCTCGACTGCACCTTCTGGCGGGTCTATGACAACGGCAGACCGGTGAATTCTTCCGCCAATTATTTCAAAATGAACCCCGATGGCGTGAGCGAAGGTGAACCCGTGTTTGTTGTAGGCAACCCGGGCAGCACGGAACGCCTCCGGACTGTCAGTCAGTTGGAATACGACCGCGATTACCGCTACAAAATTCAATTGGCCTGGCTGACCAACCGCATGAACGTGTTGCAGGAAGAATACAAACGCAACCCTTCCCACGATGTACAGGAAGAAATTTTTAACCTTTCCAACAGCGTAAAAGCGATAGGCGGCATGGTGAAAGGCATGCACGATCCGTTGCTGATGGGCCGCAAAAAAGCGATGGAGGATAACATCAAATCCAAGTCGAAAGCGGTGTCCAAAGGGCAGGACTATTGGGTGCAAATTGCCAACGCCTATAAAGTATTGGAACCCCACGCTGCAGAGGTAACCTTGCTGGCGCCCAGCCCTTATGGTGGGAAAGCGCTGTTGCTGATGCACTACGCCGACGCCTATGTTAAAGCAGCAGAAGGCGGTGCCGGAGAAGAAGACCTCGAAGCCTTGCGCGCTCAAATTAAAGAAACGGCTCAGGGTTTAGACAAGCCGATGGAATTGGAATTGCTCGCCACCCTTTTCGGAGAGTTGCAGCAGTTTAAGAGCCCGAACGACAAATATGTGTCGGAATTGCTGGAAAAATCAGCGCTGTCTACGGCTAAAAGCATCCTGGAGAAAACGGATTTTGCCGATGCGAAAAAACTTGAAAAAATGCTGGAAGGCAAGCCTGAAAAATGGGGCAAAGATAAAGACCCGTTGCTGAAAGCGGGGCGTTTGCTGCTGCCTGCTTACCGGGAAGCTGCCAGCGCATTTGGCGGAAGCGGCGCTGCACGCCGTGCCCTTGAATCCAAAGTTGGCAACGAAGTGTTCCAGGTTTATGGCCTGAACATACCACCCGATGCCACCTTTACGCTCCGTCTGGCTGATGGCATCGTCAAAGCTTATGATTACAACGGAACCATAGCGCCTGTCAAAACAACCTATTATGGATTGTATGACCGCTTTTTCAGCAACGATGGCAAATTTCCCTGGTCTTTGCCAGAGCGTTGGAAAAACCCACCGGCGGAATTGCTGCGTACGCCCCTGAATTTTGTCTCTACCAACGACATCATTGGCGGCAACTCTGGCAGCCCGATCATCAACAAAAAAGGTGAAGCAGTCGGCTTGGTTTTCGATGGCAACATTGAGTCGCTGCCCGGCAATTTTATCTACGACCCGGTCGCTAACCGCACCGTTTCTGTCCACGCCGGGGGCATCATTGCGGCATTAAAATACATCTATAAAGCCGAGCGCATCGTTAAAGAGTTGGGACAATAAATGTTAATTGCCTTATCTAATTCTGTCATTGTGTGTTAGTATAATAGAATTTGTCATAAGCGCTTGCCGGAAAAACCCGGCAAGTGCTTATGAATACTTCATCCCTTTTGTTATTTTTTGAATAAAACACAATCACAATGAAGAAGAACATTTTCTTTTCAGCGCTCTTTTTAGGTCTGATGACCACCGCATTAACCGCTCAAAGAAGTGCCAATGGTGCCATTGATGCCACCCACTTTGATAATAGGATTACTGTGAGGTCTTCCGGCCCGAGGGTCGAGAACGACACCTTGTTTGGAGCAGCCTTTGCCCTGCCGTGTGGCGACCAAATAACCAGTTTTTTTTCAAACAACTGGGGCTTTATCTCTGGGACCAATGGGTATACAGATTTTGAAAAAGCCCAGCGGATTACCCTGGGAGCAGGCAACAACTTTACTGTTCAGGAAATCTGGGGCTTCTTTGCCGCAGCTTCGGAAGTAAATAATGGCCCCCTCCGCGCCAAGGTATACAGCACATCTGCAGGTGGTGCTCCGACGACGGAGCTTGGCGTCAGTGCGGACATCAACGTAAGCGATATTGACACCAGCTCGTCCTCCCTTGTACCGACGATCTTTACATTTGCTACACCGCCCGCCGTTACCGGCCCGGAAATTTTCATCAGCATAGATTTTGAAGACTTGTATGCTTCACAGGATACGGTCGGACTTTGGATGACTGCAGACGAATGCGGCGACGGCAACGATGCGTACGAGCTTTGGGGCGACGGATCAGGATGGTTTCCGCTTGACAGCCCGGATTCCTGGGGACTCGAAACCAATTTACTGATAGGCGTTGTTGTGGCGTTTGATCCAATTTCTTCTCAATCGCCTGAACCTGTTGCGGGTATGAATGGCCTCCGGATTTTCCCGGCTTCCCCGAATCCGACCTCAGCCGATCTCAACATCAATTACCAGTTGGATCAAAGCAGCAAGTTGCAAATTGAGATTTATGCTACCGATGGCAAACTCCTGCAACGGATTGACAAAGGCATCCAGCCTTCCGGCCGTTTCACGGAGATCCTGAATACAGAACAATTCCCTGCGGGCGCTTACGTATACGGCGTCATCACAGAAACAGCCCGGTTAATGAACCGGTTCGTAGTAGAATAGGTTTTTAAAATGTAAGAGGCAAGAAGGCAAGGGGCAAACACGCAAGAGGCAAATGTGCAAGTTTGCAATCTTGCCCCCTTGCAAACTTGCCTCTTTACCCTCACCATTATAAATCATCATTACATCAACTAAAAACAACACATCGTGAGCAAGCTAAATCGTTTCCATTTTGTTTTAACCCTCGTAATACTTTTGCTGTCGGCTCCGGCCTGTAATACCAGCCGAGCTACTAAAGGAGGCGTCATCGGCGGCACGGTCGGCGGTGTAGCTGGCGGACTCATTGGCAAGAATTCGGGTAACACGGCTATCGGCATCCTCATTGGCGCAGCAGTTGGTGGAACAGCGGGTGCCCTTATCGGCAATTATATGGACAAACAGGCTGCCGAAATCAGCAAAGACATGGGCAACGCTACCGTGGAACGCGTAGGCGAAGGCATCCTCATCACTTTTGATTCAGGCCTGCTTTTTGATGTAGAATCCTACCAAATAAAAGGCGCTACCCGGGATAATCTGAATCAGTTGGCTGCTACCCTAAAGAAATACGACGACACTGAAATCCTCATCGAAGGTCATACGGATAGTACCGGTTCAGACGACTACAATCAAAATTTGTCCAAAAACCGCGCCAAGTCGGTTTCCAGCCACTTGGCTCGCCAGGGCGTTTTGCCTTCGCGCATCACCCCCATTGGTTATGGCGAAAGTCAACCCGTAGCCGACAACGCAAGTGCTTCGGGTAAACAAGCCAACCGTCGCGTGGAAGTGGCTATTTATGCCAATAAAAAATTGAAGAAAGCGGCGAAAAGAGGGGATATTGGAGGGTTGAGTCCAGTAGGTTTTGGGGGTTAATGATTAACCTGCTTTTTTCTTCCCAAAATTCCCGCTAACCTCCTTATCTTAGGGTGAAATAAATTGAAAAACGAAAACACCCTTAAACATGCGAATACCACTTCACTGCTTTTTGTTTGCAACGGTGCTGCTGCTGGCTGGCTGCATGGGCGATTCCGATGAAAAAAAGCTTTATGTCCATTCTGAAAATACTGTATTTGCAAGGCTTCCCGGTGAACCCGATCGCCTGAGTCCGCTGATTACGGTAAATTCCTACAGCCGCACCGTCAACGAATTGCTGTTCCTGAATCTGTTGCAATTCGACCCTGCCACCTTGGAACTGCAACCCCAATTGGCGAAAAGCCGCGCGCAGATCGCCGAAATTACCGATGGCCTCTGGAAGGGAGGGATCGCGTACACCTTCGAGTTGCACCAATCAGCAGTCTGGGATAACGGCGCCCCCATTACCGGCAACGATGTGCTGTTTACTTTCAAGGCGCTGTTTGTCCCGCAGGTGAATAGCGGCCCAGCCCGTAGTTACCTCGATTTTGTAAAAGACCTTGCCGTGGATGCCGCTAATCCTAAGCGGTTCACGGTTTATACCGATCGCAAATATATCCTTGGCGAAGCGGCCATCAGCACCATGCCGGTTTATCCGGAATACCACTATGATGAGCAGGGGCGTTTGCGCAATTACACGCTGAAAGCACTGGCCGATCCGGAGCAGGCAGCGCGGCTTTCGGAAGATACTATCCTTGCTGCGTTTGCCGAAAACATGCACAGCGAGCGGTTTGCACGAGAAAAAGACGCGGTCAAAGGCGCTGGCGCTTACGCGCTGCAAGAATGGGTCACCGGCAAACAAATTGCCCTGAAACGCAAAGCCAATTGGTGGGGAGACGCCCTCAGCAAAACCTACCCCATGCTGCGCGCTTTGCCCGAGCGTTTGGTTTTTAGCATCATCCCCGACCAGGTAACGGCGCTTGCCGCATTAAAAAGTCAGGAGATTGACGTGGCGAGTCAGATTGACGTGAATGATTTTGTGGAAATCAGGAAGGACTCGGTGCTGCAACCGCTGTATAATTTTTACACCCCTGCTGCTTTGCAACTGTTCTACATCGGCATCAATACCCGCAATCCGAAGCTGAACGACAAAAGGGTGCGGCGTGCCCTGGCGCATACGCTTGATATGGACGCCATTATCCGCGATCTGTATGCCGGAATGGCTCAGCGGGTTACGGGGCCTTTTCATCCTGATAAGCCTTATTATCACAAAAATCTGGCACCCATTGCTTACAATGTCGAGCAGGCGCGAACGTTACTGAAAGCAGCAGGTTGGGAAGACACCAACGGGAACGGGGTGGCAGATAAAGTTTTGGACGGAAAGCAGACGGAGCTTGAACTGAATTATCTTGCCAGTTCGGCCAGTAAGTTCAGTATGAATTTGGCCCTGGTGTTGAAAGACAACGCTGCAAAAGCCGGCATTCAAATCAATATCCTTCCGAAAGAATTCCCGGTGCTGATTGAATCGTTGAAGCGCCGCGAATTTGAATTGCACGGCGGTGCCTGGGTGGCGGAGCCTTTGCCGGATGATCCCAAGCAACTCTGGCACACGGAAAGCAATACGCCCGACGGCGGCAACCGCGTAGGTTTTGGGAATGCGGCAAGCGATGCCCTCATTGACGAGATCCGCGTCACACTGGATGAACAAAAGCGGGCAGGTTTATACCGGAAATTCCAGGAGCTCGTTTATGAAGAACAGCCTTGTATTTTTTTGTTGGCACCTCAGGAGCGACTCGTCATCCACAAGCGGTTTGATGCGCGACCCAGTGTTTTGCGCCCCGGATTTTTTGTGAATGAGTTTGCTGTAAAGCGCTAATTTTGCTCCGTTTCTTTTCACCAACTTTAATCGCTTATGAAACGTATTCTTTCCATTTCCTCCATTGCAATTTGCCTTGCACTCCTATTTGTTTTTTGTAAACAAGACCCGAAAAACGGCAACAATGTTATCTGGAAACGCACCACCAATGAAGTGATTGCCCGCCTCGACGCTGATCCGGAACGGATAAACCCGCTTCTGACCTCTACGTCCTACGCCAGCCAGGTCAACAGCCAGATTTTTCAATTCCTGATGTACGTTAACCCTCAAACCCTAGAGCTTGTGCCGCAATTGCTCAAGGAAGAACCCGTTGCAACGGAAATTGCCGAGGGGACTTGGAAAGGAGGCGTCGCTTATAGCCTGGAAATTCATGACAAAGCTGTGTGGGACAATGGCGCTCCGGTAACCGGCAACGACTATGTATTTACCTTGAAAGCATTGCTGAACCCATTGGTTGATGCGACGCGCATGCGGGGTTTTGTAGACCTGATCCGCGACGTAAAGGTGGATCCGGGCAATCCTAAAAAATTTACGGTTTACACCAGCGAAAAGCAAATCATTGGTGAAGAGAAGGTGTGCAGTACCTTCCCAATCATGCCCGAATACCTCTACGATCCAAAAGGCTTGTTGAAGAATATTCCGATAACGGACTTATGTACGCCCGGAAAAGCGAAAGCACTCAGTGAGGCTGGCGGTGCACTGAAAACCTTTGCGGAAGACTTTCAATCGTCGAAATATTCCAATGAAATTGGATTTATTGGCGGATCGGGGCCGTATCGCCTCGAAAGCTGGGAAACAGGCGTTCGGGTTGTATTGAGCAAAAAAAACAACTGGTGGGGGAATGGAATAGACCGGGTCACGCTTCAAGCTTATCCGGATCGCCTTGTTTATCAGATGATCGGGGATGCGACGATGGTGTCGCAGGCGCTTTATACAGAAGAAATAGATGCTGCGGCAGATCTTGACCCGACCATGTTTGACAGCTTGCGCAATAATTCGGATCTGGCGGCGCGCTACAATTTCCATACGCCATTGATGTTGTCTAATTTTCTCATCTATGTGAATACCCGCAATCCCAAACTGGCTGATAAACGGGTTCGGAAGGCCATCGCCCATGCATTGGATGTGGACGAACTCATCCGTACAATTTTTAATGGCCTCGGGCAAAGGGCTGTCGGCCCTGTACACCCAAATGCAGATTACAACAATACCGACCTGAAACCGTTGGAATACAACCCTAAAAAAGCCCGCCAACTGTTGGAAAATGCCGGATGGATGGATACAAACGGCAATGGTACGGCTGACAAAAACATCAGTGGGGAATTAGTGGAAATGGATCTGCAATACCTTTACACTGCGGGCAGGCCAATTTCTCAGGCGGTGGCCCTGTTGTTGCAGCAACATGCAAAAAAATCGGGGATCAACTTAGTGTTGATTCCCAAAGAATTTAATGAGATGCTCGATGCACAGAAAAGCGGAACCTACGAATTGTGTTCCGGTGGCCGCTCGCTTTCGCCTACACTTTGGGAACCGCAGCAAAGCTGGTCAACCACGGGCGATAACCGCACGGGTTTTGGCAATGCTGAAACGGATACGCTGATTGAACAAATAAAGGTCACCTTGGACAAAAGGCAAAGAAACAACTTGTACAAAAAGCTGCAAGCCATCATCTACGATGAGCAGGCGGAACTTTATCTGATGGTGCCTACCGGGCGCATTGCCATCCACAAGCGATTCGAAGCGGAGCCTACCTCCCTTCACCCGGGGTATTTCCCACAACAGTTTAAACTTACGGAGCAATAGGTTAACAGGAGACATCCCGGATTTTTAGACCGGTTCTTTAAGAGCCAGGAGACGAAATTCGAGATGTCTCCTGGTTTGTATCCTTTCCAGTTATTATACGCAACCGCATTATTGAGAAAACACATGTCAGAACAAAAAACCTCATTATTGCCGAAGGTAGAGTTGCTCATACTGGGCGTATTTTTGATTTCTTTCATCTTGTACGCCACCTCCAAATGTAGCGCCACCAAAGCCCGGTATGCAGAAGAAGCGAGTGAAGAAGCCCTGGCAGACAGCACTTCACAAACTCAGGCTGCAACAACAGCCAATGCCCTGGCCAAGGATTCAAGTGCATCAATTGTTCCATCAAAAGAAGTCGTCCGGGAGCGCTACACCCCGTTGTACGTAACCATGGCCGGACTGAACGTGCGTGCCGAGCCTAAGTTAAACGCCAAAGTGCTTGACCGGCTGGCCTTGTATGAAGAAGTCCTGTTTATGAACGAAATCACCGATTTTGCTCAAGAGATCGTCCTTGGAAAAATCATTCGAAACGACCCCTGGGTGAAAATACAGACAAAAAAAGGGCGTACCGGCTGGGTGTTTGGCGCGGGTGTTCACTATTACAAAATCAAGCTGGAAGGCGTAGAGTAGTGATGTGATGTCTGCCCATTTAATCGGTGTTTGCTCTTTAGAGTTCGAGCGCAAGGCAGGCTAAGGCCAGAAAACCGGAGTCCCGCCCGGCGGGATGACCGATTTTGGAGCAAAACATAACGCAGCTCTCGAACTATAAAGACAGACACAAATTACTGCAATCCAAACGTTTCGATGACGGTTACCAATTGTCCCGGAAAATCAGCTCCTCCGGGAAACCCCATGTTCCCGAGGGCTTTTGCCCATTCTTTATAATTGTCGTTGTCCGGGACAAGCCGCGCATTTGGCCCAGTTGTCAAAAACAGGCTGCAATCGCGGAAGCTGGTCCACGCATTTTCGTAGTGTCGCAGGCAAACGCCGCTGTATTGACTACTTTCTCCTTTCCAGTCCTGGGTGCAGTGCAGCGCAAAGTGGTTATTGCCTTTGCGTGCCGCTTCCGCCGTTCCTGCCTGGCTCATCAGCATCGCAGTTGCCAGCATAACAGACGCTGGCACACCGTATTTCTTCTGCTCACCCTGCGCAACCCGTGCAAAGCGGTTCAGATAAGCGCGTTTTTCCGCATCGTCCACCGCGGCTAAGCGCTGCAAATAGGTTTTTGAAGTGCTCCCGAAACTTAGCGGCGAGAGTTCCATCCGGCTTACCTCGCCAGCAGGAGGCGTTGCTTCGGTTGCTTTCTCGGTGAAAATTTCCCGTTTGCGCTCGGGATCCTTCCGGCGCACCGGTTGAGAAGACTCTTCTTCTTCTATGCCATCCGGCGCGTTCAGGTTAATTTGAAAGCTCAGGTTCTTTTTAAAAACAATAAACAGCAGGATGGCGCCTAAGCCCAACTGAAACCAATGAGTGCGCAGATAAGCTCTAATTTTGGAGTGGGTATCGTTTCCTTGCATGGGTGATGTTTTTTAGGAATGTGGCGTAAATAAGTTACCTGGATTCGGCGAGGCTGTTTTTTCATCAGGCAAGCCGCGAGAAGGGAGCTTAGCCTAAGCTAAGTGACCGCCGAAGCAACGCAGCATGGTGAAAAAAGAGGCCGCCTAAACAGAGAAGTTATTTACGACACGTTCCTTAGTCAAGAAATCGAGTCAAATTTAAAACAAATAATGTTATAAAACAAAACTTTTTGTTTTATAAAATAAAAAAATAAAACCGGATGTGCTGGTTATTGATTATCAGTTATTTGCTATTGGTGGAACGGGAACGGGACATTGTAGCTACGAACAGCCCAATAACTAATAAACCCCTACCTCCTCCTAAACCCCTCATACCCGCCAACACCCAGCAACAGCAGTAGCAGCCCTGCCCAGGCTTGTTCCGGTTTTTCAATCAGGGTGTTCACCACAAACGCCGCCGAGATCAGCACAAAAACTGCCGGCACGACGGGGTATCCAAAAGTCCGGTAAGGTCGCTGTGCGTCCGGACGTTTTAGCCTGAAAATGAAGATGCTGACACCGGCGAGGGTCATGAATACGATATCCATGAACGTAACATAAGTAATGAGGTTGCCGAAAGTACGCCAGAACAGCAACAGCAGGATGGCCCAAAATGCCTGCCCCAACATGGCGTAGACCGGCGTCTGGAAGCGCGGATGCACCCACGACAGTTTTTTGAAAAAAATGCCGTCTTCCGCCATAGCGAAGTAGATGCGCGGAGCCGACATGGTATAGATGCCGATGGTGCCAAATACCGAAATGGCGATGGCAATGGCCACCAATTGACCCCCAAAAGCGAAAACAGAAGCGACAGCGTCGCCAGCGACCTTATTGCTTTGCGCAATGACATCCAAAGGCAACAACAGCATGTACGCTAAATTGATCAATACGTAAAAAGCCGTCACCAAGATGGCGCCCAGAATCATTGCGCGGGGTACAGTGCGTTGGGCGTTGATGGTTTCGCCAGCCAGGTAGGAGGCATGGTGCCAGCCGCCAAACGACCACAATACGCCGATAAGTGCCGTCAGCATAGCATTCGTCCAATGCCCCGACATGCCAAAGCCGGAAGAAAAATCCAATTGTACTTTCCCGGGGTCATAGTATAGAAACCCGACCGCAATGATGGCCAGCATCGCTAAGAGTTTCAGTCCGGTAAAAACATTGGCAAAATGCTGACTCACATTCACCCCGATGCAATTAATGCCAGTGAGCCCTGCAATGACAAAAATGGCCAACCCGATCTTCCCGGGTTCCCCCAGCGGGACAAAAATGGTCATGTATTCTGCCAGAGCCATGCCAAGTGCCGCCAAAGCCCCGGTATTGATGACCAGCAGGGTCACCCAGCCATACAGGAAACCTGCCCTGGCGCCATACGCTTCTTTGAGAAAGACATAAACCCCACCCGATTTTGGGAACATACCACCCAACTCGGCAAATGTGAGCGCCCCGGTGAGTGCAATGATGCCGCCAATGGTCCATACCAGGAGGACTAATCCAGGATGTTGTACGGTTTTGGCGATTTCTGCCGGCGTCAAAAAAATGCCCGAGCCAATGGAACCGCCCACAGCGATCATGGTCAGGCCGTACAAGGTGAGTTTTTGTTTTAGTTGCGTCATGGTTTGTTTTTCGTTTGTTTTGATTCTATTTTCCAAATGTAGAGATAACCTTTCAGGAATCCATTTCAAGATTGTTATCTTCGCATATCACAAATAAATCCAGCCTCCTATGAGCCGTCAAACGCCGGAACCACCCCGCAGGATCATCTCCCGATGGAGTATGCTCTGGCTTGCAGTTGTGTTTTTTATTCTAATTTCCATTGTGATGCAAAAATGTGGCATCAAGATTATGAAGCAGACTGAAGATTCGGAGTTGATTGATAAACCGCACAGGGGGCGGTAATTGAGTTGGCAGGTTTTAGTTGGCAGTTGGCAGTCTTGAGCTTATTTTAGATATGCTTACATTTTCAACATAAACCTTCTCTCTCTAAGTTTTTCTACTTTCTACTTTCTACTTTCTACTTTAACCTTTGAATCTGAATTTCTTATGACATACGAAAACCTACTAATACAGGAAGAAGGCGGCATCTTGCTGCTCACCATCAATCGCGAACAAGCGATGAATGCGCTCAACACGGCCACGATGCTGGAACTGAAGCGTTTCTTTGGAGAAGATGCGCCGAATCGCCACCACATTCGGGGCGTCATCCTCACCGGTGCCGGAGAACGCGCGTTCGTAGCTGGGGCTGACATTAAAGAATTTTTGGCACTCGACGCTGAAGAAGGAGCGGCAATGGCGCAACGGGGTCAGGATATTTTTTTCCTGATCGAAAATTTTCATAAACCGGTCATCGCCGCCGTGAATGGTTTTGCGCTTGGCGGAGGGTGCGAATTAGCGATGGCCTGCCATTTGCGCATCGCCGGCGAAAAGGCGCGTTTCGGGCAACCGGAAGTCAACCTCGGCATCATCCCGGGCTATGGCGGCACACAGCGATTGGTGCAGTACATTGGCAAAACAAAAGCAATGGAGTTGATCCTAACCGCCGACATGATCGGTGCGGAGGAAGCTTACCGCTTAGGGTTGGTGAACTACGTTGTGCCTGCCGGTGAAGAAGTGGCCAAAGCTAAAGAACTGCTCGCAAAAATTATCGAAAAAGGTCCGATTGCCATTGCCAAAGTGATAGAAAGCGTGAATGCCTATTATTTGCACGATGTGGATGGATTTGCGCACGAAGTGGAAGCGTTTGGCCACACCACCGGAACCGCCGATTTCCGGGAGGGTGCTGCGGCTTTTATAGAAAAAAGGAAACCGAATTTTCAGGGTAAATAATTGGAATTACGTGTCGGACACCTTCGAAGGTGTCCGACACATAATTCCAATTATTTACCGACGATACGAAACACCTGAGCCACTGTTTGCTCCAGTCCTGCTGCGGTTTGAGCGATGGCTTCGGCCAGACTTTGCGGTTTATTCGAAATGGAAAAGGCTGCGAGGAGCCCAAGTTCGCGAAGGTCAGCGGCATTGGCTTCCAAGGTGCCACAAAATGCCAGGACGGGGATACCTTGCGCAGCGGCTCGACTACATACCCCGTTGATGAGCTTTCCGTGTAAAGTTTGGCGGTCAATTCTGCCTTCGCCCGTTACGATCAGGTCAATGCCCGCCAAAGCGGTTTCAAAACCGGTGTATTCCATCACGGCTTCGATGCCCTGCCGCATTGGCGCGTTCAAAAAGGCCATCGCTCCGGCACCTAATCCTCCGGCTGCTCCGGCTCCGGGCAGTTGCGCGACATCTTTTCCACAATATTCCCGGAGTAATTCAGCAAAATGAGCCAGGCTGGCGTCCAATTCCGCTACGGCAGCTTCATCAGCGCCTTTTTGCGGAGCATAGACCTGCGCTGCACCGGTTGGTCCGAAGAGCGGATTGTCTACATCGCAAATGACTTCAACCCGGGCATTCATTTCCAGTCTTCCGGCAATGCGATGCACTTTGCCGAGGTTTTGGCCCACCGGCTCCAATGGAAGGCCGTCGGCGTCCAAAAACCGGAGGCCCAAAGCGGCAGCCATGCCCATGCCACCGTCGTTGGTTGCACTGCCGCCGATGCCCAGCACGATGTTGCGCACGCCGCGTTGAAGCGCGTCTGCGATGAGTTCACCGGTTCCGAAAGTTGTGGTATACAATGGATTGCGCACTCCCGGCTCCAGAAGTTGTAATCCGGAAGCCTGGGCCATTTCTATGAAAGCAGTTTCCCCATTGCCGGAAAGGCCGTAGCTTGCCTGAACAGGTCTGAACAGGGGATCATTTACAGTACATTGGACTTTTTGTCCGCCGCTGTGAAAGGTAAGGATTTGGGCGGTACCCTCGCCGCCGTCGGCCAAAGGGAAGCAGCGAATCCGTGCTTCCGGCATCGCGGCCAAAATGCCCCGCTCGATGGCATGGCAAACGCCGGGGGCATCGAGTGCGTCTTTAAAAGAGTCAGCGGCAATGAGGATGTGCATGGTATTTGTTAAGCATTAAGGTTTTCAGGTGTCGGACACTTCCAAAGTGTCCGACACCTGAAAACCTTAATGCTTACAATTTAGGTAGGGTACGTGTCGGACACCTCGAAGGTGTCCGACACGTGCCCTACGTAAATTTACGCTTCTTCTTCCGGACTTTTCCCTTCGTTGATGTTTTCGTCCGAATCAATCGCAGCAGCAGGTGCCATTGCGTTTTCGTATAGTTCGCTAACGGAATGGCTGCTGTAAGGGCGCGGCCCAATGAGGCGCTCGACGTCCGATTTCAGCAGTACTTCTTTTTCGAGCAACTGTTGTGCCAGCGATTCGAGTTCATTGCGGTGTTCGATCAATAATTGACCGGCGCGCAGGTATTGCGATTCAACCAATCCGCGCACTTCCTGGTCAATCATGGAAGCCGTTTGTTCCGAATATGGCTTGTTGAACTGATCCTGCGACATCCCGTAGAAAGACACCTGACCAACCTGATCGCTCATGCCAAAGACCGTCACCATGCTGTAAGCCATTTTCGTGACCTGGTCGAGGTCGCTTTGAGCGCCGGTGGATACCTTGTCGAAAATAAGGGACTCTGCAGCCCGGCCTCCGAAAGTCATGCACATGCGGTCGAGTAATTGTTCGGTGCGCGTAATGTATTCGTCTTTTGGCAGGTATTGCGCATAGCCTAAAGTGCCCATACCACGCGGTACGATCGTTACTTTCACCAAAGGAGAAGCATGCTCTAAATACCACCCGCAAACTGCGTGGCCGGCTTCGTGGTAAGCGATGATTTTCTTTTCTTCCGGCGAAATGATCATGCTCTTCTTCTCCAAACCGCCAATGACCCGGTCGAGTGCGGAGTTGAAGTCATCCATATCCACCGCTTTTTTATTGCGGCGCGCTGCAATCAGGGCAGCTTCGTTACATACATTGGCGATGTCGGCGCCGGCAAATCCGGGTGTCATCTCGGACAGTATGGCCGGATTTACATCCGCCGCTTTTTTGATGTTCTGCAAGTGTACTTTGAAGATGGCTTCGCGCCCTTTCAGATCCGGGTAATCAACCCCGATCAAGCGGTCGAAGCGGCCTGGCCGAAGCAGAGCCGTGTCGAGGACATCCGGGCGGTTGGTAGCCGCCATCAGGATGACGCCTTTATCGGTACTGAACCCGTCCATTTCCACCAGCAGCTGGTTGAGGGTATTTTCGCGCTCGTCGTTGCCTCCTTGTAAACTGTTGCGCCCGCGCGCGCGCCCAATCGCGTCAATTTCGTCAATGAAGACGATGCAGGGCGCTTTTTCACGCGCTTGTTTAAACAAGTCGCGCACCCGTGAAGCGCCGACACCAACGAACATTTCGACGAAATCAGAACCGGAAATCGAGAAAAAAGGGACACCTGCTTCACCAGCTACGGCTTTTGCCAAAAGGGTTTTACCCGTTCCCGGAGGGCCAACCAATAACACGCCTTTGGGGATTTTACCGCCCAATGCCGTATATTTTTTCGGATTTTTCAGGAAATCCACCACTTCCATGACTTCTTCTTTGGCTTCATCTAACCCTGCAACATCCTGAAAGGTAATGTTTACCTTGCTGTTCTGGTCGAATAAAGTAGCTTTCGACTTGCCGATGTTGAAAATTTGAGCGCCAGGGCCGCCACCACCGCCGCTGACACGGCGCATAATGAAGACCCAGATGGCAATAACAATGGCGATGGGGAGCAACCAGCCAAGGATCGGTGCCAGCCAATTGGTTGGATTTTCGTATTTGGGATAAACCCTTTGATCGCGGGGAATATTTTCACGCTCCTGGGTATCTTCGAGGAACTGGGTGAACGAATCGCCAGAACCTATCAACAGCCAGTAATGGTAACGGTCGCTGCCGAAATTGCTTTTTGCAGCATCTCCATACTCATTGTTGGCGGCTTCTAATTTTTCCCTTTTGATGTAAATATGCGCCCGCTTCTCATTGACCACAACAATCTTTTCGATCGCCTGATCCTTGAGCATCTTTTCCAGACGGTTCATCGGGAGCTGTTCTTTGGTGCCTTCGGATACGCTATTAAGACTCAATGCGATGAGTACCAGCGCAATAAGTCCATAAATCCAATAGGAGCCAATTTTGGGGCCACCCGGTTTATTTTCCCCATTTTGATTTTCATTCCTGTTTTCCATTCAAAACCTACTTTTACATTACTTTTATGAAATAACGCATAGCCCCGCATTTCGTTTTCAATATCTCGACCAAGCGTCAAAAAAGCCCTACAAATTTTCATATTCTGTGAAGCGGGCGTCTCCCCAGAGTTGTTCCAGGTCGTAGTATGGGCGTGTTTCGCGATAGAAAATATGCACGACGGTATCAAAATAGTCCATGCATATCCACCGCGAGTGCCCCTGACCCTCTACATGCCCAGGATTGAGGTGGAGTTCGTCCTTGATGCGGCGATGCACATTTTCGGACATGGCCTTGACTTGCGTATTGGAATCGCCCTCGCAGATGATGAAATAGTCTGCCGGAGCATCTTGTAAGTGCCGCAAATCGAGTCTGACAATGTTTTTGCCTTTGATGTCCTGAATGCTATCTATGATGAGATCGTTCAGTGTTTCCTGTGCAGAAGCGGGAATTTTGATTTTTGCTGATGTCCTCAAAATTAAAAATCGTTAGTTTTGTGAGCGAAATAGAACGTTAGAGATGTAAGATGAAAGACTGATCTCTTTATACCAATCATAAAGTTACAAACATTTTCCCTTTGAGTAACAGCAACAAGCATTTTATCGGAAAGGTTCTAATGGAATTTCCTGCGTTGCCTTCTACAAATTTGTTTGCATTAGAACTCCTATCAAAAAGCAAACCAACAGAAGGAACTGTCATTTCTGTCTCTTATCAAACAGATGGCCGCGGCCAAATTGGCAGCAAGTGGCTTGGAGAACCCGGCAAAAATATTGCTTTAAGCGTCATTTTGTACCCTTTTTTTCTGAAAGCTATACAACAATTTTCACTGAGTCAGGCAATTGCCCTGGCGGTGCGGGACTGGGCGCAGGCCATTTTGGGGGAACCGGTTCATCTGAAATGGCCCAACGACCTCTATATCGGCGATCGAAAAGCTGGCGGAATCCTCATTCAGAACAGCATTATGGGCGCTTCTTTGCAGTCGAGCGTAGTGGGAATCGGCGTCAATGTGAACCAGGAGTCCTTCGACGAAACGCTCCCCAATCCGACTTCTCTGAAAATAGAAGCCCGTGGCCTCGAATTTGATCTGGAAATGCTTAAAAACCTTTTGTTTCAACACCTCGAACAGCGTTATTTGCAGCTCAAAACCGGGCAGTTGGAACCACTTGCCGTCGCTTATCGCGAATGCCTTTACGGATTGGGGGTTTCTAAGCTTTTTCAGCGGCAGGATGGCACTACGTTTCGCGGCATTATTACAGGAACTACGCCCGCAGGATTGTTGTGTATCCTCGATGAAGATGGAAAAGAAGCAACCTTTGATTTGAAAGCGGTGCGGTTTGTCCTGGAAGATGGGTGAAAAAGGATAAAGTTAAACAACAAACATGAAGATTCATATCATCACCATTGGCGACGAAATCCTCATCGGCCAGATTGTAGACACCAATTCGGCCTGGATGGCTGGCGAGCTGAACCGGATCGGGGCACGGGTCAGCTATATTCATTCCATCAGCGACGACGGGGATGCCATTCGGGAAACGCTTGACCGCGCGCTGGAGGACGCCGATGCGGTGCTGCTGACGGGCGGGCTGGGGCCAACAAAAGACGACCTCACCAAAAAAGCCCTGGCAGATTATTTCGGAGTGGAATTTGTTTTTCACGAGCCAACCCTGGTTTGGATTCAGGCGCTTTTTGAACGCATCGGACGCCCCATGAAAGCTGAAGCCTTGCACGATCAGTACCTGATGCCAGCCAATGCGGTAATTCTTCCAAACAAAATGGGCACGGCGCCTGGGATGTGGTTTGAACACCAGGGCAAAGTGATTGTCTCCATGCCCGGAGTGCCCAGCGAAATGAAATACCTGATGCGCCACGAAGTGTTGCCAAAATTGAAAGCGCGCTTTGGCGGAAAGCCCATTCAGCACCGTACCATCCTGACGGTGGGCGAAGGCGAAACCATTATCGCAGGGCGCGTTGCAGCCATAGAAGACCAATTGCCCCCGCATGTCAAACTGGCATACCTGCCAGCGGTGGGTCAGGTGCGCCTGCGCCTGACGGGCATCGCCGATGATGCGGCTGCGCTGGAACAATTATTGGATGAACAGGCTGCCACCATAACGGCTTGTCTCTCCGACATCGTTTACGGATTTGGCGACACCACGCTGGAAGCTGCCATCGGGCAAATGTTGCTCGCCAGGAGCCTCACGATCGGCGCTGCTGAAAGCTGCACCGGCGGCCATTTTTCGTACAGCCTTACGGCGATTCCGGGGGCGTCGGCCTATTTTAAAGGCGCGGTAGTGGCTTATGACAATGCGGTGAAAAGGTCATTGCTGGGGGTTCGGGCAGAAACCCTGGAACGCTATGGCGCGGTGAGCGAACAAACCGTGTTGGAAATGGCGCAG
Organism: Chitinophagales bacterium; assembly: GCA_038323375.1. Taxonomy (GTDB): domain Bacteria; phylum Bacteroidota; class Bacteroidia; order Chitinophagales; family Saprospiraceae; genus JABWAJ01. The sequence continues at coordinate 18,023 of JBBQGV010000076.1, forward strand.
GGTGCCAGAGAACTGCTGCAAACGGATCTTGCCGTTTCCATCTCCGGCATCGCAGGCCCCGACGGCGGCACCCCCGAAAAACCGGTGGGCACCATCTGGATGGCCATTGCAAACAAGGATGCGGTGACGGCGCAAAAAATTGTGCGCGGCAAAGACCGGTTGAGCAATATCCAGTACGCAACGATACAGGCGTTGAATATGGTCAGGAAGTTGTTGGCGGAGTGAGGGGGTGCAAGGGGCAAATTGGCAAAATGCAAGTTCGCAAGTTGCCGTTCACCCCCTTGCCAACTTGCCTTTTGCAAACTTACCGAACCAACGTCAACGTACCCGAAAACAGCTCCTGTTTCCCATCCCTGAAAACCAGCGCTGCAAACCACGCATAAGCCCCTTCCGAAGCTGGTTTGCCTCTAAACCGGCCATCCCAGCCCAAGGCAGAATTATTGGGTAGAAAATTATATTGTTCAAATACCATACCGCCCCAGCGGTCGAAAATCCGCATCTGCAAGACAGCGGTCACATCGCCGCCGTCTTGCAGGAAGAAACGGTCGTTGATGCCGTCACTGTTGGGTGAAAAGACGTTTGGGATATAGACCTCCCGGCAACTTTCAAACGCGATCCTTACGTCATCCTCCGCTTCGCCGCAGGCGTTGGAGGTCAGAATTCGGTAGAGGCCGGGGGAACTGACTAACAGCGTATCGGCAGTTGAACCATTTTGCCATAAATAGTCCACGTTTTGAGGTGCCGCCGAATGGAGCGGCAGCGTTTGGCCGGTACAAAGCGTGGTATCTGAACCCAGTGAAGCTTCGGGTTGTAAGATTCCTGAAATGTTGATTTGGTCGGTACCGATACAAAAAGTATCCGTTTTGGTAACGGTCACTTCGTAAAGGCCGGGCGTCACGACATCCAGGAAAGCGTTACCGGAACCGTCAGACCACTGGTAGACAGCATTCGTCGCGGTGGCGTTTAAACGAAGCGATTGTCCTTCACACACAAAAGTATCGGGTCCAATATCAAGTTGCAGCGAGTCGCCCAAGACTTCCAGAATCAGGTCGTCGTAGAAAATTTGCCCACAGGCGTCTGAAATTTCAACCGTGTAGGTCGTGGTTTGGGTTGGCGAAGCTATTGGGTTGTATATCCCCGGATTGCTAAGTCCTGCTTCCGGCGTCCAGCGGTAGGAAACCCCGCCTCTGGCCTGCAACTGCACTTGCGCGCCGGGGCACATCACCAGATCCTGCAATTGGTTAAGAAAAGTTGTGTATTGGAAACAAACCTGGTGCGTGTTGTTTAGCCCGCCCGTAGCGGAGGTGAAGCCCCAAAAAACCTCCGGGTTGCCTCCGAATAAGTTTTGTACCAAATCGCCGGTGTAGTTCAGGCGCAATTGACAGTCTAAGTAAACCCGAAGTAATTTAGTCGTCGCATTCCAGCTTACGCGCAGGTCGTGGAATTGGCAATCTTCGATATTGGGATTGCTGTTGTTTGCTTGCACAGGGCCTGCCAAATTGTTTGCACTGTTGTGGTTGACCACACCATTACTGACGATGGCAATATGATCGAAAGCAGGATCGCCCAGATCCGTATTCTGATAGGTGTCCAACTCAATGCCAAGCGAAGGCACCACCCCGCCAAACCCAATTGCTCCGCCACCTATGCCAATGGATGTACTCACCGGTTGAAACCCAAAAACAATTCCATCCGCACCATCCTGGTTTTTACACCCTAAGTTGACTTCTACTACTGCTTCGAACGATTCGGCCAGACTAATTTTGTCCGGATACCAAATAGAGCCGGAAGCCCAGTTTTGGGCAGGCGTAAGCTGGAAACAACTGTCGTTGAGCAAGGTGGCCGAGCCATTTAGAAAAAACTGAGCCTGAGCCGGGGTTGAGCAGGTAAAAAGTGCAACAAAGCACCCGATTGTCCGGAGTTGCCGGAACATAAAAGGATAGCGTTTTGATCGTATTTGGAAAGCGCGCATGAAGTTTACCTTATGAGAATGCCTGAAAAAAAACAGTCAAAAATCAGCGGCAAACCTGAATACTTAGAGGATGCCTCCTCGGATAAAGATGTTATCTTTATTTTTAAAAAATAGCATTTATCTCGAAAATATATTCATCATTCAGACTCTGGCGCGCTTTCCGGAACACCACGACGCGGCTGCCGGCATCGTGTCGCTGGCGCAATATGGCAAGTGGATAACCTTAGGCTTCGGGTTCCTGATTCTGCTGATTCTGACTATCAGAAAAAATTTTTGGCTTTTAACAGTGACATGAAAATCTGGATACCCAACAACAGGAAAGTCCTTTGTCCCGATGCGCTGGTGATTGCCGAAAAACCGAAATTTTACGAAGCCCGCAAAGACATCATTACCAATCCGTTGCTGATTGTTGAAGTCATCTCACCCAGTTCAGAAGCCGGCGACAGGGGCAGTAAATTTCATGACTACCGCACCATCCCGACCTTCCGCGAATACCTGTTGCTGCGGCAAGATGAAGCGCTCGCAACCCTTGCCACCTGCCAAAGGGATGACCTCTGGCGTATGACCGACATACAGAGCCTGGATCAAAGCATCCAACTCGCATCCATCGGCTGCTCAATTGCAATGGCCGACCTTTATCTTAATATTGAATTTTAGCGCTACTGACAATCCAGACCCATCATATTCAATTTATTCGAAAAAAAAGCAGCATAAGGCCGCTTGGTGCCTTTTCGCATGTATTCGACCTTTACTTGTATTTTGTACTGGCCGACGAATGGAAACGGGATGATCCGGGCTGGGTAATTGGTATGCCAAGTCCAACTGCCGTTGGCGTGTTGGGCTGTCCAGGTATAAACCAGAATCGAATTGTCCGGAACGGGAAGCGGCGGTTGTGAAATCACCGCGACGTGCGCACAATTCTCTGGTGTGAACCCTGCACAGATTTCATTGCCGTTTTGCGACGCGATAACCACGCCCATCTGTGCGTAGGCGCTCGTAGTGAAGAAGAAAAGCGCAGTAAAAAAAAACCATTTGCTCATAGTACCAAAGGTGTAGTGTTTGATGCGCCATAGCGCCCGGAATTGCAAAATAGTTAAGTGTGTCATGGGATAGAAAATGTTTTGGATTATGTCACTGAAACAGATTGTAAACATTCAAATTTGCCTTTCTGGCATACATCAGGGCAGAAATTTATTATATCCGATAGTTTGGACAACAAATTTCAACATGGTGACGCAATGACCGGTATAAAGTATCACGGACAACAAGCCTTTGAAGCGGAATTCAGAACAAGCTCAAAACAAGGGGGAGAACAATGGTCGCCTGCAAAAAAAAGTGTGATCGGCTTGGGGGCGACTGTAGTGCTATAATAAGGATGTTATTGATAAAGACATAACACACCGGATAAAGTTTAAAAAGGGTGGTTGCTCCGGAAGCTATGCACTGCAAATATAGGGCCAAGCCGGGGTAAAAACAACTGTAAGCAGGTTGTTATTCAAATGACAGGACAGGGCGTCTCAATATTTTATATAATTTTTCATAATAACTACCTGATAAACAAGGTTATTATCTTGAAAGCAGGCTAATGGATTTTTGCCGGGTCTTGAAAAAAAATAACCGCAAATTCGTTTCATTGCTTACTTTCACGATCCGATTGTTACTAAATCGTCATGATGAAGCCGCCGGTCATATTTCTCGCTTTCGCCAATGCACAGGACCGCCACCTCGCCCTGCTGGATGAAGAACGCAGGATCATTACGGGGCATCTGACGCCTTTGGCCAGCGAGCAATTTTTCCAAATCCACACAGAACCTGCGGCTACTGCTAAAGACCTGACCCGTTACATCGCGGAGTTTAAAGACCGGATTGCCGTTTTTCACTACGGAGGGCACGCAGGCGTTGAACAAATTTTCCTGACGGATGTCGCCGCCAATGCTGCCGGTTTGGCGCAGCTCCTGGCCGTCCAACCCAACCTGAATTTGGTTTTCCTCAACGGCTGTTCCACCAAGGCGCAGGTTGATCTGCTGCTGGAGCTCGGCGTGCCGGCAGTCATTGCAACCAACGTCCCGGTATCCGATCCCGGTGCGAAAGATTTCGCCGATATTTTTTATAAATCCCTCGCGGCAGAACACAGCATTGAAAGCGCTTTCAAATTGGCCGCAGCCAACTACCTGCTCCTGAAAGGTGAAGCAATAGGCATTTACCGCGGTCTTGCCCTGCACACGCCCGACCAGGAAAAAGAAGCGCTACCCTGGGGCCTTTATGTGAAAAAAGACAAAGACGCGGCCTTAGACTGGAAATTGCCGCGCAAAAGTGCAGCATCTTTCATCGTTCGGGGCGCGGGCCGCAAGTACGAGCCTAACCGCGCGATGAACCAAAAACTCATTGAAACCATCGCCAACGCTATTGCTTCGTACAGCGAAACCATCAACGACATGGTGGAAAGCGCCCGCCGCAGTGGCCGGGAGCCTCGCCTGCGCGATTTGCGGGCCGCCGTAGTAGATGCTTTTCCAACCCCCATCGGCACCCACTTGCGCAAATTATTGCTGCTGGAATCCGCTGGCGTGGACCGGCTTTCCAAAATTGTGGATGTGTATGCGGTTTCTTCAGAATTGCTGGCTTATATTTTGCTGGCCCAGTTATGGGATGAAAAATTTCGCCTGCCGGAACTGGTAATTCCGGACGACCAACGGCGCGTCATCAGCGCTTTTTTTGAAATGAAGGATGGCGATTGGGAAACATACGACCACATTGCTTTGGTTAGGGCCATAGGCGATGTTTTTGCAGGGAATGCCATCCCACCTTTCGTAGCGGAATATACTGCGCTGCGCGAACAGTTTCTCGAAGAAAACGCACTCCAGCAAGCCCAGCAATTTTTGCAGGAAATGAAGCAGGAATTATTGGGTTCGATCGCCGCAGATGAAATCGAAAGTTTTTGCGTTCAGGCAGAAGACCATTTGTGTGAAATATTCCGGCACATTGGTTTTTGCGCCAAGTACAAATTAGCCACCGTAAAAACCATTGAGCTGCAGAAACGCCGCCATGAACTGCCCCGCTTTCGCCACAATATTGTCGTACTCGACAAAGTGAGTGCCGGCGTTCTGGACGATGTGCTGGAAAGTGATGAGTTTTCAGAAAACAATTCCGTAGTTTTGCTGCACAGCGACGACGCTGTATCACCGTTTCTCAACCTTTCTCCCTTTTTGATTGACGAGAATGCGCTGAAAGGCCAGCAAAACTCGAAACTTTTCTTTTTTCGTTACAAAAGCGAAAACCAATACACGTATGTGTTAGCGGATACGCTCAAGGATCGGTTAGACCTTGATGCCGGAATGTACGAACACCTGAAGCAGCAATTCGATACTTTTTTCAGAAATGTCCTTTAAGATATGATATGGAAGATATTAGATATAAGACTTCGGAAGGAGTCTTTAAATGGTTGATAACCAAGTCTAACATCTAACATCTAACATCTAACATCTGCCAAAACAATGAAACAGTCACCATTCAAATTCCTGGATGCTTACGAAAAGCAGGACAAAGACATCTTCTTTGGCCGGGAAACTGAAGTGGATGCACTGTACCAAATGACCTACCAAACCAACCTCATGCTGGTTTACGGCATGTCGGGAACCGGAAAAACCAGCCTGATTCAATGCGGATTAGCCAATTGTTTTGAATCGAGCGACTGGTTCGCCATTCCCATCCGAAGGCAGGAAAACATCAACTCGGCACTGGTTCGCGAACTGCGATCCAAAGACGCAGAGGAATCTTTTGAAGCAGATTTTACGCTGCCGCAAATGGTGCATTCCCTGTATTTGGATTACCTGCGCCCGATTTACCTCATTTTCGACCAGTTTGAAGAACTGTACATCCTCGGAAGCGAAGAAGAGCAGGAAACCTTCATACAGGCCATGCACGACCTGCTTAGCGCCGATTTGCCCTGCAAGGTCGTCATCGCCATCCGCGAAGAATATTTAGCGCACTTATCCAATTTCGAGCGCAGGGTGCCGCGACTCTTTGATAAACGCCTGCGGGTGGAACCCATGACGCGAGCAAATGCCCGGCGGGTGATTATAGAAACCGCCAGGAACCCCAAGTTCAATATCCTGCTTTGTGCCGACGAGGTGGCAGACGCCATCATTGACAGCGTAACGGGCGGGGTAGGGCGCGTGCAACTGACCTACCTCCAGGTCTTTTTAGACAAACTATACCGGCTGGCCTGGCAACGGGATGCAACGGACATTACCTTCGACGAAGACCTGGTGCGCGAAGTGGGCAAGATCGAAGACGTGTTGTCGGACTTTTTGAATGAACAAATTGATGTTTTTGCCAAAGAAATTTCCAATCGCGATGAAGCCCTGCGCTGGCTGCGCATTTTTGTATCGGAAAAAGGCACCAAAATGCCGGTGAAACGACCCGATCTCATCGAGCGCCTGCCCGAAATGAGCGAACCTAAACTCAATATTTTCCTCGAATTTTTTGTCAATAGGCGCATTTTACGGCCATTAGACAACGATCAATACGAACTCACGCACGATAGTCTGGCGGCTTTCATCTTCCAAACCCATCCCAAGGGTACCCCCGTGCCGGAGCTTTCTTCCGCTTATTCCCGCGACATCAGCCCGTTTGCGGGTTTTGCGCCTTACAGCCAGGCCATGGCTGCTCAGTTTTTCGGACGGGAAGAAGAAATTGCGGCCCTGTTTAACCAGATTGTCAACGAAACGCATACCCGGTTGACCCTCGTTTTTGGTCAGATGGGCGTTGGCAAAACATCCCTGATATTAGCCGGGTTGATCCCGCGGTTGGAAGTCCTGTACAAAACCAGCTACCTCCGCATCAACCGGGAATGGACTAACAGCGCCCTCGTCCGCGAGCTGCTTTCTGTGGAGCCGCAACCCGGAGAGCTGCCGGTTTTGCTGGACATTGCCTTTGAAAACGCGCCGGTTCAGCCTGCTGAAACGGATCGGAAAGTGGTCATTTTTGATCAGTTTGAAGAAGCGTTCGTCTGGATGCAGGCACCCGGACAATTGCTGCATTTCTACCTGCACATTGCCTATTTGCTGGAGTCGCGGCGCAACTGCGATGTGGTACTGGTGGTGCGCGACGAATTTTTTTCCCAGCTTCAAGACATGGAAGCATTCATTCCCAATATTCTGGGAGAACAATTCCGGGTACGCCCCGTGGATGCCCGCACCGCAGCCCGCATCATCAGGGAAATGGCGGAGCGCGCCGGTGTCACCTTCGATCCCCTCGATCTTGTGCAACGCATCGTGGAGCAAATCACCGAACCCGATGGCAAAGTCAACCTGACTTATTTGCAGTTGTATATGGAGCGGCTGTATGCAGCAGCAAATTAATTTCATGCCCGGCATCTACCTCCATATCCCTTTTTGCAAGCAGGCCTGCCACTATTGCAATTTTCACTTTTCCACTTCGCTGGGGCAAAAGGGAGGATTCCTGAACGCCCTGCTGCGGGAACTGGAACTCCGGCGCGATTACCTCGGTGACGTAACCATTCAAACCCTTTATTTCGGCGGCGGCACGCCTTCTTTGCTGGAGGAAGCGGAGTTGAACCGCTTGTTTGAACACATTTACCGGTTGTATCGCGTGGCGCCCGACGCTGAAGTGACCCTCGAAGCCAACCCCGACGACCTGACGGACGCCAAAATTGCGGCTTTGCGTCAAACGCCAGTCAACCGCCTGAGCATCGGCATCCAGTCTTTCGCCGACGCCGACCTGCAATTCATGAACCGCGCCCACAACAGCGGGGAAGCGCAACGCTGCATCGAAATGGCCCTGAACGCCGGTTTCCACGACCTGAGCCTTGACCTGATTTACGGTACGCCCGGCATGAGCGACCAGCAGTGGGCGACCAACATCGAAACGGTGCTGGCCTTCAATGTGCCGCATTTGTCTTGCTACTGCCTGACGGTGGAACCCCAAACAGCGCTCGATCATTTTGTAAAAAAAGGAAAAGCACAACCGGTGGACGACGCGCAGGCGGCCCGACAATTGGAGTACCTCATGCAGCGCTTAGAAGCCGCCGGGTACGAACACTACGAAATCTCTAATTTTGCCAAACCAGGGCGCTACAGCCGCCACAACACTAACTACTGGACGGGCGATGCCTACCTCGGCGTCGGCCCCTCGGCTCATTCTTTCAACGGGATCAGCCGCCAGTGGAACGTAGCCAACAACGCCCGCTATATCCATGCGCTGGAACCGGAAATACCTGACTGGGAAGGGTTATTTGAAAAAGAAACCCTGACGGCCAAACAGTGCTACAACGAATACGTGATGACCTCCCTGCGCACGCAATGGGGGTGTAATCTGGCGCGGATTCGGGCAATTGACGCGGGGTTTGAGGCGTATTTTCTGAGCGAAGTGGTGCCTTTTTTGGAAGACGGCTCGGTGCGGCGTGCGGGCGAGGTGTTTTACCTGACACGGCAAGGCAAATTTGTGGCTGACTCTGTCGCTTCGGAGTTGTTTTTGGTTAATTAACACCTGTTTTTATAGTCAGATAGCTGGGAGGTCATTTTGAATGATGTGAAACACTTCCCTGGCACCCTTCCATATGTACTGGATAAATTTTGTGAGAGATGGTTTCCCGCAAAGGGCGCAAAGGGCGCTAAGGGCGCTTCCCGCAAAGATGGTTTCCCGCAAAGGGCGCTTCCCGCAAAGATTGTTTCCCGCAAAGGGCGCGAAGGTCTCGCAAAGGGCGCAAAGGGCGCTTCCCGCAAAGATGGTTTCCCGCAAAGATGGTTTCCCGCAAAGGGCGCTTCCCGCA
>JBBQGV010000077.1:0-26778 GCA_038323375.1 Chitinophagales bacterium
TTTATCGCTGCGCCCCAGCGTTTCCAAAACCTTTCCGAACTTTTTATTCCCGAGTTATAAATTTCATGCCGACACCAATACACACGGTGAAGAACGGGCTTTTGTGGTGACCGGTCAATATGAAGAAGTGCTGCCGATGGATGTTTATCCGCAGCATTTGTTCAAAGCCATTCTTACTGACGACATCGAGCGCATGGAAGGACTTGGCATCTTTGAAGTCATTGAAGAAGACGTTGCGCTTTGTGAATTTGTCTGCACCTCCAAGCAACCTTTGCAGGAAATTCTGCGGGATGGGTTGGATACGATGCGGGAAGAAGCGTAGCATTTTGAGAGGGTTCGCCGACTAAGTCCGGCAGCCACGCAAGGAAAAAATTGATTTTATAAAAAAATACCGAATCGCTCCGGATATGAAAAAAGAGCTTTTACAGTTTCTGAAAAGAATTGAACCGGACAAGAAGAAGTCCCCGTTTCTGCATACGCTCTACGACGGATTTTTCACCTTCGCTTTCGTGCCGGACCACGTTACCAAAGGCGGCGTACACATTCGCGACGGTATGGATCTCAAGCGCCTAATGGTGCATGTGGTGCTGGCCATGCAATTGTGCTACATTTTTGGTACGTATAACATCGGGCACCAACATTTCACTGCCATTGGTGAACACACGGGCTTGCTTTCCGGTTTGCACCTCAAGCTATTCTACGGCCTGATTCAGATCCTTCCGATCGTGATCGTTACCCACGTTGTGGGACTTGGTATTGAGTTCTACTATGCGATGCGTAAAGGGCATGGCATCGAAGAAGGCTTCCTCGTCACGGGTGCCCTTATTCCGCTGATTATGCCGCCGGATATTCCGCTCTGGATTTTAGCGATGTCGGTCGCTTTTGCGGTGATCATCGGCAAAGAAGCGTTTGGTGGAACGGGTATGAACATTCTGAACATTGCCTTGTTGGCGCGGGTGTTTGTGTTTTTTGCTTATCCGACTACCATTTCGGGCGACTACGTCTGGGTTTCGGGTTTGGCTGACTTCAAAGCGGGCAGTCCGGTTGATTACGGCTGGTGGCATACTTCGTTTTCCAATACAATTTTCGAGTGGTTCGGCTGGACGACCTTTGATGTAAAATCAGCGGTCGTGGACGGGTTTACTGGCGCTACCCCGCTTACTTTGGGCTACAGCGGCGGGTGGCAGGCCATCACGAACGTTTATGAACCGAGCCAGATGTTTTGGGGTTTAATTCCTGGTTCTGTAGGCGAGACCTGCAAACCCGCCATCATTGCCGGCGCTTTGTTCCTGATTTTCACAGGCGTGGCCAGTTGGCGCATTATGGTGTCCATGGTTTTGGGTGCGGCCATCATGGGGATGATTTTTAATGCCTGGGATGCCACAGCGTTTATGGATGTTCCCTGGTACCACCACTTCACCATTGGCAGCTTTCTGTTTGCGATGGCTTTTATGGCTACGGATCCGGTGACGGCGTCTTCGACCAACCGCGGCAAATGGATTTACGGTTTCCTGATTGGTGCCATCGGTTTGATCATTCGCGTCATGAACCCGGCTTATCCGGAAGGCTGGATGCTTTCGATTTTGTTTATGAATGTGTTTGCGCCGACGATTGACCACTTTGTCGTTGAAGGCAATATTGCGCGCAGGCTGAAAAGAGCCAAAAAAGCGACCGCCTAAACCTGAATTGATTCACTTATAGAAAGCGAGCCTTATGTTCAGCAATAGTTATATCATCCGCTTTGTACTCGTCATGTGCGTGATCGTCGCCGTTGTGCTGGCTTTCATGTCCAGCGGACTGAGCGAAATACATGGCAAAAACGAAGCGGTGTTCAACAAGCGCGCCATACTTACCTCGATAAAGGACTTTCTTCCCAATGCGTTGGAGTCTATGTCGGATGCAGATGTAGAAATGCTGTTTAGAAATAATATCCAGCAAAAAGTGGTTAAGTTGGATGGCAGCGAAGTAACAGGCGTAGTGGCGGAGAAAATAGATATGGCAAAAGAGAAGAAAAAGCCGGAAGCCGAGCGGAATCTGCCCTTATTCATTTACAAGGCGGATGACGGTAAATCCTACTACATCCTGGCCGTCCGCGGCAGTGGTCTTTGGGATGAAATTTGGGCCAATATTGCGCTTCTGGAAGACTTCAACACCATTGCAGGTACTTCTTTTGACCATAAGGGAGAAACGCCGGGCCTTGGCGCAGAAATCAAGGATAATCCTGCATTTTCCGCACAATTTATAGGTAAAAAACTACTCGATGAATCGGGTGATTTTGTTTCAATAAATGTGGTTAAAGGCGGCGTTTCAGATGAAATGCACGATGTGGATGTCATTTCCGGCGCCACCATCACGTGCAACGGCGTTCAGGAAATGCTTAAGCGCGGTTTAGGTTACTATCAGAATTACCTGAATAAACTTAAAACCGCCGGTTAAATCAATCGTTAGGACTGCGGTGCACACCACAGCGCTATATCCTGCGTTTCTAATATCTAATACCTTACATCTAACGTCTCATACAATGGCAGAGTTAAAAGAATCTGTAAAGCAAGAACAGGAATCCTGGTGGAGTAAAAAAGAAAAAAAGCTGATCATTGACCCGCTTTTAGACAACAACCCCATCACGGTGCAAGTATTGGGCGTTTGTTCCGCATTGGCCGTTACCACCCTAACGTTCAAGGCTCTGATCATGGCCATTTCTGTGACGCTGGTAGCCGCCTTTTCCAATCTATTCACCTCTTTGTTGCGCAATTACATTCCTTTTCAGGTCCGAATGATCGCGCAATTGGTCATCATTGCCTTTTTGGTAACCGTGGTGGAGCTGACTTTGAAAGCTGTTCAGTACCCCATGTGGAAAGAGCTTTCCGTATTCATCGGATTGATTATCACCAACTGTATTATCATGGGTCGCTTAGAAGCGTATGCCATGGCCAACAAGCCTTGGAAATCCTTCCTTGACGGCATCGGCAACGGCCTGGGTTATGGTGCCATCTTAGTCGCACTGGGCATCGTGCGCGAAATATTTGGCAAAGGCACGTTGCTTGCCGGCAGCCCGTTCGAGCTCAAAATCATAGGCCCGTCGGCTGATTTTCTGCTCAATTCTCAAAATGCATGGCTGAGCTGGTATGCTCCCAACAACCTGATGGTGTTGCCGGCCTCCGCGTTGTTCCTGATCGGCATCATCATCTGGATTCAGCGTTCGATGCAGCCAAAATTAATTGACGTATCTTAAAACTGCTGCTCCCGCTTTTGCCGGGCAGCTTATTGAAAATAATTCTGGACGTTAAAAACGCCAAACAATGGAATTTTTAAATGTATTTCTGAAATCCGCCTTCATTGAAAACATGGTATTGGCCTACTTCTTAGGCATGTGCTCTTTCCTGGCGGTATCCAAAACTGTAAAAACAGCCATTGGCTTAGGCATCGCGGTCATTTTCGTTTTGGCCATCACCATGCCGATCAACTGGCTCATCAGTGAATACCTTTTGGTTTCAACCGGAATTTTCGGGATGGATCTCACGTTCCTTCGGTTCATCCTTTTTATTGCAGTTATCGCGGCGATGGTGCAATTGGTGGAAATGATCGTAGAGAAATACTCGCCGTCGCTCTACAACGCACTGGGTATTTTCCTTCCGCTGATCACGGTGAACTGTGCCATTCTCGGAGGATCGCTCTTCATGGTCTCGCGCGAATACAACCTTTCGCAATCCATTGCGTTTGGCTTAGGTGGTGGGTTTGGTTGGTTTTTGGCCATCGTAGCCTTAGCAGCTATCCGCGAAAAAATGCGCTATTCCAATGTGCCGGCACCGTTGCGCGGTTTGGGCATGGCGTTTATCCTGACGGGACTGATGGGCATCGCCTTCATGAGCATCATGGGCATTGACCCGGCGGTTTACATGAAACTGAAATAAGCTTTAAGCGTAGAACAATCTAAACAGCATTGACAATGATATTGCTTTTTGAGATCGGATTGGTGCTTTGGGGAACAGTGGCATTCAGCGCCGTAATTCTGGGACTCGCCCTGTTGCTGATCTATGCCAAGAAAAAATTAGTGCCGCAGGGCGAGGTAAAAATCATCGTTAATGGCGATGTAGAACATCCGCTTTTGGTGCAGCCGGGATCCTCTTTGTTGTCGGCTTTAGCCGGCAAAAATGTCTACCTCCCTTCTGCCTGTGGTGGTGGCGGCACCTGCGCCATGTGCGAGTGCCACGTAGATGCTGGCGGCGGCGATGTCTTGCCGACGGAAATGAACCACCTGACCCGAAAAGAAGCTGCCGAACACAAGCGCTTAGCCTGTCAGGTTAAAGTGCGGCAGGATATGGAAATCCGCGTGCCGGAAGAAGTATTCGGCATCAAAAAGTGGGAATGCGAAGTGGTTTCCAACTACAACGTAGCATCTTTCATCAAGGAGTTTGTGGTGCGTTTGCCGGAAGGCGAAACCCTCGATTTTGAGTCGGGCGGTTACGTACAAATTGACGTGCCGGTCACGACGGTGGATTTCAAAAATATGGACATCACCGCACACCCGCAATATCACGATGATCCCGAAAAATTCCGCAGCGAATGGGATAAGTTCAAACTCTGGGATCTGAAAATGGTGAACGAAGAAGAGCAATTTCGCGCCTATTCGATGGCCAATCACCCCGCCGAAGGCAATATGGTCATGCTGAATATCCGCATCGCCACGCCACCGTGGGATAGAAATGCCAACAACTGGATGGCGGTAAATCCGGGGGTTTGTTCTTCCTATACCTTTGGAACCAAACCTGGTGACAAGGTGATGATTTCCGGCCCTTACGGCGAATTTTTCATCAAGCCGACGAAAAAGGAAATGGTTTATATCGGCGGTGGCGCGGGCATGGCACCGCTGCGTTCGCACCTGTACCACTTGTTCCACACGCTGAAAACGACCGATCGCAAAGTGTCTTTCTGGTACGGTGGCCGCACGCGCCGCGAGTTGTTCTACGTAGAAGAGTTCCGCGAAATTGAACGCCAATTCCCGAACTTCAAATTCTACATTGCACTCGACAACCCGCTGCCGGAAGACACCTGGCAGGTGAAAGAAAATATGGACGCGCCGGGCGATGGCTTCAAAGGCTTTATTATGCCGGTGGTGTTCAATGAATACCTGAAGAATCACCCGGAACCAGAGGAAATTGAATACTACTTCTGCGGCCCACCTATGATGAACGCTTCCGTGCTCAAGGCGTTAGACGAACTGGGCGTTCCGGAAGAGAATATTGCGTTTGACGATTTTGGAGGATAGGTTGGTTATTGGTATATTGGATACTGGTCTACTGGTTATTGGTTACTGGAGCAGATTTGACAAACACTTGAAAACCTGTCAAATCTGCTTTTTTATTGGCTGTCGCGCCCTTTCGGCGGAAATATGTCAGCCGCCGACCAATTTTGTCAGGTTATTGGGGATTTCAATCATAAGTGATTTATCTGTTTCCGCTAGATCAACCCTTTGGTTGTATAAGGCTAAAAGGCTAATTATTCCTTGTGTGATTCCTTTGTCTCCGAATTCTCCTATTTCATCAACATTTTGTGAGACAAAGTTTTCAATACTTACTAAATGAACTTTCCCATCAAATATATCCTGAACCTGTGATTGAATTATACCAAGCCTTTCTGAAGGGACTATAAGGTAGACTCTATAGCCTTCTATGACATTCAATCTGCATTTTTCGAGCACTTTTTCTCCCGGAGCAACAGTAACATGAAAAACGGTAGCTCGTACCATGAAATCTCCTTTGCGATTTGTCGCCTCATCAGAAGCACTAGCATGCTCATTGGATATTAAAATCTGCTTGTCCGTAATTTTATCGTCGTCCGCCATCAGGAACGCTTTGCTCAGAATCAGCATCAGGATATGATCCCCGCCCTCGAAAGGGAGCCAGATTTATTTTTCCACTTTCGGATCGCTGTCCTGCACAATACAAAGGTATTGGTCGTTGGGCTCCATGAGGATGTTGCCGCACAACTCAACATGACCACAACGCCTGTTTATGAGCGCATCAAACGGATGGAAGAGGATGGCTATATCCGAAAGTACGTCGCCTTAGCCGACAAAGACAAGCTCGGCCTGTCGCTGCTGGCTTTTTGTAATGTGTCGCTGAAAGAGCACGCCCGCGACGCCCTCCTTAATTTTGAGGAGCAGGTGCGTGGTCTGCCCGAAGTGATCGAATGTTACCACATCGCCGGACTGTTCGACTACCTGCTCAAAGTAGTAGTGACCGATATGGCTGCCTACCAGCATTTTATTGTCAACAAACTTGCTGCTTTCGACAATATCGGAAACGTGCAAAGTATGTTCGTGATGACGGAGATCAAGTATTCGACGCGGTTGCCGGTATGAGGGTTCCATCGGAGCATAATATCGTTAGAAGGAAAGCATTTTGAGTAGTTTTATACCTCGAACCGTCGAGTTTTGTGCATCGTATTGGTCGTCCATTTCAAAGACCCTTGCAGGGTCTAATTGAATAGCCCCCGATAAGTTGACGCCATCACACTTCAAGTCATAGAACGAGTAAGCACGACTCCTGCACAAAACCTGGCGGTGTGCAGTATAAGCATGCCATAGGTATTCAATATTACTTAATAAACCCGCACCACTCCATCCAAATCCCCCACCCCCCCAAAATTATATGCATCCAACCCATGAATCCGCAATTCCGTCGCTGGCACGGGCAACTGCGCAGGCGTGCCTTTCTGCAAGCTGCCCAGCGCATCCACATTGTCAAAATCCTGGCGGGTGCCGATCCTGCGGCGGTCGAGCCAAAGTCCCATCGGCGCTGTGCTGAGCAACTCGATGGCACGTTCATAAAAAATGGCGCGTTCCACGGCATCGGCAGTGGCGGAGGGACTCAGGGAAGGCAATTGACCACGCGTTACGCGGGTTCCAAGATTGAGCAGGGTGATGGCTTCTGCTTTGCGGTTCAGGCGCAGCAAAGCTTCCGCGCGCAGCAACGCGTTGTCCGCAGCCAAAAAAACAGGCATAGCGCCGGAAGTAGCGCCGTCGCCGGCAAAGGAAGGATCGGTGATGTTTCGGTTGTGTTTGTAATGCGAAAAATGCCACTCTCCACGCTCAACGGGGAAGTTTTGGTTTGCAAAAAACAGAAAATCGGAGGCTAATCGTGCGTCGGTGGAGGTCGCCATCGGATTCGACAGGGGCGCTTCGCCCTGTGCAACCACTTCCGGATAACGCGCGGGCTGTGACGGGTCGAGCGCAGCAATCAGGCGTTGATCCACCCGCGCCCAGAACGGCCCCTGACCCGCTTCTGCAAAAACGTAGCGCTGGTAGCTCGCCCAGAATTTGCCGTCGGCCAAAGGCGCAAAATTTTGGTTCAGGCCCGCTTCGGCATGCGTCAATACGGTGGCCCAATCTGCCGTACCACTTTCGGTGAGGGTTCGGGGGGCCTGCGCCAAAAAACGCGCAGCATAGGAATGGCTCAGGCGCACAAAACCGTCCGCATCTAAAGTCAGACCGTTGAAATAGCGGTGAACAAAATCATCCCCCAGCGCTTCCGCAATCGCAATCCCCGCTTCCAATTCGGCGACAGCCGCTGCAATGACTTCGGGATAGTTCGTGAACGGGATGTCCACTTCGAGATCCGTATTTTCATCCGCCAGCAGCGCCTGGTCGAAAATCAGGCCCAGGTAGCCCCAACTTACGCCCCGCAAAAAATGCGCGGCAGCTTTCACCGACTGATCCTGCGGGCCGTCGTCGTCAATGGAAATGCCTTTGCCCATCGCGAGGAAGATGTCATTTGCACTCGACACCGCAGAAAGGCATCCCGACCAGGGCACCTCCACAATTTGGCGGTAATCCGGGTCTTCCGTAGCGCGGTTGTTGTAGGCTGCGCGGGGTTCCAAGCCCATGCGCTGGGCGCCAAAATTGCCCCACGACATCCCATAGGCATCCGCCGCCACCGACAGGCCAATAACGGGGTGTTCGCCGTGTACACCCTGCCACCACGACACATAACCGCCGCCTAAGGCAATTTCCAGGTCGGCACCGTTGGAGAGCACGGCGTTGCGGTCGGGGTTGCTTTGGTTGAGGGTGTCTAAGTCTTTGCAGGCGCTGGAAAACAGCAGGAAAAAAAACGATGCGATGCGAAGCGAATATTTATTCATGCTTTTGGTTGATTATTTTGAATATCGGTATTTAGTCTGTGTCTGTTCTTTAGCGTTCGAGCGCAAGGCATGTTTGGCCCCAAAAGTGGGAGTCTACTCGCGTAAATGACCGATTTTGGGGTCAAACATAACGCAGCTATCGGACTCTAAAAACAGACACTAAAAAGTCAACTGCAGGCCAAACGTCAGCGTACGCGCCAGCGGGTAATTGAACGCATCCACGGCAAACAAATTCGGGTCGCCGTTGGGGGTTTGGGCGTCGCTGCCGGGTGCGTTTTGAAAACGGTTCGTCAGCATGTTTTCATCGCGGGGGGCAGCGCTCACATCGGGGTGCAGGCCGCTATAGTCCGTCACAGTAAAAAGATTCCTGCCGATCAGGCTCAGGCGCATACTTTTGATAAAATTGCCGAAAAGGCCCTGGCGGATGGTAAAGGAAATGGCTGCTTCCCGCAACATAAAAAAGGAACCGTCTTCCACAAAATGGTTGTTGGCAACCAGCACATTATACAAGCCTCCGCTGCCGTAAAAGCCTGCTGTCACGTCAGGATATTTACTGACATCAGCGTGGCGTTCATCGCGGTACAGCCACTGCTTGCTCAGGTTGTAGACATCGCCGCCGCGTTTCCAGTCGAACAAAGCATACAGTTGGAACCCTTTGTAGGCAAGCGTATGCGCAAACCCCATCCGGAAATCCGGGTTGATGTCGCCGATGGCCTGCACGATTGGGTTTCCGCTCGCGTCCCGCAGTTTATAGGGGCGTTCACCGGGGGTACCTAAATCCTCCTTGCGCACCACATAGCCAACCGGATTGACGGTGTAATCATTGGGGTCGAGGCCCTCCTGATCAGCCAGTTCGCTGAGGTCTTTAGCGAACACCTCCCCCACCATCGTGCCGAAAGGTTTGCCGGCTTCAATGAGAAACAAACTGGATTGCTGGAGACCGGGGCCGGTGACGTAGGACGGAATAGCTAAGCTGGATATCGTTTGTTCGGTGCGGTCAAAAG
This sequence comes from Chitinophagales bacterium, assembly GCA_038323375.1. Lineage (GTDB taxonomy): Bacteria > Bacteroidota > Bacteroidia > Chitinophagales > Saprospiraceae > JABWAJ01. The sequence continues at coordinate 9,144 of JBBQGV010000077.1, forward strand.
TGGTCATCAATTCCCATCTAAAATCAGGAATAGCGATGCGGAACAGTTTTTTAAAATCAATATTCAGGGCTGCTTCGTACACGGTGGCATCAATGGCCCCGGCGTTGCGCCACTGCCCTTTGAAACCTGCTGCGCCGGTCAGGGGCACAAGCAAAATCTGATCGTCGGTTTTAATTTGGGAATAATTCACTTCCAGGTCGAAGGCTCGCAGGAAGGTAATGTTGCCGCCAATTTCCACCTCCATGGAACGCGCCGGACGCAGGAACTCGTTACCCAGTGTGCTTTTGGTCAACGTACCATTAATCAGCTCGAAGGTCTCGAAGCGCTGCCCGAACGCAGGCCGGATGCCCGACGTGCCCGTAGAAGCGCGCAATTTCAGCTCCTGAATGCCTTTCAGGTTCACCGTTTCCGTCACTCGCCAGGCTGCGCTGAGGCGGTGGTAATTGGCCCAGCGCGATTCTGTTCCAAACAGCGACACCCCTTCCCGCCGGATCAATCCGCTGAAAATATAGGTCTTTTTGAAGTCTACATCGCCGATAAGGAAACCGGTATAGCCCACCATTTCTTCTGCTTCAGAAGCAATGGCGATGTTGCTGCGCGCATTGTCGAGTGAGTGAATGCCCGTCACCGCGAGGTTTTCGCCGATGGCTTCATCGTATTGCCGTGTCAGGTCTTCGTACAAAAAGCTGCCCCGAACCGCAGCGTTCAGTTTGCCCACCGATTTTTGAATGGTAACATTAGCGCGGGAAGTCATGTATTTTCCCACCTGCCTGCTTTTGTGGATTCCGCCACCGCCGCTGCCCTGTACGCCCGCAGTCACTAAATTGCCGAAAAGGCCCGGAACATTGGCGCTCAGGTATCCCTTCTCCACAAAATGCTCGAAGTCGTTTACCGTGTAATCAAGCGTAGAAGCATAGCTCAGCGTCAGCCATTCTTTCGCGTAATAATTGGCGCCCAAGCTGCCTGTGAACCGCGAGCGGCGCACGGTTTGGCGCGAATTGAGGCGATCGTAAAGCGGGTTGGTCACGCCCAGCCCAGTATTATCAATGTCCCAGTCGAAAGCGGCTCCGTTTTCTTCGTTCCCTACATCGAGGTTGAAAATGGGCGTCAGAAACAACGCCGAAGCCAAATAGCTGCCGGGGCCGTTGGAAGCGGGTGCCAGCAAGTCCTGTGTGGAAGTCGAATACATCGAACTGACTTGCAAGTCTAATTTTTCGCTCAGGCGGTGGTCCATATTTGCCCGGAAGGTGTGGCGCAGGTAGCCGTCGGTATTTTGCAAAATGCCTTCGTCGTTGTAGCGCTGCACTGACGTATGGAAATTGCTTTGTGCAGTTTTCCCCTGAAGCGCCAGATAATGCGTCTGGAAAGCGCCACGACGAAACAGCACGTCTTCCTGGTAGTCCTGCAGGTTTGGCAACGGCGTATCGTGGATGCCGGTTACTGAAGGATTTCCGAGAATGGGTTGCGGGCCTTCCGGGTCTAAGATTTCCCGGTTGGTCAATGTATTCAGGTCATACCGGCCAACGGATTCGGAAAAACCCGTTTCGCCGCGGTAGATGACGCGGGTATTGCCAATTTCGAGGTTTTTGCCGCGTTTGGTAAAGAGTTGCACCACCCCGTTGGCGGCCTGTGAACCATAAAGCGAAGTGCCGGCCGAGCCTTTCAGGATCTCAACCCGTTCGATGTCTTCTGCATTAAAATCCGCCAGCGTAGCACCGTTCAGAAAAATGCCATCAACGACCAAAAGGGGTTGCTGGCCGTTGGCAATCACATCGGCAGAACGAATTTGAAAATAAGCGCCTTGTCCGGGCTGACCGCTCACGGGGTTAACCCGCAGTCCGGCTACTTTCCCCTGCAAACCCGCGCCAGCATTGGCAGCCGGAACCGTATTCAACGCTGCCTCGTCGAGAAAACCGACTGAATAGCTCATTAGTTTGGGTGAACGACCAACCGCCGAACCGGTGACCACCACGTCTTCCAATTGCGTAACGACCGGTTCCATTGCAATACTGATTTTGGTGCGGCCCCGCAGTTCTACTTCCTGCACTTTGTAGCCTATGCAATAAAAAATCAGTTTGCCGCTTTCCAAAGCATTCCCGTAAACATTCTGGTTGACGGTGATTTTGTAAGCGCCGGCAGCGTCCGTTGAAGCGCCGACCTCCGTGTCTTTCAAGACAACATTCACGCCAATCAACGGCTCGTTTGAGTCTGACGCAACTACGACTCCTTTTACATCAACGAGTTGTGCAAAAATTGCGTTAAAAAAAAAGAAAAAAACCGGAAGCAGGCATACGCGCTTCCATGCTATGTCCCCGTTTACCAAACTTTGAAAGTTTACGGTATGTACGTATAATGTCGCTTTTCTGCATTGCCCTTCTCCAAAGAATCTGAAAAAGCCTGTAAAGCCAAAAGCGATCTCGCAGACTCCCTGCGGGAGTAACAAACCAACAATGTTTCGGGTCGAAATAGGCATTTGAAACCTACGGTATGGACACTTCATGGCAACTTATTGATTTGCAATGGCTTGTAATTTGAAATATAAAATCGAAATTCGTTGAAAATCAAATTTTTACAAAGCGTGGCACCGACTTGTGTACACACCATAGGTTTTTAAAACCTGTAAGGTCTCATCGCGCGAAAATGTCCGATAGTATGGTCGCCCCTACCGTTCCACCTTGATCCGTAATGCTTCCGACAAGGGCGTGGACAGGCAGCCCCAGCGATTCTGGAAACTGTACGCCAGCACTGCATAACGTCCGGAGTGGTATTTGGTCATTTCCAAATAAAACTCTGGTTTACCCTGCAACTCTTTTGTGCCGGGCGCAATGAACCATTCTCCCTGTCCTTCAGGCTGGAAGTAGAGGGTGTATTTATAGCCTGGTTCCGTCAAATTGTATTTGATCGCCAGCCAATCGCCTTCCGTGATGGGCATGTCGCCAACCACCGAAATTTCGCGCTGGTATTTGCAGTTGCTGAAAGTAGAGATGGGCAATTGCGGCTGCTCAAAAACAACAGTAGCGCCGGCTACAACCGATGGTTTTTCGGATTTTGCAGCAGGTTGGGCTTCTACTAAGAGCGGTTCGCTGTTTTGCACCTTGCCTTTGGCAACCATTTGTTCAATCGGCGTAGGAGCGGGTTGCTCCACCAGCTTGTTCTCGAACGTTGGTTCAGGTTTGCTAATTGTTGGCGCGAGGCGTTCGCGGTGTAAGTAGTTTTCCCCGAAATTATAGCCTGGCCCCTGCCCAAATACATACGCGGCAATGCTGGAACCCGATTTCGTTTCCACCTCCACTTCAATATAGCGCTCTTCAACGGTGAGGCTCTGGAGCGATTCTTTCACCAAAGAACCACCCTGTTTGCCTTTTGCAAGCAGGCGAATCGGGCCGTTCGACTTCCCCGCCCACACGGTGTAGGCGCAGCCGCCGTTGATGCACTCCGCCGGGTTGGTCCAGGCAATGTAAGCGGGAATATCGGATTGCACAGACAAGTAGACGGGGCGCAAGTCCTGAAGGCGGTTGTAGTTTTTGGGCTTGCTTTCTGTGGGCAGGTTTCCGGGATCGGGCAGGCCTTTGGATTGTACCTGGTCGTTCCCCATAGCAAGTTCTCCTTGTCCGATAGCTGCCCGAATCCAGAACGTACTCAGGGGAATGGGGCTACTGCCAGTTCCGGGACTGATGTAAATCACCACCTGAATGGTATGAATGCTGCGTTTGAGGTCAGCTTCATCCAGATTGAAACGAAACGGGATTGCCTTCCCGGCAATCAGGGGTGCCTGCTCAACCGTCTGGTCGCGATGCCCGGGGTGTACGTAGCGGATTTGGGCATAAGGCCGGCTTCCTTCGCAGGGCGAACCCGCTGATAAAGTAACCGCGCCGCGAATGACCTCATCGTATAATGTTGCCTGCGCAAAAGCAGTGCAGGTGTCGGGAATGGTCATCGGTGCCGCTTTGTCCATGATTGGCTCCTCCACAAGTATTGTTGTTACTATTGTTGTTGCAATTTTCGGTGCTCCGATGCGCAGCGTGCCCCCGAGGTAATGATAAACAGGCGTGGTGCAATTTTCGCCCGTTGCGGAAACGCGTATGTTGTATTCGCCATCCGGCAAAATGCACAACGGTTCGGTTCGGGTGGCATTTCCGGTGGCTGACTGGGGTTTTCCGTCGCTTCGCAAAGGTTTCCAGCCTGCTCCATTGCTGCTGTAATCTACATTAAACGACCAGGTTTGCCCTTTGCAATTAACGCATTCAATGACGACTGCCGGCCGGTTATCAGCGCCGCAATAGCCATCGGCTTCTGACCGAACCATGAGATCCGGCGTTTCACAGGGCCGTGGTGCATTCATATTATCTGTAGGTGTAGCTTTTTTGTTGTAGGCCGTTGCTTTTTTTCCGGGGTACTCGTAGCGGTAACTATCGCTCAGCACTTTTGAGGCAAACCGGGAAGAGAGCGACTTGGGTGTCCGGTAGTCGAGCCCAATGGTATAAAAATGCAGGTTAGCTAATCCTTCGATGTAGATGGTATCCTGTTTGCGGTTGCTCATTTCCCAAAGATCTTTCACTAAGCGCGTGCTGCTCACCGTGGCCAGGTTGGTTCCTAAATCCTTGATCCACAGCGATGCCTCTATAGCAGGCGCTTTGCTGTGCCTAAAATAGAGCGTGACCATCGCCACCCCGCTATCAGGTGCAGGGGTTACGGAAACATAAAAAACAGCCTCTTCTTTGTCGAAAAGTCCTTTGAGATTTTGTGCATGAATTTGGGTTGCTGAGACCATAAAGAGCGCTAAACAAACAAAGCAAATGATGCTTTTTCTCATGTCTTAAAAAATTTATTAATGTCAGAAATGGGGCTTTCCCAAAGCCGTAAGCACTGGAAAATCCGAAAATAAGGTCTTCCTTGAGATAAGTTGATTTGTCGTAGCAGAAGGGCGTTTTCGCAGATGAAGGGTGGCACCTTGTTGGAACAGAGGCAAAAGTAAAACAAATCCGGGAAAACAGTTCTGCATTTTTTTCCTATTCAAAAAATTCAAATTTGAGCAGTTGCAGGCTTTGCAAAATTTGTTACTTTTGCAACGCCTAACACGTCATAATCTCCACATTGCCTACCTTATCTTCTTGGCGCTATTCAGACGACAGGATTGTTCATTGGTTACATCAGGAAAGCCGTGCGCTTTTCTGCAACAGTTTTTTTTGTTCGTTTTGAGTTTGAAACCCATTACAATCATCAGCATTTTGAAACCGCTTTTCAGCATTTTGTTTTTGCTACCCTGGTTTTTCAGCCATGCACAATCCGCCATCGAACTGACCGATTGCGGGGTCTCCTATATTGACCCGCAGGACGTGAACGACGGCACTCTGCCTGAGCAGGACACCTTGCGCTACCTCGAATATTTTACAGAAAACAACCAGTTGCGCAATTTTTATGTAGACATCAATGCATTCGGGGGGTCGCAAACCGACCGGACTTTTGTTTACGCCATTCTTCCCGACAGCAGCCTCAAGCTGATGGGCAATCTTGCTTTTGGAGCGTGCAGCAGTTGTGTGACCGGCTTTGCTTTTATGCACGAAAATCAATTGCTGGTTGAAAATGTCACGACCCAGGCGGAGATGAACATGTGGCTGCAATCGCTCAATCAACCGGCATTTGGCCTGCCCGGCAACCTGCAAACCTTAGCCGGCGTGGGGCGCATTAGCGGCAAGCTGCCTTTTTGCGCCATCGGATGGATGGTCGAATACAGCGTTTACAGCAATCCCAATACGTCCTCTACCGAATTTTCCACCCACATCCTTTGCCCTCAGGTCGTTTCTGCCTGTCCAATTGAAAAAACCCTCGAAGTAGATTGCCAAAAGGACAGCATTTTCCTGCAAGCTATTTTGCCGCAAGGCTGTTTCGACGGGCAAGCCACCGTTCAATGGTCAAACAGCAACGGGTGGACGAGCAATTCCGCCGTAGCTGCGCTTCCGCTTGACGGCAACCTCGGCATATATTACTTGACGGTGCAGGACGACTGCTGCACCGTCGTGGATTCTCTGCCTGCGGCCAATCCGCCTTTTGCGCAAGCACCTGCGGATATTGCGCTTTGTGGCGGTGAAAGCCTAAGTATTACCGGAACCGGCGGCTCAGGGCATTTCTGGACTTTTGAAACCGGTACGGTTTTCAGCGACTCCATCCTGGTCCTTTCCGATCTTCAGGCAAACAATGCAGGAATCTACGTGTTACATGCTTACAATGAAACGGGCTGTGAGGATACCGACAGCCTTTTAGTAACCGTCAATATTCCCCCCAATCCTGAAATCGTTTTTTCAGCGCCCTGTCTCGGCGATACACTAACACTTCAAGTATTGAACAGTACTTTTTTTGCACAATTGTCCTGGCTGAATCCTCAGGGCAACCCTTTAAACCCACCGACTGTCCCTGATTTTCAATTGGATGACGCCGGGGATTACACCCTGACCGCAACAGACTTTAACGGGTGTGTTCTTACAAAAACCATCCTCATCAACGGCAACGAGCTTCCTGACCTGAGTTTTGAAATCGAAGAAAGCTGCGACAGCGTCCGGGTATATGGCGTCCCGGATACTTATCAATACGTTTGGAGTAACGGCACCATTGGCCCGGTGTTTTCGACAGCAGAAGGCAATATTTACAGCGTCACTGTGACCGACGCGATGGGCTGTGCGGTGGTACGACAAGTTGAAACGCCACAACCCGACGGGCCGGACATTGCCATTGAAGTCCTGCACCCTTTCTGTCCCGGCGATTTCGGGACGGTGGAAATGATCCCAGCAGACGAAGACCGCCCGATGATTTTTTCGTCCGACGGCGGCGCGACCTACCAACTTTCACCCTACTTTGAAAAATTGCTTCCCGGCGACTACACCTTTGCGGTGCAGGATCTACTGGGTTGCGTTCAGCTGTTTCCCGTTTCGGTTGAAACGCCTGACACGATGGGCGTGGAACTGAATCTGGAACGCTTGGTGGTGCGTCCCAATACGCCGGTTTCCCTGAATGCTACGACTATCGGCAACATACAAATCTGGCAATGGCTGCCGGAAAGTATTGACAGCGGTGAACCGATGACGGATTTTTTGGCGCAAGGCAGCTTAGATGTGCGCATTGTGGTGCAGGACGACCGGGGTTGCAAAGCATCCGACGGGTTTCGCCTGGAGGTGGTGTTGGGCGACACTTACGCGCCAACGGCTTTTTCGCCCAATGGCGACGGCATCAACGACTACTTTACCTTGTACAGTGATAATGGTTCCGGGGAAATTATTGAGTCCCTACTCCTCTTCAACCGCTGGGGCGGTTTGGTTTTTGAAGCCAAAGAAATTCCGCTGAACGCCGAATCCTTAGGTTGGAACGGCAGGGTTGGCAGCAAAGCGGCAACCCCTGGTGTGTTCACGTACTTAGCCGTCATTCGCTTTGGCAATGGCGTTTTGCGGGAACTGAAAGGGGATGTGGTTTTGGTGAGATGAAAAATGATTATTGAGGAGTTGAGGAGTTGAGGAGTTGACAAAACAGGAGACCCCTTATACAAGACACAATCATGAAAAAAGTAGTATTTCTTTTTCTGATCGGTTTTTTGGCAATAAGCGCCGCAGCGCAACGGCGGCTGGAGCTGGGCATGGAGGCAACGATTGGCCGCGCGCACACCACGTTTCGGGGCGACCTGGCTACGATGGTGGGGTTTGAAGCCCTGGAAATTACCCGCGCTGATGTGGATACGGCTTTTGCGCGCTACGACTTAGATGCGCCGCGCTGGTTGAAAGACCTGTTTCCGGGCATTAGCATTGAAGTTGACCAGGAAGTGGTCAAGAAATTGAGCAGGCCGATCAACTCGGTGCGATTTTTTGCGCGCTACGACTGGTTGGGTGCAAGCCTCAGCATTGCTGATCCGCGCTTAGCAGAGCAGGCCGAATCAAAAAAAACAAGTAACCAATTAAAATCCCTGCGTCTCTCTTTATCGGGCGATGCAGAAGCGCTCGCTGCGCATTTAGCTGCAATGGCTTTGGCCGACGAAACCAGAACCAAATCTTTTTTTGCAAAACGCTACGACCTGGAGGCTTACGTTGATTTCAAAAGACTTTTTATGCGCGATCAATTGCTGGCAGAATGGGGGAATAAAGGCGATAACACGGTGGATGTGGAACTCTTGTCAGGCTTCCGCTTCAGCGCCGATCCTTCGCCGGTGGTGGATCTGGGCAATGTATTGTTCGTCCGCGAAAAAATTGACGCCCTGATGGAAGGCGGTTTGCTGGCACCTGTGGAAAATACCACCGACCGCATTGCCGACGCCATTCAGGAAGTGGTTTTTGGAAAGTTTCGCGACCCTCGGGTGGTGCCGTCTATCGGCTGGTTTTTGCGCGGTTCGGTTCCGGTCAATTTCGGCGGCAAATTTTCAGTAGTAGCCGGAGGGGAATTCAGCATACAGAAACATACCTCGATCAAAGGCACGAAGCCGATGGTTTCGGTTTATGGGTTTGTGGGGATGCGGTGGGGGATTTGGTGAGGACGATAGACGGGAAAGAACAGCCGAGAAGTAATCACTTCGACCAATACGAAACTAACGAACAACAGACAACGAACAACGAACAACCTTCAGCGCCCCTCAATCCATTATTTCTCAACACTTTAACACAGGCGTGTTATGAACAGGATAATTCTACTCATCATTATTACACTGGCTTTGCTTCCTGCGTTTACTAATGCACAACAAAATCAGCAATACGGCAACCGCCGCTACCTGCTCAACCTGAACGATGCTCAACTCGATATAGGTCTACAAACGGCAACTGTTTTTGCTTTGGACGACCGCGCCAGCCTTTCTTCCAACCCGCATTTCCAGGCGATGTGGAACTTGGTCAAACTGGGTGCAACTTTAGAAACGCTGTTGCGCGGTGCCAATGAACCGCTGAACGACATTGATTTGGGTCAGGAATTTGGTCGCAACGGCTACAACAAAACCGTGGTGATGCTATTTGTCCGATACGGTTTTGGCGAGTCGTCCGACTTGAAGATTCAGCGGCATTTTCTGGAATTTGGCATCAGCCCCGGTTATTTCCGCGAAGGCAAAAAAGGCACGCACCTGCACCTGGATTATCAGATGAACTTAGCCAAAACGGATTACGGCGCAGGCGCGCAGAGCATCGGACGCAGTTTCGACTACGAAATATTCGGCGGCGCCCGGGTGGGCTTCGACGGCAGCTTTGCCCGTTCGGAAAGCGAGTCGGGTTTCTTTACCCACCTGAATAGTGAAATTCAGCGCATTGCCACCGAAAACGATTTCACCGCCACGCAATTGGTGTCCTTGCAAAACTTAGCCGAAACCAGCCGCATTCTGCTGCCCGAAGACGTCGGCGGGAATGCCTTCCATTTCGGACCCATTTTTGGCGCGCGCGTATCCAAAAAAGTATTCCGAAACAGCCGTATTTTTGCCAGCGGCATGGGTTTCTACGACCTGATGGACGTGGCGTCCCCAAAACAAGGCGAAGAAAACAAGCGCAGCCAGCACATCATTTCGCTGTCGCTGGGCTTTAAGGTGACGATTGGCGGAGAAGGGAAGGCGATGGGGAATGCGTTTCAGAATTTCTTTTAAGCGGAGGTCTCTCATTTCAGGGTAACCTAAATTTACCCTGAAATGAGAGGCACGTAAAACACTTCAGCTTCTAAAACAATACCTCGGCCCAATCCGGTAAAACCCCTCCCGCTCATAAAAACGGATTGTTTTGGAAAACTCATCGCCGGGCGTCGTCAATTCAATGCGCTTCCAATCCAGGTGTTCTGCTAATTTTTTGACCTCATCCACCAGCATTTTGCCGACGCCTTCCGAGCGGTATTCGGGCACGACGTAAAGTTCGTTGATCACGCCGTATTTGCCGCCCGCAGAAATTGAAAGGCATTCTACAATGGTTACAATACCTACAATATCCCCATCTCCATCCAATGCCAGCAACGTGGAATGGCTGTCGTCTTCTTCCATTTCGGCAAAAATTTCATGAATTTCTTCAGCATCCGGGCTGCCTTCCACTTCTTCAAAAAGCGCGGCAAGCAGCATTGAAATAACCGCTGAATCAGATGCGTCGGCAATGCGGAACGTGATCATAAGTGGTGGCAGGTTTTGAATGCCCGGTAAAAGTAAGGGATTTTTTTTCGTAAATCTATACCTTCCCAGGCTTGTGAGCTATTCTCGCCGAATCGGAGTTCGGCGGTACACGGCTCACTCCAAAATCTTAAACGTCGTTCGTCTGTTCTTCTGGTGCTCTTCCTCGGTGCAGCGGGCGCAGAGGCAGTTGATCTCCAACTGGCTTTCGCCGTAGCCGCGGGCACTAAGGCGGGCGGCGTCAATGCCTTTTGTGATCAGGTAATCCACAGCCGATTGGGCGCGCCGTTGCGACAATTGTTCGTTGTAGCCATCGGCACCACGGCAGTCGGTATGGGAGGAGAGCTGGATGCGGATCTGCGGATTCAGGCGCAGGGTCTCCGTGAGGGCGTCTAAGGTTGGTTTGGCGTCGTTGCGGATGTCCCACTTGTCATAATCGTAGTAGATGTTTTCGAGGCGAATTTCCTGTTCTAAATAAATCCGGTCGAGTAGAATCTCTACTTCAAAGCGTTGTACTGGATTGTCCGGGTCTTTGCCGATGCCTTTTGTGGAAAACGCAGCTTTGTTATTCAGGTAATTTTCGGCAGAAGCCAAAAAATTATAGTCTGTATTTTCGTTTAGTTCCAGCGAAAACAAGCCGTCTTCACCCACTGTCACGTTTTTTTTCTCCTTGCCGAAACGAATCTCCACTTTGGAGCCTGGCAGCGGTTTACGGCCCAATACGCGGCTGTTGGGATTGCCCGGTTGTTCAAAGATTTTTTCCACTACGAAGCCGTCGAGGATCATTTTGTAAGCCAGGGCCTTCAGTTTGGTCGAATCCACGGGCGGGGCAGGCGGAGGAATGCGCTTCTCAAAGCGGTAGATGTCGTCGCTCCCGGCGCCGCCGGGGCGGTTGGAGCTGAAATAACCCGTCAGGAGCACATCTTTTCCAAGGTTTGCGCTGCGGTCAATGACAAACCCGAAATCGTCGCCCCCCGAATTAATGGGCAGTTTCAGGTTATAGGCCGGCACCCACGAGCCGTTGTTCATTTTATAGGTTCTGAAAACATCCAGCCCCCCCATGCCAATGTGGTAGTCGGAAGAGAAATAGAGCGTATCGCCATCCACGGAAGGAAATTTCTCATTGCCCGGCGTATTGATGCTTCTGCTCATCAGTTCCCCTTTGCCCCAGCCATCGGCGGTGCGGGTAGACACCCACATGTCGTAGCCGCCCCAGCCTTCAGGGTGGTTGCAGGAGAAATAAAGCTTTTTCCCATCAGCAGAAATGGCCGGCTGGCCGTAGTTGAGGTTTTCGCCCTCCAGCAGGTCTAAGGGGCGTGCAGGCAACCAGGCACCATTTTTGATTTCGCTCACCAAAATTTTGCAATAGGCATCTTCCTTTTTTCCGCCGTAGCAACGCGTAAAATACACTTCGCTCTGGTTGTCGTTGAAAACGGCAGTTCCTTCGTTATCGGTCGTGTTGAGGGTTTCACTGAACCCGCTCACCACGCTGCCCGAGGCGTCGGCGATATAGAGATCTGAAAAGGCATTGCCTGTCCAGTTATAGGTGTCATCGCCGGTGCTGTTTTTGCGATCGGAGGTAAATACCAACTGGTTGTCTTTGAACAACGCCGGCGCGTAATCGGCCACCGGAGAGTTGAAGAGCAATGGCTCCACCACGTATTCTTTGGTTTTGGTTTGTTTCCAGCCCAGCGCGTTTTCACAGGCGCTGATTTCGCGGCGGTATTCATAAGGGCTGCCGATCTCGATGCCGAGGTCTTTGAACGCGCCCATCGCTTCTTCGTATTGCTCCGCCTGCTTCAGGGCGAAGGCGTATTCGCGCAGCGCATCCAAGCCCGCCTGATTGTCGTAGGCGGTACGGAACCACTGAATGGACACGTCGCTTTTGCCCAATTCTTTATAGGAAAGCCCCATCAAATAGGCGATTTTTCCTTTTTCAAGGCGGGTTTTGGCTTTGTTGTATTCTTTTTGCAGCAGGCCGGTGGCCACGGAATATTGTTTGCGGTCGAAGGCAGTACGGCCGTCGCGGATTTTTTGTGTGTAATTGCAGGCAACCAAAAGAGCCAGCAGCAGCAGAACGAGGAGGCGTGTAGTTTGTACGGGCATCTGGTAAGGATTTTGAACCTTGAAGGTATTGAAAGTAACGTTTCCTGTGGGGGCTTTGTTGCTGATGGGGGTATGGTAGTTGGTCAGGATACAGACAGGATAGAAGTTTACTTAAAATCACAAGAGCCACCCCCGAAAACCGGAGATGGCTCTTGTTTCATGCTATCTTCAAGCCAACGGCGAATTACTTTGCTTTGGCCGTTGCTTTAGAGGTCGTTTTTTTAGGTGCATGCACGATTTCAGCGTTTTTGTCGCGGGTGAAGTCGTACATCAGCGCCGTTGCTACGTAAACCGAAGAGTACGTACCGGCGAGGATACCTGCCAGCAAGGCAAAAGCAAAGCCTTTAATACTGGCACCACCGAAGGAGAACAGCACGATCACCGTAAACAAGGTCGTTGCAGAGGTAAGCGACGTACGGCTCAGTGTGACGTTCAGCGCACGGTTGATGACTTCTTTCCGGCTCCCCTGCATATGCAAGCCCAAGTATTCGCGAATCCTGTCGAATACGATCACCGTATCGTTGACCGAATAACCGATAACCGTCAGGATGGCAGCAATAAACGCCTGGTCAATTTCCAGCGAGAAGCCGGCTATCCCGTGGAATAGCGAAAACAAGCTCAATACAATCAGCGTATCGTGGAACAAAGCAGCCACGGCACCCATACTGTATTGCCATTTGCTGAAGCGGATGAAAATATAGAGGAAGATCAGCAACAGGGCAGAACCCAGCGCCCAGAAAGCGCTGCGTGTAATGTCGTCGGCGATGGTTGGTCCCACTTTGCTCGAACTTTCGATGTGCGTACCCGAGCCATCGGCTGCTTTGAATTGTTCGAAGTCCAAATTGCCGCCCGACAACTTGTTCACGCCTTCGTAAAGCTGCTTCATGACCACATCTGCCGGCTCTACGCCATTGATGAGTTCCGTAGCATTGATCAGGTAATCCGTGACAACGTTATAGGTGTTTTCTGTATCAATAGCCTTTACCAGCGGCGCTTTGCCGTCGAATCCCGGTGCCAGTGCCTGGCGAACTTGTTCGGCTTCTACCCTTTTGCTGTTGTCAAAAGTAATGTTGTAGGAATAACCACCTTTGAAATCAACGCCCAATTCGAATCCCCGGGTAAAGAAGGAAACCAAACCAATGAGGGTGATGCCCGCCGAGAACATATACGCGTATTTGCGATAGCCCAGCCAGTCGAAATTGACCTTGCTGAGTGCGTTTTTAGTCATAGGTGTTGAAAAACTGATGGATCTGCCTTTGCTCAACCAGGTGTCGAACATGAGGCGGGTGATCAACACTGCGGTAAACATCGTGCAAAGCACACCAATGATCAGCACCACCGCAAAACCCTTAATGGGACCAAGACCGAAGTAGGCCAGAACCATAGCGGATAAGATGGTGGTGACGTTGGAGTCAATAATGGCTGAATAGGAATGCCTGAACCCTTCAGAAACCGCAATCGCCAGGGCTTTGCCCTCTCGAAGTCCTTCCCGTATCCGTTCGTAAATGATTACGTTGGCATCCACCGCCATACCCATAATGAGTACAATACCGGCAATACCCGGCAAGGTGAGTACTGCGCCATAGGATGCTAAGGCACCAAAGATGAAAAAGACGTTCAAGAACAAGGCAATCACAGCAATGATACCGCCGCCGCCATAGTAAAAGACCATGAAGCTCAGTACGATCAGGAAGCCGATGATCATGGCGATCATACTCTTGCTGATGTTTTCAGCGCCAAGCGACGGACCAACCAATGATTCCTGGATGATTTTCGTCTCCGCCGGCAAGCTGCCGATTTCGAGGATGCTGGCTAAGTCGGTGGCTTCGTCAACGGTGAAGTCTCCGGTAATTTGTGAGTCTCCGGAAGGAATCGGGTTTTGAACGCCCGGTGCCGACACGATTTCATTGTCGAGCAGGATGGCAATTTCCCGATTGTTATCGGCGGCTGCCTTTTCCGTCATCTTCCTCCAGATGCTGATGCCGTCGCCTTCCATTCTCAGGGAGACGCTCATTTCGTTGTTGCGCTGATCGAGCGAGGTTCCAGCCCGGCTGATGTAGTCGCCGGTAAGTGGCGCTTTGCCGTTCGGTTCCATTTTGAGGGCGTACAGTTCGTAGTCCTCCGTTACTTCTTTCGTTTCAAAGTCTTTAATCGGTTTGCGCCCCCAGCGGAAGAACGCATCGCGGGGGAACAGGTTCTTGATGTCTTCGCGGTTCAGGATGCTGTCTATGCGGGTGCGGTCGTTTTCCATCGCCGTTCCCATAACTGCCTGACCGTAAGCACGCGGGCCTGTGCCATTGAGCGTAAAAAGCTCGAACAGCGGACCACGTTTCAGGGTGTTTTCAGGTTTGAAAATTGTATCAAAGCGCTCGATTTGCTGAGGCGTAATGACAACACCCGCTGTGTCTTTCACGAACAGGGTATCAATCCGCTCAATTTCGCGTACAGTCTGCTTAGGGCCGCCTTCGGTCACGGTCAGCCGCTCATTTGCCGCTAAAAAAGCATCTTGGATACCAGGGTCAGCCATGCGGTAAACGTTGTAGAACTCTAATTTTGCTGCTGCCTGCAAGAAGTTACGGGCGCGTTCCGGGTTGTCAATACCCGGCAATTCCACCACGATGAGGTCACGCTCCGCGTCGAGGAATACGTTTGGTTGTGTTACGCCGAGTTTGTCAATCCTTTGTTTGAGCAACTCGAATGTGCGCTTTACCGCCTCATCTGCCCGGCTGCGCAAGGCTGAAACTACGTCGCCGTCGCTGCTTTCAAAGTTAATTTCTTCCCGAAGTTCCGCGTTCTTGTAAAAGAGGTTAGCCAATTTTTTGCCATTGGCAACTTTGGCGTATTCGCGGGCAAAGAGCGTAATGTAGTCGGCCTGATCAGATTTTTGCGCATTGGACGTGTTCGTCAGGGCTTGCGCCAATCCCGGATCCTGGCTGCCGCCAGCCAATGCTTTGATAAAATCTTTGAGATCCACCTGCATGATGATGCTCATCCCACCTTTGAGGTCAAGGCCAAGCGCCAACTGACGGGCTTTGAGCTGCTGGTAGGTGAACGACAACAATGGCCGCCAGTCTACGATCAGTTTATTGGAAATGGAGTCCAAATACTCCGCGCGTTTCACCTTGAACACCGCCTTCTTCTGGAGTTCATCCTGAATGTTATTGGACGCTGTCTGCGCATAGGCATCTGCTTTTCTTTCTGCCCTGGAAGTAGGGTAAATTAAAGCGTACTGCACTAAGGTCACCAACGTCATGACGATGAGGAAGAACTTCACAATCCCTTTGCCTTGCATGACTTATCGTAATTTTACATTTTGAAGATCAGGGGGCGCATCCTGTCGTTCTTGCGCCTTCCCTCTGAAAAAACTGCGCAAATATAGAATTTTTGCGGTAGCGTAAAGCACTTTTTTTATCTTTAACCAAAACAGGTGCCGAATTCACACAATTCAACTGATGATTGATGTTATGAGAATGTCGTATCTGTCGAAAACGTTACCACCCCATCCGCTCCTCAAGCGATTGAATATGAGCCAAATGATGCCGGCTATGCCAATCGTAAAGCGCCAGGATGCTGTCAACACGAAAGGCTCGGGTATAAGCAGGGTGTAAAAATTCGCGCTCCCACTGTGCTGTATCCAAGCCGCGCAACAACATCACCCAGCGCAGATGCAGGTATTTCAACAATGCTAAAGACCATTCCACGGGGGCGGATTTCCCGTCGGGCAGCTCGGCCCAATGATTTTCTTCGTAAGGTTTAATGGTGGGCACATCTTCCGTTAGCGCCAGCTTGATGCGCACGTAGGCGTTCATGTGGCTGTCTGCAACGTGGTGGATCAACTGACGCACCGTCCAGCCACCGGGGCGATAGGGCGTATCCAATTGGATGTCAGACCAACCGGCAACGGTATCGCGGATTTGTTGCGGCAAAGCCTCGATGGTGGCAATGTACCGCACTATATCATCCGCAGTCACTTCCGCCGGCCTTTTAAAGCGACCGATCGGGTAGCGTAGCGGTTCCAATTCCTCTTCACTTAAAGTTACCATAGCTTTTGCTGTATTAGGTGAAAGTGGGTCAAATCTCCGGTAAAATTGGTAAATTTTTTACTTGACTTTTCAGTAAAAAGTGATTACTTTTGTAAGTGCCAATGTAATTAAGCAAAGGTACAAAAACAACAAGGTATTGTCCTGCCTTTGGACAGATGGATGCGACAGCGTAAAACTAAACTTTCTCTCCAGCGTCTGTTTTGCCCGGAGTTTTTAGTCCGGTCTCCTGCCGGAAAACGAAAAGGGTTTCAGCCATGTGGTTGAAACCCTTTTTTATTTCCCTTCCAGAATCTGCTCCGCGTGAGCTTTCGATTTCACATTGACAATCACCTGCTCGATCATCCCTTTCCCATTGATCACAAAGGTGCTGCGCAACACGCCGTCGTAGTGGACGCCGAACAGCACTTTTGGCCCCCAGGCGCCGTAAGCGTTGGTAATTTTCAGGTCTTTGTCCGCAAGTAGCGGGAAAGGCAGGTTGTATTTTTTGATAAAGTTTTGGTGCTTCTTTTCGCTGTCCGGGCTGACGCCGAGCAGTTCAAAGCCTTTTTCGCGCAGCAATTCGTAGTTGTCGCGCAGGTTGCACGCTTCTGTCGTGCAGGTAGGCGTGCCGTCGGCAGGGTAAAAAAACAGGATCAGTTTTTTGCCTTTGTAATCGGCTAAGGATATTTTTTCGCCCTGTTCATTCACGCCTGAGAATTTTGGGGCGCGATCGCCTTTTTTTAGTGTGATCATCCAGGTTCAAGTTTTTTCATGGTACAGCTATGACTATGTTCTTAGTCCAACGCTCCTGATACTTTTAGTACTTCTGTTCTTACCGGTTCTGATATCCTAAAATCGGTTTTGTCAATCAAGTTGAGTATCTCTTTAACGGATTGAATGACGCCTTTTTCCTTAGCGTATCTGCGATGATTACTTTCATAAAACTCTACAATTCAAGATTGCCGATCTTTTTTATGTCTTCAACAGTTTCCCCGAATATGGATACGCCGTATGTTCCAACTTCTTCCAGCAATTGCCGTTTGCTCACCCTACTAATTCTTAGGCCTGCCCTGATGACAAAATACCTTGCCCAAACAGAGAGGCAGCTATGATCATTTTGACTTTGGAAAGTTCAACTCCTTCTGGCCAATTAACAGTTAATGTATTCATGGCCAATTATTAAAAGTATAGGAATAGTGGATCGCTTTAGCAAGATAACACTTTTCCATACGGGTTCTGTTCATTTTGTGCGAGTGCTTTTATATTTATTAGGAACATCGCAATAATAAGTTCGCGTTTTCGGCGTGGGGATTTTTCCAGCGGACAAGGCGCAAGAAGGGAGCGTAGCCAAAGCTACGTGACCGACGAAGGCAATTGCGCCGACTGAAAGCAATTGCGGGAAGTCCGGTGG
>JBBQGV010000078.1:0-26623 GCA_038323375.1 Chitinophagales bacterium
GTTTGTAGAAATGCATCGGGTTGACCTTAATTCCCGACCTCGGAGAGGTCGAACGTTTGTTTCAACGCTATTTTCTGCAAACCTTCGACCTCTCCGAGGTCGGGAAAACATTGAAATGCTACATTTCTACAAACCTCTGACCTCTCCGAGGTCGTATGGCAAAAAGCATTTCAAAGCGGCTGGATAGTTACAATAAGTCAGGTTGCCGAATTAAAGTTTCGTCATCAGGATTAATCAAGTGCCGCAATAATCGAAATCTCAATATTCACAAAACGCGGTAACTCTGCGACCTGCACCAATTCGCGGGCAGGAGCGGTTTCATCGTTGAAATATTGGCCGTAGACGGCATTGATGCGGGCAAAATTGTGCATGTCTTTCACAAAAACAGAACACTTCACCGCGTGCTCAAACGTGAGGCCGGCAGCTTCCAGAATGGCTTTGATGTTTTCCATCACCTGGCGCGTTTCCGCTTCAATGTTTTCGGTGACCAAGTCGCCGGTAGCCGGATTGATCGCAATTTGGCCGGAAGCATAGAGCATGCCGTTGCACACAATGGCCTGATTGTAAGGGCCTATTGGCGCAGGCGCTTTGTCGGTTTGGATGATTTTTTTCATGGACTGGTATTATATATAGATGTTAGATTTTTTAGACTGTCTATAAAGACAGACACAAATTAGTGTTCGTCCATTTAGTCCCGTGTCTGTTCTTTAGAGTTCGAGAACAAGGCGTGTTTTGCCCCAAAAATGCGAGTTTACTCGCGTAAATGACCAATTTTGGGGCAAAATACAACGCAGTTATCGGACTATAAAGACAGACACAAATTAGTCTTTCAACACAAAAAGCCCCGCATCGCTTTAGTTTTCGATGGGAGCTTGTTGCTTTTTTATCCGTTGAAGCGCGTTGCTATGCCTCTATCTCAGGGGCTTTCACCACAACTTTACCGCGATACAGCATGTTGCCGTCAGCGTCAAAATATGTGCGGTGAAACATGTGCTTCTCGCCTGTCTTCGAGCAAGTAGCAATTTGCGGCGTAGCTGCTTTGTGGTGCGTTCTGCGCGTACGTGTCCGTTGCTTCGAGTGTCTATGCTTGGGATGTGCCATTGTGCTTGTATTTTATGGATTATCCTGATCTAAATTTTTTAATGCTTCCCAGATGGAATTCTTTCCCTCCGGCTCTGTGTCCTGTTTTGTATCGCCCTGACTGATCAACCGAAGCATCTCCTGATTACAGGGACGCGGATCTTCGTCTTCACAATCGTACACTTTAATCATCGGCAAAGCCAGACAAATGTACTCATAGGCGTATTGCGCTACGTTGAAATGCGTGATCTCGGGGTTGACGTAAATCACTTCTGCCTCTTCCGGCATCACTTCGTAGCTGAATTTGACGAGCAACTGCTGCGCATCGGCAATTGGAAGATCAATAGCCGCCGTACAGCGATCACACTCCGTCCGAACTTTGCCTTCGAATTCAAATTCGAGGACAAACATTTCCGGGCGCTTGTCAAAATACAACGTCATTTCGACGTTCCCCTCCGCTATCGGAGAGGCTTCAAACTGCTCAAAAAAGGAACGATCAATCTGAAAATCAAATTGATGCAACCCGTGGTGCAACCCCTTCACAGGAATTGAAAAAGGTAATAAGGGATCCATTTTTCTGCTCGTTTGACCTTTGTCACTTCAAAAACGGATGCAAAGATATATTTTTTGGTAAGATTACCATAGTCATTTAAAAAAAATCAGGTTTTTCAGCGCAGTAAGGAGAACGAGCCAGAAAGCTGCTGGCTGAATGCCCCAGGCAAAGCCATTTCTGCCACAAAAACATACTCCCCTTCCGGCATGGGTTTGCCTTTAAATTTCCCGTTCCAGCCGCAAGCCGGGTCGTTGAGTGTTCCATTGAGGCATTCAAAAACCAACGCGCCCCAGCGGTCGAATACGCGCAGGTAACGGATCGGCGCGCCAACTTTCCCCTGAAGGTAAAACACATCGTTGATCCCGTCTGCATTTGGGCTAAAAGCATTCGGCGCATATACGTCTAAGGCAGGGATAACGGTCACCAATACACTGTCGCCAGTCTGGCAACCATCGCCGTCCGTGAGGAGGAGCCGGTAGTAGGTATCTTCCTGCGGTTGGCTTACCGGCCGCGCACAATCGGGGCAGCTCAGGGTAGTGATGCCTGAAGCCGACCAGGAAAATTGGAGCGCCCCCGTCGCATTGGTTTGAAAATCGGGTACAAACTGATCGCCCAGCCGGATGCTGCGGGCGGCACCCAAATCAACCGATAAAGGCTCTGTTGGTTCCAGAACATGCAATGTATCCCGGTAATTTGCGCACGCCGTAGACGCTTCCACCCAGTACAATCCGGGCGTCGTCACGTCCAGCGTGCTGCTGGTGGAACCGTCGCTCCATAAATAAGCGTCTGCACCCGCTGCGGCGTTCAGGGTCAGCGAGGCGCCTGCATAGCACAATACGAGGGAGGTATCGCTCAGCACGTCCTCCCGTTCTACCACCGTCACGAGGGTCGGGTCGTCGTTGCCCGGTGCCAAAGGATCATTGGACAAAAAAGGATCCGGGAAAGCTTTGGGAAAAGGGCCAAAAAACGCCTGGCTGCCGTACACACCCGGCGGCACATCCCCTACCCTTGCCCGCACCGTGATGATATTTTCACCCAGTAAAACGTGTAAATCCCGGATATACAGCACATTGCTTCCAACGCTGCTCAAAACCTGGCTAATGGCGGGTACCCCGTTCATTTGCGTGATTACAAATCCCGCTGGCAGGGTATCAATCAGGTCAACCTGGGTGTAAGCCGATCCGGATGTGTTGTAGATGCGATAGGTATAGGTCACTTCGCCGCAAGGCAATACCAAAAGCGGTGCGACGGTTTTTTCAAACACGATACGAAAAGGACAGGAGCAACCGTCAGTGAAATTTCCGGGGGGACCGGGACTTTTTTGGGTAACAATGGCACCATTTCGTTTGTCGAGCAAATAAAGCGTCGTCTCTGCACCGCCGGCAGCGCCATAAGTAAACAGGTTGCCGTGGCGATCGAAAAAAATGGCTCCCATGTAGCTGATGCCGCTCAGGGTTTGAAAGCCCACGCTCGTAACAACTCCGCTGGTGCTGAGGTTAACTAAGTGCCGGTTCCTGCTGTCGTAGCCGAACAGGGTTCCGAAAACAGGATCAAAAGCAATGTCGTCAATGCGGGTAGCGATGTCGCTGACGATGGTCAGCGAACTCGACATAAAACTGCCGTTTGTAAGGCTAATCTGATAATAGCGCTCGTCTGTTTCCGTCGTTTTGTTTCTTCCGATGAGCACCAGGGTATTGCCAAACGGATTAACGGTGCCCGCAAAATAACTGTAACTGGTGTCTAAGCCCGGCGGAATGCCCAAATCTGTTGCATTACCCCCGGCATCCATGCGATAAAGGCGGTAGGTAAACGGATCGAGTCCGTACAAATGATTGTCACCCACGCTGTATCCCAGCGCAACAATCCGGATGGTTTCGTCGAAGAAGAGCGGATCGTAATTCGGATAAAAGGCCAGCAGGGAATCCACCCGAAAGCGGTCAATAGCGCCCCAATTAAAGCCCCGCCGGGAAGTCGAAAGAAAAAATTCGTCGTCACACTGGAAAGGTTGTTGCGCTGTTGAGGCCAGACTGACCCAAAACAGGGCAATGAGCAGGGAGTTTTTTTTAAAAATGTGTGACGCCATAGCAGGATCGGTTTGCAGAAATGTAAAAACCGAAGTAAATTACCGTTTAATCCTGTTAGTTCAAATAATTTTTAAAATCAACGATGCAAACATCAGACACCCTGCTCGCCATTTTCATCATCCTGGGCTTTTTGATCATTTTTCCACTATTCTGGTGCGGAGTCGTTTACCTCATCAGTTTCTTTGGCTGGCAGCAACTGGCGGCCTCCTTCGCAACCCATCAACCCATGCCTTCAGACCTGCAAACCGGAAGCGGCATGATCAACCTTTCCCGATACAATTACACCCTCCGCTTTAAAGCAGATGACCGGGGATTGTGGCTCAGAACGATGCGTCTGTTTTCACCGGGCCATAAACCACTGTTTATTCCCTGGTCGGCTGTCGAGCACGATGAAGGTGGGGAGGCATTCTGGGGTTACCAAACAAAATTAAAGGTGAAAGGCGTGACCATCCGATTGAATCACAACATCAAACCACACTGAACGGCTTTTAAAAAAAAAGAAACATCGCCTAAAAATATCCCATTAACCCCACTTGCCACAACAATTTCCGTTCAATAATGCGGTCAGGATGGTTGATCTGAAAAATTTTTATTGTGGCAGCATCAATGTCCGTTTTTGGGTGGATGACGCCTGTTTCGGTTAATTCAAAATGAGTATTCCAATCATCGCCGCGGGGATTAAAAAACCTGATAAGAACGGAGCTATTATAGAGGAAGGTGCCTAAGTCAGACCCTTTGCTCCGATTGCAATCGGGGCAGGCGTAGGCGAGATTATCAAGGGTTGTTTCGCCGCCATGTTTGCGACTAATAATGTGATCAACATGGAAGCCGTAGAAAGAATCGCCGACGGTAAACGACAGTATTCGCAGCGATAGCCGGCACTTTGGGAAGCTGCTCTTCGGAGGGGTTCGGGAATTTTACGACTCATGCCCGCGCAATCCGAATCCGCGCATGCACCTTAGCCAGCCGGATCAACCGCTCAAGCACAATATAATGATCCAATTCATCTTT
This sequence comes from Chitinophagales bacterium, assembly GCA_038323375.1. Taxonomy (GTDB): domain Bacteria; phylum Bacteroidota; class Bacteroidia; order Chitinophagales; family Saprospiraceae; genus JABWAJ01. Next base: position 4,729 of record JBBQGV010000078.1, read on the forward strand.
TTCCTCAGTCGTAAGCATCCCTTCTTTTTCTTTGTCTATCAAATCCTCCAGACGGATGCTCATGGCTTCGGGCGCTTTCATTTCCAGCACCCGTTTAGGATCCATACTGGCAATGAAATCGGCCACATGGTCATATACGGTTTGGACGCTCATTGTTGAATGATTTTATACAAAGATAACAAAATTCCCCTGCCATCGGCAAGTACGTTACTTATCCCTGCCTCCTGTGCTGACTCTAAGGCAACAACATCCTTCAATCTCCCTGCTTTAAAAACACCGCCGTATCATCATTCCTTGCCACAAAAATCAACTTATCTTTCCCTGCTTTCAAAGCAACCAAATCCCGAACTTCCCCGCCAATTTTTAACCCGGAAATCGCCGAAGGTGCCGCCCGGAATCCGTTTTTGCCGTCGCCCAGCAACAACGTGCCGTAGCTGGCGTCGTAGCGACCCATTTCGGGTTTGACGCGGAAGAAGTTGCCGCCCAGCAGGATATCTGTATGGCCATCGCCGTTGAAATCGTCGGCCAGGATTGCACAAACCGGCGAAAACTGCGCTTCAATGGGCAGGGCGATCATTTCAAATTCGCCTTTGCCGTTGTTTACAAACAGCGTGGTGGCCAAGTGATAGACTTCCTGCACCACGCAGTTTTTTAATTGTTCCGGTGTGAAGATGTCGGTCAGCGTCTGGTCTTTGTAGCTGGCGTATTGCAAGTATTTCTTTTTCAGTGCAGGCAGTTGGGCAACTAAGTCGTGGCGCAGCGCCAAAGGGTAAGCCTTGTCGCCGTTGTAGCTGCATATAATCTGTTCCACGGTGCCGTTTTGGTCGTAGTCGTTCACGTGCATGGAAACGGGGCGCTCGGGCGTGGCGCGCAGGCGGGAATTCCAGCCGTGATTGCCGCCGATCAGATCCACGTCGCCATCACCATCCACATCCGCAGCGACGAGGGTATTCCACCAGCCATTCGTTTTCAGCAGGCCGGCTGCTTCTGTGGTTTCTGTAAAATTGCCGTTTTGGTTTTTAAAAACCCGAACCGGCATCCAGTCGCCGGCTATAATGAGATCGGGGTCTTTGTCGCCATCCAGATCCGCCCAGATTGCCGTCGTAATCATACCAACTTCTTTCAATCCCGGAGCGATAGAAGGCGTCACATTGGTAAATTTGCCCTTCCCGTTGTTTTGCAAAATATAGCCGTTGCAAGGTACGCCATACAATTCCGGTCGAAGGCGAACGCCCACGAACAAATCGAGGTCGCCATCCTGGTCGTAGTCGGCAGCCGCCACGCAGGACGTGCTTTCTGCTTTGTTGGTTGGCAGAAATTGCGGCGATTTGGAAAAATTCCCGCGGCCGTCGTTCAAGTACAGGCGATCAATTAAAGCCGAATGCCCGGCTACAAATTCGTTGCCGCCGGAAGCGACATACAAATCCTGATCTCCGTCTCCATCGGCGTCAAAAAACAGCGCGCCGGCGTCTTCGGAGAGTTGGTCGTTTTCAAATAAAGCCGGGTTGGTCGCTTGAAAGCGCCCGCTTAGTTTTTGAACAAACAGGCTGCCGGGATGGTCTTTGGCGCCGCCGATGTACAAGTCTTCCAACCCGTCACCGTTCACATCGCCTTTCGCCACTTTCGGCCCTTCCGCCGACAGCATGTGATAAAGCAGGCGGTCGCGGTCGAAATCCACGAAAATATTTTCTTCGTGGCGGTATTCAAAGGGAGGCGCTACCGTGGTAAATATTGTCGCCGAAGCTTTTTGTTGTGCCCGAGGCAGTTCCGTCGCTTCGTCTTGCGACAAGGTGAGCGATTGATTCGTCGGCACTTTCGTGCGCAGCGTGAATTTTCCATCCGGCCATTCCACCAGCAGCGAATCGGCCACTTCGATATTCCCCAGACCAAAAAGCAGGCGATTTTCGATGGACGACTGAAACCCGCGGGTTGGAATTTGCTCCAAATAGTATTGTTGCCCTTGGTAAAAAACTGCAGCCTTTGCGCCAACGGCGAACGGATTTTTACCGTTGCCTTTCAGCGTTAGTTGGAGAAAGTGGTTTCCAGGATGCTTGGTGTGGGTTTCATTCCGATAGACAAATGCCGGCATGTTGACGTTATTGACGACCAGATCAAGGTCGCCGTCGTTGTCTAAGTCAGCATAAGCCGAACCGTTGGAAAAACCGGGCGCGTCTAAGCCCCAGTCTTTGGCGCGGTTGGTGAAGCGAAAACCATTTTCGCCGCCTTCGCGTGAAAAAGCGTAATTGGAAACGGCACGCGACGGGATATAATCAATAAGCTTTTTATAGTCAACGCCTTCCTTACTAATGACGGCGCGCTGCACTTCTTCGTTGGCAATAAAATTGAGAAAATCCTGGTCGGTCAGATCCTGGTAAATGCCATTGGCTACAAAAATGTCCTTTTTCCCGTTGTTGTCCAAGTCCACAATTAGCGCCCCCCAACTCCAGTCGGTCGCCTCCACACCGGATAGCCTGCCGATTTCGCTATACGTGCCGTCGCCGTTGTTTAGGTGGAACATATTGCGCGTGAACTGGTGGTAGTAGCCATTTTTTACGCCGTATTGATAGCGATCCCAATTTTCAAAGGTGGTGGCGGTTTTCAGACGCTCGTTGGGTTCCGGGAGCATTTCGGTTACGAAAATTTCTGGGTAGCCGTCGTTGTTAAAATCGGCCATATCCGCGCCCATGGACGCGCCGCTGATGGAGCGGATTTGTTCTTCCAGCATTTCTTTGAACGTGCCGTTTTTTTGATTGATGTAGAGGTAATCGCGTTCAAAAAAATCGTTCGACACGTAGATATCCAACCAGCCGTCCCGGTTCACATCTCCTACCGTGACGCCCAGTCCAAAAGCGATGACACTGCCGTAAATGCCCGCAGCTTCGCTTACGTCGGTAAATTTGTCACCGTCATTGCGAAAAAGTTTATGGCCGCCGACGGGGTCGCGCACACCCCGAATATTTTTACGCAAATTAAAACTCCCGATGGCCTGGTAAGAATTGTTCAGCAGGTACATGTCCAGGTCGCCATCTTTGTCGTAGTCGAAAAACGCGGCATGGGTCGAATAGCCTTTATCATCAAGGCCGTATTCGGCAGCTTTTTCTGTAAAAGTCAGGTCTCCGTTGTTGATAAACAGCTCATTCTGTTTGTTGTCGCCCTCAATATCGCCGGAATTGCAAACATAAATATCTAAGAGGCCGTCGCCATTCACGTCTGCCATCGCCACGCCGGTAGACCAGGCCTTTGTGCCTCCTACCCCGGCTTTTTCGGTGATGTCTTCAAATTTGAAATTGCCTTTGTTGAGGTACAGGTGATTTTTACCCATATTGGCCGTGAAGTAGACATCCGGCAGACTGTCGTTGTTGAGGTCGCCGATGGCTACTCCGCCGCCGTTGTAAAAATTGCGGTAGGTATAAATGTTGAAAGCGCTGTTGTATTCGAGGTTATTGGCAAAATCAATGCCCGTTTTAGCAGCAGGCATCGTGGTGAACAGGGTATCTCCAACGGGCTGTTCGGATGGTTTGCAGCTTGTTGCTAAAAGGCAAAGAGCAATGCCTGTTCCGCACAAGCGGGAGCGCAAGAGGCAAAAGGCAAAGTGCAAAGCCTGTTCCGCACAAGCGGGAGGACAAGGGGCAAAATATGGTATGATCCGCATGATGTTTTTATTCTGATACCCGGCATTTCAAAATTCGAAACTTCTTAAGGAGCGTGTCCTAAAGATTAGCAACGCTCACTGAGTTTTCAGTTGGCAGTAGCTTACGTATTTTCAAAGTGTCGGTTACTTTCATCCGAAACGAAATCAATCCTGCCAACTGCTGCCTGCCAACTCATTTCTCTCCCCCGCTCTCCTTCTCCCTCTCTTTCTCCATCTCCGCAAGTTGCGCTTCCACAATCTTCTCCGTGGGCACATCCGTAATACTTGCCCGCACCCGCTGGTCGTCTTCTTTCCAGATGGTAATGCGCCTGTTTCCATCCATTTTCACGAAAGCAGGGCCACGTTGGGGGTGGGAGATTTCCATAAACCCTTCGCCATACCAGACCTCGAACATCCGGCGAACATCTACCTGAAGGCTGTCAGCAAACAACTCCTTATTCCATGGCGCCCAGGCATCATAGACAAAAGAAATCGGCATTTCATAGATTTTGTCTTCCCAAACCTTGGGGTAAAAATACATCTTGCCCGGGTGTTTCAACTCTTTGGGAATGTACTGAACGCTGGAGTTGTTCATGCCCTCTTTGATGAGTTCCTTCTTATTCATTTCCCAGCAATGGGCGTAGAAGTCTTTGCTGCTCATGCCCAAATAAATTCCGAGAAACAGCGAATCATGCCGCTCGCCGCTGGCCAATTCGCGCGCTTCCATGCGCTTGTATTCTGAAGTCTGGCTGCAACTCCAAAAAATAGTCAGCACACAAAAGAAAGCGCTATAAATCAGGTATTTCATGTTGTAGTGATTGATTTTTAAGTGTGCGAATATACGTGTAAAAGATCAATTTCTCTCAAACGCCGTCATCTTGTCGTTGTTCTTGGCCACCAAAACTACATGGCGCTTTCCAATGCGGATGTTTTGAATATCCCGGATTTCTCCTTTAACAAAGAACCCCGAATCTTCCGGTCGCATGGGCAAAAAAACGCCGTTGCCATTGCCACGTAAGGCTAACCCGTAGCTCGAATCGTAAATGCCAACCTCTGGTTTTGAGCGGCAAAAGTTTCCGCCCAACAGCAGGTCTGGCTTGTTGTCGCCATCAAAATCCTGCACCGAAATGGCGTAGACCGGCGCGATCTGGGCTTGTAGGGGCAAAGCCCGCCATTCAAACCGGCCTTTGCCGTCGTTGATCAAACAGCCGCTTTCTAAGCGGTAAGCGCTCAGGCGGATGGCCCGCTCCAATTGCTGGGGTGTAAAAATATCTTCGATGGTTTGCTCTTTGTAGGCCGCGTGTTTCAGGTATTTTTTCTTGAGGGAAGGCAATTGTGCGACGAGGTCTTGCCGCAACACCAAAGGATAGGAGCGTTCGCCATTGTAGGTACACAGGATTTGTTCCGCCGTGCCATTTTCATCAAAATCGTTGACATACAAGGTGGCCGGGCGCGTCGCCGAAGCTTTGATCCGGCTGTTCAAGCCGTGGTTGCCCAAAAGAAAATCCATATCACCGTCGCCGTCAAGGTCAACGGATTCCACACAGTGCCAAAACCCGTTGCTGCCGGCCAAACCAGCAGATTCAGAAACCTCAGGGAAACCGCCGCCCTGTTTTAAGTCATTCCTGAACATTTTCACCGGCATCCACTCCCCCACCACCGTGAGGTCGGGGTCGCCGTCGCCGTCAATATCCGACCAGGCCGCATCGGTAATCATGCCGCATTGCAACAGTCCCGGCGCCAATTGTTTGGTTCTATCCGTAAAATTACCTTTGCCATCGTTCTGCAACAAACAACCGCTGACCGGCACGCCATACAGGAAGGGCTTCAGTCGCGTTCCTACAAACAAATCGAGATCGCCGTCGCCATCAAAATCGGCAGCTTTCACACAGGAAGTACTTTCAAATCTGGAAATGCCGGGCGCTGGCGTCAGGCGTTTGAAATTACCCCGGCCATCGTTCAGGTAAAGGCGATCCAGCAGCGCATCGGAACTGGAGGGAAATTCATTCCCGCCGCTGGCTACATACAAGTCGAGGTCGCCATCGCCATCCACATCGAAAAAAAGGCAATCGGTGTCTTCTGAAATTTTGTCTGCTTCAAACATTGCCTGATTGGTTTGGCGAAACCGGCCATTTGGCAACTGAACAAACAGGGCGCCTGCTTGGTCTTTGGCGCCGCTGATGAAATAGTCTTCCCGTTTGTCGCCGTTCACGTCGCCCACACAAATTTTGGGACCTTCCGACGACACCATGTGAAAAATCAGCCGGTCTCGATCGAAATCAACAAACGAATTTTCCTGGTGCTGCCAGCCGATGCCAAAGGATACGCCGACTTCTAAAAAAACAGGTTTTGTGCTTTTTGATTTGGTAAGAACCGCTGCCTTAGCTTCGGCTTGTTTAATCGTCAAAAACTGATCAGCAGGTACATTCGACAGTTGCGTCATCCGACCATCCGGCCACAAAACGACCAAAGAATCCGCCTTTGTTGCTGCACCCATTCCAAAATGGAGGCGATAATCCACGCAGGATTGAAACCCGCGCATGGGCGCAATTTCCTGATAATGGTTTTGTCCGCCAGCGTAGACGCTGACTTGTGCGCCCAGGGCAAACCGGTTTTTACCTTCGCCGTCAAGCTTGATATTCAGAAAATGTTGCACTGGTTTTTTCTGTTTCGTTTCATTGCGGTATACGAAAGGAGGCATATTGACATTATTGACCACCAGGTCGAGGTCACCGTCATTGTCTAAATCGGCATAAGCAGAGCCATTGGAAAAGCCCGGCGTGCCCAAACCCCAGGCGGCTGCTTTGTTTTCAAAAGCAAGGCCTGTTGCAGTAGGGTCTCCGGCTATTGCTCCCTTGTTTACAAATAAATAATTCGCCAGCGGCTGCGACGGGATGGTGTCTATCATTTGTTTGATGACGGCATTATCGCGGCGCAGGATATTTCGGATGGTATTAGGGTCGGAATAAAAATTGATGTAATCCTGATCGGTGAGGTCTTTAAAAATGCCATTTGCAACAAAGATGTCTTTGTAGCCGTCGTTGTCAAAATCCGCGATCAAAGCCCCCCAACTCCAGTCGGTGGCGTGAACGCCTGCCATGCGGCTAATTTCGCTGAACTGGCCATTGCCCCGGTTTAGTTGCAGCACGTTGCGGGCAAACTGCTGGTAATAACCGTTTTGGATGTTGATTTGGTATTTGTCCCAATTTTCAAACACTGTTTTGGTTTTCATGCGGGCATCGTCTTCCGGCAGCATTTCGGTGACGAATATCTCCGGGTAGCCGTCGTTGTTCAGGTCGGCCATGTCGGCGCCCATCGAGCCCATGCTGATTTCGCGCAGGTGGGATTCCAAAGCTTCCGTAAAGGTGCCGTCCTGGTTGTTAAAATAAAGGTAATCCCGCTCGAAAAAGTCGTTCGACACATAGATGTCGGACCAACCGTCGCGGTTGACATCACCGATGGTGACGCCCAGGCCAAATCCGATGGCGCTGCCGTAAATCCCCGCTTGTTCGCTCACGTCACTGAAGCTTTCCCCGTCGTTGCGGTAGAGTTTGTTGCCGCCGGAAGGATCGCGTTTCAGGCGTTGGTCTTTGATGAGGTCATAGCCACCAACCGGGCGCAGCGAGTTATTCAGCAGGTACATGTCCAGATCGCCGTCTTTGTCGTAGTCGAAAAAGGCGGCGTGGGACGACAAGCCGACGTCGGCAATGCCCCAGGTTTTGGAAGCTTCGGTGAAAGTGAGATCGCCATTGTTGATAAATAGCTCGTTGTGGCGGTTTTCGCCAATCGGCGCGCCGGATTTGCACACATAAATATCGAGCAGGCCATCGCCATTTACATCTGCGAAGGAAACGCCGGAAGACCAAACCCCTTTACAGGCAACCCCGGCTTTTTCGGTAATGTCTTCAAACAGAAAATTGCCCTTGTTGAGGTAGAGTTTATTATCCGCCTGGTTGCCGCAAAAGTAAATATCCGGCAAGCCGTCGTTGTTGAGGTCCCCGATTCCAACGCCGGCACCGTTGTAAAAATTCCGATAGGTATAGGCATTGAATTCCTCCGTATGCTGAAGTTGGTTGAGGAATTCGATGCCGGTTACCCGGGAGGATAATTCCGTGAACAGGGCATCTTTAGCTGGAGCGGGTACCCCGCTTTTTTCCCCGCAGGAATTGAACAGGAGCGCCATCAGCGAGGTATAAACAAACAAGCGGCATGAATGCATAAGCGACGATCATTTGTGCAGAAAAGCAAACTCAACGGTTAAGAGCTTGATCGGATATCCGTCAATCGGCTACGGACGGCAAATTTTATTTTATACTACGTTGATTTTTTTCGCCGTAACTGCCGGCTACGTCTGCAAAAATCGCCTTGTCTAAAATAAAATTTCCTCGCCCTCGCTCGATCACGAAAACCCGAACAAGCTCTAAAATGACATGAGCCATCCCAAAAAATTCGGGATGACTCATGTATCATTTAGAATCTATACGGATTCAATAACGGCAATTAATAACCCGGGTTTTGCACCAGACGCGGATTAGCGTTAACTTGCTGTGCCGGAATTGGGAAAATCCGTTTGTTCGCATCCGAAGCCGGTTTGAACTGACGGGCATCCCCGTATTTTCCAAAGCGGATCAAATCCTGACGACGCCAGCCTTCGTAGAAGAACTCGCGGCCACGTTCTGCCAACAGGTTATCCGCAGTGACGCTTCCGAATTCTGCAACGCCTGCGCGCGTACGAACCTGGTTCACTAAAGCCGCCGGATCGCCGGTACCTTTACGGAACAGGGCTTCTGCTTTCATCAACACAACATCGCTGTAGCGCAGAATCGGGAAGTCGTTGCTCAGGTTCTGAGTAGCGCCTAAAGCATATTGGAACTTGCCAACCCGCGCGCCTGCCTGGCGGAGTGCGTTCGGGAAGTGTTCGTTGATTTCCGGCGTAAAGGTCAACGGTTGGCCATCCGGGTCGAGTACAGGGTCGCCGGTTTCAGCGCCTGAATCAATCGTGCGGGTACCGTCGGCATCAAACTGAGGGCCTGCATGGAAGTTGCCCCGGATGCTCTGGTTGCCCGAAACACCTTTGCGTTTGTCCGAATTTTCGTAAGACTCATAGAACTCCTGTAGGGTGCAATAACCATTCCAAGGCTGTGCCTGTAACTTGAAGGTAGCCTGGCTGGAGTAGTGCAACGTCATCTGGGCAATGTTAAAGCCCTGAGCATTCTGTTCATCGTAAGGAACCACAAAGATGTTCTCGTTGGAACCAGCGTTATTCGTATTGAAGTTCGTGAAGTAATCGCTTTCCAAAGAATAAGCTCCGGAGTTGACGACTTCATCGCAAGCTGCGATTGCCGCATCCCACTGTGCTGTGCCAGTGTAAACTTCAGCGTTCAGATACAGTTTAGCCTGCAGCGCTTTGCCAGCGTAGTAGTTCATACGAGCATAAGTAGAACCGTCTTTCTTACGGGCTAAGTTAGGCACGTTCGCATTCAGTTCGCTTTCAATGAAAGCATATACTTCTGCACGCGACTTGGTAGGCGGGTTGGGTTCTGCATCAGCGAAGCTTGATACGATGGGCACGTTGCCGTAAGCATCCAGCAGCCAGAAGTAGAACAACGCGCGCAGTACTTTCACCTCACCGATGAAGGCGGCAGCCGTTGCCGCTTCAACCTTGCCGTCGGCAACCAATTGATCGAACAAGTCAATCACGCGGTTACAGTTATTTACGCCACCGAACAGGAAGCCCCAGCCATTGTTGATGGACTCTTCGGTTTTCGTATACTCATGGCGGTGAACGCGCAGCCACTGTCCTCCGTCAAACCAGTCGGCGCCGCGGTGTGGGATCATCATCTCGTCAGAAGCAATTTCCTGCAGCGAGAAGATGCTGTTATGGTTCGCCCAACCATAAAGGCTGGTATAAGTAGCGCCCAGGGCAGAGATAAATTGCTCCTCTGTCGTTGGGAAGTTGGCGTCGGTCAACTGACCGTAAACCTCTTCATCCAGATTCGTACACGACTGGGTGAAAGGGGTCAGAAACGCCAACATCAAAAGCGCTTTCCCAAAAAAAGATGTTTTATTGATCATAACGTACATTTTTGAAAGAACTAACGATTGACATTAGAAACCAAGGTTCAACCCAAAGATGAGCGAACGGGTTCTGAAATAATTGTTCCGGCGGTCATGGCCTGGATACAGCGGATCCGGGTTGAATTCGCGGCCAGCGAAACCACCGTTGTCTGTTCCACCCGGGTCAGCATACCGAACCGAAGGATCTACGCCGGAGTAATCCGTGATAAAGAACAAGTTCTGTGCTGTCAGGTACAAGCGCAAGCTTTTGAAGCTGCCGCCTGCTGGCAATTTCAATTTGTAACCCAGCGTTGCGTTGTCCAACGCGATGAAAGAAGCATCTTCCACATAGTAGCTGTTGAACGCAGGCGTAGCGGTCAGGTTTTCATTGAAAAATTCCGTAACCACTAAGTTTTCAATAGTACGAGATCCCAGTGGCTCGTAGAAGGTACGGAAACTGTTGATCAGGTCGTGGCCAAATTCTCCACGCAGGAAGAAGTTGAAATCAAAATCGCCAAAAGTGAAGGAGTTGTTGATCCCCAGAGAGAAATCCGGCAAACCATTGCCAATTACCGATTGGTCATCAGAAGTGATTACCCCATCGCCGTTAAGGTCTTTGTAAACGAAGCTGCCGTCTTCACCTACGCGATCAAACGTAAAGCCCCACATCTGACCAATTTCCTGGCCACCCTGAACGACCATTGTTGGCAAGTTGTTCAGACCCGGTGCGCCCGGAGAAGTGAAATCGTTGAATACCTGGCCACCGCTCTGGAAAAATGGGAATTTAGATTCGCCACTTACTGAAACTGTATCCAATACGGTACTGTAAGTGGAGAACAGAACACGTGGCTCCCAGCTTACGCCATTTTTGTTGCCGAAGAGGTAGCCAAGGCTCAATTCGATCCCTGTATTTTTCAGCTCAACGTCTTCTAAGTTAGCCCAAGTGCGGGAAGCCTGATTTGGCGGAACGGGTACGTTTACTTCGTAGATAAAGTCACGGGTGCTGCGGGTGTAGTATTCAAAGGTGCCGGTCAGTTTGGAATCAGCCAAAGCAAAGTCCAAACCTGCGTTGAATTCGCCTTTGGTTTCCCACTTCAAGTCCGGGTTCGGGTTGCGATCCGGGCCGTAAGCTGGTACAAAACCACCATTGAAGAAGAAAGAACCACGCTCTACATAAGTCCGCTGTCCGAGGAGGCTACCCGGAGGGATAGCTCCCGTTTCCCCATAACCTACGCGGAGTTTCAGGTTGTCAACTCCGGCGATGTCTACCAGGTTACTCAGCGTAACACCGGCGCTCACCGCGGGGAAAATACCCCACTTGTTGCCTTCTCCAAAGCGCGTGCTGCCTTCACGGCGTGCAGAAGCCATAAAGAAGTACGTGTCGTCAATGTTCAAGTTAACGCGACCAAAGAAAGCGATGACTTTGTAAACATCACGTCCGTTACCAAGCGCTGCACGTCCGCGGTCTAAGTCCTGACCGGCACCGAGGCCGTAAAAGCTTAGGTCGTTGGAAATGAAGACACCATTCGTAGCGTTCGAGCTGTAGCTGTCGTTGTTTTGCCAGGAATAACCACCTAACAAAGTCAGTACGTTGTTGCCGCCAAAACCTGTGGTGTAATTGCCCGTTATTTCGAACAATTCATTCAGGCGGTCGTTGCTGCTGATGCTGGCCGAACCATCCGTGTTAAAGCCACGGAAATAAGCATCTTTGTCGTAGAAGCTGCCGAATTGTTCGCTTTCACGCTGCACTGCATAGGAAACGCCAGCTGTAAAGCCCTCAAACAACTGATAATCAGCGCGGGCGCCCATCACCAATTCTTTGATATCTCCATTATTGGTGCTCTGCTCGGCAATGGCCAACGGGTTGAAGAAGTCGAAGTTTTCTTCCTGGTAGTAGCCACCATACTTGCCTACCAATGGGTTAGTGCTGCCTTCCGGGAAAAACGCAGGCGCTGTTGGGTTGTACGTGACTGCGTAGCGGAATGCTTCGCGGAACGCATAAGTCGCCTTACGGTTGGTAGCCGATAGGTTTACCCCAATCGTTAGTTTGTCGTTCAACGCCTTTTGTGTCAGGTTCAAACGACCGTTGAGTTGACGAAAACCATCGCCCAAACCTACCCCCTCAATGTTACGAATGTTGAAAGAAGCGCGGTAAGCCGTGCCTCCAAAACCACCCGACAATGCGATGTTGTGTGCGTGAGAAATAGCGTCGCGTGTAACGAGGTCGAGCCAGTCTGTGCTGCTGCCGCGGTCAGAGGCCGGACGCAGGCGCTTGAATTCTGCCGGAGAAGCAACATCCACCTGATTGGCGATGGATTCAGAGCTGACGTAGGCATTGTACTCTACCGAAGTAGAACCTTTTGCTCCTTTCTTCGTGGTGATCAGGATCACCCCACTGGAACCGCGTGAACCGTAAATTGCCGCAGCCGAACCGTCTTTCAACACGTCAATTGAAGCAATGTCATTCGGGTCAACACTTTCCAGAGAAGCGCCGATCAGGCCGTCAATAATAATCAAAGGCTCGGCGTTGGCACCAAGCGTAGACAAACCGCGAAGCCGGATGGTAGAACCGCCGTTCGGGTCGCCACCGATCTTGGAAATGGACAAACCGGGCACTTTACCCTGCACCAACTGGAGTGGGTCGTTGATGTTACCCCCGTTGAAGTCTTCGGCTTTCACGCTCGTTACCGAGCCTGTTACTTCCCGTTGCTTCTGGGTGCCGTAACCAACCACCACCACTTCGTCCAGCAACTGGCCAGCCGACAGGGTGAAGTCCATCACGTTTGATGTACCGATCGCTACTGTCTTCGACGAGTAGCCTGTGTAGGAAATTTCCAGTTGGGTTGCGCCATCCGGAAGTCTCAACTCGTACTTACCGTCAAAGTCGGTGATCGTACCGGTGGAGGTTCCTACCACCAGTATGTTCGCGCCGATAAGCGGTTCTTTGGTCGCATCATCTGTAATGGTGCCGGAAATCGTGCGCTGCGCAAATGCAGACCCACATAATCCGGTAGCCAGAACGAGTAGCAACCATTTGGCAAAATAGTTGACTTTAAGCTTCATACAATACTCCGATTTAGTTGACAAAATGTAACTTCTTCTTTGTTTATCCTTCTTCGAGTGTTAAGTTGGGCAGTTAGTTTGGAACACCTGATGATTTAAGTTGTTCGTTTTGTTGCATTAGGTGTTCTTTTAACACTAACTCCAGAGCGTAAAAGTCCTAAATAAGTCTGAAAAAACCAAGAATGCAAAAAGACATTTTTTTAAAAATAGCAAGATACAAAATTATATTGCGACTTCAAATGTCGTACCTTATTCGTTATTTCAAGGTAAATTGTTGGTTAAGTTATCAATACTTGCTCAAAATGGCTTCATTCTCCCGACATAATATGACCCGATTCCTGCTGATCTCAGCTTTGATTTCGCTCTTTTCCCCTTTTGAATCGGGGGCACAGCGGCGCGACCTGATGCTTCCGAAGGGTTTGAAAAAAGTAGAAATCCCCTTTGAGTACGAAAACAATTTTATCATTGTCAGAATCGTCCTCAACGATATTTTTCCGCTAAGATTTATTTTCGATACCGGAGCCGAACACACCATTCTCACCCGCCGCGAAATCACTGACTTGCTCCAGGTTGACTACAAACGCCGTTTTCCCTTGCTCGGATCGGATCTGAAAATGGAATTGTACGCCTACCTCGCCAATGGCATCCGGATCAAAATGAATGATTTGTACGTGACCAACCAAGCCATTCTGGTGCTGGAAGAAGACTACCTCCGCTTTGAAGAATTTGCCGGCATCAACGTTCAGGGGATTCTTGGTGCCGACCTGCTCCGGCGTTTTGTCGTGAAAATTGACTACCGGATCCGGAAAATCACCCTCTACGACCCCGCTCATTTCCAGGCGCCCAAAGGAGAATACGTGGAAATGCCCTTAGAAATCAAACGGCATAAACCTTACCTCATCGCGCATACCCGCCTCGGCAGCGAAGATTCTACCGAGGTTAAACTACTGATGGACTCCGGCGCTAACCTCGCATTGATGCTGCATACCAACACCAATACCAAACTCCACCTGCCTGCACACGTCGTCCGAAGCAGCATCGGCATGGGACTGGGCGGTACCATCGAGGGTTTTATGGGCCGTATTCCCCGGCTTGGGCTTGCCGGATTTTCTTTTGAAAGTGTAACCACCAATTTCCAGGAACTCTCCCCAGACATGGACTCCAGCTATCTCAACAACCGCAACGGCATCCTCGGGAATCAGATTCTGAGCCGGTTTACCATTATTATTGACTACGTGCGCAGCAAACTATACCTGCTCCCGAACCGGGCGTTTAAAGATAAATTTCAATACGACAAAAGTGGCATGCTCCTCGCTGTTTCCGGCCCCAACCTTGGCAGTTTTGTGATCCTCAACGTGGTGCCGGGCAGCCCCGCAGAGGAGGCCGGCCTGAAGGTGGGCGACGAAATCAAAACCCTCAATGGCTTGCCTGCCGCCCTCTTTACATTAGAAGGCATCGCGCATAAAATGCAAGGGCGAACGGGTAAAAAAATACACCTTAACATAAAGCGCGAAGAAGAGAAGCTGAAAGTAACTTTTAAATTGAGGGATTTGATTTAAACGCAGCTATTTAGTATTCGTCTTTTTAGTCCGGGTCTGTTCTTTAGAGTTGAGCTATAAAGAACAGACCCTACTTTCGGAATTTACTCGCCCAAACCGACCCCTTCACTACAAACCGCCAAGGCCACAAAGCGCATTCGCCCGCCGACTCCACGCCTACCCTCGGGCCGGTTAAAATATCGCTTTCGTCCACTACTTCCCCGCGATCTTCAATCCGGATGGGCGAAGCCAAATCCATCAGATTCATACCATTAAACGCCGTTTTAATGCCGAGGGCCTGACTCATGGCACCAGGGCCGGCGGTGAGTTGTGGCTTGAGCGCCGTCATATTCCGGCGCAATTGCATGATTTCTACATTTTGGATTGGTTCGATGGCCCGGATGAGTACGGCGTGGGCCATGCCTTTCGGGCCAGTCACCACATTAAACAAGTGGTGCATCCCATAACAAAGGTAGACATAAGCCACGCCACCTGTCTCGTACATGACGCGGGTGCGGTCGGTGAAGCGGTTGTTCCACGCGTGACAGGCTTTGTCGTCGGGACCGCGGTAGGCTTCGGTTTCCACAATTTTTCCGGCTGTCAATTGTCCATCAAATTCAGTGACCAAATATTTGCCCAGCAGGTCTTTGCTGATTTGAACCACGTCTTCGCGCTGGTAAAAAACGGATGAAAGTACCGGATATTCCATATTGATTTGCTCCTTGTTTTGTGTCCCCGCCTGCCAACTGCCCCCTAAAATCCTGCCAACTATTTATCAGAAACTACCCGATAAATTGCCTCCTGAATCCGCTGCCGAATCCGCATTTCAATCAATTTCCGGTTGTCGCGGGTCGGGTAGACGCGGTTGGAGAAAAAGATAAAAATGAGCTGTTCTTTGGGGTCCACCCACGCAAAGGTGCCGGTAAAGCCCGAATGGCCAAAACTTTCCGGGCTGGCAGCAGCGGCCGTATGGCTTTTTTCCGGATCATAAACCAACAGGGGTTTGTCAAATCCGATGCCCCGATGGATGCCTTCGCTTTCGTAAGGACGGCTGTTGAAAGTGCTCAGGGTCGCTTCCGACAGGTAGCGCTCGCCGCCGTACGTGCCCCCGTTCAGGTACATTTGCATCAGCTTGGCTAAATCGGTGATGTTGCCGAAAAGGCCGGCGTGCCCCGAAACCCCGCCGAGCATGATGGCACCTTCGTCGTGTACGACGCCATGAATCTGGGTTTTTCGGAAAAAAGTATCGTTTTCGGTGGGGATGATCCAATCTTTCGGATAATATTGCAATGGATTAAATATCAGGCTATAAGCGCCTATGCGGTGGTAAAATGTATTTTCCAGGTAGACCTCGAAAGGCTGGCCGGTGAGCGATTCCACCACTTCAGGATAGAGGTAAAAAGACATATCGGAATAAACGTAACCCGGTGCTTTGTTGAGTTTTGATTTTTTGATGGCTTTAAAAATTTTGTTGCGGTATTGCTCATGCAACCACAAGCTGTCCGTGATTTTTACATTAAACGGTGCAGTCGAATCGCGCTGAAAAGTATTCTTCTTAAAAGTTCCGTTTTTTTTGAGGGTATTGCGCCAGAAAGGAATCCAGGCTTTGATTTGAGCCGTGTGGGTGAGCAACCGGCGCAACGTGAGGTTCTTTTTATTGGATTTTTTAAATTTCGGATACCAGTTTTTCAAGGGGTCGTCCAAGCCGATTTTGCCTTCTTCAACCAACCGCATCAGCGCCGGCAGGCTGGCGGATATTTTGGTGAGGGAGGCTAAATCGTAAAGATCCTGATGCGCCACCGGGGGCGATGCGGGGTCGTACGTCTGATGGCCGAAAACCTGGTGGTAAATGATGTGTCCTTCTTTGGCCACCAGCACCTGAACACCCGGAAAGGCATGAGCATCCAAGCCTTCCATCAGGATCGTATTGATGCCGTTTCGCAACGAATCGCCATTGATGCCGATGGCTTCCGGCGGCGAAAAGCGCAGGCGCAACCCGCCCGGAATGTCCAGACCATCCCCTTTTCGGTAGGTATAGCTCAGGTCGGACGTCAGCCTGGAATCAATTCCGGCAGCGCCGAAAATCGCCTGGGCCGACAGCGATTGGGTGAAGCGGTCGTTGAAAGGGGCGTACAGCAACACGTCCGAATAATTGTGTACGGCAAGGTTTGCCCAGACTTCCCCCTGGCCAAAAACGACGAGGATAAAGTTGGTTTCCTGGCGCAAAGCATTAAAAAGGCGATCCATCATCTTGAAAGGCCCTACAAGGTCGTCGCGGATGGCTTCCGCGTCCACGGCGGCGATGACCACATTATAGGTTTGTCCGATTTTTTTGGCTAAAGCCTGATAATCTGCTTCTTCTGAAACCCCTACGCCCATTTGCACCGTAGGGAGGTATTGATCGAGGGTAGCCTGAAAAAAATTGCCCTGCGGCAGGCGGATGGCGATACTGGCAACTTTTAAAGTGTCCAATCGCTGCAACGGTATCAGGTTTTTTTCGTTTTTTAGCGCGACAATCGAATTTTCGGATTCCTGAAACCAATTCAGGATGCCTGGTGTATTTGTTTGTGCCTGCGTTTCAGGCAGCAGCAAGGCAAGAAAAATGACGATGAGTGAAAATCTGTATTCCATGACGAACTGTTCTATGATTC
Organism: Chitinophagales bacterium; assembly: GCA_038323375.1. Lineage (GTDB taxonomy): Bacteria > Bacteroidota > Bacteroidia > Chitinophagales > Saprospiraceae > JABWAJ01. The sequence goes on from JBBQGV010000078.1 coordinate 21,669, forward strand.
CCGTGATCAATTTCAAACTGACCTGCAAATATCTGCTTTTCGCAGCATTATTTATGTGCTCCTTTGCCAGCTACAGCCAAACCAAAAAGCCCGCCAAAAGCTTTAAAACCCTGAAAATTTTAGTCGAAGAATCCCCCGTTTTTGCGAAAAGCTTCACCGGATTCGTCTTGTTTGACGCCGAGGACAAGCGCATGATTTACAACAAAAACGGCGATCTTTATTTTACCCCCGCCTCCAATACCAAAATTTTCACCCTCTACACTGCCTGGAAAGTACTGGCCGATACCATTCCTGCTTTTTATTATAAGGAGCAGGGCGATTCGCTCATCATTTGGGGCAGCGGCAATCCGCTTTTTCTGAATCCCGATTTTTTCCCGGACAGCACTGCGTTCAGCTTTTTGAAAAATCACCAAGGCAGCCTGTATTTTTCACCCGCCAACTACAAAGACGAACGCTTTGGTTCGGGTTGGGCCTGGGACGATTACAGCGACTATTACCAGGTTGAAAAATCGCCATTTCCCATTTACGGGAACTTAGCGGCAGTGCGCAAATCCGGCAACGGGTTTGAAGTTTTTCCGGAGTTTTTCCGGCAGCGTTTAGTCTACAACAAAGACCTGCCGAATGAACGCGCCATTGTGCGGCGGGAAGAACACCGCAACTTCATCGAATACAATGAAATAGCTGGCAACGCCAACCGGCTGGATCGGCGGATCCCCTATCAGTGCAGCCCGGAAATGATTGCCAACCTGCTTGGTGATACGCTGGGGAAAGAAGTCCTGTTGCTGGAAAAATTCAGCTTACCGCAAAAATTCAAAACCTTGCACGTGAAGGCCACTCCGGCACTTTACCGTCGCATGATGCAGGAAAGCGATAATTTTTTAGCCGAACAACTGCTGCTGACGAGTTCCGGAAAAGTCTTCGGCGTGATGAATACTGCCAAAATGATTGACTATGCCAAGCGGAAGTTTTTCAACGAGCTACCCCGGGAATTGATCTGGGCCGACGGCTCGGGTTTGTCCCGCTATAACATGGCCACGCCGGGTTCAATAGTTCAGGTGCTTTACCAACTCTACCGCGATGTGCCGGCTGAGCGGCTGTTCGCCATGATGCCCGCCGGGGGTGTTTCCGGAACCATCAAAGCCTGGTATGCAGGCGACAACGACGATCCTTATGTGTTTGCCAAAACGGGTACCCTGCGCCACGTGCATTGCCTGAGCGGCTACCTTTGCGCCAAAAGCGGTAAAACGATGATTTTCAGCTTTATGCACAACAACCTGAGCGTGCCTGCCGACGATGTGCGCAAGGAGATGGAGAAGGTTTTGGAGTGGATTTATTCGAATTATTGAGTGCTGAAAATAACCCGACTAAAAAAGCCCCAAGAGGGCAAGACGTGTTGTTTTTCACGTCTCGCCCTGATGAGGCAGGATAAAATTGACTCTTGATTGGAGTAATCTATTGAGCTTGATCTTTATCCCTCATCGTCCTCTTCGTTGTCTATTTTTGAGCAGATAAACTCTCCATCAGCAGAAAACAAGGCATCAAGTACAACAGAACCATTTTTCAATTCAACTTCGTATTGTACGCTGCCATCCGCCCCGTCTAAACGCTCCGCTTCTTTGGTGGTAGCCCCGGAAAATTGGCTTGCAATGGCCGAAGTTACAGCTGTAGGCAACTCGCTGGTTCGGATTTCGCTTGCCGTAAACAACAAGTTCTCTTCCGCGCTGAAAACCAGCTCCAATTCTACGTCTTCCGAAACTTCAATCACAACCTCCAGCACCGCTTGTCCGGTACAGAGTGTGTCTGTTTCAACTTCTTCTATTTCAGCGCCTGGATGGTTTTGCTGAAGGTAGCTTTGGACAAACTCCGGCAAGTCGGCCAGCGCGATGTCGTCGTCTTCGCATTGAAAACACAACAGCAAGAGTAGCGCAGGCAGGAAAAAAATGGTCTTTTTCATAATTATTCTTTTTTGTAATGATTATTCGATTGCGATCAGGATTTCTTCTTCTCCGTCTTCCAGATGGATGGCCTTTATCAATCCTTTGCCCGGCGCATAAAACTTGTTTTCCACAGCAACCGGATCCAGTTCCGTCCAGTCGCGGGTTTTGATGCAATTGTTGAATGTGCCGAAGGCCGTGACCACCGTTTGCCCGATGGCCTCCACCTCTCCTTCGTCTTCCGCTTCATTGAAATAATATTCCTGGCGGTAAGACATTCCTGGTTGGGGGTTCGCCAGCATAACAATACCCGCCTTTGCCCCATCCACACCCGCTTCCCAAGAGCCTCCATGGTCTTTAAAACTTCCATCGGCATTGTAGTTGTCTACTTCTTCCCCAAGATACCAGACATTGCCTTCGTTGTCCTGAGCATACCAATCATCCGTATCTTCAATAAGGACGCCATTGAGCCATGCTTTGTCGTTAACGATCACACAGGTAATGCCCAAAATGTTTTTTGTCGTATTCAGGCGCTGCACTTCAACGCGTTCGGTGCCCTCGTCGCTGATTGCTTCAAAAATGTATTTTTTCCCCGGCTCCATTGGGAGATAAGGATTGGTCATGTTGGTGCTGTTTGCGAACCTTGCAGGACTCATGTCCGGTTGGTAAGATTCGTCAATTACGCGAATTTCGTCCTTTTTACAGGAGGTTCCCGCTACAAGCAGGAAGAGGATGAACAATACTGACTGTTTCATTTTTAGCAAATTTTTAAAGTAAAAAAATGAAACCCGGGTTTAGGAGCCTGTCGTAAGTAACTTACCGGTTTGTGCGGTGGCTTTTTCCATCAGGCTGCGTTGATCGTCGGTCGCGTAACTTAGGCTATGCTCCCTTCTCGCGCCTTGCCTGATGAAAAAATCCTCTCACCCAAATCCCATAACTTATTTACTACACGCTCCTTGATTATCTATACGGATATTGTCCGGCTAAATGCTGCGTCGTATCCTTCTTTTTTAAAATCGGTACAATAAACCGGTTTGTAAATCCCATACCTGCGGGAAATACTGCGCGGTTTTGTTCAGGGATGCCCGATAAGAGGCCATCATCTGCCAATGCCAGCGCCCGAAAATTTCATAATCGAACCCGGTTCGGACCAATAAAAATCCCGGCGTCAGCCCCTGCGGAGTCACCTGCTTGTCAATGCTCCATTCGATGCCTTCAGACGCTTTTACAAAGTCGTAAGTAATTTCGTAGGGCAATTTGGAGATTTGGCCAAGGCCTGCGCCGATTAATGGTTGAAACCGATGATCGGTTCGAAAATGCCAGGCAAGGCCAATGGCGTATTGCAAAGCAGGCAAGCCCGCTTCCGCCTCTAAGAAGCTGAAATCATCAGAAGGCGGCTGCACGATGGGGATTCCAATGTCTTCGCCCATCCGGTCAGCGGTGAAGTGAATATTGAAATACCCGGCATTTGCCCATAGCCAAATATGCTTAGAAAAACCTAACGAAGCCGTAAGACCAGCAGCGTACCCGGACTGAGATTGCACCCCTTTTTGAACAGGATAAGACCCGCCGCCCTCTATTCCGGCAGCAAAAACTTTGGGTCGGAGGGTGTACAAGGTTTGTTTCAGATTTTTTTTGTGTTTGGAAGCCGGTAGCGGCAATAAAGTGAGCGCCGGCAATTCAGGTTTATCAGCACCCGACAAAAGCAAAACAGGAAGGGGCAAAGGCTTGAAATCGCTCCAAAAAATGCTATTTTGAACCGCGCTTACAGGCGTATTTTCAGTTAGGAGCAGCCCCGGGTTTGTGGCCAAAGATGGAGACCTTAAAAGCGTTGTGGTATCAAACACAGGCTGCGCACCTTCCTTCCGGGAAGCTAAAGGCGTCGCAAGCGCCCGGTAGTTGTCGTATGCTTGATTGCCGATCAGGTGTCTATGCCAAAAATGCGGCGTTTTTTCAAGGCTTAGTCGCTCCCGGAAAACAGTATCCGTTTGGTATTCCACACAGGTCATCCAAATCGTATCGCGTTGTTTTTCAACTGCTTTCAACGTCTGGCGCAGATGTTTCCACTCCATAAAAAACGCCATATTGGAAGCGGCCAGCAAGAGTACGAGCGGTATCCCGATTTTCCACCAGGGCAAAACAACAAGCCGCCTTTGTGGTGCTTGCCCGTCGAGGTCTTTTTGCAAAGCGTCCCAGTCTTTTTCGTCAAAAGGCGGCTCGGGGCGGTTTTGCCAGTTCGTCCTGAATTGTTTGAAAAAATCTTCCATACTCAATGCGTTTTTAGCAATTTGTGAGCTGTAGGCGTCAAAATCGCCCTAAGTTTTTCGACTGCGCGGGTCAGGTTCGAACGGGAAGCGCTTTCGGTAATGTCTAATAGTGCGGCTATTTCCCGATGGGAATATTCTTCCAGGACGTATAAGTTAAATACGATTCGATAGGCGGGAGACAATTGCCGTAAAATGGGTAGCAAATCTTCGTCCGGCGAAAGCACAGGCTGGTCTTCGGCAGGCAGCTCTATCGTTTCGGGTAACTCCAGGGTCATGGAGAACCGGTGTTTTTTTCTGGAATAATCAATAGCTGTGTTGATGAGCAGGCGACGCAACCAGGGTTTGAATGGCTGCGCTGGGTCAAACTTGTTGATATTCGTCAAGACCTTTAAGAAAGCGTCGTTGAGGATTTCGGAAGCTTCTTCTTTTGAGGTGGAATAGCGCAAACAAATGCTCATAGCGTAGCCATAAAAGCATTCGTAAAGCTTTCGCTGGCTATTCCGATCGCCCCGCCGGCAGCCTTCGAAGAGGCGGATAAGGTGGCTTTCCCCGTTTTGCATTTTTCCTATACGCAAAACAAGTTACGAAACGCTGCGTGCATTACCAAAAAAATGAATAGACTTGTTGCGATGGGGCAGCGTGGTGGGAAAAATGAGCTACTACACACTGCTGGCGCATTCCTTCACTTGAATGCCCACTGGGCATTCCCCCTTCGGGATCGCTCAGTCACCCAATCAAAGGCTTTTTGAGGGAA
>JBBQGV010000079.1:0-26572 GCA_038323375.1 Chitinophagales bacterium
GCATTGGATCGCCCAATAGCCACCTGAAGTGGTGCGGGCCACGAGGTCAATGCCCGTATCTTTTCCGCCAAAGTCGCGGCGGGCGGGAAAATCGTTCCAGAGCCAAACATGGGTGAATAGGTCGGCATAGCGCGGGTCGGTTTGCAAATAGGTCTGCATAAGCCGCTCGAATTTATCGCCTTTATCGCGTTCGGATAGCGCACTTTTGCGGAAATGGGATAGCACGGAATGGAATGGGCTTTGGCTCATTGTTCAGGTTAACCGGATTAATAAGGACAAAAATAGGAAAAGTTGTCATATTGACAACGGATGAAGGGTTGTCCTACAATGGATCAACAGCAAGGCACACCACAAAAAAAAGCCGTACCCCCCGAAATCGGAGCGTACGGCCACACAACTTATTTTGCCTAATGATTACTACCAATTTGTCCGGTCAATGGCCCGTGTCTGTTCTTTAGCGTTCGAGAACAAGGCGTGTTTTGCCCCAAAAACGAGAGTTTACTCGCGTAAATGACCAGTTTTGGGGCCGAGCATAACGCAGCCATCGGACGCTAAAGACAGATACAAATAATTAGCGCAACGCTACCGCTTTGTAGAAGTCGCCGTCACCGACAATCACTTTTACGCTGTAATCGCCTTTCGGGAGGCGCGACAGGTTGTAGCGTTTTTCCACTTTCAGCGCATTGGTGATGTTTTCCTGGTAAACGACATCGTCATCTGCATCTAAGAAAACCACAAATACGTTGCTTAAGCGCTTGTTCAGAAAAGACAGGTCAACGTAGTTGTCGCCTACATTAATGATCGGTGCGTACACTTCCTGGCGTTTTGCTGCGTCGAGTACCAGCACGGCATCCGTCAGCGTCAGCGGCTGGATGGTTTCGATCAGGCCGGTGTTGATGACCAAGCTGTAATCGCCATTTTCCAATTTGCTCAGATTGAACGTTTTGGCAAAAAATTTGCCGGTCGCTTTCTCTTCGAAGAGCAGGTTGCCCGCTGCATCTTCGAGCGTAATGGTAACCGGTGCGTTGAGTTTTTCTAATTCAACGCTTACCTTTTTTGCGCTGGCCGATTCCCGGATCTCGATGCGCGGCATGCCGCCGGCAATGGCAAGGTTTGCAAAAGCAAACAGGAACAGAACGTTGAGCGCAAATTTTTGAAAAGCCTTCATAATAACTTGTTTTTTTTTGAGTGATTGTGTCGGAATACTATTCGTGTGATTATGAAGGCAAAGGTAGGGAGACAAAGAGGGGGATAGCTACCATTGGTTTGACCAATTGTGATGCTATTTTATCCTGCAAGCCAATTTATTATTCAGTTTAGGTCAATTCACAAACGCATTTAAAGAATGATAATCATTAATTTGTTTAAAAAACGGAATTTTATTCCAATAAACCAAATTTAAAGAAACATTTCAAGCTGCTTTGGAGAGACGTTCATGCCGGGTGTAGTTGTAAAAGTTTTTTTACCAGATCATTACCTGTTTCAAAAGCTGATGTTCATTCCGCTTCACAGCATAATCATTTGGCTGGCGGGGGGATTTTATACGCAAATCCGGCGCTTCTCAAATTTTTCCAAAACAATCGCTAATATTGCCCGTTGTATGTCCGCTTCATCTAAAATCTAATGTCTGAAATCTATCGTCTAAACAACACCCGTATGCAGAAAAAACACTTGCTATGGATGGCGCTGCTCGCTTTGTGCGCCACAACGGCTTTTGCCCAACTAAAATCCCCCGATGAATTTCTCCCGCACCGCTGGGGGGAAAACTTCACTCCGCACCACCTGCTGGTGGAATACGTGCAACACGTGGCCGCCAACAGCAACCACGTCAAGCTGGTTCCCTATGGCCGCACCAACGAGGCGCGGCCATTGATGATTGCGGTTGTTTCCACGCCGGAAAACCTGGCGCGCATCGAAGACATCCGCCTCAATAACCTGCGCCGCGCAGGCACAGTAACAGGAGCACCAGATGCAACGCTCGACCGCGCCATTGTGTGGCTGAGTTTCAGCGTACACGGCAATGAAGCGCCGGGATCGGAAGCCTCTATGGCTGTACTATACGACTTGGTGAACCCGGCCAATCCGCTCACCAAGGCCTGGCTAAAAAATACCATCGTCATCATTGACCCCTCGCTCAACCCTGACGGCTACTCGCGCTACACCCACTGGTTTCGGGGCGTGGCCAACCGCATCCCCGACCCAAACCCGGCGGCACGAGAACACCGCGAACCTTGGCCGGGCGGGCGCGTAAACCACTACTATTTCGACCTGAACCGCGACTGGGCCTGGCAAACGCAGGTGGAGTCGCAGCAACGCGCCAAAGTGTACCACCAATGGTTGCCGCACGTTCATGCCGATGTCCATGAGCAGTACTACGATTCCCCATACTACTTTGCACCGGCTGCGCCGCCTTACCATGAATACATCACCAAGTGGCAGTCGGACTTCCAGGTGGAAATCGGAAAAAACCACGCCAAATACTTCGATGCCAACGGCTGGCTGTATTTCACTAAAGAGGTTTTCGACCTGTTGTATCCAAGTTACGGTGATACCTACCCGACTTACCTCGGCTCTATCGGCATGACTTACGAACAAGGCGGGCACAGTCGCGGCGGGCGGGCAATCCTGATCCCGAATGCCGACACGCTGACCCTTTACGATCGGGTGCTGCACCACAAAACAACGGCACTTTCCACGGTGGAGGTCGCTTCTCAAAATGCGCAACGGCTTTTAGACAATTTTAAAAGCTATTATGAAAAAAGCAGCGCCAACCCGCCCGGGCCGTTCAAGACCTATATTATTAAAGGTACAAACAACAAAGGCAAGCTCAAAGCCCTTTGCGCACTGTTGGATAAAAACAACATCCGCTACGGGAAAGCAGCCGCTGTTGCCGGTCTGAAAGCATTTGATTACCAGACGGGGAAAGAAACGACCGCCCGGATTGACAACAACGATTTGGTTATCAGCGCCTACCAGCCACTGGCAGTCATGACGCAGGTCTTGCTCGACCCACAAACTAAGGTATCTGATTCGCTGACTTATGACATCACGGCCTGGTCTTTGCCCTACGCTTATGGGTTGGAAGCTTACGCCAGCGCCCAGCGCGTGGAGGTGAAACAGGGCTATGAATTTGGCGCTTACGCCAATACTTTAGCCAATGCAGGCGCGCCTTATGCGTACCTTGCGCGCTGGCAAACCGTGCAAAATGCGCGTTTCCTGGGGCAGGTGCTGCAAAAAGGAGTGGTCGTGCGCTACGCTACTTCGGCGTTTAAGCTGGGCGGCGTGGACTACGCTGCCGGTACGCTCGTCATCACCCGCGGCGATAACCGGAAAAACCCGGATTTTGACGCCCTCGTTAAAACGGCAGCTTTGCAACACCAGCAGGAAATTTATCCGGCGAGCAGCGGCTTCGTGGAATCCGGGCGCGATTTTGGCTCTGATGGCTACCGTATTGTAGAAGCCCCGCGCGTGGCGGTGCTGGGCGGTGAGGATGTTTCGGACAACGAATTTGGCCAGGTTTGGCACTATTTTGAGGAAGACTTGCGCTATCCGCTAAGCATTTTTACGGCCGGCGAGTTGGCGCAACTGAATTTGGACGACTTCAACCTGCTCATCCTGCCCGAAGGCAGCTACAGCATTGACGACGCCACAGCCGAAAAACTAAACCGCTGGATGTCGGGCGGCGGCAGGCTCATTGCCATCGGCTATGCCGTTGCGGCGCTGGAAGAGAAAAAAGGCTTTTCGCTGACTAAATATGTGACTTCCGACGATAAGGCCGAGGCTGAAAAAGCGCGCGAAAAAGCGGTGCTCGACAGTCGCCTGCACGTCTACGAAGGGCAATCGCGCCGCTGGGCTTCGTTTTCCCTGCCGGGTGCTGTGTTTAAAGTCAAAATGGATACTTCGCACCCGCTGGCTTTCGGGCTTTCAGATTACTATTTTTCTTTGAAAACCAATGGCTTGGCTTATCCATTTCTCAAAAACGCCTGGAACGTAGGCACCCTGAGCGCCGATTTCATGTCGGTGGGCTTCGTCGGCTCCAAAGCTAAAGAGAGCCTGAAAAATACCACTGTGTTTGCGGTGCAGGACAATGGCGAAGGCGGGGTCATCTACCTGGTTGACAACCCGTTGTTCCGCGGTTTCTGGGAAAATGGGAAGGTTTTGTTTAGCAATGCGGTGTTTTTTGCGGCGCAGTAATGATTGCTTTCGTACTTACGTGTCGGACACCTTTGGAGATGTCCGACACGTCCTTCATCTGGCATCCTATTGCTTCAGGATTTTACCCAAATGCCTGCTTCCTTCAGAATCTGTCACCGCGAGTACATAAGCGCCATTAGGAAGGTCGGAAATATCCAGATAGCCTGCGGGGTCAATGTTTTTTGCGTAAAGCATTTTGCCGCTCACGTCTGTAAGCGCCGCATGTACCGGGGTCGCTTCCCTGTCGAGGACTATATGAACAAAGCCGGAAGTCGGGCTGGGAAAAACGATCAAAGCCGCAGATTCCGGCGCGGGCGCATCTTCGACGCCGGTGATGCCGGAACTGAGTTTAACGACCCACAGATCGGCCCCCCGTGATTTCCACTGACATCATTGTCATTGGAAGTCGAGCCGCCACCGAAGATAAAACCGCCATCTACCGTCTGGAAAATACTTACTCCCTGGTCATCAGCGGTGCCACCAATGGATTTTTGCCAGAGGATGTTGGCGGAAGCATCCAGCCGGACAACCCAGCAGTCTAAGTCGCCATAATTGCCTGAAAGGTCACCATTGTCTGAATAGCTGTTTGCCAACAGGATGATCCCTCCGTTATTGGTTAATTCAACAGCCGTGGCAATTTCAGTTTCCGAGCCGCCCAGGGTTCGTTGCCATTCCAGCTCACCGGCAGGTGTTAATTTCAACACCAAGACATCCGTGCCTCCCTGGAGGCTGATGGCGTCTCCTGCTGTGGAGTTGGTTGAACCAGCGACGAGATAGCCTCCGTCCGCTGTCTGTCGGATGGCAGTTGAAAGATCTTGCTTATTGCCACCAAAAGTATTACTCCATTCAATACTGCCTGTTGCCGCTAATTTAATGATCCAGATATCTTCTTCGCCCCAGCTAAAGGATAAATCACCGTCTATTGACCGCGTATAGGCAGAAATGATGTAACCGCCATCGGCTGTTTGTATCGCTTCATTGGTGTACTCAAATCCTGAACCACCGAGGGCTTTTTTCCATTGAATGCCCCCTGAACCGTCTAACTTCAGCACCCAGACATCTGACAATCCGTGATTACCTACTACATCGCCATTGCTGGAACCGGCGATGCCGCAAACGAAATACCCTCCATCGGTGGTTGGTATCACCGTACCGAGATACTCGTTTGCCGAGCCGCCGAATGCCCGTTGCCATTCAATTCCGCCCGTTTCATCCAATTTAGCAACCCAATAATCGAAGTTGTTGTGGTGCCCCGACACATCGCCGTCATCTGAGTGCGTTTGAGCGCCTAAAATATAGCCCCCGTCGTTCGTTTGACGAATGGAAAGCGCGCCGTCTGCTTCGCTGCCACCCAGGGTTCGCTGCCACTGAATATCGCCGTCGGCATCCATCTTCACAACCCAGCAGTCGCTGTTACCCTGGTTGTTTCCAACATCGCCGTTATTGGCCGAGCTGGTGTAGCCAGCCGTGATGTATCCCCCTCCGAAGTAGGCTGAATGGAATAGCCATAATCATTGGCATTGCCGCCGAGGGCACGTTGCCACTCAATGACGGGTTGAGAGAACGCGCTTGCCGCGAACAGAGTGAGCAAAAAAGTCAAAGTTTTTTTCATGTAATTGTAATTTTTTTTACGGATATCCGTACACTTTTTTTCAGAAATGCTATGCCCTCTGTTTCTATCGGTATTAGATCCTTACGGAACCAAGCTCAAAAAAATTCAGATGCATTTGTTTCTACCAGATCGCCATGCGCAAAACCTGGCGAATCGCAGTATAAACCTGCCATTAAGGTAGTGTTTTTTTTATACCGCTTGGAAAAGAGTTAAGATGGCGATTAAGGACACGTTGACACAGTTGGTGGTTTTCCGACTGTCCATTAATTTGATTTCTCAAGGCCATTTTCAAGTTGTTTAAGAAAAAATTGCATGCCTTTAAAATACCTAAATTTTATACTTTGCCCATTTTTATATACTTAAATATACGATTTTATATTCATTTTAATTTTTTTCAAAAAAAATACCCTCCACACTTGACTTTACCAAACACTGTTCAGTATATTTGCATCGTTAATCAGATGAACGTCGTTTTGAATCCTGAATGGACAACGATCAACCATCAACGGACAACTTTCCCAGTAACAAATAATAAATAACCAATAACCGCCATGGGCGTTGCAGAAAGAAAATTGCGGGCAAAAGAAGAAATGCGGCATCGGATCTTAGAAACGGCGCGAAAGTTGTTTTTGGAAAAAGGATTTGAGCACACCAGCCTGCGCAACATTGCAGAAGCCATCGAATACAGCCCCGCTACCATCTATTTGTATTTCAAAGACAAAAACGAGCTTTTTCATGCCCTGCACATCGAGGGTTTTAAGATGATGCTCGAATACATGCAGCCGCTTACGGGCATTCCGGATCCGTTCGAGCGCTTGGTGCAGTTGTCTTATACCTACATCCGTTTTGCCCGGGAGAACCCGGAATTTTACGACCTGATGTTCATCATGAACGCACCAATGGACGCGTTGGAAAGTGAAGAAAAATGGGCGATGGGCGACCAAACCTTCGGGTTTGTGGTCAACCTGATTGAAGAATGCCAGAAAACCGGGCGTTTTCAGGGCAAAAATGCTTACCAATTGGCATTTCATTGCTGGGCAAGCGTTCATGGCTTAGTTTCTTTGGAAATTCGCCAACGCACCCGGGTTTGCCACGATGAAAAAATGAGAGCCTGCTTAGTGGAAGATAGTTTAGCTTATTTCATTGACGCTATGTCGAAGTTGTAGCCTAGGTGACACCTTTCCAAAAGGTGTTACCGCTCTCGAAGAACGCAAAACTTTTCATCCATTTTTTTTGCCCCGTGACTAAACACTGTTCATAAAATATACAATCATAACAATGTTTCTTATGACCACTTTCCTGAAATCCAAACCCGTCCTGTTTTTACTCTTGCTCCCCGGCGCATCTATGTTTGCACAACACCCTGTGATTGAACGCTATGTGCAGGAGGGCTTGAACAGTAATCTGTCGTTGAAGCAGGAGCAGGTCTCACTCGAACAGAACAAAGCGGCGGTTGAGGCTGCCAAACGCCTCGGCTATCCGACCATTGCCCTGCAGGGCAGTTACACCCTTGCTGCTGGTGGCCGAGCCATTGCCCTGCCCATCGGCGACCTGCTCAACCCGGTGTATGCCACCCTCAATGAAATGACGCAAAGCAACCAGTTTCCGATGCTGGAGAATATGCGCGAACAGTTGTCGCCCAACAATTTTGCGGATGTAAGGGTGCGCACTTCGATGCCAATCATCAACCCCGACCTCCGCATCAGCCGCAACGCCGAACAGGAAAAGTCGGCCATCCAGGAATTGCAGATCATCCGGGCGCAGCGGGATTTGACTTATCAGATCAAAACGGCTTATTTCAACTACCTCCAAGCCGGTGAAGCCGTCAAAATCTACGAAAGTGCTTTGGAGCTGCTGAAAGAAAACCTGCGGGTAAACCAATCCCTGTTGAAAAATGATAAAATCAACAAAGCTCCGGTGCTCCGCGTAGAAGCCGAGATCAGCAAAGTAAAAGCGGAAATGGTACAGGCCGTTACCAAACAGCTCAATGCCGCTGCGTATTTCAACACCCTGCTGCACCGGCCGATGGATGCTGCCATTGAGTTGGCCAACATGCCCTCGCCCGATTCGCTGCTGCTCGCAACTTCAGCCCTGCAATTGCCCGATGTGCAACGCCGGGAGGAAATCCAACAACTCGACAAAGCACTGAATTTGAACCAAATGGCTCTGAATGTGGAACAAAATTTCAACAAACCGCGACTGAACGCTTTTGTAGACCTCGGCGCCCAGGGCTTCCTTTCCAACCTTGACAAAAACGTCCCCTACGCCATGGCGGGCCTACAATTGGAATGGACCCTCTGGAACGGCAACCGCAACCGCTGGCAGGAACGCCAGGTGGAATTGGAAACTCAGCAATTGAACCTGCGCAGGCAAGATGTGGTCAGTCAATTTCAACTCAAACAAAAAGTAGCCCTGGAAGAAGTGCGCGCTGCGTATGAAACCCTAAAGGCGACCACTCAGGAACTCGCTTCCGCAAACGAATATTTTCGGGTGGTGGAACGCAGCTACCGCGAAGACATGGCTTCTTACATCGAGTATTTGGATGCGCGCACCCAATTGACCAATGCCAATTTACAAAAGAGCCTGAAAGCATTTCAGCTCTGGGGGCAGTTGGCGGCGTTGGAACGCGAATTGGTTTATTGATCACTATAATCACAATATAAGAGTTGGCAGTTTATCAGTGGGCAGTTTGCAGTGGCGGACAGCTCCTCAATATCAACTACAAAATCACCTAATAACATGAAAAAGATACTCATCCTACTCCCGATTATCTGGTTGTTGGCAGCTTGCCAAAGCGATAAAAAGAGCGAAACCACGGAAATTACTGAAGAACGCATCCCGGTGGAACTACGCCAGGTAAAAACGCAGACGGTGGCCGATCCGGTTTATTTATCGGGTCTCGTATCCAATGAAAAAGAAGCCCGGCTCTCCTTTAAAACAGGCGGCGTCATCCAGCGAATTTATGTGGATGAAGGCGACCGGGTTGCAGCGGGACAACTGTTGGCCACCTTAGACCTCACCGAAATTGGCGCACAGGTGAGCCAAAGCCGCCAGGGCGTGGAAAAAGCGCGCCGCGACTGGGAACGGGCCAAAAACCTGTACGCCGACAGTGTTGCCACAAAAGAACAAGTGCAAAACACAAGCACCGCTTATGAAGTCGCCAAAGAAAACCAGCGCATCGCCGATTTCAACCAGAAATTTTCTGAAATCCGCGCGCCGCACGCTGGTCGCATTGTGCGCAAGCTCATGAATGAAGGCGAACTTGCCAGCCCCGGAACGCCGCTGTTTTTCATGGACGGCCAGGGCGACGCAGCATGGGTTTTACGCGCAGGTGTGCCGGATCGCGACTGGGCACGCATTGCGGAAGGCGATAAAGCGGAGGTCGTTTTCGACGCTTGGCCGGACGAGGTTTTCACCGGCGTTGTCAGCAACAAAGCCATCGCAGCCGATCCGAGAAGCGGTTCCTTCGAGATCGAGATCCGGGTGCAGCCCAAAGGAAAAACGCTGGCTTCCGGGTTGTTTGCAAAAGCCAAACTCATCCCGAATGCCCTTGGCCAAGTCAAATGTGTGCCGATTGAAGCGCTCCAGGAAGGCAACGGCAAAGACGCGTTTGTCTTCATCACCAAAGACAACCAAACGGTTCAAAAACAGGCCATTCGTATTGCCTTCATCAACAAGGATTGCGTGGCCGTGTCGCAGGGACTTGAAAATGTGACGGAGGTCATTACTTCCGGTTCGCCGTTTCTGACCGAACGTTCGCTCATCAAAGTCATTCCAACGCATACGAGTGCGCAGTAGCGAAAATTGGTAACCTAATGTAAATGTTGGCAATACGCTCTTCTTTTAAAAGAGGACGGAGCGGCCATTTTAATAAAATACAACCATGAAAATTTCGGAATTTTCCGTCAAGAACTACCAGTTCACCCTCATCATGTTCGTGATGGCCATCCTGGTAGGCATCAGCGCGCTGCTCAACATGCCGCGCAGCGAAGACCCCAATATCGAGTCGCCGTACTTTGCCGTCGTGGCGGTGTATCCCGGTGCGGGGCCGCAAGACATGGAAGAACTCGTTGTAGATCCGTTAGAAAGCGCTTTGTCGGAGTTGGAAGATGTCAAAACCATTATCGCCGACATCAGCGACGGTCTGGCCTCCATCCGGGTTGATTTTAAATACAACGTGGACGTCAATGAAAAATATCAGGAAGTCGTTCGCACCGTCAATTCTATGCGCGGCGAACTCCCCCAGGAATTATACGCCCTCGAAACGCGCCGTTTCCGCCCCTCTGATGTCAATATCCTTCAGGTTGCCTTAGTTTCCGAAACCGCTTCTTACCAACAAATGGAGGAACAGGCAGAGCGCCTGGAAAAAGCGCTGGAAAAAGTAAAAAACCTGAAAAATATTGAAAGCTGGGGTTACCCCGACCAACAAGTGCGGGTATCGTTGCGTTTAGAGCAAATTGCCCAGCAAGGCATCCCGATCAACAACGTACTGGGTGCCATCCAAAGCGAAAACGTCAACATTCCGGGCGGGAATGTCTGGCTGAACAGCCGGAAATTTAACGTCAAAACCAGCGGGAGTTACGAAGATGTGGAAGAAATCCGCAACACCATCGTCTACTCTTCGGGCAGTAAAGTCGTTTACTTGCGCGATGTGGCCGAGGTGGAATACGGCTATGGCGAAGAAAGTCACCTCACCCGTTTAGATGGAAAAAGGGCCGTGTTCCTGACTGCGGCATTGAAAGAAGGGGAAAATATTTCCAACATTAAGGAAAAATACCAGCCCATCCTCGACGACTTTTCGCAAAACCTGCCGGGATCCGTACAATTGGTAAAAAACTTCGACCAAACGGAGAGTGTAGACCGCCGTCTGAAAGGCTTAGGCCGGGATTTCATCATTGCGATCCTGCTGGTTTCCATCACTTTGCTGCCATTGGGTATCCGGGCTGCATCCATTGTCATGGTTTCCATTCCACTGTCCTTATTTATGGGCTTAACCTTCCTGGATCTGCTGGGCTACAACATCAACCAATTGAGCATCGTAGGGTTGGTGGTGGCTTTGGGCATCCTGGTAGACGACAGCATTGTGGTGGTGGAAAACATCGAGCGCTGGATGCGGGAGGGACTCCCGAAGCGCTTAGCCGCCATCGAAGCGACCAAACAAATTGGCTTGGCGGTGGTGGGTTGTACCGCGACGCTCATCCTGGCTTTTGTGCCGCTGGTTTTCCTGCCGGAAGCTTCGGGAGAGTTCATTCGTAGCCTGCCGATGGCGGTGATCACGACGGTGCTGGCGTCTTTGCTGGTTTCGCTGACCATCGTACCATTTTTGGCCAGCCGCGTTTTAGCAACCAACCACAACCCGGAAGGCAACTTATTTATGCGCCTGTTGAAGCGCGGCATCAGCGGTTCTTACAGCAAAATGCTGGTGGTAGCTCTGCGCTGGCCCAAAGTATCCTTATTAGTTGCCGGCGCTATTTTTGCTGGCGTGCTGGCTTTGGCACCTTTGGTGGGATTCAGCTTGTTTCCCCGCTCTGAAAAACCGCAGTTTTTGGTGAACATTACCGCAGCGCCGGGCAGTAATTTATACGAAACCGACCGGATCACCCGCGATGTGGAGGCCAAACTGAAGGCCTATCCCGAAATCAAACACCAGGCTGTAAACGTGGGGCACGGCAATCCGCGGATCTACTACAACGTCATCCCTGAAGACGACAATTCGGAGTTTGCCCAGTTGTTCGTCCAACTTCAGGAAGACACCGAAACGGAAGAGAAAGTGAAGCTCATTGACCACCTGCGTAAGGAGTTCAGCGATTTCCCGAATGCGAAAATCGAAGTGAAAGACTTTGAGCAGGGGCCACCCGTGGAGGCACCCGTTGCCATCCGCGTCTTTGGAGAAAACATGGACACCTTGCGCAACCTGGCTTTTCAGGTAGAAGACATGATCCGGGCGACCGAAGGCTCTATCTACGTCACCAATCCGCTTCAGGGTCTGAAAACCAACCTGCGGGTGCGCATCAACAAAGACAAAAGCAGCTTGCTGGGCGTGCCCACGAGCGAAATTGACCGCACGGTGCGTTTAGCGATCGCAGGGCTGCAATTGGGCAGTTTCAATGACGACGGGGGGACCGAGTATGTGATCAACGTCAGCATTCCGAAAGGCACACACAGCGACTTGTCGGTTTTCGACAACCTTTATGTGAACAACGTGCAGGGGCAGGCGATTCCGTTGAAGCAACTGGCTGATATTGCGTTTGAGACCTCGCCGCCTGTGATTCGCCATTACGACAAGCAACGGTTTGTGACCATCACTTCTTTTGTGAAGACCGGCCACCTGGCGCAGACCATCAATACTTCGATGATCGAAAAGTTGGATCGCTTCCCTTTCCCGGATGGCTACCGCTACGTGGCGGCGGGTGAAATAGAAGCGCAGGAACAATCTTTTGGCGGCATGGGCAGCATCATTATCGTCACGGTTTTTGCCTTCATCGCCGTGTTGGTACTGGAATTTAGAACCTTCAAAAGCACCCTGATTGTGTTGTCGGTGATCCCCTTAGGCATCATCGGTGCCATTCTGGCTTTGCTCATTACCGGCAATACCTTCTCTTTTGTGGCGGTGGTGGGTCTCATTGCCTTAGTCGGTATCGAAGTCAAAAACTCCATCCTGCTGGTGGATTTCACCAACCAGTTGCGCAGCCAGGGCTACGAACTCGACGCGGCCATCCGGGAAGCCGGCGAAATCCGCTTTGTGCCCATTGTGCTAACTTCATTGACGGCGATCGGCGGGTTGTTGCCCATCGCGCTGGAAAACAACCCGCTTTACACGCCGTTGGCCTGGGTGATCATCGGAGGATTAATCAGTTCTACTTTGCTGTCGCGCATTGTGACGCCAGTGGTGTATAAATTGATTCCTCCAAGGGTGGAGACTGGGGAGGTGTTGGCTTAAAACACCAGCGCGTACTTCAGCAACAATTGCTGGGTAATACTCACGCGTTTGCCAAGGCCATTCACTCCATTAGGCGCATCGTTGTCGGTAATTTGCACCAGCACGTCGTCGTCGTAAAAAACATTGACGGTGAGCGCAACCAGGAAACCTTTGAAGATACTGAAAGCCAACTCGTTAGTCCAGTCTAAATCCACGTTCTCCGGCTTCAGGAGGTAGTTGGAGAATAGCGTCAGCGCGGAAGTATAGGCGAAGCGATCTTCGAGGTATTTGCCGGTATAGTTCATGCGCAGTAACGACCCCAATTGAGAAGATGTATTTTCAAAGCCAACGATGTTGCCGCCAGCGTCTTTGGTAATCGGATTGCCATGCACCCCGCGGGCTGCAATTTCATCATCCGCAACGATGATGAATTTCCCGCCCAGTGGCGAATAGAAGAACGACAGATTTTTGGTGGGTTTGAAATCAATCCCTACCGAAATGGTGATGGTTGCCGGCGAAAACAGCTTCGACAACGGCGCTGCGTTGGTGCCGGAAATGTCGGATAAAAAATTGCCAGGATAGTCGTCCGTGCCGATATAGGTCGGCGTTAACTGGCTCAGCATAGAAGCGTCAGCAGCATAGAAAAACTTGGAATTTTCGGTGATTTTGTAGCCGATTTTAGAATTCAACCGCAGTTCGTCAATGGCTTTCTGGAAAGGGATTTTCGTATCCGAGCCTTGCGAAATGACGCCCGAACCCAGGCGCTGCACCCCAAACTGCCAGGATCCGAGGTTGTCCCAGGCAACGCGGCCTTTGCGGTAGTTGCCAAAAATGTTGATCGCGCCACCCAGGCCGAGGCGGTTTTGGCCAGCGCCCTGACGCGGGTTGATTTGAAGCAATTGTGCAAAATCCATCCCAATGCCGGCACCTTTCGCCCAGACAGGCGGTTCTTCCGCCGGCGCGGGAGCAGCCCCAGGAGCGTCCTGGGCGCAGAGGGTTCCAGCAATTGCCATCAGAATCAGAGACAACAGCGGGAAGTAAAGTAATTTTTTCATGTTCGTTTTGTTGAAAGTAAATAAGTGGTTTATTCTTCAAAAATCTCAAACGTTTCCGAATCCAATTTGCTCAGCGGCACCACAACTTTCCGGTCTTTCGTTTGCAGGATGATGGAGGTATTGTCCATTTCCAACACCTTGCCTTTGATGCCGCCAATTCCGATGATATCGCCGGGTCTTACTTTGTCTTTGTTGTAAAAAGAAGAGAGGAAACTGGCGACAATATTGCGCGAAGCAAATCCGTATCCAATGGCGAAAGCCAGGACTACACCGCCGAGGATGATGGACAGGTTGTCCTGGATAAAATCCGTATTGATTTTGGCCTGCGTCAGCGCAATCATCGTCACGTTCAGAAACAGAAAATAAAAAACGATGTTGGAAATAAGCCCCGCAGCTGGAATGGCTAAGGAATTGCAGGTGGTGAATACGATGTTTTTGATGAAATCGGCCACCAATACCCCCACAATAAATACAAAAAACGCCGACAACAGGTGCGGCATGTACGCCAGCAAATTGGTCATCAGGTCGGACACCGATTGCATGCCCAACACATCGGTTGCTGCAATGAACACAATGAACATGATGAGGTAATACAGCAACTTAGAGAGCAGCGTACTGGGCACAATTTTGAAATTGGCTTTGGAAAACAAATCAATATCGTTCAATTTATCTGCCAGTTTATCAACTTTGCTTTTTTGTAGAATGCGTTTAACGCCTTTTGCGACCAATTTGGCAACCAACCAACCGATCAGGATGACTGCCAGCGCGCCTGCCAAATTAGGAACAATAGCGGCTAATTGCTTGGATTGCTCTGCGATGATTTCCCAAATTGATTGGACTTTGGCGACAGAAGTCTCCTGGAAAAGTAAAATCATGTTTATGGTGGTTTTAGATGTTGTACAAATGGGTTTGCTGCGCCATCAGGCAGGGTTGTCATCCAGTTCGGGGCCGGGGGCAAAATTGCTGCGCTGCGCATCCGGGCCGCTTGTTGCAGGATCGGGATGGTGCTTTTTTGAGCCATGACTAACGTTGCCTCCGGCAGTAGCGATGAACACATCTACTACCTTGGGCAGGTAAATATCCACCAACTGCCCGACAAAACGCAGAAATCCCAAGGTGCCGACCACGCCCGATTTGACACGCCGTTCGTGAGACTCCTCATAGCGGGTCTCATCTTCTTCCTGCATTCTCTTGAAGTTGTTCATATGCTTTCTTTAAATAGTTCACGCTTTACTCGTTGAGCTTTTTCTTTAGCCCTCATGATTTTCATCTTGATGGCGCTTTCCGAATTGTCCAGAACTTCGGCAATGTCGCGGATCGAAAAATCGTCCTGGTATTTCATCAGCAATACCGCCCGGTCGCCGGCTGGAAGATGGTCGAGCACCGTGCGCAATTGCATCACTTCCATTTCAAGCAAGGCTTCATCAGGCACTTCATCTGCGCGATCGGGCGCTTTTTCAATTTCAGCGGTAAACAAAGCGACCTGCTTCTTTTTCCGCCGGATAAAGTCAATACAGTAGTTATAGGTGATGGAGTAGATCCATGTTGAAAATTTCGCTTTCTCTCCAAAAGTGGAGAGGTTGAGAAAAATTTTCGTGAAAATTTCCTGGGTTGCATCCTGTGCAAGGGCTTCATCGCGGAGCATAGAAAGACACTTACTGTATATTTTAGAGGCGTATCGGCTATACAATAGACTAAAACACAACGATGCCTGCGTTTCGAGGTAACTGTGAATCACCTCGGAATCTTTCATCTCTTTATTACAATGCTGTTTCAAAGCGCTCAGGTGGTTGATTAACTCGGATACTTATTGAAGGGACAAGAATCGCTCGGGCGAACCTTTCACTTTTCAGCCCAAAGATAAAATATCTGAGCAAATTCATTGAAACAACCATTCATCAGGCAAAGCACTTGCGACGCAGGAATGGCCGTTTGGCCACATGGTTTTTAACATAATTTTTAGAAATTATCTAATAAACGGCGCCGATGTATGGTCTGCAAGCAGAAACTAATCGCAATAATTTATCTTTACGGCGCCGACAGTCCGGCATACCAGGATATGAACACTGAAAAAAAACGCATCTACTTCGCTTCCGATTTCCACCTCGGCACCGACGCACGCCTTAGCAGCGCCGAGCGCGAACGGCAGATCGTGCGCTGGCTGAATCAGATTGCCCCAGACGCCGAAGCCCTTTATTTAGTAGGCGATGTTTTCGATTTTTGGTTTGAATACCGCACCGTGGTTCCCAAAGGGTATACGCGCCTGTTGGGCAAATTGGCGGAATTGCGCGATCAGGGCCTGCCCATCTATTTTTTCACCGGCAACCACGACATGTGGGTTTTCCGCTATTTTGAAGAAGAATTGGGCATTCCAACCTACCGCCATCCCATTGTGCGCGAACTGCACGGAAAAACGTTCTTCATCGGTCATGGCGACGGCCTGGGGCCCGGCGATTACGGCTACAAATTCATCAAAAAAGTATTTGCCAACCCGGTTTGCCAGTGGCTTTTTGCGCGTTTACACCCCAATTTCGCCTTCGGCATGGCCAATTTTTGGTCGGGCCGCAGCCGCGCCGCCAATCCGGAAGCACGCCATTTTTTGGGCGCATCCAACGAATGGCTCCTGCAATATGCCAACCGAAAACTCGATACGGTTCCGGCAGATTATTTCATTTTTGGTCACCGCCACCTGCCCCTTGACTGCCTTTTAAAAAACAATAAAAGCCGGTATCTTAACCTCGGTGAGTGGATGCACAACAATTCCTACGCCGTATTCGACGGAGAAACCCTGAAGCTCGAATTTTTTGAAAATGAAAATGGGCAGATTTTTGGAAAGTAAGATCTGTTTTTAAGCACATCGTTTCACAAAACAAAACCACATGCAACGCTCCACCGCCATCGTGCTCACTCATGGACTACTCGACGGGCCCACGGCCAAAACCTGTCACGGGCTGCTGCGCGGCACTGAACGCTTTGAGGTGCGTGCGGTCATAGATTACCGCTTTGCCGAACAGGACGCTGGCACGGTCATGGATGGCCGTCCAAGAGGTATTCCTGTTTACGCTTCGGTAGCCGATTACCTCGCTGGCGGACAGGAGCGACCCGAGTGGTGTGTGGTTGGTGTGGCGCTGCACGGCGGCATCCTGCCCGATGATTTCCGAGGGGAATTGCGGCATGCGGTCGAAAACGGCATTTCGATTGTATGCGGCCTGCATACTTTTCTCAGTGAAGATGCTGAATTCAGCGCCTTGGCGGCAAAATTCGGGGTGCAGCTCGTTGATGTGCGCAAACCGCGCCCCCGCAGCGAACTGAAATTCTGGACCGGCGAAATTTTTACGGTCAAAGCGCCGCGCATTGCAGTTTTGGGTACCGATTGCGCTTTGGGCAAACGCACCACTTGCCGTTTTTTGATGGAAATGTGCCGCGAAAACGGCATCGCAGCAGAGATGATTTATACTGGCCAAACGGGTTGGATGCAGGGCTACCGGCACGGTTTCGTTTTCGATACCACGATCAATGATTTCATCAGCGGCGAAATAGAACGGGCCATCGTGGCCTGCGACCGCGAAAGCAAACCCGACCTCATCCTCATCGAAGGGCAGTCGGCCCTGCGCAACCCCAACGGCCCCTGCGGTAGCGAGTTTTTGTTATCCGGCGATGTAAAAGGGGTCATCCTCCAACACGCCCCGGGCCGCCGCTGCTACGACGATACGGATATTCCGATTCCATCCGTCGCAAGCGAAGTGGCATTGATCGCTGTCTACGGCGCTAAAGTGCTGGCCGTCACCCTCAACGAAGAAAACCTCGATGACGAAGCTGCCGAAACGCATCGGCGGGCATTGCAGGCGGAGTTGGGCATTCTTGTGTTGCGGCCTTTGAAAGAAGGGGTTGGAGGGCTGTTGCCGGTAGTGAGGGGGTATTTGAAGGGACGTGGGTAATGCTTTCTGTAGCCGCTCGTGCGGCGGTCCCGCCCGGCGTGTCTTATTCCCCGGACTTCAGTTAAAAGTCCATCCTCAATCTCAGGTTGATCCGCCGAGAAGTCAGGTAGTTCGGAATGGCGTACTGCTGGTTAAACACCGTTTTAATCCAAGTATTGCCCGCCTGGTTTTGCACTTGCATGAGGTTGAAAACCTCAAGGCTCAGCCACGCATTCCGGGTAAACCGAAGCGGGTGGTGCGGCTTGGCGGCGCGGCGCGATTCGTCCCACAAGGCTAATGAAAACCCGATGTCCACCCGGTGATAAGGCGAAAAGCGGTACGTATTGCGATAGACGCGGTTGCCACCCTGCAAACCAAACGGCAGACCCGTTCCCACCGTAAAAATCATGTGCATTTTGAAGTTTTTGTTTTTGGGCAGGTAATCCTGGAAAAACATAGACAGCGTCATGGTTTGATCGGTTGGCCGGGGCACGTCTTTGACCTCAGTCGCTTCTGTCTGGCCGATTTCGCGCTGTAGGTGCTGAATGCCGGTTATTTTTTCGCGTGCGCGCAAAAACGAGAGGTTGATCCACGACTCGGCATCGGGCACAAATTCGCCGTTGAGGCGAATGTCTAATCCGGTCACGTAACCCGTGGCGTCGTTTTGGCCAGAGTACCGAATGCGCACATTTTCAACATCATACGAGACCAAATCCCAAAGCTGCTTGTAATAAGCTTCCGTGATGAGTCGGAACTTTTTGGGATTGCGTTTGCCGAGGTAGAAGTCGTAAGTGAGGCCGCCGACGACATGCGCAGATTTTTGCGACAGCAGATCGGTATTCACCTGCCCGTCGGGGCCACGCATCTCGCGGTAAAACGGGGTTTGGTAATATAACCCTGCCGCCAATCGGTAGGAAATGTCTTTTTCAGATTTTAAAGGCTTGTAGAGCAATTGTGCGCGCGGGGAGATGACGAATTCCTGGTTCAAATCCCAATATGCAGCACGGACACCCGCTGAAACCCGCCATTCGGCCACATCGTCCTTGCGCCAGGTGTAGGTGTCCTGAAAATAGGCAGTCAGACGATTGGAAGACAGCGTGTTGCGCGTTTTCAGCACGTTGTACAACTGCACAGCGTTGATGTCGTAAGGTAGAGAATACCCTGCTGAATCGAGCCGTTCCCACTCGTTGATGCGGTCGTTGATGTTTTCCGACTGAAATTTGGCGCTCCACTGCAAAAAATGGCTGCTGGTCACCGATAAGTCTTTGTTGTCCTGCTGCAATTCGAGGCCGCCTTTGTGCTCAAAGTTCACAATATCAATATCCAAGGAATTGCGCACGTATTGATGCTGGGTGCCGGTGCCGAGTTCGGCCAACACCTCGCCGAAATTGTCGCTGCCGATATTCGATTCAATCTGGCGCAGGCTGTAGCGGCCAATGATGTCTATGCGCTCGTTTTCGTCGCTGCGAAAAGCAGAAGCCAAAAATTTGAGAAAGAATGGGTTGCGATCGCGATCCGGCAAATACGTCAGCGACAAACCGCCCATGCTGGTGGTAAAATCGTCTACTTCCTGGCCTTCAAAAACGCTGAACAATTGCAGCGCAAAATTGATCAGCCCCAGGGCCGTATTGCGCTCGACAGGGGCAAAGCTGTAAACGCTCCGGTTGTAATTGCCCATCAACCCCACCTGCCAGTTGCGGTTCAGGTCGTACGTTATATATGCCTGAATATCGGAAAAATTGGGGATGTATTCGCCGGAAACGTCTAAGGTTCCGAGCAGGTAGCGCGTGGTTTTATAGCGCGCTCCGACGAGGTAGCGCAGGCGCTTGTAGCTGTCTTTGCCTACTTTGAAGCTGCCTTCGATATGGGTGGAGCCGCCCAGAAAACTGCCCGCGACCGAAGCCCGCAGGCTGTCGGGGCGTTTGTATTTGATGTCAAGTACCGAAGACAATTTGTCTCCATAGCGCGCTTCAAAGCCCCCCGACGAAAACGAGAGGTCGCGGATGAGGTCAACGTTTGCAAAGGTGAGCCCTTCCTGCTGTCCGGCGCGAATGAGTTGTGGGCGATAGATCTCGAAATCGTTGACGTACACGAGGTTTTCGTCGTAGTTGCCACCGCGCACATTGTATTGGGAACTCAATTCCCCCCCGGTTCCGCTGCTGGTTCCGAGCGCCAGGTGGGGCAGCATGCTTTCCAAGTTGCCGGTAGTGCTGGGCAGCAGCTTGAGCTGGGTCACGTCTTCGCGGATCATGCCGCCTTCTTCGATTTTGCTGCCACGCACTTCCACTTCGATGTCTGAATCGGAGGGCACCAGGGGCACGTCAATTTGCCGGGAACTGCGGGCGGGCATAGGTTCCAGGGTAGTAGAAATTTCTTTGTACCCAATGCGGGAAATCACCAGCACAACCTCCTGGTTTGCAGGTATTTCGATTCGGTACCGGCCATTGGAAGCCGTTTCCGTTGCCGTGCTGGTGCCTTTGAGGTACACCGTAGCAAATTCTACGGGCGCATCAGAAACGGCGTCTTTGACGATGCCGGAGATGACCGCCTTTTCGTTTTGTGCGAATGCTGGCAAGGCAAAAAACAAGCTGGCCAGGACGATGACAGCAGGAAAATTCGACCACGCGAGGCAGAGCCTCGCGCGAGCGGCGGCGAAGTTTGAGATCATGTTGATGTGCTATCTGTTTTCAAAACTTCCCGAAGGTAGCGGGTTTTGGAGGTTTGGGCAAGTTTGTGGGGGAGAAATGGGAAAAATGGTAGGAGGGCGACAGGTTTGAAAGCGTTACCTACTCAAAGACAGTTCTATAAATAGGTTAAAAACCTGACAAAAGGCAAAATTTAGTTTTTTACAACAATAAAACCTCCTTATCTTTAGCCACTATACTACCCTTTTAGACAAACCGATTTTTTCATTCTTAATTTTTTCATTCTTAAAATAGGTTATCTAATGAGAACATTATTTATGTTTGGTAATGTGTGCACACACACACACACACACGTGTAAGTACAATGTTAGGCGACTTGCCATCCCGCTCTTCTTTTTCGCGCTTTTTGCTCCTTTTTTACTTTTGAGTCAGCCCGTTGTGAACATGCCAAGGCTATGCGGAACACCGGAACCCACAGCGGAAGAATTAAATGCAATTTACCAGAGAAACAGTACTATGAACGTAGCATCTGGATTTACGGTAACCTGCGAGATACCCATTCATCTCTATATCATCAATGGCGATAATGGAGAACCGCTTGAAGGCTATACTAATGAATATATTCTGTATCAGGCTTTTGAGCACATAGAAACTGCTAATACCTGGTTTACGAATGGGATGTCTTTCTACATTTGTAAGGTAACTTATATTAACAACACTGATTTGCAAACACCGGCATCTCTGACAGCCTTATATAATGCTGCTCATGACGATGATGCCATTAATATCTATCTTACCGATGGCCTTGAATGGGATAATGCTCCTGGCGTTACGGGCGAAGTTATTGCACTGGTGGCGCCAGGTAATGCTGAACTCATGGCACACGAGCTAGGCCATTATTTTAGTCTTCTCCATACTTTTCAAAATCGGATTACCCCTTTGCCGGATAACTCCTGTAATCCTGATCCTGATTGGCCGTTCGACTGCTTGTGCGGTTTATCCTGTAATGGCGATAATTCAGGCGATGGGATTAATGATACGCCGGTTGACCCGGGACTAGGAACATTTACCACAGGTGGCACAGTCTATACTTATTGTAGTGGAATAAACCCTTGTGTCCCTTTAAAAAATGGGCAACCTATCCCATACAGTTATTATCCTGATGGCACTAACCTTATGTCCTATTACGGCTTATCTGATCATTTTACGACCAGGCAGTTACAGGTCATGCTAAATTATTTATTAACAAATTCCACTGTGTCTCATTTAGTTGACACGAATGTGCCGGTTTGTGATGAAATTGAACCACCTGTAAATGTGCTGTTAGCCGAAAGTGGCTATGTTAACAAAGTGGCGCAAATCGAAGACCAGATTGAGCTTACGCCATTGGAGCACTCCGCAATGAATGTATTTGACATTGCTAATACGACGAATTGCTACAAATTTACAGATGCTATCGGTCATTATAAGTCCGGCCAATGCACTCCCGCATTTTTGCAGGATGTGAATTTTCGTGCAGGGCAATCGGCTTTGGTTAATTCCCTGAACCAGGGTACTTACCCTGTTTTTCGGGCGAATAATGGGGTGAATATAACTGATGTAATTTGGATTAGAAGACACATACTAAACATAACGCCCCTTCCTATTCCTTACGCCCAAATTGCAGCGGATGTAAATAACGATGGCAAAATTTCCACATTCGATGTAATTTTCGTAAACAGAATAATATTAGGGATAGACGAAGAGTTTGCCAACGTTCCTTCCTGGCGCTTCCTTCCGGAGCATTCCTTAGGCAGCCAGTTTACTTTTCAGCCTTTCCTCGATTTTGATCCTTTCACGGCAGTCTGGCAGGCACCGGACGGTGCGCGTCATTACCGTGCAGCCGATAGCCCTGTTGGAAAAAGTTACTTAGACGACATTGAGCTGAATTTGCTCAATCCTGATGTACCCATCGCGCCAACCTGGTCGTTCAGAGCCATCAAATCAGGGGATGTAAATTTCAATGCCGACGTAGACGGTCTGCTTTCAGAAGGCGGCAACGGCTACGCTTTTTCGGCCACCTCCCACGCATGCCTTCAACCCGGACAAACAGCAACCGTTTTGGTAAAAGCGCGAACTACAGACGATATTGACGCTTACCAGATGGGGCTTACTTTTGACAAAGATGCCATAGAGGTCATTGGCGTAAACCAGGGTGATGTTGCGCCATTCAGCTTAGACCATTTTGGTTTTAACCAATTAGCAGAAGGCGAACTGAGAATGCTGTGGACAGACGAAAAAGGTGGTCCAATCAAATTTGAAAACAATTTGAAAACATTGTTCAAAATCAACATCAAAGCCGTCGAAGTGGTTTGCGATATTGGCAGCGTCATCGAAATAGAAGACGATGTGCTGGCAGGCATTTTTTTAGATACGGAGGAAGAAGTCGTCCCTATGACGCGCCAACTTGAACTGATTCCCGGCATCATCCGGCACAAATTAGAACAGGTTTACCCCAACCCGACCGGAAGTTCCATTTCTTTTCAGGTTGACCTGGGTGAAGCTGCTACCGTCAGCGCGCAGGTCTTCGATCAGTTCGGGAACTACCTGACGACATCGGGTAGCTATGGCGCAGGCGAGCAAACGATTGTTTTCAACAATACAAGCTCCCTTCAACAGGGAACACTCTCTTATGTGATCACTGCCGGAAGCGAAACGTTTACCGGTAAACATCATCAAGCTCCAGTAATTTTTTAATGGGAGCAGTTGACAGCTAATTGTCAACTGCTCCCATCATCTCAAAGACTTAATGCCATGAAACACATCTCTACCATCCTCATTATTGCTATTGCTCCTTACCTTCCGCTTGCTGCACAAACCGTTTTTCCCACGGCTGCCGACCAACCAGTATGGCAACTAAACACACAAGGCATGAACGGCGCTGGTCAGGCAACTGCATTCGTGTCACAGGACACCCTCGCGTGCGGGCATACCTGGAATGTCGCGCAACAGTACTTTACAACTGCAAATGGCCAAACCTCCAATATCTGGACCGCCGGGTATTATCGCATAGCAGAAGACAGGGTGTTTTTCCGCTCGTCACTTGCCTGTAACGACCCGGAATACCTGATGTATGATTTTTCGCTTGAAGTTGGCGATACCGCTTTGTGTGGCCAAGTCTTTGGTGGATTCAGCACTGAAGAAGCGTCGGTATATGTTTACCAAAAAGATACGATAACCATAGATTGTACACCACGAAGGCGTTTGTGGGTATGGGGCTTTAGCGCTGCGGGCAATCCGGTGGGGGCCTCTAATTGCATGCAGTGGATTGAAGGAATTGGTAGCGTGGAACACCCTTTCTATTCAGGAATTTGTTTCAGTCTTTGTGATGGATTTTGTGAAAGTACCTACTGGGTTTCTTGCCTCAAAACTATAAACGGCGCACTTTGGGGAGTCGCCAACGCTTCCTGCTTTGACAATGGCCGCCTTTATGTACATGCTTCTGCTACCGGAGCCAACAATGGCAGAACGTGGCAAAATGCCTTTCGCGACCTCCAGGACGCCATTGCCATCGCCCAAGCCGGCGATACCATCTTAGTCGCGCAAGGCACTTATTACCCTACCGACGACACCGACCGTGAAAAACGCTTCCTGCTCAAAAACGGCGTGGTAATACTTGGTGGTTTCAATGCCACGGAATGCCTGATCGCCCAGCGCGACCCTGCGCTTTACGAAACCATCCTCAGCGGCGACATCGGCATGTCCGGCGACAGCACCGACAACAGTTTTCATGTCCTTTTTACGCTCGGCACCGACAGCACCACCGTTTTAGACGGCTTCACGGTTACTCGCGGGCAGGCCATCCACCCTGATGGTGGGGCTTATTCCGGCCATTTGGACAAAGGGGGCGGGCTGTATGTGGGTACTATTGCTACGCTGCCGCACGCCAATCCCCGCATCCGCAGCAACTGCCGCTTCCTCAATAATGTAGGCAAAAACGGAGGAGCTATGTATTGCGATGGCACCGTAGACGGGCGTTCTGCTGACCCCATCCTCGAAAACTGTACTTTTGAGTACAACCGGGCGCCTTCGGCGGGTGGGGCGATTTATAAAAAAGGCATCAGCCACCCGGAACGGGCTTTTGTGATCCGCAATTGTAATTTTGGCTATAACCGCTCTGCACAAGTAGGTGGAGCGATTTATTTTTTTGATGCAGGAAATACTAATATTTTATCCAACACTCGGTTTTATAAAAACAAGGCCATATCCAGCGGTGGGGCTGTTTTTTATGAAACCTCTTTTGAAAGCAGTGCCACAATAATTGATGATTGCACTTTTGAAGAAAATGAAGGACGTTCAGCAGGTGCATTATTCATGGCCCATACCGGATATTACCCTTTGAATGAGATAAACCAACACGTTCTTCAAATATCAAAAACAAGCTTTGAAAAAAATCGGGGACTAAATGATTCTGGCGGAGCCATCGCTATTCATAACTTCTCTGGAAACCGTTGCCAAGCCATTGTAAAGCAATGCATGTTTTTAGAAAATTACAGCATTTATTCAGGAGCGAGTATTTATGCTTCTACAGATAGTGGATCTAATACTGAAATAGTAGTGAACGAATGCTGTTTTAATAAAAATCTGGTGTCATCCGGAGCAGCAGCTTGCATATACATGAGCGCGTTTAGCAGCCAAAATATGGAACCACTCAAGAGTGTGTTAACCGTCCACAACACCCTCTTTTCCAACAACGACGGCACCATCGCCCTTCTCAGCGGCGTGAACGGCGCAGCAGACGGCCTCGTCCGAAATTGTACCTTTTACAACAATGGAGCATTTCCCATCATCAAAAACTGGGGCAGTAATTTTAATTACACCACTTTTTACAACCGCATGGAGATTGCCAACTCCGTCATCTGGGAGCCGGAGGCCATTCCCGGGCGGCTTTTTTACAACAACAGCTTAGCCAATCCTTCTTTGCACGACTACACCCTCCACCACAACCTCATCAGCGCACCCGATTGCGCCCTGCCCGGCGGCGACATTGCCTGTGGGGAAGGCAATATATTTGCTACCTGACCTGCCTTTTTGGATACTTTAAACGGCGATTTTCGCCTTGCAGCCTGCTCGCCGGCCATCAATGCCGGCATCAATGAAGGCTTGGATACTATCCTGACCGACTTGGAAGGCAACCCACGCATCTTAGACAGCCTCGCAGACATGGGCGCTTACGAGCGGTACGCCTACCGCATTGATTCGGTGGCAGTGGCTGCAATTTCCTGCCCCGGCGGCAACAATGGCCGTGTTTTTATGAGCCTTACCGGCAATGCGCCTTACCACTACGCCTGGCAAACGACCACCGGACAAACCGGCGAAGGCAACGAAAATCTCCCCGACGGAAACTACCACTTCAGCGTCACCGACGCGGTGGGGTGCAGCGATACCGTTTCTGTACAACTTTCAGAACCTGAGGCACTCGAAGCCTCTTTTGTTACCACCAACGCCTCGGCCTTCAATGCCGCCGATGGCAGCATCGTATTCGATCAGTTCACCGGCGGCACGCCGCCTTACCGCTTCTTTTGGAATACCGGCGACACGACTACTTCGCTCAGTGGCCTGTTGCCAGGTTTGTATGAAGTGGCGATTTTAGATGCAAACGATTGCGAGCGCCTGCTAAATTTTGAAGTCAGTTTTGTCAATGCAACCGCTGCTCCGGATGAAACCTGGGAATTGCAGGTTTCACCTAATCCGGTTCAGGCCAGCAAGCGCCTGCGCATCCGGCAAAGCGGGGAGGTGGTTCATGAAACGGTGATTTCAATTTGGGACGCCCACGGCAGGCCGGTGCAGCGGTTTTTGATGAACGGCGCGGATCAATACTTTGACTCACAAACTTTGGTGGCAGGAGTGTATTGGCTGCGCTGGCAACGGACGGACGGGCGCAGTGGCGGTTTGAAGGTGGTGGTTTTGTAAAGGCTTTTTCGTTGCCCGCTTAGTGCTTGTTGTAGCTTTCCGCAAGACTCCGGGAAATAAAAAGAACACGGAGCTACTTCTGGTAACCACAAAAAACGGACGGGCGAACAGCGGTTCCATCGGAACCCAATGCCGGAAAACCCGAAATGATAGATATGCCGAATAGGGTTCGGTGGTACGGGGACGGGCGAACAGCGGTTCCATCGGAACCCAATGCCGGTAGCCACAAAAAAAAAGCCCCACCGGTGAGGGTGAGGCTATTGAGGTATGATTTTCCA
>JBBQGV010000080.1:0-26313 GCA_038323375.1 Chitinophagales bacterium
CAACGTGGTTTACACGATTACAGTGACGAACCAGGGCAGCCTGAACGCGGCAAACATCGAAGTAACGGATCGTCCGGAAACGGGCCTGACGTTCACCAGCGCCATCGTTCCTGCGGGTGTAACGAACAACAACGACGGCACCTTCACGATAGCAAGCCTTGCACAAGGTGCGAGCATCAGCTTCAATGTGACGTATACGATTGGCGCAACATTCCAGGGCTTTACCATCACAAACGAAGCCGAAATCACGCAAGATGACGGTAACGATGGCGACTCCACACCGGACAACGACATTCCGACGGAAGACGACCAGGACGACGTAACGGTACCGGTGGAGCAGACTGCATCGGTGGATCTTGAAAAAGCGACCAATGGACAGGATGCCGATACCTTTGCGGAATCAGTAATTATTTTGGTTCCAAATACAGCGCCAATTGTGACCTGGACGTATACCATCACGAACACGGGGACGCTGAATTTAAGCAACCTGATTGTGACCGATGACCAGGAAGGTCCTGTTTGTACGATTCCATTTTTGGCAGCGGGCGCTACTACGACCTGCACAGCTTCTGCACCGGCAATCCGGGGTGTATACTCCAATACGGGTACCGTAGTGGCTCAGCCGGTAGATGTCAACAACAATCCGGTCGGCAATCCGGTAACGGATGCTGACCCGTCGAACTACGTGGGCTTGTACATCAATATTGACAAAGAAGCCGACAAGACGGAGGTTTGCGCAGGCGAAACGGTGACCTTCGGCCTCACCATGCGTATGTTGGGTGGCGCACCCGGCTTGCAGTTCCGCGACATTTCGGTGGACGACAGTAACCTACCCACGCAGTTAGTACCGTATAGTACCTACTGGGTTGGCGGCGATACCAACGGCAACGGATTCCTTGACTTTGGGGAAGAGTTTGTTTGGGGATACTCGCTGGTTTATAATGCGACGGCCACAAACTTTGCTATGGATCATGCTGAGGTTTGGTTCCTTGGCAATAATACCGGCCTTGAACCCATGGGTATGGATCAATGGACGATTACCGTAGATCCTTCCCGTTGTGCAAGTCTGGGTGATTTTGTATGGCTCGATACCAATGGCGACGGTCTTCAGAACGATGGCCCAACCGGCATAGATAATGTCACAGTGAACCTGTTGGATGGCAATGGCAACTTCATTACCAGCACCACTACGGATGCTACCGGTTTCTATCAATTTACCGGCCTGATCCCTGGAAGCTACCTGGTTGAGTTTGTCGAGCCTGCCGGCATGTTGTTTACACCTGCAAACCAAGGTGCAAACGATATTGACAGCGATGCCGATCAGACGACAGGACGTTCAGATGTGATCGTTTTGGCCAACGGTGATAACATCAATACAATAGATGCAGGTTTGTACCCGCCGACAGACGTTACTTTGGATAAGACATTCGTCAGTGCAACGCTTCAGGGCAACGGCACCTACAATGTGACTTATACGGTTACGGTAACGAACCTTGGCGGTCCGGGTCAATACGACCTCAACGACACGCCTGCATTCGATAACGATATCACGATCAACAGTGCATCGTACACGAGTACGGCACCGGGCAATGGCGGCAGCGCACTTGCAGGGGCAGGTCCGTGGACATTAGCCAACGACCAGGCTATTGTTGCATTCGCAACACATACTTATACCCTGGTTGTGAATGTAGGTATGAACCTGAACGGGGGCGTTGGCGATGACATCTACACATCTTGCGGCGAAGGCAACGGCACACCGCAACCGGGTCAAGGCTTGTTCAACCGTGCGAGTGTGGATACAAACAACGACGGAGAACCGGAAGATGAAGCAGAGGACTGTGGCGACCTACCGGCATTGGAGCTTGACAAGGCGTTCGTCAGTGCAGTGTTGCAGCCGAACGGTACGTACAACGTGACGTACACCATCACGGTAGACAACGAAGGCGGCGCAGGTCAGTACGACCTTCGCGATGCGGCTGGTTTTGACAACGATATTACGATCAACAGCGCCAGCTACACGAGTACGGCGCCCGGCAACGGCGGCAACGCTTTGGCAGGTACAGGTCCGTGGACATTGGCGAACGATCAGGCTATTGCGGCCAACGCAACGCATACCTATACCCTGGTTGTGAATGTGAGCATCAATCTGAATGGTGGCACCGGCGATGACATTTACACTTCTTGTGGTGAGAACAACGGCACGCCTCAATCGGGTGAAGGCTTGTTCAACCGCGCAAGCGTGGATACAAACAACGATGGCATACCGGAAGACGAAGCGGATGCTTGCGGCGACCTGCCTTCTCTGGAGGTTGTAAAAACCTTCATATCGGCAACGCCACAGACGCCGGGAGTTTACACGGTAACGTATACCATCACCGTAACGAATGACGGCGGTGTTGGCCAATACGACCTGCTTGATACGCCTGACTTTGATGACGACATCGCAGCACAAGGCGGCGCTTATACAAGCAATGCACCGGGTAACGCCGGAGGTACACTTGCAGGTGCCGGCCCCTGGGTTTTGGCAAATGATCAGGCCATTGCAGCCAATGCAACACATACTTACACCCTTACGCTGACGGTGAATTACAACATCAGCGATAACGTAGGTGATGATACTTACACGGCTTGCGGCGAAGGCAACGGCACACCTCAACCAGGTGAAGGCTTGTTCAACCGTGCAGCAGTAGATACAAATAACGACGGCATTCCGGAAGATCAGGACGATGCTTGTGGCGACCTGCCGCTGATTGACCTTGCGCTTGAGAAGAGCGTGAACATCAGCACACCGCCGGTAGGCACGAATGTGATCTTCACCGTAGTCGTGACCAACGAGAGCAACGTCAATGCTACCGGTGTTGAAGTAACCGATCAGTTGCCTTCCGGCTACACGTATGTGAGCCACACTGGCAGTACTTATGTACCAGGTACGGGCGTATGGACGGTCGGTAACCTCGCAGCGGGTCAAAGCCGCACGCTGACCATCACAGCAACCGTATTGGCCACAGGCAACTACCTGAACCTTGCGGAAGTGTCCAATGCCAACGAAGACGATGTAGACTCTACACCGGACAATGGCGTGGATACCGATGATGATGGCAACACCATAGACGACGACGGCGATGAAGATGATGGCGATGCCGCCACGATCAACCCGATTCCGGTCATTGACCTCGAACTCGAGAAGAGCGTGAACAACTTTACACCGAACGTGGGTGAAGTCATCAATTTCACGGTATCCGTATTCAACCGCGGGCCAAGCACAGCAACGGGTGTGATTGTCACCGATCAACTGCCTTCCGGCTACAACTATGTAAGCCACGCAGGCGGTTCTTACAACCCGGTCAACGGACAATGGAATATCGGTACGCTGGCAGTGAACCAGACCGTGACACTGACCATTGCAGTAAGCGTGAACGCTACCGGTGTCTTCCTCAACCTTGCGGAAGTAACCAATGCCAACGAAGACGACATTGACTCTACACCAGACAATGGCGTGGATACCGATGGCGACATGCAGTACATAGATGACTCGGGCGACGAAGATGATGGCGACGGCGCGATCATTACCCCGAACGCGGTCATTGACCTCGAATTGGAGAAGAGCGTAAACGTAACCACTGCAACCGTAGGAGATCAAGTGATCTTTACGGTGGAAGTAGCGAACCGTGGCCCAAGTACGGCAACCGGTGTGGTTGTAAC
This sequence comes from Chitinophagales bacterium, assembly GCA_038323375.1. Lineage (GTDB taxonomy): Bacteria > Bacteroidota > Bacteroidia > Chitinophagales > Saprospiraceae > JABWAJ01. The sequence continues at coordinate 3,703 of JBBQGV010000080.1, forward strand.
GGACAAACTGCCAACCGGCTACACCTACTTCTCGCATAGCTTTACGCAAGGTACAGGCTATGGTGCAGGTACGGGCGAATGGCTCGTGGGCACACTGGCGGCCAATCAGGTGGAAACCCTGACCTTGACCGCAACGGTGTTGGCCACAGGTAACTACCTGAACCTCGCCGAGGTAACCAATGCCAACGAAGACGACGTTGATTCTACACCGGACAATGGGGTAGATACGGACAACGACGGCAATACCATAGACGACAACGGCGATGAAGACGACGGCGATGGTGCAACCATTACACCGGAAGCCTTGATTGACCTGGAACTCGAAAAGAGCGTCAACAATACGCTCGTTAACCCGGGCGATCAGGTCATCTTCACCGTGACTGTTACCAATAAAGGTCCAAGCACCGCAACCGCTGTGGAAGTGACAGACGAATTGCCTTCCGGTTACACGTATGTCAGCCATGCCGGCGGTACTTACAACCCGGCAAACGGCCTCTGGCAGATTGGAACGCTGGCGCTGAATCAGACGGCAACGCTGACTGTTACAGCGACCGTACTGGAGAATGGCGACCACCTGAACCTGGCAGAAGTCACCAATGCCAACGAGGACGATGTTGATTCTACACCGGACAATGGGGTAGATACCGACGACGACGGCAATACCATAGACGACAACGGCGATGAAGACGATGGAGATGGCGCCGAAGTAGGTGTAATCTGCGACATCGAGGCACAAGTGAGTAATGTTGAGTGCGATGACCAGGGCACGAGCGATCCGTCTGACGACACCTACTCCTTCACGGTAGTGGTGACCGGCGTTGCGACAAGCGGTTCCTGGATAGCGAATGATCCGAATAACACGGTCGGTTTCTATGGCGTGCCGAAAACTTTCGGACCATACAACATCCAGCAGATTGGTAACCTTGACTTCTTCGTCAATGATGCAGCCAATGGTGCCACCTGCCGCGATGCGGTGACGGTAATTGCTCCGTCAACTTGCTCGTTCACTTGCGAAATTGCAGGTTCTGCAACCAATGCAACTTGCAACGACAACGGTACGCCGAGCGATCCGACCGACGACTTCTATACAGTTGATATCACGGCAACCAACGGTGGCCAGGCTGGCAACTGGGAAGCTTACGTCAACGGAGCGCTGGTTGCTACGGAAGAGTATGGCAGAACGGCTGTTGCAGGATCGTTCCCGATCGGTACAAACATCACGGTCGTCATTGAGGACAGCAACAACCCGAATTGCAATACCAGCGCAATTGTGGTATCGCCGCCATCTTGTTCTAACCTGTGTGCAATTCAGGTGACACCGGGCAATCCGATTTGCAACAACAACGGCACCGGTGGCAACCCGAACGACGACACGTTCACCATTTCGGTAACGCTGACCGGATTCAATACAGGTACAGGCTGGACGGCTACTGCAAACGGGGTAACCATCCCGGGTGGCGTACGGCCTTACAATACAGCGGTTGTACTGGGGCCTTTCCCAACCAACACAGCTATTCAAATCGCATTCGAGGACAATGGCCCGTCGAACTGTTCGACAACGTTCAACATTCCGGCAGTAGCGCCATGCTCCAACAACTGCGAAATCAATGCAACACTCGTAAATGGGCCAGTTTGTAACAACAACGGCACACCGAGCAACCCGAACGACGATACGTACACGTTCAGTGTGAATGTTAGCGGGTTCAACACGGGCGGCACCTGGACAGCCACCTGGAACGCGACGGGCACCCTGATTGGCTCTTACGGGGTAAATACGCCTTTCCCGGCGTTCAACATCGTCAACGGCCCGGTCATGATCACCTTTACCGACGTGAACGACCCGACCTGCCAGGACATTCTGATGATTGTTCCGCCGCCTACGTGTTCGAATGTTTGCGAAATTGTTGCGACGCTTCCTCAGACACCGGTGTGTAACAACAGCGGCACCCCTGCAGACGCGAGCGATGATACGTACACCTTTACCTTAGTGGTTAATGGGTTCAACACAGGCAGCACCTGGGAAGCCAGACGCCTCAATGGCCAGTTGGTTGCTTCGGGCAGCTACGGCGCGCCAGGTATATCTGTTGGGCCACTTCTGATAGGCAACGGTGCGCCGTACGTCCTGAATATTCAGGATATGGCGAACCCAGGCTGCAACACGCAGATTACGATAATACCGCCGACCACTTGCTCGGATCAGTGTCTTGTTCAGATAGAGTACGTGTATTCTTCTTGCTACGACAATGAGACGCCTTACGACCCAAGCGACGACCAGTTCTACGTAGGGGTTCGGGTAACCGGCTTCAATGCCAACGGCTTCTGGACAACGGATGACCCAACACTGGGCGGAACGAGCTTCAGTGGAACGTATGGCGCCATCGTGGCCTTCGGTCCTTACCCAATCAGCGCAGGCAACAGAACGATCAATGTTTGGGCAGTGGGCAATGAAGATTGCAGTGCAAGCCTGACTGCGCAGCCTACAGCGACTTGTTCAGATCTGTGCCTCATCGAAGAAGCGGTGACCAATATTCGCTGCGACGATAATGGCACGCCGACGAATCCGAGCGATGACGTCTTCTACTTTGACGTGACGATGACGGGTGTCTATAACTTCAGCCCGCTTGGCTGGCAGCAGGTATTCCCGAATGGCACGTTTGGTCTGTCGGGCCAGTATGGCGTAACAACGACATTCGGACCTTACCCGATTAGCGGTGGTCCGAGGGCTATCCGTATCCGTGACCGCGGAGATCACGCCTGCCGCGTGGACTTCATGGTGAATCCGCCAACAGAAACTTGCTCCGATGCTTGCCAGATTACGGCAACAGCAGGAACGCCGGTTTGTGACGACAATGGTACGCCGACGGTTCCAAACGACGACACCTTTACTTTTACACTGATGGTAACGGGTATAAACACAAGCAGTTCCTGGATTGCAACGGTCAATGGCACAACCGTAACAGGTGCTTATGGCACAATGGTTCAGTTGGGGCCATTCCCAATCGGTACAAACGTAACCATAGATCCGATCCGTGACGCAGACGACGAAAACTGCGCCATAGCAGATGCGCTGGTGGTGAATTCACCCGCAGCGTGCTCAGACGATTGTACGATTGCAGCGACTACAAGCGCCCCGGTTTGCAACGACAACGGCACGCCGGATAACCCGAACGACGATACCTACACCTTCACCCTGACGGTGACGGGTGTCAATTCGGGCAACAACGGCTGGCAGGCAGTAGTGAACGGCCAACCGGTTACAGGCACCTACGGCAATGCAGTAACCCTGGGTTCGTTCCCGATTGGAACAAACGTGACGATCACGGGCATCCGGGATGTGGTGAAAGGCTGTACAGCCGCTGCTATTGCGGTCACTTCGCCTGCGCCGTGTTCGGAAGTTTGCGACCTGGAGGCGACGTTCGCTTACGGGGATTGTAACGACAACGGCACAACGAATACCGGCGACGATACCTTCAGCTTTGAGGTCATCGTAACAGGTGGAAGCGGTACCTGGACGGCCAGCGATGGTACAACAGGGACTTATGGCGTGCCAGCGACCTTCCCGGCTTATCCGGCGAACGGCGCTACAATTACGCTGACCATTACGGATGACGACAACCCGAATTGCTCGACCCAGTTGACCATCATCGCGCCGAACAATTGCGACAACGATTGCAATGTGACGGCCACCTTGAGGGATGTCTTCTGCGATGACGATGGTACGCCGAACGATCCGATGGATGATACCTTTACTTTTGAACTCTTAGTGAACGGCGATAACCTGGGTACGACCTGGACGACGACGGTCAACGGAGTTACGATACATGGTGTTTTCGGCGAATGGATGCGTTTCGGACCGTTCGATATTGCGGTCGGCGACGTAACCTTCCAGGTCGTGGGCGACGTGAACGACAATTGTATTGTGGTGGTGTACGTTGTTGCACCTGAGCCATGTTCTGTGCCGGTTTGCACCATTACGCCGACCGTTACAAATATACTTTGCAATAATAACGGCACGCCGCTTAATACCGCTGATGATACTTACACCTTCACGGTAACGGTGACGGCTGAAAATCCGGGTGGTATCGGCTGGTACTCGGTTGATGAAAATGGACTCCTGCGCTCCGGTTTCTACGGTGTGCCGGTAACTTTCGGACCATACGATATACCCGACGATAAGGTGCTCACGTTCACCGATTTTGTGAATCCGACCTGTACGACGACCATCACGGTGGAATCGCCTGCTCCTTGCAGCGGTACGCCATGTGAAATCGTTGCGCAATTGGTAGAGAGAAACTGCTATACGGACAATACGCCTGCTGATCCGACCGATAATACGTTCTACTTCTCGATTCTCGTTACCGGCGGCACAGGAACCTGGACGGCAAATAACGGGATGAGCGGAGCGTACGGGGAAGAGGTGACTTCCGGAGTTTATCCGGCCAACGGCAGCATCATCACCCTGATCATTACGGACAACAATAATCCGAATTGTACGACGACCCTGAGCATTGAATCGCCAACCGGCGAACAGTGCGAAGCGCAGTGTACGATTGCAGCTCAGGTGACCAATGTAATCTGCCACGATAACGGTACGCCGAACAATTCGCAGGACGATTACTTCACTTTCGACTTGCTGATGACCGGCCAAATGGACGGATGGCATACCGATAATGGCGCAACCGGACAGTTTGGCGTGGTGCGGCCATTCGGACCATACCCGATCGTGCAAGGAACGGATACGGACGATGTCACCTTTACGGTCATCGGAAACATGAACCCGAACTGTATTGCTGTGATCTATGTCAACGCACCGGAACCTTGTTCTGTACCGGCTTGTGAAATAGAGGTAGTGGTTGTTGGAACGCCCTGCGATGACAATGGTACACCGAGTAATACGAACGACGACACCTTCTCTGCTGAATTGACCATTACGGCTCAAAACGGCAGTGTGGGTTGGTATGCGATGCAGAATGGCGACATGATTGCTTCCGGTTTCTATGGCGATGTCTTGATAGATGGGCCGTTCCCGGCAAGTGAAGGCGATGTAACGATCATCTTCTACGACTTCATGAACGATGAATGCTTCACAGAAGTAACCATAACAGCGCCGGATTGTACCGGGGTACCGGAGTGCGAAATCTCTGCAGAAGCGTCGAATATCGTTTGCCAGGACAACGGTACACCGAACAATCCGAACGACGATACCTTTACTTTCGATCTGACGGTAAATGGAACCAATGTTTCAAATTGTTGGACGACTGCCGGCGGCATCACGGGATCTTACGGCGTACCGGTGACGGCTGGTCCGTTCCCGCTCGGCCAAGTTACGCTCAACATCACGGATTGCACGGATGACCTCGATTGTTTCACTTCGGTCACGGTGTCTTCACCGGCACCGACAATCAACTGTCCGGCTGATGTAGCGGCCATTACGATTGAAGGCGAACTGCGTGACCTGATTTGCACCGATGTTGATTCCATGCTGAATAACCCGGCCAGCCTGCCTTACACAGGCGAACCGGAAGTGGATGGCTGCGGAGTGGTCAATGTCTGGTTTACAGACGAAATCGTATCGGATGGCGCTTGTGATACAACGGTGATCGAACGGCATTTCTATGCTTCTACGATTACAGGCGATACGATTGGCTGTACGCAGCAGATCCGCATTCGCAAAGCAAACTTTGACGATGTGATCTTCCCGGTAGACACGGTTCGCTTCTACTGCAACGATACGCTGCTGTCCGATGCACTTGGAAATCCGCATACCGATTTGACGGGGCTCCCGACGGTACAAACTGCCTTTGGAGTACACCTGCTCGATGACAGCTACTGCAACCTGAGCGCAAGCTACAGCGATGAAGTAATTACCATCTGTGACGGTACTTACGAAGTGCGCCGCACCTGGGCGTTGGAAGATGCCTGCAACCCTGCGTCGGACGAATTCTTCACCCAGATCATTCTGGTTGTGGATACGACCGGGCCAGTTGTCGAATGTGCAATTACGAACCACTTCTGCCCGATCATCGAACAAAACATCCTGCTCTTCCACACCGATCCGTTCGATTGTGTAGGCACGGTGGACGTTCCGATGCCGGAAGTAAGCGATTACTGCTCGAATACCATCACGGTACTGACGCAGATTGTGGATCTGAATGGCAACGTACTGCATACGATTCTGCCGGGTCAACCGCGTATCGTATTCGGAATAGCGATCGGCGATTACTACTTCCGCTACTTCGTCACAGACGGCTGCGGAAATGCAACTACCCTTGACTGCCGCTTCCGGGTGGCTGATCTGGAAGAACCGGTTGCCATTTGCTTCGGCAGCATCAATGTGTCGCTGGGTGGCTACGGTCTGGCAAGGCTGTACACACAGCACATCAACAACAACAGCTACGACAACTGTGGCGTCGCTTCGATTCAGGTACGCCGCTGGTTTACCCGCGACCCTGGAACCTGCGAACCATTAGATTTGACTTATGCTTCAGCATGGGGGCCGTATGTACAGTTTGGCTGCTGTGACGCTGGTCAGTATGTGATGGTGGAAATGCTGGTGACAGACATCCACGGCAACACGAATACCTGCTGGCTGAACGTCTTGGTTGAAGACAAGACGCTGCCTTACTGCACTGGATTGGTGAACGAAACGGTGAGCTGCGATGACCTGCCGGATAATTTCAATGCCTACGACACGCTGCACCTGCAACAGGTATTCGGTGTGCCGACGGTGGTGGACAACTGCTCGGCTGAAGCCATCGAACTGGCACCGATTGTGAACCTGAGCGATTGCGGCTACGGCACGATTACCCGACGCTTTGTTGCGATTGATGCAGTGGGCAACCTGTCGCTGACTACCTTCCAGCAAGTCGTAACGATTGTGAACAGCCTGAATTACGAAATCAGGTTCCCGAAAGATACGACGGTGACGTACTGTGAAGACCTTGATACGGTTTGGTTGCGCAAAACAGCCTGCGATTCGATTACGGTGACCCATGTGGATGAGCGCCTGAGCGCTAAAGAAGACGAGTGTTACCGCATCAAGCGCACGTACCATGTGATCAACCATTGCGAATGGAACGGCATTTCGGCACCGGTGGTGGTCAGCCGCGATGAAGATTGCGACGGCATCGAAGGCGACGAAAACATTTGGGTACTGAGAAGGCCGAACAATGCTTACCTCGACCGCGACAGCGCTGAGTTGAACCTCATCCCGCTGGCTGGCACGAAAGGCACAAGCTGCGATGGCACAACCAACCCGAATGGTTTGTGGAAGGACACTACTTCGACGGGCTACTGGATCTACACGCAGTACATCTACGTGATTGACACGATCCTGCCAGAGATTACCTTCACAGCGCCTGCTCCGTTCTGCACCGACAGCGTACCTTGCGAAGGCTGGGTAAGCTATCCGGTCACGCTGAACGACAACTGTACGCTCGATAGCTTAGTGATCCGCATTCAGCTTGACGCCAATGCAAATGGCTCAATAGACGCTACCTTAGACAACGATGTTGTCCTGCGTGGCGCTTATCCGAACTACCGCATCGAAGGGTACTTCCCGATTGGAAACCACCGGTTCATTGTGCGGGTAGTAGATGGTTGCAACAACAGCGTAACCGCTACGCTGCCATTCGAGGTGGTAGATTGTTACATCCCGGATCCGGTTTGCTTTAGTGGTATGATTGTGAACCTGCAACCGGTAGCGCCCAATACGGACGCAGATGGCGATGGCGATATTGACGACGCAGCCGTGACGATCTATGCAGTTGACCTGGCTTCCTGCGAGGTGGAAGAGTGCTCCAACCCGATCCGGTTCTCACTCAACCTGGTAGGGGAGACGCCCGACATCAACCAGACAAGCTTGGTGTTGACTTGCGACGATCGCTACAGCGTGATCGTGGAAGTTTATGTCTGGGACAGCGCGTTCAACCCGTACAGCATTCAGCCGGACGGAACGGTTGGCGGACCGAACCACAAACATTGCGAGGCATTGGTACTGGTACAGGACTTTGCGGATCTGTGCCGCGACTGCGATGAAGTCGTGATGTTGGGCGGAACCATCCTGACCGAAACTGGTAAACCGATCGAAGATGTAGTGGTGGAACAAAGTGGTGATCCATACGAACTCACCAACACGGAGGAGGACGGACTGTATGGGTTCACTTCTGCACAACTGCATCGTGACTATACGATCATACCGAGTAAAGACGGAGATTACCTCAACGGCGTGACCACTTTGGATGCCGTGCTGATTCAGCGACACATTCTGGGAATACAGCCGTTGAACTCCCCGTACAAGCTGATTGCCGCCGACGTGAACAACTCCGGCACAATCACAACGATTGACATGATCCAATTGCGCAAGCTGGTTCTGGGTACGGACACTGAATTTGCCAACAACAGTAGCTGGAGGTTTGTGGACAGCGATTATGAGTTCCCGGTACCAACTAATCCGTGGTTCGAGGCATGGCCGGAGGTCATCCAACTCGAAGACCTGAGCGGTTGTCAGGAGGATCTCGACTTCATCGGTATCAAGATTGGTGATGTGAACAATACGGCGGTAATCACCGGCAACCTGCTAAATGTGCAGGAGCGGACGAATGGCCGCTCGTTCCTCATCGAAACGGAAGACCGCCTGCTGAAAAAAGGCGAAACCGTTGAAGTAACACTGACTACTGCGCAATTGGCCACGATATTCGGTTACCAGTTTACGCTGAATTTTGATGCGGATAAATTAGAGTGGGTCAGCTTTGGCGAGGGTCTAACCAAAGCGGAAAATGTGGGATTACACGCAGTGAGCGAGGGCGCTTTGACAACAAGTTGGCACTGGAATTCCGGTAGGCCAAATGAAGTTGGAAAAGTAAAGTTATTTTCCATAACTTTACGCGCTAAGGCCGATGGAAGGTTAAGCGAATGGCTCCACATCGGTTCAACACGAACAAACGCAGAAGCTTACAATCTCAATTTTGAACCACTCGGAATAATGATCCGCTTCAATGATAGCCGGGCGTTAACTGCCGGTTATGAACTGTACCAAAACAAACCCAACCCATTTGGTGAACGCACGGTGATCGGATTCGATTTACCGCAAGCTACCAATGTAACTCTGGTTATTCACGACATCAGCGGCAAAGTGCTGAGGACAGTACAAGGCGATTACGAAAGCGGCTACAACCAGGTAGTTCTGGACGCAGCCGGATTGCCCCTGGGAATCCTCTACTATACGCTGAAGGCTGATCAATTCAGGGCTACGCGCAAAATGGTGTTGCTGGATTAGATAAGAAATTTTAACGCGTAAATTTGTTTCATGTGAAGGGGTCGGAGTCAAGTGCTCTGGCCCACTTTTTTTTTGCCCTGTTTCAAGGGTTGCATTACTTTTGTGCGGAATTGCGTTCTCTTTGAATGAATCTGAAAAGTATTTAACTGCATTACCATGAAACGAATAGCATCTGCTGCTTTTTTGCTTTTTGCGATAAGCCATACCCCCATTTTTGCCCAATACCAGGGCGCATTCGAGGAAAACTTAGCAAAAACCATTACCGCCTCCGAACTGGAACAACACGCCAGAACGCTCGCCTCTCCTGAATTTGAAGGCCGGGAAACCGGAACGGAAGGCCAGCGAAAAGCGGCAACCTACTTAGCCGGCGTCTTCGAATCTTATGGCTTACCCAAAATAGTAGAGGGCAGCTACACTCAAAAAATATCTTTCCTTGCCGAAAACTGGGAAAAGATCAACCTGGAACTCAACGGCACGCCCCTGAAGCATTTTCAGGATTTTTACGCATGGCCTTCTGCCAATACCGATGTGGAAATGAATGCCGCCAAAGAAATCCTTTTTCTCGGCTACGGTATTGACGATGAAAAATATAGCGATTACGCGAATGCCGAAGTTGCCGGAAAGGCTATTCTGATCTACTCCGGCGAACCCTTTCTCAAAGACAGCATCTCTGCCGTTACAGGTCTGCGCGGGCCTTCCGTTTGGTCAACCAACTGGCGACTGAAAGTGCGTGCTGCCAAAAAACGCGGCGCAACCGCCGTTTTCATCATTGACCCGGATTTTAAAGCCAACGTGATGGAAGTGCGCAAATCCGTGCTCAGCGCCCGCATGCTCCTCGGATGGGGCGAAGAGCCTGAAAAATGGCACACCAACAGCTATTTTGTCTCGTCAGAAACCGCCCGAAAAATGGTGGGAGACCAACTAAAGGATATTGCAAAAGCCCGGAAAAAAATGAATAAAAAAGGCAAGCCCCAGCCTCCGGTGGTCATCCCTTGTGATTTTCAGATCTCCCAGAAAAAGCGGGTGAAGCAGCTTACCGGGGAAAATGTGCTCGGATTTGTGGAAGGAACCGACCCGCAACTGAAAGGCGAGGTGCTGGTCGTCACGGCGCACTACGACCACCTTGGAAAACGCGGCGACGATATTTATTTTGGCGCCGACGACAATGCGTCTGGTACTTCTGCAGTGCTGGAAGTTGCCGAAGCTTTTGTGGAAGCGAAAAAACAGGGATCAGGGTCACGCCGTAGCGTGCTGTTTATGCTGGTTTCCGGCGAAGAAAAAGGCCTGCTCGGCTCGCAGTATTATGCCGAAAATCCGGTTTTCCCGTTAGCGAATACGATTGCCAACGTGAATGTGGACATGATTGGCCGGGTGGATGAAAAACACAAGGACAACCCGGATTATATCTATGTGATTGGCGCCGACCGCCTGAGTTCGGAACTGCACACCATCAACGAAGCGGCCAATACGGCTTACAGCAAATTAGAATTGGATTACACCTACAACGCCGAAGAAGATCCCAACCGCTACTACTACCGCTCCGATCACTACAACTTTGCGGCAAAAGGCATCCCCGCCATTTTTTACTTCAGCGGTACGCACGAGGATTACCACGGCACAGGCGACACCGCAGATAAATTGATGTTCGGGAAAATGGAAAAAATTGCCCGCTTGGTGTTTCATACCTCGTGGGAGTTGGCGAACCGGGATAAGCGGATTGTGGTGGATAAGAAGTAGGAAGATTTTAGATTTTAGATGTTAGATTTAAGACAATTACGTGAAAATGACAGGGTCTAAAATCTAAAATCTAATGTCTGACATCTAACATCTAACAAAAAATAAAAGAGCCGGAAAGTTGACCCCTCCAGCTCCTTCGTGAATTCGAATGAGTCTGTAACCGGCTCTACCCCCCAAAAAATTCGAACCGATCCGACTCACTCTTTGGGGATACAATCCCCAAACTCTTTATATGCGACTGATGCAAATTTGTTTTATGTTTGAACAGACTGTTTCTACTTCTAAGTTTTGCAGTTGTTATGAAGGGGTTTACGGAGGCGGTTTCTAAAAGTTACACAAAACGCATTTTTTTTTATATAAATAGTCAACATGACGTTTACTAAACTTTTAAAGTTTAGTAAACGTTGCTCCATTTTCCTCTGATTCTTGAAAATGGCCAGTAGTGTGGTGGCCATTACACACGCTCCTAAGGTCAGGGAGTAAAAGATGGTAGACAAATTTGTATATAGACAGATTTGTCTACTTACCCGCTTCCTTTTCGCCCTTAGCGGGAAAAAACCACCTTGCCAAAATGTCAGTCCTTCATCCTTGGCACAACCTTTGACCACCAAACTTTGATTTCAACCAAAAAAAACAGCATGACTATGCAAAAAGGTACGATATCGGTACAGACCGAGAACATTTTTCCCATCATCAAACAGTTTTTGTACTCCGACCAGGAAATTTTCCTGCGCGAGTTGATCTCCAACGCCGTAGATGCCACCAATAAGTTGAAAACCCTGGCTTTGCGCGGCGAAGTGAAAGGCGAGATCGGCGACACGACCATCGAAATTATATTAGACAAAGAAGCCAAAACCCTCACCATCCGCGACAAAGGCGTGGGCATGACGGAAGAGGAAGTGAACAAATACCTGAACCAGGTGGCTTTTTCCAGCGCACAGGAGTTTTTGGAAAAATATAAAAACGACGCCAACCTGATCGGACATTTTGGCTTGGGATTCTACTCGGCCTTTATGGTGGCCAAACAGGTGGATGTCCTCACTAAATCCTGGCAGAAAGGGGCCAAAGGCGTGCTCTGGACCTGCGAAGGCAACCCGGAATACAGCATTGGCGCACACAAAAAAGCCGATCGCGGTACCGACATTGTGCTGCACATCAGCGACGACGCCGTGGAATACCTGGAAGACAACCGCATCGAAGGGCTGTTGGAAAAATACTGCAAGTTCCTGCCCGTGCCCATCAAATTCGGAACGCGCAAAGAATACGTGGACGAAGCAGGCGAAACACCCGAAGGTGAAGAAAAGAAACAGGTGGAAGTGGAGGTGGACAACATCATCAACAACCCTTCGCCGATATGGAAAAAGCAACCCGCTGAGCTGACGGACGAAGACTACCGCAATTTCTACAACGAATTGCACCCCTACAGCCAGCCGCCAATGTTCTGGATTCACCTCAACATTGACCACCCCTTCAACCTGACGGGCATTCTGTATTTCCCCAAGCTGAACAACGCCATTGAGGCGCAGCGCAACAAAATTCAACTCTACTCTAACCAGGTCTACGTCACCGACGATGTGAAAGAAATCGTACCGGAATTCCTGATGTTGCTGCACGGCATCATTGACTCGCCGGACATCCCGCTCAACGTGTCGCGCAGTTCGCTGCAGAGCGACCAGAATGTGAAAAAAATCACGGGCTACATCACCCGAAAGGTGGCCGAAAAGTTGCAGGAACTCTTCAACAAAGACCGCGAAGCGTACGAAAGCAAGTGGGCCGATCTCGGCGTTTTCGTGAAATACGGCATGATTTCAGACGAGAAATTTTATGAAAAAGCGCTGAAATTTGTGCTGCTCAAAAACACGGAAGGAAAGCACTTTACCATCGAGGAATACCGCGAAAAGGTAGCGCCGCTGCAAACCGACAAGCACGACAAAGTGGTGCTGCTGTATACCAACAACCCCGACGGGCACGACAGCTTCATCCGCGCTTGCCGCGAAAAGGAATACGATGTGCTGGTGATGGATACGATTATTGACAACCACTTCATCCAGCAATTGGAATACAAACTCGGCAACGTCGTTTTTGTGCGCGTGGATTCCGACACGGTGGACAACCTCGTGCAAAAAGACGAAAAACGCGAGTCGGTATTGAGCGAAAGCGAAGAAAAAACGGTGAAGGAAGTATTCGAATCCCTCGCAACCGAAGCCGGCGCTACGGTGACTACGCAAGCCCTGTCGCCCGACGCCTATCCGGTTGTCATCACTAAGCCCGAATTTATGCGCCGCATGAAAGAAATGCAGCAGTTTCAAGGTATGAATTTCGGGGCATTTCCGGATTCCTACAACGTGGTCGTGAATACCAACCACCCGGTCATCGCCACCAAACTTTTGGTCGAAGCCGACGCAGATAAGCAAAAAGACATGGCGCGCTACCTTTACGACATCGCGCTGCTGAACCAAAACATGCTGAAAGGCGCAGAGCTAACGGAGTTTGTGAAGAAGAGTATTGGGATGCTGTAGGGATGGGGATTGAAAACAAAAAGGGCAGTAATTCAAGTATGAGTACTGCCCTTTTTGTTTTCAAATATAAAAACCTGTTGACTTTCAAAGTGCCTGCAACTCAAAAGGATTAGTGATTGTAAATCGCCCGAATCGTTTGAGTAGTGCAGCCTCATTATGCTTATCAATGTTCTCTTCAGCAATAGCTTCCTTCACTTTAGTTTGACCAAGTCCGGGAATTCGCTGAACAAAAAAAGGATATAGTTCCTCTGAATTGTATATCTTCTCCACCTTTGGAAAATCAGGCAATCTAATGTGTACCCACTATGATTTTCAATGATTGCAGGCTTTAAAATCATATTTATCTGATTTTAGCATCTTTAGAGTAAGTTATCTATTCAAGTAAAGATAAATATACTTAAAAAATCAATAATTTTAGATTGCTCTTTTCGACAAGTACTATAAACCCGAGTTTTCTTCCTCATCTTATAAATGTTTAGGCCAGAATTCTATTATCTTTGTAAGCCCTCACAAAGGATTTTAAAAAACAAACGCTGGGTCACGTGCTAAACAAACCATTAACTCACAACGGTTAATTAGCACAACCTATGAAAGAAGACGTCTTGCACTACGTCTGGCGCACCCGCCGGTTCGAGTTTAAAAACCTGCTCACCACCGAAGGCGAAACGGTAGAAATTATTTTTCCGGGCACCCACAACACCCACGCTGGCCCTGATTTTTTTGACGCGCGCGTCCGCATTGGCGACACGCTTTGGGCGGGCAACGTGGAAATGCACTTAGTCGCTTCCGAATGGGAGACCCACCGCCACGGCGAAGACCGCGCCTACGACAATGTAGTGCTCCACGTAGTGTGGGAGGAAGACCTGCCAATACGCAGAAGCAACGGCGAACGCATCCCCTGCATCGAACTCAAAAAGCGCATCCCGGCGGTTTTGATCAAAACCTACCGCGAGCTGCTCCACAACGAGCATTGGATTCCCTGCCAGCACCATTTTCACCGCGTGCCCGACATCACCCGCCAGCTCTGGCTCGATCGGCTGATGGTAGAGCGGCTGGAAGTCAAAACAGGCGCCATTGCCGCGAATCTGGAGCGCAACCACCAGCATTGGGAAGAGACGTTTTACCAAATGCTGGCCCGGAATTTTGGGGTGAAGGTCAACGCCGAACCATTTGAAGCGCTGGCTCGCTCGCTGCCCCTAAACCTCCTTTCCAAACACAAAAACAACCTGCTCCAGCTTGAAGCGCTGCTATTCGGGCAAGCCGGCTTGCTGGAAGGCTTGTTTGAAGACGACTACCCGCAGCGCCTGCAAAAGGAATACGCATTTTTGCAACACAAATACAGCCTGCACCCCATTGCGGGCAGCACCTGGAAATTTCTGCGCATGCGGCCCGCCAATTTCCCCAGCTTGCGCATCGCCCAGTTTGCCACCCTTATCCACCAGTCGGCACACCTGTTTAGCAAAATTTTAGTGGCCCCCAACGTGGAAGAAATCGAAAATATGTTCGAGGTACGCCTGTCTAACTACTGGCAAACCCACTACGTTTTTGACAAGGCTTCCGCCAAACGCGCCAAAACGCTGGGTCAAACGGCCATTCACCTGCTGGTGATCAACACCATCGCGCCTTTCCTGTTTGTGTACGGCAAACTGAAAGCCGAACCCGCGCTTTGCGACCGCGCCCTCTACTTGCTCGAATCCGTGCCGCCTGAATCGAATAGCATCATTGACAACTGGCAACGCCTGGGGATGGGGCCGGTTTCGGCTGGGCAAACACAAGCGTTGTTGCAATTGAAACATGAGTATTGCGATAAGAAGCAGTGTTTAAGGTGTGCGGTGGGGGGGGAGGTGATGCGGTAGGGGTTGAAGATCTTCAACCCGTACCGGGTGATGTTCAACCCGTACCGGGTGATGTTCAACCCGTACCGGGTGAACATGTCAAATCAATTCCCTACCTTGCCCAACAAATCTCATCTCATGTTCATTCGCGGAATCAGGCAGCAGGCATTGAAAGACTGGACCGATGAGCGGCTGGTGGAAGCATTTTGTGAAACGGGCGACCAACAGTATTTTTCGGAGCTGTTCGGGCGCTACACTATGCAGGTCTACCTGATTTGCAAACAATACCTGGCCGAAAAGGAAGACAGCCGCGAAATGGTGATGCGCATTTTTTCCAAACTGCTGGAAACCCTGCCCGGCGCAGAAATCCGAAATTTCCGAAACTGGCTGCCGGTGGTGGTGCAGCGCGAATGCCTCAATCACTTGCGCAAACAGGGGCGCTATACGCCGCTCATCGAAATAGAAGTGGCCAGCCCGGAGGAAGAACTGGAAATCTATCCGGCAACGGAAATCCCTTTTGGCGAATCTGAAATTACAGCAGCGCTTTCGCAATTGGACGAAGCCCAGCGCGTCTGTTTGAATTTATTCTTTTTTAAAAAAATGAGCTACCAGGAAGTGAGCGGCCAAACGGGGTTTCCGCTCAATGAAGTGAAATCGTACTTGCAAAACGGCAAACGACAACTTAAAAAACAACTCCTAAACCTGATCGCAACAAAATGAAAGAACTCACCGCACATACCGCCTGTCTGAGTCTGGAAGAGATTCAAAACTATGCCAAAGGCCGCTTAGACGAGGTCGCGCGTTTTCGGGTGGAGAACCACCTGCTCGATTGCCCTTTGTGCCGCGCCGCATTAGACAGCTACATGGCCAACCCCGATGAAACATTGGGGGCGGATGTGGCGTTGTTGCAGCAGCAAATTCAAGACACTGCACACCCGAAAATGGTAACTATGCAAAAAAACAGATTCAACTACGTGGCCGCCGCGATTGTCCTGCTCGTTTTGGCAGGCGCCGCTACTGCTTATTGGAAATATACGCGCTACGACCGACTTTATGCATCATTTTTCAATGCGCCAAAAGCTGGCGACGCCATTGCTTTGCGAGGCGAAAATGGTACGCCCGATGTTGATCCGTCGCTCAATCAGGCTATAAGTTTTTACGATGCAGGCGATTACGCTGCTGCGATTCCATTTTTCGAGAACTACCTGCAACGGCACCCGGATGATTTTCAAGCGGGTTTGTACGCGGGTATCGCTGCCCTCAACGGCGGTGATCCTGAAAAAGCGGTCGAACAACTCACTGCCGTGAGCATCAACGATCCGAAATTGTTCGACGAAGCCAACTGGTACCTCGCCCTGGCGTTTTTAAAACAAAAAAAACCAGCGGATGCAAAAGCCATCCTTGAAAACCTGTCGCAGCAAGCGGAACCGGTTTTTGCGGAGAAGGCGAAGGGAGTGTTGGAAAGGCTGGAGTAATGGGGCACACAACGAAAAAAACAAAAAGCCTCTTAATTATGTGGGTATGAACATAGAAACCATAAAGCTCGAAATTATCGGATGGTTGATCAAACTGGAAGATCAGGCCATTTTACAAAAACTAATAGAACTGAAACAGGCCACAGAATTAAGCAATTACGAGGGAAATTTAAAGCCCATGTCAAAAGAGGAAATGCTTGCTCGGGCAGAAACCTCCAATCGCGATATTGAAGCCGGCAGGGTGTATACGATTGAAGAAGTGATGGAGGAAAATTGGGATGTATGAAGGTGCCGTTGTTTGCAATCGTACTACTATTCTTATTTACCCGATGCACCGCGCCGGAAACACAAATCTCGCCCGCCTTCTACCACTGGCGCACCCGCCTGGCCCTCTCCCAAACCGAACGCAATTACCTCCACGAGCTGAACATAAAAAAACTCTACGCCAAATTTTTCGATGTAGACTGGTCTGAAAGTTCGCAGCAAGCTCTGCCCCAGGCCCTCATCGAACTCGTTCCGGAAACCCTGCCCGACAGTGTAGCCCTCATCCCCACCATTTTCATCACCAACCGCACTTTTCTGAACCTGCCCGCGTCGGAAATCCCGCAATTGGCTGCCAGCATCTGCGATAAAATAAAGGCGTTGGCCAAAGCGCCGTTTGACGAAGTGCAATTGGATTGTGACTGGTCGGAAAAAACGCGCGCGCCTTATTTTCAACTGATCGAAACCATGCGTCAAAACCTCGGCCCGGATGTCAGGTTATCGGCTACCATTCGCCTGCACCAGGTAAAATATCCAAAACAAACTGGTGTGCCGCCCGTAGATCGCGGCATGCTGATGTTTTATAACATGGGCGACGTGGAGGCAGGGGAGGAGCACAATTCCATTTTGAATCTCGAAATCGCGCAGCAGTACCTCGACAAAAACACGGCCCAATACCCGATTCCGCTTGACGTGGCGCTGCCGCTTTTTTCCTGGGGTGTCCTGTTCCGCGAAGGAAAAATGATTCGCCTCATCAACAACCTCACTGCTGCCGACCTCGCCCGGGACGAACGCCTGCGCGCGACTGGTTCCAACCGCTTTGAAGTGGTGCGCAGCGGTTATGTAGATGGTTATTACCTTTACACGGAAGATGAAATCCGCATCGAAGCGGTGCAAACGGAAAACCTGATGGCGGCAGCTGAATTGCTGAAACGGTATTTGCCAAAAACTGCACAGCGTAACCTGGCGTTCTATCACCTGGATTCAGTATTGCTGGAGCGATTCAGCTTACAGAGCATAAATTCGATTATCAAAGAGATGAAGTAACGGTAACGCATTTTTTATTCAAAAACTCAGTTGTGATCCCTATCTTCAAATCTTTCTTGTTGGTGGTTCGTTGGGTGTTTGGGCGACCGCGAGGGTCGCACCCTACCGGCTCTCCGCACCGCGCTCAAAACTTGTCCCGCCCAACCTGTCCCGTATAGCGGGAGCGGGGTTCTCAAATCTTCAAATCTTCAAATCACCATGACTTTCACGATTCAAAAATTAGAAACGCTCCTCGAAGCAGCCGTTCATTACCTGAACGCGACGCCCGCTGTTGAACTGGAACACAAACCCAGCCCCTCCAAATGGTCGAAAAAAGAAATCCTGGGCCATTTGATTGATTCGGCCATCAACAACCTGCAACGGTTTACGGAAATTCAGTTTGAAGACAAACCTTACAACATCAGAAGATACCGGCAGGACGACCTCGTGGCCGCCAACGACTACCAGCACGCAAACCTGGAAGACCTGATCCAGTGCTGGCTGGGTCTCAACCGGCGGATTTTGCATTTGATGCGCCTCCAAACACCCAAAACACTGGCCTTTGAAGTCTTGATCGGCGGCGATGTGCGCGACCTCTCGTTTTTAATGACGGATTATGTGGCGCACTTGGAACATCATTTGAAACAATTTCATTAATTTACGTGCCCTGGAGGTGACACCCTTTCCAAAAGGTGTTACCTCTTTCGGAACAAAACGCTCCCGAGCCTACACCTTAGGGTATACGTTAACAAAACGCATCAAAATAGCTCATACACATGAAAAACCTCCTCTACACATTCCTTGTCCTCCTCCTTGCCGTGCCGGCCTTATCCCAGGACAAACTCGACTACCTGGATGTTTTCCACCTCGAATGGATTTCCGACCCGCAGATTTCAGCGGATGGCCAAAAGATCATCTATGCACGCAATTACAACGATGTGATGACCGACCAGCGCCTATCCAACCTCTGGATCGTCAATTTTGATGGCAGCGACCCTCGCCCGCTCACCACCGGAAACCAAAGCGATACCGCCCCACGCTGGTCGCCCGACGGCAAAAAGATTTTGTACAAATCCAATAAAGACGGCACCACGCAGTTGTACCTGCGTTGGTTGGACAACGGCGCCGAAGCCAAACTGACCAACTTGAAAAAATCCATCGGCAACGCAAGCTGGTCGCCCGACGGCAAGTGGATTGCTTTTAACAGTTTTGTAGAAGAAAAACCGACGCCTTTCGTTTCCCTGCCCGCTCCGCCAGAAGGTGCCAAATGGGCGGCAACCCCAAAATACATTGACGACATGAACTACCGCGCAGACGGTGCCGGCTACCTGAAAGAAGGCTACAGCCAGTTGTTCCTGCTTTCTGCCGATGGAGGCACGCCGCGCCAGCTCACCTCCGGGAAATTCAACCACGGTGGCGATTACGGCTGGTCACCCGATGGAAAATCCATTTTAGTATCGGCCAACCGCCACGACAATGCCGAATTCGACCCCGCCAATTCCGAAATCTACGAAGTATCGGTGCAGGACGGCGCGGTTAAAGCCCTGACCACCCGCCAAGGCCCCGACGGCAATCCGGTTGTTTCACCCGATGGCAAAATGGTCGCCTATGTGGGCTACGACGAAGCTTATCAGGGCTACCAGGTCGCTAATTTGTATGTGATGCAACGCGACGGCGCTTCCCCGAAACAAATCATCACCACCCTCAACCGCGACGTAGAGAACATCGCCTGGAGCAGCGACAACAAAGGTATTTATTTTCAATACGACGACAAAGGGAATACCTGGATTGCCTATTCCGACCTGAGCGGCAAAGTGTCCAACCTCGCGAACAACCTCGGCGGATTGACCCTCGACCGGCCTTATGGTGGCGGCACGTTCAGCGTTTCGGACAATGGCCGTTTCGCGTTTACGTATTGCTCCGCCGAACACCCCGCCGACCTGGCATCCGGCATGAAAGGCAACCCGGAAGTCAAGCGGCTGACCCGCGTCAACGACGACCTGTTTGGACAAAAAAAGCCCGGCAGGGTAGAGGAAATCTGGTATACTTCGACGGCAGGACAGGAGAAAATTCAGGGTTGGATCATGTACCCACCCGATTTTGACCCCGCCAAAAAATACCCGTTGATTTTGGAAATACACGGCGGCCCGTTCACCAATTACGGCCCGCGTTTTGCCACCGAATTGCAATTGTTCGCCTCCAAAGGCTATGTGGTGCTGTACACCAACCCGCGCGGCAGCACCAGCTACGGCGGGCGATTTGGCAACCTCATCCACCACAACTACCCCGGTGAAGACTACGATGATTTGATGTCGGGCGTAGATGCCGTCCTCGCGAAAGGTTTCATTGATGAAAACAACCTGTTTGTCACAGGCGGCAGCGGCGGCGGCGTGCTTACAGCCTGGATCGTGGGGCATACCAATCGCTTCCGCGCGGCGGTGGTCGCCAAACCAGTGATCAATTGGTACAGCTTTGTGTTGTACGCCGACGGCCCCGCGTTTTTCTACCGCTATTGGTTTCCGGGACTGCCCTGGGATCACGTCGAGCACTACATGAAACGCTCGCCAATTACCTACGCCAAAAATGTAAAAACCCCCACCATGCTGCTCACCGGCGAACAGGATTACCGCACGCCGATGGCAGAAACGGAGCAATATTACGCCGCGCTGAAACTGAACAAAGTCGAAACCGCCATGGTGCGCATCCAGGAAGCCGGGCACGGCCTGACAAATAAACCCAGCAACCAAATCAATAAGGCGGAGTACATTTTGGGTTGGTTTGAAAAATATCGTTCGAAGTAGACAAATCAACCCAAAGGTGACACTTTTCTGAAAAGGTGTTACCTTTTTCGAAGACCCAAAACCTGAAGAAGGAAGTCTTTTTATACGCCCTTTTCCCCCAATTGGCTTTCGTTTCGCGAAGAGGTAACACCTTTTGGAAAGGTGTCACCTCCGCCTACCGTTCCGCTCAAATTACCAAAAAACGCTATCTTGCGGCGCTCGCGCGATGGCTCCGCCTCGCGTGTACTATTCCCCGGGCTCTGCCCGGTGCCCGGCAAAAAATAAAATAAAGATCCGCCATCAGACCATTTACCCCTCATTTCCAAGGATCAAAAAATACTATTTATATCTTAGAGGCTGAAAATTATGCCAAATCCTAATGTCGCAATCATTACTTCAATTGATCAAAGACTGGAAAAGCCTCATTGCTGCTAACAAATTCGCGGAATTATTTCGCGAACTGGGTCTGCATTTGAATGAACATTCCACGGCTTTCAACCAGTTTATAAACCTCCAACGCCGCTACAATAGCTTGCGCACGCAGGAAGAAAAGGGGACTATCTCTGCTGAAAATGCAGTGCTGCAAAACAATCAGGTCAGTGACGCCTTCATAGCGGCCATAGATGCGTTGCAAACGTCCGATCTTAACAGAAACGGGGAGGCAGCAGACCGCCCAACCCCCACCGTAGCCGAAGAACACGCCTGGGAATTTACCGCCGACACCGATACCCACGCTGCCTATAAAAAATTCCTCGACCGCTTCCCTGATGGCTTTTATGCCCCGAATGCCCAGGCGCGTTTGGCCTACTTTGACGCAGACGATACCGCCTGGGAGTTTGCCAATGACAACGGATCGGAAAAAGCCCTCCAAAAATATTTAGACAAATACCCGGAAGGCCTCCACGCCGAAGAAGCAAGGCAAAAAATAGCGGCTTTAAAAATCGCCGAACGCCGCCGCATAGACCCCTTCTACGACCTGATGATCCCGATCAAAGGCGGCACTTTTGACATGGGGGATACTTTTGGGGATGGGAGTGCTGATGAAAAACCGGTTCACAAAGTCCGGCTTTCCGATTATTGGCTTTGCAAATACCCGGTGACGCAAGGGCTTTGGAAAGCGATCATGGGCGAAGACAACAACCCGTCGTATTTCAAAGATGACGATATGCTGCCCGTGGAGACGGTTTCCTGGGACGATGCGCAGGCGTTCATCGAAGCCTTGAATAAAAAAACCGGCGGCCAATACCGCTTGCCTACGGAAGCGGAATGGGAATACGCAGCACGCGCTGCTCCCTCCCCCGCCGGGGAGGGCCGGGGAGGGGCTAAAATACGCTTCGGCAACGGCAAAGACATCGCCAACTCCGCCGAAATGAATTTTAATGCGCGCAAGGATCATAAGGAGCCCTATTCTATCGTTGGCGAATACCGCGAAAAAACAACCCCGGTCAATCGGTTTAAACCGAACGCGCTCGGGCTTTACGACATGGCTGGCAATGTATGGAATTGGTGTGCCGATTGGTTTGAGGAGGATTATTATCAGCAATGCCAGGCGCAGGGAACCGTATCGAATCCGCAAGGGCCTGATACCGGCGTCGACCGCGTGCTTCGCGGCGGCGGCTGGTTCAACGGTCCGCGGGTCTGCCGCGCCGCTTCCCGCCACCTCAGCAGGCCGGGCGGCCGCGATGATTCTCTCGGCTTCCG
>JBBQGV010000081.1:0-26225 GCA_038323375.1 Chitinophagales bacterium
CCGCAAGGGCCTGATACCGGCGTCTCCCGCGTGGTTCGCGGCGGCGGCTGGGGCCACTTTCCGCGGCTCTGCCGCGCCGCTTCCCGCGGCGGCAGCAGGCCGGGCGGCCGCGATTCTGATCTCGGCTTCCGCCTCGTCCTCGAGGGAGGTGGTTAGCTTTTCTGGCCTTTCCCGTGAGCAAAAAGGGAAGCGAAGCATGGCGGCGCGGCTTCGTTTCGCGGGCTTCAGCCCGCCTTACACCTTAGCTTGACGTGTGGCATTTTAGAAGATGAAGACGGTCAATACAAAGCCTAAAGAACGGACGATTATCATCTTGCGTCCTTTGCGAGAAACCTTAGCGGCCCTTGCGGTAGATTGTTTCCCGCAAAGGGCGCGAAGGATACGCAAAGTCCGCAAAGCGTGACGCCAGCCTTCGCGTCCTTGGCGAGACCTCTGCGCCCTTTGCGCCCTTTGCGGGAAATTTTAGACTCGAAGGTTTACTATCCTGAATCTTCGTTTCATCCTCAACCCCCATAAGCCTCGAATGCGAATCCCTGCGTATCTTTACCCCCTGCGTTCACACAACCATTCCTCCATGAAGCAATTCAAACTGCCCGGGCACCTACAAAACATTTTGCGACAAGCAACCATCAGCGCCTTGTTTTGCGGCCTGCTCCTCGCACCCGCCCGCCTATCCCCCTCCGCCTGCGACCCAAACCGCATCTTCTACGGCTACAGCTTCCTCAGCGCCGAGCTGATTGCCATTGCCGCCGAAGCCGCGCCGTTTTTGATGCCATTCAGCACGCTCGAACGCTACTACCAGGGGCCGGAATACACGCAGGCCAACGACAACATCCGGGAGTGGCACGAACGGTATTGCAAACAGGCGGATGCCAACGACATTTATTACCTCGTATACACCGCGCCGGCTTATGAATTGGAAAACCTGCGCGCCGCCATCGTTGAAAAATCCCCGCTAAGTACGTTTGCGCCGGAACTGCTGAACAACTCCTTCGCGCGCTACCTGCACCGCCACAAATGCACCGAAACCATAGATTATCTGCTTTACGCAAAACAATGCGAACCCTACGCCCTGAAACCCGAAGGCTGGAAAGAGCAACTGCGCACCACCAACGCCATGAACCGCCTGATCAAGGAAGGCCGCGAGCAATTCATGCGCACCAAATCGGACTACATCCGCCTGCGCTACGCCTACCAGATCATCCGCTTAGCGCATTACCTCAAAGACTACGAACAAACCCTCGAACTCTTCGACTTCCTGATGCCCAAAATTGACCACGACCCCAGCATTGTGGAATACTGGGTTTTGGGCCATAAAGCGGGCGCGCTGCTGGCCTTAGGCAAAAATGTAGAGGCGTCCTACCTCTACTCAAGGGTCTACGACCGCTGTCCCGGCAAACGCGAATCGGCCTACCTCAGCTTTCGCATCAAAACCGATGAAGAATGGCAGACCTGCTTGTTGATGTGCCAAAACGACCGCGAGCGCGCCGCTTTGTACGCCCTGCGCGCCTCAGGCGAAGAAGCACGCCTGATCGAAGAAATGCAAAGCATCTACGAATTGTACCCCAAAAGCGAACACCTGAACGCGCTGCTCATCCGGGAAGTGATTCGCTTAGAGCGCGACCTGCTGGGGCTGGATTTCAACAAACGCCGGGAGCAAAACCGCCGCTACCTTGGCATTCCGCGCAAAGAGGCCGACAAGCGCGTCATCCGGTTGCAGGCATTCGTCAGGCAGGTGTTGAAAGACGGAAATGCGTCCCGACCCGACCTCTGGAAATTGGCGGAAGGCTACCTCGAACTATTAGCTGGCGATTTTTATTTTGCCAGCAAAACGTTCAAAGCAGCAAGCGAATTGGTGGAAAGCGACACGCTGCAAAAGCAATTGGAGGTTTTTCAAAACGTATTGAATCTCCTATCCTTAGACAGCATCAACAACGACGGAGAAAGAGCCATCGCCGCTTTAAAAAGTTCGGAAATCTACCGGTTGAACAAAGACTTCCCCCGGTTTTTGCAGGATCGTGTGGCTCACCTCTACCGCGTCAGCAATCAGGAAGGCAAGGCTTTTTTGCAGTATTATCCGTTTGCTTACCTGAAACTCAATCCAAAGGACGCCATCGTTGACGATTTGTTGCGCACCGTGCGCAAAGGGAGCACCAACCGCTTAGAGCGCGCCATGATTGAAAAAGAAGACGGAACCACCATTAAAAATGACCTCATTGACCTGAAAGCCACCATGCTGCTGGGGGAGTTTCGATTGGAAGCGGCTTTGGAAACGCTGAAAGAAATAAGCCGGGAAGAATGGGACAGCTACGGCACGTTTTACCCCTTTGTAGAACGCCTCAACGACTGCGTGCATTGCCGGATTCCCGACACCGTCGGCGCGCGCTACAACAAAGGGAAGCTCATTGAAGAACTGCTGGAATTAGAATACCGCGCCAAATCGGAAACCAACGCTGACCTCGCCGCAGGCCGTTATTACCGGCTCGGCCTGGGACTGTACAACATGACTTATTTTGGGTATAGCTGGAAAGTTACTGACTACTACCGAAGCGGCGTCAGTATGCAGCGCCGCTACCTGAAAGACGGCGACAGCGTCACGCCTCACTACTTGTATCCGGGGGGCAACCGCGAAGTGTTCGATTGTTCCCGTGCGCAGTTTTATTTTGAAAAAGCGCGCATTTTAGCCGAAGACCCGGAGCTTGCTGCCCGAGCCACATTTATGGCTGCCAAATGCGAGCGGAATGAATATTACGTGAAATCTGCCTCCAGCGATGTTCCGCGCACGTATTTCTATTTCAATGTTTTAAAGGAGAATTATCCAAATACCCGGTTTTATGCCCGAGCTATCCGGGAATGCAAATATTTTAAAGCCTACACGGGTAAGTAGGGGCTGTCTTTCGGAACCGATGGGGCGTTTGTGTCATGTAGGGATCAAGCATAATGCGCTACCGGACTCTAAAGACAGACACACTAATTAGTGTCTGTCCATTTAGTCCCGTGTCTGTTCTTTAGCGTTCGAGAACAAAGCAGGCGAAGGCTCAAAAATGGGAGTTTACTCGCGTAAATGACCAGTTTTGGGGCAAAATACAACGCAGTTATTGGACTATAAAGACAGACACACTAATTACTGAGCATCACCGGCATAACCAGCATCAAAATCTCCTCTCCGGATGTTGCTTCTCCGGGCAACAGAATGCCTGCGCGGGTGGAAGAAGACAGTTCCAGCTTGATGTCATCCGACTCCAGTACGCCCAGCATTTCCACCAAAAATTTGGCGTTGAAACCGATGGTCATGGCGCCGCCTTCGTAGGTGCAGGGCAGGACTTCGGTGGCTTCGTTGGAGAAGTCGAGGTCTTGTGCGGACACGGTCAGGTTGCCTTCCGTGATGTTCAAGATGACCTGGTTGGTCGTTTTATTGGCATAAATGGCGATGCGCTTCAGCGAGTTTTGGAAATCCCCCCGCGGCAAGGTCAGCAAATTTGGGTTGTCCACCGGAATGACGGCATTGTAATCGGGGTAGCGCGCATCAATCAGGCGGCAGATGATTTGGGTGGTGCCAAATGAAAAGAAAGCATTGGCTTTGTTGAATGCCAGCTTCACTTCTTCGCCGGAAGGCAGGGCGTTTTTTAGCAAATTGAGCGCTTTTTTCGGCGCGATAAAGGCTGCGGAAACATCGCTGGTCACATCCGAAAAAGTGTATTTCACCAACTTGTGTGCATCGGTGGCCACCATGATCAGCTTGTTGAAATCCACCTGGAAGTATACGCCGGTCATGGCCGGGCGCAATTCGTCGCTGCTGGTGGCAAAAATGGTTTTGTTCACGCCCTTGATGAGCAGGGCAGAAGGTAAACTCAACGTATCTACAGCATCCGGCTCGGGAATGCGCGGAAAATCCTGTCCGTTTTCGCCGGCAAGGCGGTATTTGCCATAAGCTGAAGTAATCTCAATGCCAAAGTTTTCGTCGTTCACCGTGAAGGTAATGGGCTGCTGTGGCAACGCTTTCAGGGTTTCGGAGAGGATTTTGGCGGGCACGGCGATCATCCCGTCGGCGTCCGACATCACTTCCAGTTCGGTCGTGATGGACGTTTCCAGATCGGTGGCCGTGATGGTTAACTTATTGTTAGATATGGAAAAAAGAAAATCTTCGAGGATGGGCAGCACCGGATTGGAGCTGATGACGCCTCCTGCAATCTGCAACTGCTTGAGCAATTCGGAAGAAGAAATGCTAAACTTCATAGTATTATCGGATTTATTTGTTTTGAGCTTGTCCGGAATCCAGACAAGCGCTTAGCAGGGTTTGATGTAAGGAGCGTGGCGTAAATAAGTTACTTGAATTGGGCGAGGAGATTTTTTTATCAGGCAAGGCGCGAGAAGGAAGCATAGCCTAAGCTACGCGACCGACGAGCAACGCTGCATGATGGAAAAAGCCACCGCGCAAACAGGTAAGTTATTTACGACACGCTCCTAAACCACAAAATTAAGTTTTCCAGTGTATTTTTTACCATAAATAATCCACACGATGTGGATAAGTCGGATAAAATGTGAGGTATATGAGTTTTTTTTATCTTAGCTATTGAGTTTTGTGCAAGAAGGTATTACTTTTGTAGCCGGATACAAAGAAAACGGCAATGATCGTTTCCCTGAATCTCAGCCGATAACAAAGCGGTGTTGTTCGTTCAAACACTAAAGTCATACACACCTTTCATCCCCCTTTTTTATGGGCAAAAAAATTTCTGCCCCAACAAACCGATAATCGAGCGCACAACCATTTTCGATAAAGATATTTTTCGGTAAAGTTTTTCTTCAGCTTTACCCCCTTTTGAAGTTGGATTTTTTCGAGCAGCCTGTCGCCAATTGCGATGAGGCTGTTTTTCGTTGGGGTAGAAAATTTCGTTGGGGTAGAAAATTTTCTACCCCGACGAAATTCGTCAAATTACCCTTATACTGCCCACCGACCGGCAATTCCTTCCCGCCTACTTCTACCTCATTCGGCGTAAACGCTGTCACTTTATCGCGCCGCACAATATAAGAGCGGTGGATGCGAATGAAGTCCGCAGCAGGCAACGCAGACAACATATCGGCCATTTTTTGGTAAGTCACCACGGAACTACCGGAGGCTAAATGTATCCGCGCATAATTCCCCAAGCTCTCTACATAAAGGATTTCGTCCAAAAAAACCTGCACCATTTTAGTGCCGGATTTTAAATACACATAAGTGCTGCGGCTTTGCGCGGAGGGCGTTTCAGGCAGGGTAGGAGGGGTGCCGTTCCTGACTTTTTGAATGGCTTTCAGAAACCGCTCGAACGAAATGGGCTTTAGGAGGTAATCGGCCACCGCCAGTTCAAAACCTTCCAACGCGTAGTCGCGGTAAGCAGTGGTGAGGATGACCTTGGGCGGATTTTGGAGCGATTTCAAAAAAGCCAGTCCGCTCATTTGCGGCATTTCGATGTTGAGCAGCAACCGGTCAACCGGTGTTTTTTGCAGAGAATTGAAGGCTTCCACAGCGTCGCGGCAGGTTCCGGCTACTTCAAGCCCTTCGATTTGCCGAACGTATTTTTCGAGGATGCCGATGGCAATGGGTTCGTCGTCAACAATGAGTACCTGCATGATTACGCCGCCTTGTTTTGGATTTTTAATAGAATAAAAAACTGCCCTTCCTCAGTTCCGGTTTCTAAGCGATGGCGATCCGGCAGCAACAACGCCAGCCTCCGGCGCACATTTTCCAATCCTACCCCCGCATTGGCGTCCGCCACATCGGGTCTTTCCAACAAATCATTCCGGACTTCAAAACAAAGTTTATCGGTTTGGATGTTCAACGCAATCGAAATACGGCAGGTATGGCTCCCGTTTTTAAGTCCGTGTTTGAACGCATTTTCCACAAAAGGCAACAACAAGAGTGGCGGAATGCGCCAGGAGTTTGCTTCGCCTTTTATCTCAAAGATGACGGCAGCCCGATCGCCGTGCCGCAGTTTTTCCAATTCGATAAAAGCCTCCAGTATGTCCAATTCTTTGCGCAAGCTCACCGTTTCAGCACCGCTTTCGTACAACAAATAGCTCATGAGATCCGACAACCGCAACAGCAATTCGGGGGTCTTGTCCGAACGCTCAAGCGCCAGACCATAGAGGTTGTTCAGGGTATTGAAAAAAAAGTGTGGATTGATCTGCGTTTTTAGGAATTGCAACTCAGCCACGAGGCGTTCCTGCTCTAATTGTCCCGCCCGCCGTTTTTCCGCCAAATAATGCAGCAGGATCTTCACCGCTCCGGTGAAAGCAACCACATTTGCGCTCACGGCTAAATATTGTACAAACATGGGCAACCCCGAATCGCCCGGAAACCCCTGAAAAAAGCCCGGTCTGCCGAGTAGCATGCTGAATAACCCCTGAAAACCCGTTGCGGCAAGCATCAGGATCAGGAGAGACAGGGCGTAAGTAAACCAGCGTTTTTTCAATAAAAAGAAAGGAATCAGCACATACAGGTTCACATAAACGGCCAACAGCCTGCCGGGCAAAGCAAAACATTCCGACAACAGCGACTGCCACAATGTGCCGGGGAAAGTCGAGCGGGTCACAATCTCCTGGCCCGTTTCCTGAGAAACGATGACCGTTTCCGACACAAAAGCATTCATCCAGATGAAGCCCTGGCTGAACAGGTACAGCGTCCAGAACAGCAGGTGCAGCAATAAACGGCGGTGTTTCATAGACAGGTTAAGTTCTGCTTTTTCCTGTTGGCGGTATGCGGGATTATGCGAAATGCCGGATTCTTTATTTGAAATGGGTTTGCATAAAAAATAAGCGACTTTTGCCTGATTATGTCCACCAACGATGCCAAAGTACGGCTGTTTCGCCTCGGCGATGAGCTGATTCAGATCCTGATGAGCGGCGAATTATCGGCTCAAACCAACTGGCAACCGGGGTCCATGGAGCAATTTCCTGCCTCTGACCGCCAGAAAGCAGCCCAAGCCATGTTGGTGGTACTGGCAGACTTTTCGACTGAAAAAGCAACTGCGTTTATTGAAAAGCACTATTCGCCCGGCATCGTGGAACGCAACGGCAAAGCGCGCTTGATTGGAATGCTCCAAATGCTCAGCGAAGACAGCGGCGGCAATCCCGTAAAGGCCGTCAACGAAAGCGAAGGCCGCCTCCAATTGGTGCTGCCCGCCCGCAGTCCTGCCGAAAAACTAAAAATTTCCCTGACTTTCCTCGGCGACCAGGTGGATAAGTTGCAGGCGGAAATGGAGGGGAACTGAAATGATTTGAAAATTCGGCGATTTGAAAATTTGAAGAGGTGAGGTTCGTATTGTTCGGAAGTAACTATTTACCCACAGCGCCAGTATCGCAAGATAATGATTATCATTGCAGATGAAAGTGAGCTTAAATCATCTTAATTTATTTTTGACACCATGACCAAAGATGAATTCTTCCAATTGGTGGCATCTCAGGGGATTGAAGAGGCGTTTCGCCAATTGCCAGCTCATCATGATATTGAATTGCTGCAAATGCGTGTTCAAAATCTGCGGCAAGACTTTATGGAGGGGTTGATTTCTGTTCATACTGCTATAATGGATAAGGTGGGTCAACCACAGCCAAATCAAAATAGTTATGTTGATTTCTGTTCATACTGCTATAATGGAGTGTAACAGGATCGCTATGGCTTTATTGCCTATGCTGGAAAAAGCAGGTACAACCCAATTGCCGGAACAGGAAGTAGCAGATATCCAAATGATTTCAAAGGCAGTGAAGGAACTGCTGGGGATTTCGCCAGAGGAAGCAGCCGCAGCGCAGGCAGCCGAACACACATCACAGAAAAAAATTGCTGAAGCCCGCCGTCTTTATGACCAGGGTTTTCAATCTACGGCAAAGGAGAATTATTCACCTACGCCTGTTGAGGACAT
This sequence comes from Chitinophagales bacterium, assembly GCA_038323375.1. Lineage (GTDB taxonomy): Bacteria > Bacteroidota > Bacteroidia > Chitinophagales > Saprospiraceae > JABWAJ01. The sequence goes on from JBBQGV010000081.1 coordinate 7,893, forward strand.
TCCAGCCCATGGCCAATTAAAAGAACTATTGGCCATGGGCGAAACCCTTCAATTACTCCGGCACATCTAGGGGCTTGCGGCAGGCACCAAGCACCAGAGCGAGGCGGAAAATCTGGTTAACCTGCATCAACAAATGGAGCACGGTGTAAAATATGGCCTGGAAACTTACGAAACCGCCACGAGGATGCACACCAGGATTATTTCGGGATTGCTGGCTTTGCTCAATCAACTATCCCGACCGGCGGAAAAGAAAAATGAAGGAGAAAAACCTGTTAAAAGCTGGTGGCAAAAGTTATCGGGGAAAAAAAACTGACCTTTTCCAACCACTCCATTCATCCCTTATTGATTGACAAGTGCCTTTGGGGTCTGTACCTTACCTAAAAAATAAAAAAAATCATGATCAAACCACTGTTTTTACTCCTCGGAATCGGGTTCGCCAACCTCTTATTCGCTCAAGACATAACCGGCGACTGGCACGGGCAATTGGACATCCAGGGCGTCAAACTGCGACTGGTGTTGCACATCCAGCAGGAAGGCGACGGCCTGAAAGCGACCTTAGACAGCCCTGACCAGGGCGCATTTGGTTTGCTGGCAGGCGAAATTCACTACGAAGCGTCAGTGTTGACTTTTGCCATGCCCAACCTTGGGGTTACTTACAAGGGCGAATGGCGGGCTGCATCCGAAAGTTTTGCCGGTACTTTCACCCAGGGCGGCCAGGGTATTCCGCTTGAACTCGGCAGGGCGGCCATCGAAGCGGTGAAGCTGGAGCGCCCGCAGGAACCACAACCGCCGTTTCCGTACCGTTCAGAAGATCTTACGTTTGTCAATGAAAAAGCAGGCGGCATTAAATTAGCTGGCACCCTGACTTTGCCGGAAGGCAAAGGCCCCTGGCCGGCAGCCATCCTCATCAGCGGCTCCGGCCCGCAAAACCGCGACGAAGAACTGCTCGGCCATAAACCATTTTTGGTGATTGCCGACTACCTGACCCGAAAAGGCATCGCCGTGCTGCGGTACGACGACCGCGGCGTGGGCGCTTCGGAAGGAGATTTTCAAGCGGCGACCTCGGCTGATTTTGCCACCGATGTAGCGGCTGCCGTGAAATTCCTAAGTCAACGACCAGACATTCGCACTAAGCAAATTGGACTAATCGGCCACAGCGAAGGTGGGTTGGTAGCGCCTATGGTGGCAGCAGAATTGCCCGAAGTGGCTTTTGCAGTCTTGCTGGCAGGCCCGGGTGTGAATGGCGAAAAGATTATATTGCACCAGTCAAAGCTCATTGCTGCGGCAGCAGGAAGCCCGGTAGCAGGGCTTGACGCCCAGGATGCGATGAGTAAAGCTGTTTTCAGGCTGCTTCGCAAAAAACCGGATCCGGCTCAAGCCGAAAAAGCCATCCGGGATTACCTGAAAACGGAAATACCTAAACTGCCGGAAGCCTTGCGGGCCGATTTTGAACCGATGGACGAGGCAATTGACCAACAAATAAAAACGCTGAACACCCCGTGGATGCGCTTTTTCCTGGCCCACGAGCCCATTCCGGTGCTGTCGAAAGTACGATGCCCGCTGCTCGTCCTGAATGGCGAAAAAGACTTGCAGGTAGACCCCAGCCAGAACATTCCACCCATTGAAAAAGCGCTGAAAAAAGCCAAACACAAGGATTATACGATCCAGATTTTGCCAAAACTCAACCATTTGTTCCAGCATACGGAAACGGGGAGTCCATCGGAATATGCAAATATTACCGAAACGTTCTCGCCGGAAGTGCTGGAGCTGATGGCTGCCTGGATTGGGAAGCGGTGCCCTTAACGGGCAAAAGAAAGACGTTTTTGACTTTTCAGGAGGGGGTTCGCAATGAATTATTTAGAATATTTTACACGGGGCATTGTGAATTCTGGCCAAGACCAAAATTCACAATGCCCCGTGTAAAAGCGCTTATTCCGTTATTTTAGTCACGGTCATTTTACAAAAGTCACTTTCACAGCCGCATTGCACTTTCCCTGTACTGGCATGCCATTCTTTAATGCATTTATCCGTTGTATTGCCCGCATTGCAATGGCCTTTGCAGTCAACTTCCCATGTTGGCCCGATTAACGAAAATGTATGATCTGTATTTTGCGAATATTTCAACAAATAGGTCTTTGAAAGAAATGCTCCATTTTCAATATACGTATAAGTAATGACTTCGGTGAGGTTTTCAACATCTACAATTAGTGAGATACTGTCTATCCTTACGGTTTCACTTGTCCGTTCCGTAAAAGCTGGATTAATGGCCTCTAAAGACTGCAAAATGCCTCCCCCGAGTGTTGTGTGATAGGCTGAAATATACATGGCACATCCTTCTTCACATTTACATTTTACGACATTGGTAGCTCCGTCAATAATCATCTCGCACTGGTCATTTCCACCTGAGGGGTTTCCGCAATTGCCTCTGCACTGTATATTGATGGTGCTGGAACTAACCGATCGTAAATCCAGAGGTTCTGTAATTTGCTGTGAGTTGCTTTCGATGTTTTAAGTTTCGTACTTGGCGCAAGATGGAATTAATAAAAATATCAAGATACAAGTGGCGAAAGTTGAAATAAGTTTTACTTTTTTCATTTTCTTTAAATTTTATGTTAAAAAATGTCAAACTCTAAATATGTATTTATTCATAGTGCTACAAAGTTAGTTTGGCTAATTCGACTAATTTAACGGAAAATTAACTTTTTTAGGTAGCGTGAATCCTGCTGCATAAAAGCTCATTTCATGGCAGTTTCCAGGGCTTCCCAGGTTTTTTATACAGCCTGAGCCAGTAACGCCAGCTCAGGGTACTCCTTCCCGTGTTCCAATCGCAGGAAGACCTCCGGTATTTCTCCCCGCAGTTCGGGATAGTGGTTCGTTATGGCGTGGGCGCTTCGGAAGGAGATTTTCAAGCCGCGACCTCGGCTGATTTTGCCACCGATGTAGCGACTGCCGTGAAATTCCTAAGCCAACGACCAGACATTCGCACTAAGCAAATTGGACTAATCGGCCACAGCGAAGGCGGGTTGGTAGCGCCTATGGTGGCAGCAGAATTGCCCGAAGTGGCTTTTGCAGTCTTGCTGGCAGGCCCGGGTGTGAATGGCGAAAAGATTATTGCACCAGTCAAAGCTCATTGCTGCGGCAGCAGGAAGCCCGGCAGGAGGGCTTGACGCCCAGGATGCGATGAGTAAAGCTGTTTGCTGTACTCCCTTCGCTCCAGCATACCTGCCTTCGGCAAGTTTCCAGACACCTGTGGGCAGAGAGCCTGCGCACGAGCAGGTGATATTTTAAATGTATTCTGCACAGGAAGTCCAAATATGGTGTTGACCGCCTATATTTGCCGACTTTAGGAACGTGTCCTAAATGATTTCAAACAACCAGCTTAGGTATGAAATTTTGGAATTATCGGATCGGGCTTTTGGCGGCGATCGCTGTGATTTATCTCACCGGAAATCTTGCATTTGGCAAGCACGAAGATAACCTGACCAGAGGAGATTCCGGGCAGTATTACTTGCATGTATTGTCTTTTTTCCTGTACGACGATGTCGGCGATTACGACCGGAGCCTGACCGCGATGCGGAAGCTGTACCCGAATGTTCCGGATCCCCGGGACGATATATACGGCATCCGACCCACTGAAACCGGGCGGTACTACATCAAATATACCACTGGCACACCCCTGATGGAAGCGCCTTTTTTTCTGTTGGCTCATGCTTACGCGAAAATTGACAGCCGGTATCCCGCCAACGGGTGGAGCGAGCCCTACCAATTGGCCCTCAATTTGGCCACCCTGTGCTATTTGCTGGTGGCTTTTTACTGGCTGGCGGGCATTTTAGAGCGCTATTTTTCCCGGCGAATCGTTTGGCTCACTTGTTTGACCATTGCGTTTGCGACCAATCTTTTCTACCACGGCACCTACGTCGTCATGTCGCATGGCTTTCTGTTTTTCGATTATTGCTTGTTGCTGTTGCTCACGCTAAGGTTTTACGAACGCCCCGGCATTGTGCGAGCGCTTGGCGTAGGCCTGGTCGTGGGATTGATCGGCATTACCCGGGTACCGGAAATCATAGCTGTACTCATTCCGGTTTTATGGGGCATCAAGTCCCGGCAGGATTTTTATGAACGCATCCGGTATTTCTTGCGGAACTTCCATTTACCCGTTGCGTTGATCGTGGGCGTTTTGCTCGTTTTTTCAATCCAGTTTGCCTATTGGTATTACGTCAGCGGTAAGCTCGTTTTTAACCCGTATCAAGGTGAAGGGTTTGATTTTTTACGACCCAAAATCCACCGCGCCTGGTTTGATTTTTCAAACGGTTGGCTGATTTACACCCCCGTTATGGCCTTTAGCTTAGTCGGCTTGTGGTGGTTGCGCCGGTATGTGCCGGGCGCGCTGTTGCCCGTTTTGGCATTTGTGGGGCTGCATTGCTTTATCCACTATTCCTATTACGCCTGGACTTTTTTTCCCGGTCTGGGGCAGCGGCCCATGGTAGAAACCTATCCTTTACTTGCGCTTGGACTTGCTGCGTGTTATGCGCAAATGCACAAGGTGCGCGTCCTGTCGTGGTTGCCCGTTCCGATACTCCTCATTTTTTCCGCGCTTAATTTATTCCAGACCTGGCAAATGAAAGAAGGGATTATTTGGAGCGAACGGCACAACCGGGCATTTTATGTCGAGACGTTTGGTGCCACGCAGCCCTCTTTACAAGCCCTGCGCGCTTACGACAGCCGGCAGATTCAGCCCGATTCTTCGGATTTGCGTCTTACTGACACGATACTGACCTCCGTCTCTTTTTCAACAGAAAAGTGGGATACCCTTGCAGTAGATACCCTAGGGCGCACCAGCATCTTAGGCGTCGGCGCAGAGTTTACCACCCTTGCGGAAAACTTGCCACTTTCAACAGAGGTGCATTATGTTGGCGTTTCGCTGCTGGCCTTTGCGCCGGAAAAGAGCCGGATCGGGCACCGCGATAAAGGTGCCAATCTGATGGTGGAAATTATTCAGCAAGATGGCAAGGTCTGGAGATGGGCTTCCATCAAACCTTGTGTCCATATCGGCAACCCGGGACACAGTATTTGGACTATGGGCGAAGTAGAACAATGGGGCGAGGCAGGCTTTTTTATGAAAATACCGAAATCGTTACCGGATGGCGCCTCTCTGAAGGTTTATATATTCAACCCGGACAGACAGACCCTGTACATTGACGACCTGATGGTGACGGCCTGGCAACGGCGGTAAAAAATAGCGCCGGGTTTGGGGATGTTAAGGTTAAAGTTGAAAGGATAAAGGTTAAAGTATGCCTTATCTCTCAAATTTTGCCTCTTCATCAAACCCGGCGCTTTGTTATTTTATCTGTTGCCTCTCCAGTTGTTGCTCTTCCTGCGGCTTCCTCCGCCATAAGCAGCTGTGGAGGTTTCCCTTCTTTGCGGCTGTCTTGATGGCTCTGGCTGGTCGAATGCGGCAACGCCTAGACCTGACAGCGGATAGGGGTGTTCGTTCACCACCGGTACATTCTGGCGAATCAGCTTCTGAATGTCTTTTAGAAAAGCTTTTTCCTCCTGATCACAGAAAGACAACGCGATGCCGCTGGCGCCTGCCCGGCCCGTACGGCCAATGCGGTGTACGTATGTTTCCGGAATATTCGGCAACTCAAAGTTGATGACGTGCGAAAGGTTGTCTACGTCTATGCCGCGCGCAGCGATGTCGGTGGCAACCAATACACGAATTCTGCCGGATTTAAAGTTGTTCAGTGCGTTCTGGCGGGCGTTTTGCGACTTGTTGCCGTGAATGGCTTCGGCGCGGGTGCCCATTTTGCTCAGGTCGCGTACCACGCGGTCAGCACCGTGTTTGGTTCGCGTGAAAACGAGTGCAGAGGTGATCTCTGGATTTTTTAGCAGGTGCGCCAAAAGGTGCTTCTTATCGTTCTTATCCACATAAAAAATGGATTGTTCCACTTTTTCAGCGGTAGAAGAGACCGGCGAGATTTCAATCTGTGCGGGATTCGTCAGAATCGAATCAGATAATTTGACAATTTCCGGCGGCATGGTCGCTGAAAAGAACAGCGTATGCCTACGGGTTGGCAATTTTGCAATCACCCGGCGCACATCGTGGATGAAGCCCATATCGAGCATCCGGTCCGCTTCGTCGAGGACGAAAAATTTGATGTGGTTAAGATTGACGTGGCCTTGTTGCATCAGATCCAAAAGACGACCCGGCGTTGCCACTAAGATATCCGTTCTGCGACGCAGCGATTCAATTTGTGGCCGATCGGGAACGCCGCCAAAAATGACTAAACTGCGCAGGGGCAGGTTGCGTCCGTAAGCTTTCATGCTTTCGTCAATTTGGATGGCTAATTCCCGGGTGGGCGTCAGAATCAGCGCACGAATCTGGCCGGGTTGCACCGGTTCTTTGCTTTCGTGCAGCAATTGCAGGATGGGCAGCGAAAATGCTGCGGTTTTCCCCGTGCCGGTTTGTGCGCAGGCCAACAGGTCGCGCCCCGATAAAACTAAGGGGATGCCTTTCGTCTGGATAGGCGTAGGCGTGGTATAGCCTTCAGTGTGAAGCGCTTTCAGGAGAGGCTCAATGAGACCTAATGATGTAAATGACATTTGGATGAATAAAGTGAAAAAAAGTACATCGTCGGAGGTTGAGTCAAGGGGCGAATTTGCAAAAGGCAAGTCGCAATTTGGCAAAACCTCTGGAGGCAATCCGGCTCAAAAGCCGCCTGCCTGCTGTGAATGGAAATTTTTACCGACGCAACTTTGTAAAGGAAGGATGATAAAAACACACATTCTGCCTGTTAAGGCACTGCAAAGATAGTGTTTTTTTGGGGAAGCAGCGTTTTTTGATGTTTTCCCGACGGAGCGAATTTCCGGATACTATAAAATCCCGGAAGATACGACAAACCTTCTCCCCTTTTTGCGGATACCAATCTCTCCTAAATACAAAAAGCAGATCAATGCATGCATGCAGATCTGCTTTTTGTTAGCTGGGTTACCGAGTTTATTTTCTTTAATTTTCAGACACTACGCCGCCTTCAACCGTTGCGGCATCTTCGACCGCGACAACTTCTCCTCCGCATATTCCGCTGTAATTTCAAACGTCTCAATATCATCGCGCGACGGGAATTCAAACATTGCATCGGTCATAATGGCCTCGCAGATGGAGCGCAGGCCCCGGGCACCGAGTTTGAATTCGAGCGCTTTTTGTGCAATATATTCAATGGCGTCTTCTGAAAATTTCAGTTGGATGCCTTCCAGTTCAAACAGTTTTTTGTACTGAAGTGCCAGGGCATTTTTAGGTTCCGTAAGGATGCGGCGCAATGTGGGCACATCGAGCGGGTCCAAAAACGTCAGCACCGGCAGACGGCCTACCAATTCAGGGATCAGGCCAAAATGCCGGACATCCTGGTGGGTGACGTATTGCAACAGGTTGTCTTTTTCGATGCGTTCGGTTTCGTTGGCGCGGTAGCCGATCACCTGGGTATTGACGCGCTGGGCGATCAGTTTGTCCAAACCGTCGAATGCACCGCCGCAGATGAAGAGGATATTTTCCGTGTTGACTTTCACCATTTTTTGCTCCGGATGCTTGCGGCCTCCCTGTGGGGGTACGTTCACATCGGTGCCTTCCAGCATTTTCAGTAACGCTTGCTGCACCCCTTCGCCCGAAACATCACGGGTGATGGAAGGGTTGTCTGATTTTCGGGCAATTTTGTCAATTTCGTCAATGTAAACGATGCCGCGTTCGGCTGCTGCGATGTCGTAATCGCAAATCTGAAGCAGGCGGCTGAGGATGCTTTCCACATCTTCGCCTACATAGCCGGCTTCGGTGAATACGGTGGCGTCTACAATGGCAAACGGCACGTTCAAAAAGCGGGCGATGGTTTTGGCCAGCAGGGTTTTTCCGGTTCCGGTTTGGCCAACCAGCAGGATATTGGATTTTTCAATCTCCACATCGCCGCCTTTGGGCTGATCCAACCTTTTATAATGGTTGTAAACAGCAACAGAGAGAAATTTTTTCGCTTCATTTTGCCCGATGACGTATTCATCCAAATAGGCTTTGATTTCACTGGGTTTGATGGAAGCCGGGGCATTGAGTTTTGCTTTTTCGGCTTCCCCTGCAGCTTTTTGGATACCATACAGTTCTTGCTGGACAATTTCGCCAGCCTGTTCTACGCAAACTTCGCAGATATGACCCTCGATGCCAGCGATGAGAATCAGGGCTTCCGATTTGTCTTTTCCACAAAAAGAACAATGGTAATTTTGCTTCGTACGACGCATTATGGTTGTTTTATAAATACAAGATAGGCGGTTTTTTGATACGGGGCAATCTAAGAGCCTACAAAGAGGCGAAAGGCAAGGTGCAAAAGGCAATTTGAGTTCGTTTACCCTACAAATTCTACGGTTATGTAATTTCCCGATCAACTTGGGGGCTTCTCCTATTTTGCCTTTTGCCCCTTGCTCCTTGCCAATTTTTACTTCACTTCTTTCTTACGCTCGAGCACTTCGTCCAGCAAACCATATTCTTTGGCTTCCGTGGCTGTCATCCAGTTGTCGCGCTCGCAGTCTTTTTCCACTTTTTCGTAAGGCTGACCGGAATGCTTGCTGATGATGTCGTACAATTTTTTCTGCTCGTCTTTGATAAGCAGGTAGTAAATTTCCATATCGGTGACCTGGCCCTGCATGCCGCCCAGCGGCTGGTGAATCATGACGCGACTGTGCGTAAGGCAGGTGCGTTTTCCGGCAGTGCCCGCAGTGAGCAATACGGCACCCATAGAAGCGGCCAGACCCGTGCAGATCGTCGCTACGTCGGGGGTGATGTATTGCATGGTATCATAAATGCCCAAACCTGCGATAACGCCGCCGCCGGGGCTGTTGATGAACATTTGCACATCCCGTTTCGGGTCGGTGGATTCGAGGAACAGCAACTGCGCCTGCACCACATTGGCAACATAGTCGTTGATCGGCACGCCGAGAAAGATGATGCGATCCATCATCAATCGCGAAAAGACGTCAATACCAACAATGTTCATCGGGCGCTCCTCAATTACATTCGGCGTAAACCCGTGGATGTTTGGCACAGAAACCGCCGTTTTTTCTGCATAATGCTCGAGATGCATGCTGCTCATTCCCAGGTGATGGGTAGCGTATTTCAAAAACTCATCTTTTTGGAACATGGTTCTTTTTCCTTTTTGAATGGATAAACTGTTTTCTTAAACCGCACTTTGATTTAGGAACGTAGCGGGTTTTATCAATTTGAATACCGGCACTATGCAGAACCTGCAGAATAGAAGTCCCTCACAGAACCCGCATGCTGCACTATAACAAATCAAGGGCATGCAAGTTGAATGGAGGGACGTGCTTTATTCTTCTTCGTCAGATTCGTTCATCAATTGACTCGCAGCGGCCGACTTCAGGGCGGCAACTTTTTCGTTTTCCCTTCCGGTGAAATCCACCAATGAAACGTTGATTTTGTTGAGATTGAGCGTGGCGCTCAGAGCCGCAGACAGTTTCATACTGAACAATTCCTGGCGCGTTTCGTCCACTTGCTTGCGGTCTTCGCTCTCCAGCATCCGGTCTGCTAATTTTTCAACCAAATCGTCCGGCAAGCCATATTGCCGGTACATGCGGCTAACGCGTTCGCGAATGGCCATTTTGACTTCGTCTTCTGAAACGGCAACCTGAAGGGTTTGGGCAATTTTATCGCGGATCAATGACCAGCGCAGGCCATCTACGAAATTGGCAAAGCCTTCTTCAAGGCGTTTTTCGCTCATATTTTCATTGGCAACGCGCAGCCACCGCTTCAAGAATTTTTCGGGCAATTCAAACTGGTGCAATTTGGGGAGGCGTTCCTGAACGTCTAACAGCAACATGAAATTCGAGCGAACCGCATAAGCAGAAGCAAATGAATTGCGGATGAATTCCCGCGCCCCCGCTTCGCCTTCCACCACCCCTTCGCCAAACATGGCATCGAAAATGGCCTGGTCGAGCGCTGCCGGTTCCATGTGCTGGATCTGTTGAATGGTTGCCTGAAAAGCCGTTCCAACTTCGCGGTCGTCGTCTGGATCCAATCCTAAAAGGAATTTGCGGGTATTGGCTTCCGAGGTCTCTTTTTCTAATTCAAAAGGATTCAGCACCAATACGTCGCTTGTTTTTTTACCTTTCAGCTCGGCCATCGCGCTTTCACTGAGCGCTCCGGTGAAGACTTTGGCTTCATAGCTTATGCCTTCGGGCTTCAGCGCATTAGCTTCCATTTCTTCCAGCAACAAGGTGATGGTGTGGTCTTCTCCTACCGTATCTGTATCTTTCAACTCGCCTTTCTGACGGGCTGCATAGTTCAGGTCTTCGTCAATCAGGTTTTCCTCTACCTCAATGACGTAGTAATCATACCTATCCGTGCCGCTGATTCCCTGCAATTCAAATTGCGGAACCAGCCCGATGTCAAACTTAAAATTAAAGGTGCCTAAGTTGGCCGGATCAAACGAAATATCTTCGTGGTCTTCTGCTGACAAGGGTTGACCGAGGAAATCTATATTTTGCTCTTCAAGGTATCCAAAGAGCGCTTTTTCTAATTCGGTGTTCACAATATTGGCCAAAAGACCCTTGCCATACATTTTGCGAATGACAGAATCGGGGGTTTTCCCTTTTCTGAAACCTTTGAGTTGTGCCTGTTTTTTGTAGGTCGCCAATTCTGTGTTGAATTTATCTGCATAATCAGACTTTTCCAACGTGACCGTAAGGAGCGCGTGAATGGCGTCAACATCCTCTCTTAAAAATTTTGGCATGTTCTTTTTGTTTTTATGATGCAGGATCATTGCCCACCTTGAAATTGCAGCTTGTGATGTATTTCCGCGCTGTGTGTTGCAATGACGGTACGATTTTTCAAAAAAATGGTAAGGTTGTTAAGTGTGCGGGTGGAGGGACTCGAACCCCCATGCCTCGCGGCGCCAGATCCTAAGTCTGGTACGTCTACCAATTTCGCCACACCCGCTTTCTTTATCTCGCTAAACGCATGTTCAGCATCTCAATTCCTGAAACGATTGGCCTCATTAAACCACACATGTTGCCAGGTAGTTCAAAAAGCGCTGCGAAAGTACAAACTTTTTATGCAAATCAACGAATGGCATCAGTTTTTAATTAGTATCTGTCCATTTAGTCCGGTGTCTGCTCTTTAGAGTTCGAGAGCAAGGCATGTGAAGGCTCAAAAATGGGAGTTTACTCGTGTAAATGACCAATTTTGGGCCTTCGCATAACGCAGCTATCGGACTATAAAGACAGACACTAATTAATAGGGCGCGACCCTCGCGGTCGCCCGTGAAGCACATCACCCATCATCATTTGTCAATCATCAATAATAAAAAAGGCCGCCTTCCGGGGAACGGAAGACAGCCTTTTGAAAAAAGGACTTTTGCCGAAAATCAGAGTTTTAACACCTTGATTACCTTAACATCCGCTTTTCCATAGCGCATGCGAAGGAAGTAGGTGCCGGCGGGGTAATCGGCAAAGTTGATAACAACACGGTTGTCCTGTGGTCCGGCACTTGTTTTATGAAGTACCACCCCGTTGGACGAAATAATTTCGATTTGAACAGGTTCGTTAAAAGTCTCAAATAATTCCACGGTCAGTTCGGTACTCACCGGGTTAGGGTAGAGGTAAACCAGCTTGGAATCAACGATGATCACCGCTTCTGCGACCTGTGAATGACGGCTGTTGCCAGCCTGGTCCGTAATAAACAACCGGTACCAGTTGAGGCCGTTTTTGGGCTCGTGGTGCATGAATTCGTAGAACGCCATGCCTGAAGTAATCCGGGCTACCTGGCTTACCTGACCGATGCTGCGGAAAGTTTCCCCGTCGCCGGAGTGCTCTACAACAAAGGTAAGCCCTTGCGCCACAGCTTCTTCTATCTCCCATTCCAGCCCTACTAAAGCCTGTCCGCCAACATCCATTACCTTAGCCTCCAACGCCAGACCATTGCCGCAAATGGTAGGTGAATTGGTAACCGTCACGTTTTTCGTGGTCGTGGAAGTACAGCCGTTTTCTGTAACCGTCAGGGTAACCAGGAAGTTACCGTGAGAAACCCAATACACCTGAACAGACGGGCCGATAGCAGACTGAATGGATGCACCGGCACTGAATGTCCAGCTAACAACGGCAGTCGGACCAGATTCTGTAGACGTGAACGTGGCCAACTGGTTTACGCATAAGATTTGTGGACCTCCAATGGCCGCTACGGCTACATCATCAACGGTGATCGTAACAATATTCGTCTCCAAATAAGTGTTACAGCACTCGCGACGCGTACAGCGGATAAAATAAGTGGTTTGCTGGAGTGGCCCCGGATCGTAAGAAGCGCTGTTTGAACCCGGAATTGGTTGCCATAGCTGGTCATTGAACGGCCCGCCAATCGTGCTGGTCATCCATAAGTATTCCAGTGCGCCCATGCCGCCCGATGGCGGGATAACCGGTACAATTGGGGCCGGATCGCCGCCGGGGCCACAAAGGTATTGGTTAGCGGCAATGGTGCCTGCATTGGTAATGTTCTGACATTTTGGAAAAAAGCCGGCGTCAAGCGTCAGGTTCACATCGCCATAAGTAACAAACACGAATTGCGACATAAACATCACCGGATCAGCGTCGCTGTCCAAGGCGTCATTGCTGCCCTGATTCTGCGGAGAAAGCATATACGTTGTTCCAGCCGGTGGGATAAAGGTCACCTTGTAAGTGCCTGGAGGCGGTACATTAAAGCCGTAGATCCCGTTGGCATTAGTGAACGTGGTATCGGCATAAGGATCGTTGGTGTTGCCGGAAAGGATAACCATTACGTTTGGAATGCCAATTTCACCCGGATCCTGGATGCCGTCGCGGTCAATATCCAACCAGACAAAGTCGCCTATGCGCGCAGGGCCTTTCAGCATGACCGAACAAGTGGTCGTACAACCATTGGCATCGGTCACCGTCACGGAATGCGTGCCAATCCCAAAGTTCGTCACGGTTGCCGTTGTGGCACCGTTGCTCCAAAGAAAGGTAAAAGGACCGGTACCACCCGACACCACGCAGCGCAATTGCCCATCGTTGAGGGCTGGATCGGTAACTTCCTGTAAGATTTCAATGGAACAAACCGGTCTGTTGAACGAGGTAATGTTCACCGTCGAAGTGGCAGTACATCCGTTGGCGTCTGTCGCTGTTACCGTATAAGATCCTCCTGCGAGGTTGCTGAGGTTGGTGCCGGTAGCGCCGTTGCTCCAGGCATACGTGTAAGGCCCTGTGCCACCGCTTGCCGAAGCAGACGCTGAACCGGTTGTGCTGCCTTCGCAGGTGCCGGCGACTTGCATCGTCGAAACCTGAACGGCAGTCGGTTGGGTCACCGTAACGTTGGCCGTAGCGGTACAGCCGTTGGCATCGGTTGCCGTGACCGTATAGCTGCCTGCGGGAAGTCCGGAAACGGAAGCTCCGGCATCGCCGCTACTCCATGCATAAGTATAAGGTGCTGTGCCACCGCTGGCAGATGCCGTAGCCGCACCGCTTTCTTCACCAAAACAATCGGCAGGGGTAGCCGTAGTTTGAATGGTTATAGCCAGCGGTTGGGTGATGGTTGCGCTGGCCGTGCCGGTGCAACCGCTTCCGCTGGTTACGGTCACCGAATAGGTTCCGGGCGCTAAATTGGTCCGGTTTTGTGTCGTTGCGCCGTCATTCCACAGGTAAGTCACCGTTGGAACAGCACCGTTGACGACTAAAGTAATGGTGCCGTTGTTAAGCCCGAAGCAAGTCACGTTAACCGCCGTTGGAATGACCTGCAATTGCGGGGTTTGCTCCACGCCATCGCTGCCGGTAGCAACGCAGCCATTCGCATCGGTTACAGTAAGCGAATAAGTGCCCACCGCCAGGTTACTGATCGTCGCAGTCGTACCGCCGTTGCTCCAGAGGTAAATAAACGGCGCAGTACCACCATTTACCGTGGCCGTAATGGCGCCAATATTTTGGTTGGAACAAATGATATCGTTGACCGTAAAGCTGAGGTCTAATTCCGGAATTTCATTCACGGTAATGGTTTGGACGATCGCCGTACAACCATTGCCGTCGGTCACCGTCAGGCTGTAAGTGCCCGCCGGAATATTGGTTAATGCCAAAGTCGTTGCACCGGTATTCCAGAGATACGTATAAGGTCCTGTGCCGCCTGTGACGATCGCCGTGGGCGACCCGGAATTGGTGCCGCCGCAGTTGATTAACGGGGTGTTGACCGTAACGCTCAATTGTGCGGGCTGGCTAATCACCACTGTTTGTTGAGCGGTACAGAAATTGGCATCGGTCACGGTTACCGTATAGGTGCCGGCTTCAAGCCCCTGGGCAATCGGGCCGGTTTGGCTATCGCTCCAGTTATAAGTATAAGGTGGTGTTCCTCCGGTTGCGGTTGCAGTCGCGCTGCCGCTCTCATCCCCGAAACAATCAGCGTTGTTTCCAAGAACAGTGAGGTTGAGCACGGGCGGTTGCGTGATGGTAATGGTTTCGGTCAGCGTACATCCGTTGTCTTCTGTTACCGTCACCGTATAGGTTCCAACCGTTAGGTTAAGGATTTCCTGAACGGTTTGGCCATTGCTCCACAGGTACGTGTAAGGCGCTGTTCCACCGGCAGGCGTTACTAAAATGCTGCCGGAGTTGCCTCCAAAGCAAAGTACATTGCGCGGAATCACTGAGATTGAAAAGTCGGAAACAACCAGAATTTCTGTTTCTGCCGTAGCGGTACAGCCATTGGCGTCCGTTACAGTTACCGAATAAGTTCCGGTGCCTAAATCCTCAATAGACTCGCTGTTGGCACCCGTACTCCATAGAAAAGTATACGGCTGCGTGCCCCCCGTTACCAGAACGGTTGCAATGCCTTCGTCTTCAGTGCCGCAAACGACCTCGGTAGATTCGATGGTCACCTGCAACTGCGGTGCCGTGTTGATGGTCACTGTGGCCGTTTCTGTACAACCATTGGCGTCCGTCACCGTCACAGAGTAGCCGCCTGCGGTCAGGTTGCTGATGGTGGCCGTGCTGGCGCCGGTGTTCCACAAATACGTATAAGCAGGCGTACCTCCTGCCGGAATTGCCGTAGCGGTGCCGGTGCTTGCGCCCACACAAACCAGCGCACTGGCATTGATGGTTACTGTAAGATCCGTAGGTTGGGCAATGATAATCGTTTGAGAAACACTGCAGCCGTTGGCATCGGTCAGGGTTACCGTATAACTGCCGGCTGGCCGGTTACTGATGGTTGCCGTAGTTGCCCCCGTGCTCCACAGGAAAGTGTAGGGAGGGGTGCCGCCTGAACTGGTCGAAGTTGCGCTGCCGGTACTTCCACCAAAGCAAAGTACATTTTGCACGTTCACTGTGGCGTCTAAGTCATCAATTACATTGATGTTGATGGATCCGGTGGCCGTACACTGGTTTGCGTCGGTGACGGTCACGGAATACGTGCCTTCTACCAGTCCGGAAATAGATTGGGTGGTTGCGCCGTTGCTCCACAAGTAAGTGAAAGACGCTGTGCCCCCAACCACTGTGGCTGTTGCAGAACCGGTATTGCCTTCGCCACAAACTACTGTCGTGCCGCTCACAATGACACTGATCGCAGGCGCTGCCTGAATGGTGCGCGTGGCAGTAGCCGTACAGCCGTTCGCGTCGGTGACGGTCACGGAATAGGTGCCCGGGCCGATGTTCTGCAGCGTTTGAGACGTTGACGAAGTGTTCCAAAGGAAATTGAATGGCCCCGTGCCGCCGGTGACGACCGCCATGGCGAAACCATTCGTAGCGCCCTGGCAAACGAGGTTAGGCGCCATGATATTTACAAAAACGTTTGGCGGCGCAGTGAGCGTAACCGAACCGGAAGCAAGGCAACCATTGCCGCTTGTGACGGTAACGCTGTAAGTGCCTGGTGCCAGCCCGGTGATGGTTGAGGTAACGCCTCCGTTGCTCCACAAATAGGTAAAAGGCCCTGTTCCGGTGACGATATTCGCAGTAGCCGTGCCATTGCTGACGCCGCAGGTAGTCATATTGGTGCCTGTGATGTTGGTCTGGAAGGGTTGAGCAGCCGCTACAACTGCGGGTGCTGTACCAGTGCAACCCACTGCATCCGTGACGGTAACCGTGTAGGTGCCCGGAGGCCGGTTGGTCAACACCTGGGTTGTGCCGCCTGTATTCCACAGATAAGTATAAGGTTGTACGCCACCGGATGGATTGGCTGTAGCGAAACCGTTGTTAAAGCCGGGGCATGTTTCCGGGGTACCCAATGCTCCGACCATTAAATTCGACTGGGTCACTAAGGTAACCGATTGAGTTTTGGGACATCCTAAGGCATCATTGACGGTCACGGTATACGTGCCGGGGCCTAAATTTGAAATAAATGGCCCGGGCTGTCCGGTACTCCACAGGTAAGTGAACGGGGGCGTGCCGCCGCTTGCCGTCACGCCGATGCTGCCGTTGGTGAACCCGGTACAAGTCGGGTGGGTTGCATTGACATTGAGGTTGATTGGCGGTTTATTCGCAACTACGCCCGTCGCAACTGCCGTACAGCCATTCTGATCGGTCAGCGTGACGGTGTAGGAACCCGGAGGCAAATTGGTCTGCGTTTGCGTGGTGGCACCATTGCTCCAAAGATAAGTATAAGGTGGCGTGCCGCCTGCCGGATTGGCCTGTACCGATCCATTGCTGCCATTGGGGCAGGTAACCCCGGTTGCCGTTACGTTAACGGTTAATGGCGTGAGATTGATCGTTATACAGTCCACAGCGCCGCAGTTGTTTTGGTCCGTAACCGTGACGCAGTAGGTTCCGGGGGGAACCGAAATGACCGGGCCATTGGCACCGGTACTCCAGTTATAACTATACGGAGGAACGCCCCCGCCGCCGATCGCCGTAACGGTGAACGGAATGTTGCAGGCTGTCGCCTGAAGATCTACCGTCAGCAGAGGCGGTTGCGTCAGGGTGACACTGCCATTGCCTGTGCCGATCATGCCCGTTACGGTAACGGAATACGTGCCTGCGGTTAGTCCTGAAATCGTCGGTGTCGTTTGCCCGTTACTCCACAAGTAGGTGTAAGGGCCGGTACCTCCAACCGGTACCGCCGTAATGCTGCCGTTGGGAAGGCCGAAGCAGATAGGCTGTACGGGGTTGAAAAAAACGTTGATCTGTGCGCTCAGTGTAGGGAGCGATAAGCAAATCAAAGCGGTAACAAGCAGGGTGGAGCGCCTGAATGCGCTGTGTTCCCTCCATTTGAAGCTGGATAATGATTGTAAAGTTGTACGCATAGTGGATGTATAATTTGTTAGTACAAATCAAAAAAAATGGGAGGGAGTTTCGTCGTTATTTAAGTGTGTGCTGCAATGAACAGCACCACTAAGTGTAATATTGGTACATAAAAAAAGACTCTCCTCTCTGTTGAAAACAGAAAGAAGTTTTGAACGAAGGGGCAATAAGCAGGTTTTTGCAAGGCAATGCGCTGGGTAGAACACGTGCCGGGGGTTGCAAAATTGCTTATCGTTGTGAGAACGGTGGGAACCAAAAAAATTCTCTTAGTAAGTTTATCTCCTACGGAGGCAAATAAACGACATTTTACGCAAACCACCAAGGAATATAAATAAAAAAGTCGCATCACAAAAAAGTGATACGACCTGCTACTAACAAATTATAATCCCATGAGTTGTTGGCTATAAAGCCGATATCTTAAAAAAGCATTTAGCCCTGAAAAAGTTCATTGAAGTTGGCAAAAAATTACTGCCTTCACAGCCCATATAGAACACAGAACCAGTCCTTTTAGTGTGCCAAAAGTTCTCTTTTAACATTTCTTTTGCAAATTTCGACAGGAATTGTTTTCTTTGTCAGGTATTGATCATTCAAGACTACCCTTTCCGCTGTATTCGAACTTTTGCTTTTTAGGACTTCGAGTGTCTTGCAACCGAGATAATATTAGACTTGTTGCCACGGGTCAGCGTGGTGGGAGGAATGAGCTATTTTTTGACCAATCAAAGCGTTTTTTGAGGAGCATAGCCCTGTTCTGTGACGAAAAAAAGGTGATGAGTGGACAAAAAAGAGCCATTCCTACCCCGCGATGATTCCCGTCGCAACAAGTCTATTATAAACAAACACAACACACAGCTATTTCCTTAGGAAAGCAATGCTGGTCTGGCTTTTATTGTCAATGGTTCGTTAAAGATTTAAGCGGCAATCCTGCCTATAGCATATAGTTCACGGATTTTGGGGTTATTTTTTTCCACGGACGGGTCTTTCCCATAAATGGAAATTAATTTATCGAGCACAAGTTCATTGATATATTGTGTTTTAATGTCTGTCATGGAAAAGGCACCCCTTTCCTCC
>JBBQGV010000082.1:0-26183 GCA_038323375.1 Chitinophagales bacterium
TAATATGTTATCTGCATCTCTCAAAGCTAAAATTGATATTTGTGCCCAAAAAATACGAACTTTGAACCAATTCCCACTGGTTTTTTTTTACCACCAAGCCTCAACCCACATGATCGCCGCCGAAGGCGGCTGTATAGTTACCTTATATCAATATGATCTTCATGCTGAAAATATTGAAAGCTCGAAAATAAAAATAGCAGAGTGGGATGGCTTTTCGGATCCTCTCCATCCAATTTTGACTACCAAGTTTTATTTGGCCCAGGTGGGCCCGGATAATAAAATCTATATAAACTGTACCAGTAGTGCTAGGTACTTGCATGTCATCAATCATCCGGATTCTTTGGGCTTAGCCTGTGGTGTTTGCCAGCATTGTATTGAACTACCTTCTCTAAACTCTTTCTCCCTCCCCAACTTCCCCAACTACCGCCTCGGTGCCCTCGAAGGCAGTCCCTGCGATACCCTCCGCCAGCCGCCCACGGCAGCCTGGAGCTACGAAGCCTCCACGCTGGAGTTGGCTTTCCAGGACAGCAGCTACAACGACATCCGAAGCTGGCATTGGGATTTTGGGGATGGCGTGACGGATACGGTGCCGCATCCGGTGCATGCTTATGCGGCGGAAGGGGTTTACAATGTTTGTCTGGCGGTGAGCAATCCGCGTGGGGCGGATACCCTGTGCCGGGCTGTAGCGGTGGTCGCGACCGCCGTCGGGGAAGTGGAAAATGTCATTTCGGTGAGCATTGCGCCCAATCAGGTGACCGGGTCTGTAGCTTTGCTCCAGCTCGAAACTTCGGCAAAGCTGAATGCGCCTCAGATCATTCTCCGCGACGCACTGGGGCGGGAAGTGCTGCGGGGGTGGTGGATGGGAAGGTGCAGCAGGAATTGAAGGTTGGGGATTTGATGGCGGGGGTGTATTTTTGTAGCATCGAGGATGCCGGGGTGGTGGTTTGGCAGGGGAAGGTGGTGAAGCAATGAGTGCCTGTGGTCGCTGGCTTTAGCCGGCAGGCCCCAAAATCGGGCGAAGCCCGCAAGAATAGTACACACGAGGCGGAGCCTACGCGCGAGCGGTTATTGTCTTCATCTGAATTCACAGAATTTTAGAATTTTCAGAATGGCGCACGATTCTAAAATTCTGCGAATTTGGATGAAGACAGAGGCGCAAAAATGAGAAAATTGCCATAGCCCAATCACAAATCCCGAACAAAAGCCCCCTGTTCCCGAATGTCGTAAAAAGGAATTCCCAGGCGAATAGCCTCTTCTTTCCAGCGTTCAACGCGCCACGGACTGCTGGAAGCATCGAACAAAACCAGCTTACAATCGAAAATTCGGAGCAAATCCTCTAGGTCTGCTCGGGCATTATTGGATACTAAAAGGCAATCCACCGGAATGCGGTCTTCTATAACTTTGCCGGTTATTGCCTGGCGTACAACAGCCATTTTAAATCCGTAAAATTGGAAAAGCCCTTTGTTTAAAAACCAGGCACTATCGGTTTGGATGTCCGTTGTGTCTGCCCTTAAAGCAACAAGCTCCGCAACGCCGGTGAACAAGCGGTAGTTGCCGGCAGCAAAATTTATCCGGGAAGGCTCCAAATCGCCGTCGCTCAGGGAGATAATTTTTTTGCCGTCAATTAAATCAATCACCGTATGCCCCGGCAGGTGGTATACCAACACTTGCCTGCGGGTCTGATTTTGCCATTCGCGCAAAGCGTGAAGTCCGGCTACCCCAACAAAGCAGGCGAGCGCAACCAATACCCAGCGGAACCGCCTGAATTCAAAAGCGCCCGTCAAAGCGGCAATCGCGCCGTAGAGGAGAATAGCTGCCGTTACGCTCAGCCAAATGCCGGTGATCACGCCGCCGGGAATTTGCTGAATCAGGAAAATGGAAGCATTGGTGATCCAAACCAGCCAATATACGGCTTGGCCCAGCAGCCAGCCGATGACCGGAATGCCGTCGAGGATAAACAAAGCCATGCCCCCCATAAGTATAAAACCGGAAATGGGTACCACTGCCAGCCCGGAAAGCCAGAAATAGAGCGGAAACTGGTGGAAATAGAGCAAGCTGATGGGCAGCGTGGTGATTTGAGCCGCAAGTGATACGGCGGATAGTTTCCAGAAATAGTCACCGATTTTATTTTCGATGTACCAAAGCCGGTAGATTAGCGGTTGAAAATATACGATGCCGATGACGGCAAGGTAAGAAAGCTGGAAGCCAATGTCGAACAGCAGGTAAGGGTTTATGCACAACAGCAGGAAAGCCGAAGCGGCAAACGTATTGTAAATATTGGGCTGCCGGTCGAGCGATTGCCCTACGATAACAAAACTGAACATCGCCGCTGCCCGCAGCGCAGAAGGAGCCGCCCCGGTCAGGACTGCAAAACCCCACACTCCGGCCAGCAACAGCAGCATTTTTACAAATTTCCAGTGGCGGGATTTGAATTTCAGGAAACCCAGCAAGGCACCGATGCACAAGTACACAATGCCGACGTGCATACCCGAAACAGCCAGCACGTGCATGGCACCTGTATTCACGTAGGCGTTAGTGACCTCCTGCGAAATTTCATCCTTGTAACCCAGGATAAGTGCCGCGCCAACGGCGAATTCGTTGTCCGTGGGCAGGTGTTTCCGCAGAATCGCAATGCAGCGCTGCCGGAGCTGATCCGTCAGGGCAAGGATGCTTCGCGAAGCCTGATCGTTCCGTTTTTCCCAGGATAGCGAATCTGCGCGGATGCTGAAATGGGTATTATTCAGGTGCATGTACCACGCAAAATCGAATGTTTTTGGATTTTTCGGAGGCTCAATCGGGCGGATCCGGCCTTTGAGGATAATCTGATCTCCATAATTCAATGACCTGCTACGGCCATCGAGGTCTACATAAGCCAGCAAAAAACCGGTTCGGGAAAGCAAGGTGTCGGGGCTGCTGCCGAGGTGCTCCACCTTGAGGATCAACCGCATGCTGTTTCCTCCTGGTCGAAGGCGCTGGATAACGCCGGATACGTAATTCTCCTGGCTTATTGCATCTTTAAAATGCCGTGGCCGGTTGAGTTCGTGGTGCAACGCGGTGAATTGATACCCGAACAAAAAAAGAAAAATGCTGAGCACCACGCCATACAACCAACGCGTCTGAAATCCGGTTCGGCGTTGCCAAAAAAACCAGAGTAGTCCGAACAAGACTGGAAACGCCCAAAAGAACGCTTTGAAAAGCGCAACCTCCTGACCCGCTGCAAGCCAGATTCCTGCGACAAAAGGCAGGGTCAATCGGAAAAAAGGGATAGTTCTCCAGTTCATAGGATCATAAAGACAAACATTATTAGCTTTCGTCTATTTAGTGCAGTGTCTGTTCTTTAGAGCTCGAGAGCAAGGCATACGAAGACCCAAAAATCGGAGTTTACTCGCGTAAGTGACGCTTTTGGGGTCGAGCATAACGCAGCTATCGGACTATAAAGACAAACACTAATTCACAACTTTGACCTCCTGGGCCTGGATGACCGCTTTTCCCGCCCCGCTGTGGTGAAGGAACGCCACAATGTAGCAATGGTCGTCATCCCAGCCTTGTGGCAGGGTAAAATTAAAGGTTCGCGTCAGTTCATCTCCTGCTGCAAGGGGGCCGGCTATGGGTTCTCCATCGTAGGCCGACATCATGTCCCGCAATACATGGCGGTGTAAGTAATTGTTTGTTTTTCCGGCAGGGGTAAGTTGGGTATCCGTTACTTTATCCTCTGTGATCATCACACTGAGGCGGACATCATTTTCATCAATATTTTCAAGAACGTCTAAGCTGATTTGTGCTTCCAGGACTCGCGTATTCGGGTTGTAGACTTTCGTTATTCCAACCACAACTTCGGGCGCGATGGCCACTTCTTCCGCTACAAAACCAGGCCACTGCGACTGACCCAATTGCAGGTCGGTTTCGCCTGAGAAGAGCTTGCGGTTGACGACAGCAGTTGGGTAACCCAAAGGTTCGCCCAAATAACTCAGGAGGCTGGCACCTTCCGGTATCCTGAAATCCTGGGTGCTTTCCGGATAAGGCGGTGCAAAAAAGCCGGTGTGGATGGAAACGGCAATCAACCGCTCCCCGTAAATACCTTTTAGCGTTTGAATGGCGTCGCTGCCGGCCGGGCAGTTGACGCAGCGCACCCCGGTAAATTCCTCTACCAAAACGTGGCGTTGCTGATCTGTAGGATTGGGAGTGCCCCCGGAACCAGGATTGAGGCGGGGCGCTATTTCCTCGCAGGAAAACATCAAAAATGCTGCGCATGCAAGCAGCGTTAGTTTTTTTGTCATGGCTGTAATTGTTTATATCCTGCAAAAGTCGCAAGTATTTCATTTAAGGACACCCAAAAGTACCTTTCATGTCCGCTGTTTAACTATACTTTGCACGATTTTTCAATACAGCAATGCAATTTATGAATTTTTATAATCCGTGTCAAGTGCTTTTTAAATTGTCTGTTCATTTAGTCGCGTGTCTGATCTTTAGAGTTCGAGAGCAAGGCATTTTTTGCCCTAAAAACGGGAGCTTACTGACGTAAATGACCGATTTTGGGGCAAAAAATAACGCAGCTATCGGACTATAAAGAGCAGACACGATCACAACCCTTTTATCCGTCCGCCGTCCACCGGAATGCTGACCCCGGTAAGATAGCCGGCTGCAGGCGTGGCCAGAAAAGCAACAACCGCAGCAATTTCGCTGGCTTCCGCAAAACGGCCCATCGGAATTTCGGCTTGCATTTCCTGAATGATTTCCGCTTCTGATACACCAAGTTTGGTTGCCTTATTGTTAATCAGGTCGCGCAGGCGGTCTGTATCTGTAGCGCCGGGCAGCACATTATTCATGGTGATGCCAAAGGGTGCCAATTCGTTTGACCAGGTTTTTGCCCAGCCCGCCACTGCGGCTCGCACCGTATTGGAAACCCCAAGCCCTTCCAAGGGTTGTTTAACGGAAGTAGAAACGATGTTAATGATGCGGCCATATCCGGCTGCTTTCATGCCGGGAACGACTTGTTGTGTTAATAATTGATTGCAAATGAGGTGATTTTGGAAAGCTTCGAGGAAAGCGTCTTCTGCACTCTCCGCAATGGTGCCTGCCGGCGGGCCACCGGTATTGTTGATCAGAATATGGATGGTTTTAACCGTTATCAGGCCGGTGACTTTGCGTTTCAGGTCGGCGCGATTGGTGAAATCGGCTGCCAAAAAATCATGGGTCTGACCCGGGCTGCGATCCAATTGGTGGATCAGTTCTGCCATGATATTTGCCGAACGCGCCACTAAAGTAATATTGGCACCAAGCTTTGCCAGCTCAATGGCCGTCGCTTTTCCTAAGCCTTTACTGCTGCCGCAAACCAGCGCGTTTTTTCCGGAGAGATCAAGATTCATTGCTTTATTTGATTTATTATGGCTAAAAATAGCATAATTTCACCCTGTTAACCAAAAAAATTGATCATGGGGATCGCAAAACCTTTTAATCTTAAGGGCTGGATTGAGGAAAACCGCCATTTGCTCAAACCGCCAATTGGCAACAAACAGATTTACTTTCAAAACGAGGACTACATCGTGATGGTTGTAGGCGGCCCCAACGGCCGTAAGGACTACCATTTTGAAGATGGCGAGGAGTTGTTCTACCAATTGGAGGGCGACATTACCCTGAAGATCATCAACGAAGACGGCACCCCCGAAAACATTTCCATCCGGGAAGGAGATTTATTCCTGCTGCCGCCGCGCATTCCGCACTCACCGCAACGGCCTGCAAATACGGTTGGATTGGTCATTGAGCGCTATCGTCACCCTGGCGAAGAAGACAAACTCATGTGGTTTTGTGAACAATGCAACAACAAATTGCACGAAGCCACTTTTGAGATGAAAGACATTGTGAATCAGCTTCCAGTTGTGATGAAACATTTTATGGATTCGGAAGACCTGAGAACCTGCAAGGACTGTAGCGCGGTGATGGCGCGGGTATAAGCGCCTGTTCAAAATCTGAACAAGCGTCAAGAATAAATGTCGTGCAGCATCTATCTTTTTATTCTCCATCCAAACGGATTGGGGCTTTTTATACCTTTATACTTCTGATTAAATTTTTGTTCATTTAATGCCTTATGCAGTATGAAAAATAAGTTTACCAAAACTTTATTATGGATGCTTATAGGCCTCCCCTTCACAGGGTTCGGGCAATTGCAGTCCAAATTGGATATCGCGCTCCGCTACGTTGAGCAACATCGAGAACAGTGGAAACTAACCTCCGCAGATATTGCGGACATGGTCGTTAGCGACAATTACCAAACGCGCCACAACGGCGCCACCCACATCTATTTCATCCAGCGCCACGCCAGCATTCCAGTACACAATGCCATTATGGGCGTTCACGTTGCGAGCGACGGCAAAGTGGTCTTTTCAACCTCCCGCTTTACCCAGGATTTGGCTGCATCCGTGAATACAACGGCACCGGTCATTAGCGCGTACCATGCGGTGGAAGCTGCTGCGCGCAACGCCGGGGTAACCATTGGGGAGCCATTGAGATTGGTCTCGCAAAACGGAGACCGCTCTTTCGTCTTCGACAAAGGGAACATTGCCAAATCAGAGATCAAAGTAGATCTGATGTATTACAGTCATCCGATGACCGGAACGGTGCGCTTGGCCTGGAACGTGACACTTGACCAGATTGACACGCCAGATTACTGGAGCATGCAGGTAGACGCAGTGACCAGGGAATTGCTGCACCGCCAAAACCTGACCCTGTACTGTAGTTTTGGCGATAAACAGGACGAATGCCATGTACACGATGACCATTGCCAGGTTGAAGAAAAAAGTACGGTATCAGCCTTTAAGCCAGTGCAGGAAGCGCTTGCTGAAGCGCGCATACTGACCGACGCTTCGTACCGCGTTTTCCCGGTTCCTGTGGAAAGCCCAATTCACGGCGAGCGCGAGCTGGTCATGAACCCGCAAGACCTGGTGGCTTCGCCACATGGATGGCACGATATAAATAATGCGCCCGGGGCTGAATTCCGCATCACACGGGGCAATAACGTCCACGCTTATCAGGATTCTGCCAACAATAATACTTCGGCAAACGATGAGCCCGATGGCGGCGATTTGCTCATTTTTGACTTTCCATTCGATCCGAGTCTGCAGCCGGAAACTTACCGGGAAGCTGCCATAACGCAGTTGTTCTACATGAACAACATCATGCACGACGTTACCTATCAATATGGCTTTGATGAGGCTGCCGGAAATTTCCAGCGCAATAACTACGGCAATGGCGGCACTGCTAACGACGACGTGAAAGCGGAAGGGCAGGATGGCGGCGGTACAAACAACGCCAATTTTGGCACGCCGGCAGATGGCGGAAGCGGTCGGATGCAAATGTATTTATGGAACAGTGCAGGCGGGAAACTGCTGACAGTGCTGGCACCTGAACAGATTGCAGGAGTCTACGAAACCAGTACCGCCGCTTTCGGCCCGGCGGTCAGCTCCACGCCGATCATCGGAGAAGTCGTTCAGGCTTTTGACGGCTCGAACCAGCCGCATTTGGGTTGTGGCGCTTATGTGAATGCCGCCGACGTCGCCGGCAAAGTAGCCTTGGTTATTCGGGGACAATGTTTTTTTGAAGAAAAAGCCGTTCGGGCGCAAGCTGCTGGCGCTATTGCCCTCATCATCTGCAATTTTGAAGAAAATGCAGTGGGCATGGCTGGTGTGGCCAATGTTCCAGATCCGACTATTCCTACGGTAATGATCAAAAATTCAGATTGCCAGACCATCATCAATTTTCTCAATGATGGGGTAACCGTAAAATTACAGACGCCCGATACGACCGGAACCTCAACCGATGTGGACGGCGATTTCGACAACGGGGTGATGGCTCACGAATACGGACACGGTATTTCTAACCGCCTCACAGGAGGTCCGTCTCAGGCGGGATGCCTCTCCAGCGATGAACAAATGGGCGAAGGCTGGAGCGATTTCTTCTGGCTGATCATGCAGGCCAAGCCTGGCGATGAAGGTACTGCCAAGCGGGGTATCGGAAACTTTGTTACCCGGAACGATCCTGATGGCGGAGGCATTCGGAGGTTGCCTTACTCAACCGATCCCGCCATCAACAGCCAAAACTACGACGACGTCATTGGAACTACTGCGCCGCACCCCTTAGGGGAGGTTTGGACGAGTACCCTTTGGGACATGTATTGGAAATTTGTGGAAGTTTACGGGTTTGACGAAGATATGTACACTGGCATCGGCGGTAACAACATCGCCATTCAGTTGATGATGGACGGCATGAAATTACAATCCTGCGACCCCGGCTTTGTTGATGGCCGGAACGCGATTATCGTCGCCGATGTACTCAACTATGATGGCATCCATGAATGCCTCATCTGGGACGTATTTGCTAAGCGGGGATTAGGTTGGAGCGCCGATCAGGGCTCTGCATTTGATCGCAACGACGGCAGGTCAGCTTTTGACGGCAAGCCCGAATGTATAAAAGAGTTGAAAATCACCAAACTCGCTACTGAAAAAATCAACGCAGGCCAGGAAATTGTCTATACCATCACGGTAACCAACCACAAAGATGGAGCGGCAACAGATGTTGTGGTCACTGATAAAATTCCAGATGGCGCAACCTACGTTGCAGGCTCAGCAATGGGCACATCGGTGGTCAGTGTGTCCGGCACGGAAGTCGTATTCAATGTCGGCACGGTTGCTTCCGGTGAATCCAAAACCTTCAGCTATCGCTTTTCGACGGCCAACGACCTGCGCTCCATTCGCCAATTCTACGATGGCATGGAAAATGGTGACGGCAACTGGTTAGTCCTCAACGAAGCTGGGGATGACATTTGGGTGATCAACAATGAAGACGCTTTCGAAGGCCAGGCCGCCTGGCACGTGCCAAGCACGGTTGTTGAAAATGACCAGTCGCTGATAACCCTCCAACCGATCACGGTGAGCGGCACGCAGCCAGTGCTTCGTTTCTACCACAATTACAGCACCGAGCCGAACACCGATGCAGGTATTGTTCAGGTTTCCACCAACGCGTTGGATTGGATCAATATAGATCAACTGATCTTTAAAAACAATTACCGTGGGGAAATGGCCTATACCACTTTTGCAACAGCCAACCTCCCGGCATTTTGGGGCAGCAGCAATGGCTACGTTGACACGTACATTGACCTCAGTGCATACCAGGGACAAAGCATCTATGTGCGGTTCCGCTATGGTTCAGAAGCAGAGCTGACCAATCCGGTTCCTACTCCGATTGGCGAAGGCTGGTTTGTGGACGAAGTTGAATTCATGGATATGTTTGCCTACCAGTCTCAGGCATGCGTGACCTCCGC
Source organism: Chitinophagales bacterium (assembly GCA_038323375.1). Classification (GTDB taxonomy): domain Bacteria; phylum Bacteroidota; class Bacteroidia; order Chitinophagales; family Saprospiraceae; genus JABWAJ01. The sequence goes on from JBBQGV010000082.1 coordinate 9,314, forward strand.
TGAAGGCGACCTGACATGCGCAGAAGCGCCCTTCCGGGGTACGGTTGTGGAGCCGGGCGCTACGGCGAGTACGGATTTGGAAAGTGGTGCCGCACGCGTTTCGGTGTTCCCGAACCCGGCAAAAGACCGCATCAATGTTTCGTTCCATGCGGTTTCAGCTCAGCATATCCTGCTTGAAATCGTGAGCGCAGATGGCCGTGTGGTGCTGACGCAAACGCAACGGGTAGGCGAGGGATCTCAATTGCTGGATCTGAATGTGGCACATTTAGCGACAGGCATGTACTTTGTACGCATTAGTGCGGAGCAGGAACTTGCAGTTGAAAAAATTCTGATTGACTAATTAGTGTAATCTCAAAAAGCCCTGCCTGCAAGACCTTGTAGGCGGGGCTTTTTTGTTTGACGTAGCCATTGCCAGACCAAAATATGTGATCTATGTAAGATTTTTTTATAAATATGTAAGAATTCAAAAACGAATCACCCCTACCTTTATCGTCGAATGGGTGATTTACGCTTATTGTTGAAGACGGGCTTTTTGTTATCATTAGGTTAAGCTTTGTTGTAATAAAAGCCTTTTTAGAAGTTTTGGCTAAGTTTGCCAAATCTTATGCTGACACAAGGTTACTTTTTTATCCTTCCCCGTCTCACATAGGCGATTTAAAACACGCAAACAATCCATTTTAAAATTAAAATATTTTTGTATGCAAAAACTGTTGTTATCCCTCGCGGGCCTTGCCCTTGCTTTTACCGTGATTCTCTCGACTGGCTGTAATCCGGATGGTGACGACCCAACCGATCCGACTGGTCCGGATGCCCGTTTTGTAACGGAAGTCGGATTCCTGGATGGCAGTGCCGATGTTGAAGTTGGCCAGACCTTTAAGACTAAGGTTTCTTTGCTCTCCGGCGACAGCAAATTACAATCTGTAACGATTTATGAAGATGATGTGAAGTTGGGCACCAGCTTTTTCACCATCAATGGCGGCGCGTTGCTTGCAAACAACCCGTTCCTGATTACCGGCGCTGACAAAGATGGCGTCACCTACGAATTTGAAATTTCCACCGTTAATACGGTAGGCGCTGTTCGTACCTATGAAGTGGAAGTAGCAGACGAAAAGGGCCTGACAGACGCCGTATCGCTCACCATTACGAGCAAAGCGCCGGCAACGACGCCAATTGAAATGAGCCTTACGGGCGTATTGCTCAACCAGGCTGGTCCTGTTGGACAAGGTGGTTTGGATCTTGATAATGGTCAAGGTACAGCCTCGGATGCTGCTTCTGCAGAAATTCGCGACGTAGGTATAGATTGCGGTTTGCCTGATGCTTCCAACTGGCGCAAACAAATTGGTACCATTAACGGCGCCGAAATGCGGAGAGTACGGGCTGATATGGTAGAGAATTTCTCTTTTGCCAATGCAACCAATAAAGAAATTATTGCTGCTGCATTTCAAACGGGCAGTTCAATTCTCGATACGAATCAGGCCATAGATTGCCAGGGAAACGCGACGATTGTAAGGGACATGACGCTTGCGTTGGTAGTTGGCGATATGTTTGCCATTTCAGCGAACAGCAAAATTTACCTGATCAGGGTTGATGAGGTAAACAACACCTCGAACAACAACGACGACAATTACAAGTTGTCTATCAAGTACTAATGATACCCTGAAATCAGGTCAGAAGTGACTGGGGCTCTCAATGCCACAAGGCTCTATGGCTCTGACGAAAGAAGCGCATAATCCACACCGGGTTGTGCGCTTCTTGTTTTTAGCGAAGTATCTACACTGTTTGGTCTGCCAACCGAAGTTGGCGACCACGGAAGTTGTGCGCTTCCTGTTTTTCGTTGAAAGACCTATCTTTGTTTTTTAGAGCTTGTTCGGGAATTCTTCAATTGCCTACGGTCGGCAAATTTTATTTTATACTGCGTTGAATTTTTTCAACATAGCTGCCGGCTATGTCTGCAAAATTCGCCTTGTCTAAAACAAAATTTCCTCACCCTCGCTCAAATCGAAGATTCGACGTAGTCAATCACGAAATCCCGAATAAGCTCTTAGCGTTCAATAAAAAACTACTTCGATGAATAACGCAATCGTTTTCTCTTTCCTGATGGTTTGCTGTATGGGGGCAAATTTTTCAGCTACCGCCCAATCAAAAAAAACTCCGACACCCGCAAAAAAAGAGGCGCCCTGCAAAATTGCTTTTGATGAATTTGACGATTTCGACAGTTTGCGCACCATTGGCGCGGAAGCCGTGAGCTTTGGCCTGTTTATTCCCAGCCGTTTTGAAACGGAGAATGGCCCCAAAATCATTGACGAAGGCAAGCTGCTGTTTATGTACACGGAAAACGACAGCATCAACAGCTTTTTTATGACCTTGGCTATCCCGGAGTACGATTACCAGCCCATTTCGAACGATTACAATGTCTTTATCAAATTATTGGATACGGAAACAGAAGTGATCCCGCTGTACAACGTTCCTGACCAGGGCACTTTTGATAAAGGCACTAATATGCGCATCTACCAGCATACCTGCGTGGTGCCGCTCGATTTGTTTTATCAACTCTCTTACAACAAGATAGATAAAATTCGCATCGTTTATAAAAAACAAAAGCGCACATTCACCTTGACGCCGGAGCAGCAGGAAGCCGTGCAAAAAGCCGTACAGTGTGTGGGAAAAGCCGCTGGTTTGTGGCCGGTGAAGCCTTGAATCGCTCCTTATCTTCCCCTTACGCTACATGCATTCTCGTCGCTTTCGCCACCGCCTCATGCCTCGAATTTACCTGCAATTTTTTGTAAATATTTTTCAGGTGGAAACGCACGGTATTCGGACTCACAAACATCTGTTTGGCAATATCGCGGTAACTCTGGCCGTCGCAGAGCAAATCCAGTACTTCCCGCTCGCGGGCGGAAAGCGACATCATGGGGTTGTAAGCTTCGCTGAAATAGGAAACCACCCGGCGCGCTACATGCGAACTCATAGGCGAGCCGCCGGTGCGTACTTCCCGGATGGCCCCGAGAATTTTTGAAGGGAAAACCCCTTTGGTCAGGTAGCCATAAGCGCCAGCTTTCAGTGCTTGAAAAATGTGTTCGTCATCGCTGTAAGCGGTAAGCATGATGATGTGAACATCAGGCAGGCTTTGCCGGAGTGCGCGGGCGCATTCGATACCCGACATACCGGGCAGGTCAATATCCATTAAAACAACTTCGGGACGAAGTCCCGGCAGGAAGGACAGCGCCGTTGGCCCATCCTCAAAAGTGGCAAGACAGCGAAACTCATCGGTCATGTCAAGGAGTTTCTGCAAGCCTTCCGGATGTCACGTTGATCATCCACAATAGCAACAGAGATCATAGCTTTGTGTGTTTTAGTCGGATGAATGAGTGTTGATTCGAACCATCGCCAAGCGACCATTCGGGAATCCTGGTTTTTACAGGGCTATGTTGCTCTTTTTTATCCTATCTATTGACGTTGTTAAGGACACAGCTTGTTACAGACCGTTACCTCAAACCTGAATTTAAATTTAGGGCTGATTGTATCCCGCCTTTCCCGGAACTGGAAACCCAATGCAGACTTCAATCCGGGAGCCGGTTTCCGCTGATTCCAGGCACATGGTTCCGCCTAATTTTGCTGCCCTGTTTTTCATGCTTTTCAGGCCTTCGCCCGCAGGAGCAACTGCCGGGTCGAACCCTATGCCATCGTCGCGCAAAGAAAAAACGACCTCACCCCCTGTTGTTGCTGCTTCGAGCAAGACAAGTTTTGCGCTGGAATGTTTGAGCGCATTGTGCATGGCTTCTTTGAAAAGCAGGAGCAAGTGACGCTTTTGATCCAAAGGAAAATTGAGTTGCTGGAGGTCTCCGCTGGATTTTACGGAAAACTGGATTGCGCTATCGGAAAAGAGTTCTTCCCCGAAATCTTTCAGCCGGAGCAACAAATCGCGGCTGTTGTCCAAATCAGGGTTCAACGCCCAAAGCATATCTTTAACCGTTTCGTAGAGGTGGCTGGCGTGCAGTGAAATTTTGTACAAATAGGCTTTGGCCGTTTGAGGATCGCGATCCAATTGCTGGCTGGTGAGTTCGGCATACATGGAAATGATAGACAGTTTGCCACCCAGTTCATCGTGGAAATCGTGCGCAATTTGCATGCGAATGCGGTGTAAAGCTTGCCGTTCGATGCGTTTTTTTGCGACCCGCCATGCAAAAGTCACCCCTGTCATGAGCAACAACAGCGTCAATATTTCCCAACACAAACGGGTGTTGATATCGGGCAAAATAATGGCTAACAGGGGCATGTCGGGTAGTTTTTCATACATTTTCATAGCTTAAAGGGGGAAAAGCTACTCCCGGATTTTGATAGAGACCCCTACCTACTTGGGTAGTTTTTACAAAACCCCTAAATATTTCCTGAAAGTTATACCTGTGACCGATCAGTTTCTAAGAACAGGCCGCATGAAAATTGTGTTAAAGTTGCGCTCATTATTGTAAAGTCCTGAATAAAGTTATTTTATTGCAGTATGTACACGAAAATGTTCGTTTTTCTTCTTTTTGGGCATTTTAACTAATGATATACATAGGTACGTAAAGATCCTTTTCAAGGACACTAAGAACAATGCACAAATAAATATTCAGGCTGTTGAAGCCAGGATATAGGCTATCGTATCGCTATTATTATAGCCATGATGCGCATTTTCTGATGTTGTATAAACCTTGAAACGATGAGAATACAAGAGCAATTTCAGTTGTTGGCTCGCCTCGACCAACTCATTTGCCTGAAAGCTACCGGAACGCCTGCCATGTTAGCCCAACGCTTTACTGAAGAAACGATTCAGTCGAATAGCATTGAAAATATACAAGTAAAGAAAAAGACTATTGAGAATATCGCAACTTTTTAAGTTGGCAATCTGTCATTGAGAAGTTTACGAGAATATGATTTTGCCAGCCAACAAGAAGTATTCAGGAAAATGAGCCCAGATCAGAGATACAAACTTTGGCAACAAAGGCTTTCTGAAGTTAAACCAAGATTGAATTTTAAAGAACTCGATTATTTAACTCAAATAGAAAAACTCTTTAACCTTGATTTTTTCCGAACAACCATGCCTAAAGAAACTTCAGAATTCTTCTTCGGCTGGATGGTTAAGGTGAAAAGAGATTTAGGATGGAGTGAATTTGAGACAATTTCTTTGCTTTGTACGCTAAATCCTGTATTTATTACATCGGAAAGAGGGGCAAGATATGTTTCTGCTGTACCAGATGATACAGGTAAAACTTGCGTTTGTGCTTGGGATAGTTATTGTGATGTTTTTACACAAGGAACTGATCCAGATTGTGCAGACTTTGGGTGCGGTACCACATCTTTGGGATGTGGGTGGTTTTTATTAAGTGGCTGTGAGGGTCGGTGCCACCAGGAAAGGTGAGTGATCATAATAATTATTCATACAAGTTGACCTTTTGGTTCTGTAAAGGTCAACTTGTTATTTATTGAAAGAACAATGAAAATTAATCAAATTATTTGGCTTTTTAACCCTGATAGATTAAGCAGAACGATCAATACCGTCGTATTAATCATCTTTTCTTTTATCTGTGCAGGAAAAGTTTTCACCTTTGCCCCTAATTACTACCTTTTCGCTTTATTATTAGCCATTGCCAACGGCTGCTACTCCGTTCGTGTATTAAATTATTTAGATGCCTTTATAGTTTTGATTACCAGTTTCACAGTTATGCAACTTGATCCTGTGACAGCTCGGGGGCTAATTACTTTTCCGGGCGCAATTTTACTTCTATATACGGCTTAGGCTTTAGCATCGGGCGTTTGATTGTGAGTTCCGGCCTAAATCGCCAGCGTTTTGAAATAATAGTTAGTTTACAGGTATTAATTTACTATTTGCTCTTTATTTTTTTGGTGAAGAATGCTTATATTGGAATGGGATACTGGGGCATAACTGGTTTCGTAGGAGGGCTTCTAATGCTGAAAAAAAATAATCGTTTATCTTCTGTATTGATTGTATTTGTACCTTTTTGGATTATATTTATTACAATGAGTTTTTTCGGAGGGATGCTTCACTGGATAGGCGGCGCAATAGCGGCGTCAATTGCAGGAATTATTCTTGCCATCGTAGCTAATGCTAATGGCAAGGTGTGGCTTTGGGGGACTGTTAACCTGGTATTATGTTTTTGGATTATACCTTTGCTTGCTGAAAATGCAGGCTATGCCCATGCGGTAATTTCCTGGAATTTACCAGTGCCAGAGGAAGACGAATTTTCATTTAAACAAGACACCGTAATCTTATCCGATTTCAAAGGAAAGGTAATTGTACTCGATTTCTGGCACACGCGATGCGGAAGTTGCTATCAAAAATTCCCTGAACTGGAACGGCTTTATCAGAAGTATAGAAATAATGACCGCGTCAGCATCATGGCAATTAATATCCCAATTCGGGAGGATACACTCGGAGAAGCGCAAGCCAGAATGACAAAGCGGGGCTATACATTTGATAATCTTTATGCTTTGGCAAATTCTACAGCAGCAAAAATGAGCGTAACCACATATCCTACCGTAATCTATATTGATAAATACAATAAAATCAGGTATAGTGGCCAGTTGAATCTAAACGCGAGAATTATCAACAACACAGAAACATTGATAGAGCGATTGCTAAAAGAAACAGTCCCGAATTAGAGCTTGTTCGGAATTTCGTGATTGACTACGTCGAATCTTCGATTTGAGCGGGGGCGAGGAAATTTTGTTTTAGAAAAGGCGAAACGTAAGTTCGACGTAGTTACATTTTTTCAACATAGCCAGCAGCTATGTTGAAAAATTCAACGCAGTATAAAAAAAAATTTGCCGACCGTAGGCAATTGACGAATTCCCGAACAAGCTCTTAATAATCTCTGTCTCTAAAAACCGTCACCGCTCCACAATCGTCATCACCCGATCATAGCTCAACCCCGTAAAAATTCCGATCGAATTTGCCGTTCCCTGCAAGTTGGAAATAATCGGGCTGGGCTGCCCAAACGGGTTGCCGTTGGAAGAAGCAGCCGTTTGCACGCTGTTGAAAAAGTCGTAGTAAGGGCGGTCAATGTGGAAAACGGTATTGAAGACGGTGTCGCCTACCGCAAAATCATACGCGCTGCCAAAGACAAAGTTGTCTTCCACAAAGCGGTCATCCGTGGCAAAATCTTGCAGCGGGATGCTGTCTAAACTGTGCTCATGAAACATGCGCCGGAAATAATTTTGTTCGTTTGGAATGTCTTTGAAATAAGCCAGCACCCGCGCCAGCGTATCGGCTTCCAAAAACTCCACCACAATGCTGTCAAGAGGAACGGGTCTTAAAATGCGGGTCGTTGCCGTAATGGTCTCCCCTTCCGGGGTGACGATGTTCAGTTCAAAACTTTGCTCGTAATCCGCCGGAACCAGGTCAGGAGCTAAGTAATTGTAGGCTTTTCGCGAAAGCGGGTTAAAAAACAGGCCGTTTTGAAGGGTATACGTTTGCCCGTTGTGGACAATGGTTACTGTGGCACCATCCACCAGAATGTCGTCGAGAAACTCGGCGTTGGTGCTTGGAAAAGGATCGAAATAGGAAGCTGTTCGGGTGAGCAACAAGCTGAAAGGTTGCCCCGGTTCGAGGTAACATTCCACCACGTAGCGGCTTTCGTAACCGGGCAGGTTGATGTCAATTTCCTGTTCCAGATTGCAGCTTACCAAGGCAATCGAAAAGGCTAAAAAGAGGAAACTATAATTGATGAAGCGTTGCATGATGTTTGTTTTTTAGAATTTAAAATTCCAGGTCACCGAAGGCAGGATCGGAAACAGGGATACCTGTTTGGCCGCGATGCGCTCCGGAACTTCGATGGTGTTCTGACCATCGCTTTCTTGCCTGAAAATGGGTTCTAAATAAATGAAAAAGGTGTTCCGGCGGTCATAAGCGTTGATGACGTTGATGGTCAGGTCGCTTTCGCCCCATTTTGGAAAAAATCGGATGATCAACCCCAGGTCTAAGCGGTGATAGGCCGGAAGCCGGTACGTATTGCGTTCTAAGTAATCGGGGGTGACCACCTGAAAACCGCCGCCGTAGACATCCTGGAAGGTAAACCGCCCGCCCGGGAGCCAGCGCAAATCGCCCGACCCATAAACAAACGTAGCGGAAACGGCTAATTTTCGGCTGAGTTCATAAATTCCGACGATGGATAAATCGTGGCGCCGGTCGTAAACGGGTGAAAAATAGCCGGTATCCGAAAAGCGCTCTAAGTCGTCAATGGGTTTGAAATCGCCGCGCCGCGTCACGGCTAAGGTATAGCCAATCCATCCGGTTAGCCGACCCTCATTTTTTTCGATGCCGACTTCGAATCCATAGCCATAGCCCTTGCCGATGGCAAATTCATTTTCAAGATTGTCGTTAGCAAAAATTTCGGCACCGTCCACAAATTCCAATTGGTTTTTCAGGTCTTTGTAATACGTCTCCACTTCTAAGAAGTAGTCTTTGCCCAGCAACCAGGAAACCCCCAGGGCAACCTGATCGGAGCGCTGTGGTTTGATGGCTGCTGTAGAAGGATACCAAACATCGGTGGGCAAAGCCACGCCTGCATTCGCCACCAAATGCAGGTATTGATACATGCGGGCGTAGCTGGCTTTGAGGCTCACGCGCTCCGTCATGGAATAGTTGGCGGCCACGCGCGGTTCGACGCCGAAGTAGGACTGGCCGTCGTTGAAAAAACCGCTGAAACGCAGGCCCATATTGACTTTCAACTTATCCGTAGCAACCCAATCGTCTGAAATATAAGCGCCCGCCTCTACCCCATCGTAATCATTCCCTGCCGAAAAAGAAACGCTGCCGTCGTCGCTGCCTGCCTTGAGGCGGCCAACGGTGAACTGGTGGTAGGTGGCATTGCCCCCGAAGCGCAGGGTATGCTTGTTGTTCAGGGCATAAAAAAAGTCGGTTTTGAGGTTGGCATCCCGGATATTTGAACCGAGGTTAAAAGAAAAGCCGGTGAGTTTGTTTTCAATATTGTACTGATAATCAGAGTAGGTAAGGGTTGTATTCGCAAAAAGTTTGGCATCGAACACGTGATTCCAGCGCACCGTTCCGGTGGCATTGCCCCAGTCGAAATTGAAATCGAAGAAGTCGCCGTCGAACCCGAATACATCCCGGCCAAAATAGCCGCTCAGGTAGAGCCGGTCTTTTTCGCCTAATTCAAAGTTTAATTTGGTATTCAAATCATAAAAATAGTAATCTGGGATGGGCGAATAGTCTTCTACGCCCTCATTCGCATTGTTCACCAACCGGGTAAAAATATCCACGTAGGTACGCCTGCCAGAGACAATATAGGAAGACTTGTTTTTTTGAATAGGCCCTTCGAGCGTGAGTCGGGAAGAAATCAACCCAATGCCACCGGAACCTGAAAATTGCTTGTTGTTGCCTTCTTTCAGGCGCACGTCAATGACCGAAGATAACCGGCCACCGTATTGGGCCGGGAAGCCGCCTTTGTAAAGCTTGAGGTCTTTGACCGCATCAGAGTTAAAAGTGCTGAAAAAACCGAACAAGTGGTTGGGGTTGTAAACGGTGGCCTCATCCAGGACGATCAGGTTCTGATCAGAACCGCCGCCGCGTACAAACAAACCGGTGGTGCCTTCCGATCCTGAAGGAATACCGGGCTTGAGCTGGAGGATCTTCAGGATGTCGCTTTCGCCAAAAGCAACCGGCAGGAGCTTGGCTTCGCGGGGAGAAATGGTTTCCACGCTCATTTCGGTTGATTTGAGTTGTTCGCGGTAAGCGTTGGCTTTCACGACAACTTCCTCTAATTGAACGCCAGAACCCATTTCCATATCCACTTTGGCATTCGCCTTCAACGCAATGACTTTGCGAATCGGTTGAAAGCCGACATAACTGAACTCCAACACGAGCGAATCGGCTTGCGGGAGGGAAAGTGAATAAAAACCATATTCATTGGTTGTCGTTCCAATCTCTGACGGCAATGCCAGAATGGAAGCACCGATGAGGGTTTCTCCGTTTTCACCATCGCGAACGACGCCGCTGACGGTGAATTGTTGTTGTCCGAACGCCGCATATTGCAGCATCAGGAGTAGCGCGATAGAAAAGTAGGGTGATTTCATATTCATGATTTGTTCTGCTTGGTAACGCAGGAATGGCTTGTATGGTAGGTAAAATTCTACGAATCGTCGAAAAATCATAACCAACAGTTGAATGGGATATATGAAAGACAAATTCAAACGAAAGGTTGTGGACATTTTCACTTAAATCGAATGGAATTGAGCTTATTATTAATTTTTATTGCAAAGAACCTTAACTTTAAGCGTTATTTCCCCGAGCTGTGATCCGGTAGACGTTGTTGCAAACGTCATTCACCTTAAAATTTTCAGCCATGACCGCCACACCTGAACCCGTTTTCCAATCTATGTATCCCTATACCGGTGAAGTGATTAACAGTTACCCGATCATGAACCGCCGCGACATTGTGGAACGAGCCGAGCGAGCTGAAAAAATGTTTGCTTATTGGCGGCAGCAACCGCTGCAAGAACGCGCCGGCTATTTTCAGCATTTGGCAACCTTGCTGCGCGAAAACGCCGACAAACTGGCGACGCTCATCACCCGCGAAATGGGCAAACACATCAGCGAGGCGCACGCAGAAATTGAAAAATGCGCCTGGACTTGCGCTTATTTTGCGAAAGAAGGCCCGGCAATGCTCCACGAAATCTCCGTTCCTACCGAATATTCCAATAAAATTGTTTTTGAACCGGTCGGTGCAGTATTGGCCGTGATGCCCTGGAATTTTCCGTTCTGGCAGGTTTTTCGCTATGCCGTACCAGCGCTGTTAGCCGGCAATGTCACCATGCTTAAACACGCCCCGTCTGTTTGTGGTTGCGCATTGGCCATTGAAGACCTGTTTAGGAAGGCAGGTTTTCCGGAAGGCGTTTTTCAAGTGCTGATCATTGAGGTTGCCGATGTGGAATTTGCAATCCGACAGCCTGTTGTGCAGGGCATCACACTCACCGGGAGTGAAACCGCCGGCTCCAAAGTGGCGTCAATCGCCGGGCGGTACATCAAAAAAACGGTGCTTGAATTGGGTGGCAGCGATCCCGTTATTGTGCTCGAAGATGCCGATGTTGAGAAAGCTGCAAAAGTAGCCGTGCAGTCGCGCATGATGAATGCAGGGCAAAGTTGCATTTGCGGCAAGCGGTTTTTGATCACGCGCCACAATGCGGATGCGTTTATTGCAGCGGTGCTGGAAGAAGTGAAGAAGATTAATCAGGGAGATCCTTTTAGCCCGCAAATCCAGATGGGGCCAATGGCGCGCATAGACCTGGCCGACAACCTGGAGCGCCAGATGCGGCGTTCTATGGAGCGCGGAGCGACCGTCGCCTGGGGAGGCGAGCGCAGCGGCTGCAATTTTCAGCCGACATTGCTGCTGAACGGCCAAGTGAATATGCCCGTATTTAATGAAGAAACGTTTGGCCCCTTAGCCGCTATTTTTGTTTCCCGCACCGAAAACGAGCTGATCAAACGCGCCAATGCAACCAACTATGGGTTGGGGGCTTCCATCTGGTCGAAGGACACAGAACGGGCAGAACTCATCGCCCGCAAAATTGAAGCTGGCGCTGTTTTTATCAACGCAATGGTCAAATCTGATCCCCGCCTGCCTTTTGGCGGAATCAAGCTTTCGGGCTACGGCAGGGAACTTTCTGAAATAGGGATGAAGGAGTTTTGCAACATCAAAACCATTTCAACCGCAATCTGACATTATTCCGTAGCGGTCTTTTCAATCAGCAAGGTTGCAACATAATCCGCTGGAGCGGTTGTTTTGCCCGCTACCGGCCAAGGATCCAATTTTTGAAGGCTGTATGTATAGGAGCCGGCAGATTTTCCCGGGCTGGCCGCTCCGCTTCCTTCCAAAACCAACTGAAGGACAGCGGTTTCTTTCCCTTCCATAACGGACAATTCCACAATGGCCCGCCCTGCCTGGATGCAGTTTACTTCTTTTGGGCAACGAGAATCTTCCTTTATTGCTGCCAATGCAACAGAAACGCTTTTACCTGTTGCGCTCGCCACTTCGCCAAATTTGAGCGCAAAGGGGGTTCCTGGCGTGAACATGCTTTTTTTCTCACATTTGGAGGCGCCCAGCGCCAACAGGAGGATCGCGAAGAACATCGTTTTTTTCATAGTCACTGAGTTTGAAAATGATAAAATGCAGGGATAGTCGCTCTTCCAGACATATTGCATAAAAATGCTATGGCATCTTTTTTGGTATGTTTTACCCGTGCGGGTATTTCAACGGATGAATGTACTGAAAACCGCAGGCGTTTTGGGCTAAAGTCCAGCTAAAGCGCGGCACAAAACGAAACGAAAAACTGCAACAAAAAAACCGACATGCTTTCTAAAAAAACGAATCCATTTTACCGGGATGCCCGCTTTTGGCTGGCTGCGACATCATTAGGCGCGCTGGCCTTACTGGCTCTTCAAAATTACCCTGCTCCCTGAGGGCTACCGGCATTAGACACCTACGGTTCCTGAGCGATGCCGAAGGACGGTACCGGCCTGAAAAAATATATATTTTGGGGCGAAAACGGTCACCCCCCCGGCGGTTTAAACCTATAAGGTTTTAAAAACCTTATAGGTTTACCTGCTATAACGCAGCTATCGAACCATAAAACAGATGCAAATTAATTGCCTAAATCTGACAAAAACTTAAGGCGAATCAACTCAATTTCTTCAATGGTGATGTCTTCGTCCTTCAGGTGTTTATATGCCTCATTGGCCGAATCGGAGGTCGCTTCCCGGAAAAATTCATAAACTTCCTCCCGGGCGTACTCGTCAATATTTTCGTTGAGGTAATAATCAATATTCACTTTTGTGCCGGAAACAACAATGGCGTCCATTTCTTCCATCAACTCCTCCATGGTGAGGTTATTGGTGCGCGCAATGTCTTCGAGCGGCATTTTTCGGTCAATGCCCTGAATGATGTTGACTTTTACTTTCGACTTATTGGCCACCTGCTTCACCACAATATCCGACGGGCGCTCAATTTCGTTGTCCTCCACGTATTTTTCGATCAACTGGATGAAGGGTTTACCATAGCGCTGGGCTTTGCCGAGGCTCACGCCGCTCACTTTGGTCATGTCTTCCAGCGAAATGGGGTACTGGGTAGCCATGTCTTCGAGCGAAGGATCCTGAAAAATGACAAAAGGCGGCACGTTTTGGCGTTTGGCCTCGCGTTTGCGCAGGTCTTTCAGCAGGTTGAGCAGCGGTTCGTCAAGTACGGCCGTTTTTCCGGCTGATTCGTCCGGGTCAACGTGCTCCTTATCGTAATTGTGATTCAGCGAAATCTGGAAGGCATATGGTTTTTTGATGAAATCCCGTCCTTTTTGTGTAAGCTTTAGGGTGCCGTAGCTCTCAATATCCTTGTAGATGAAATCATTGAGCAGAGCCTGGCGGAGAATGGAACCCCAGAAACCTTCATCCTTGTCTTTGCCGATGCCAAAAAGTTGTTTTTTATGGAATTTGTAGTCCTTCATTTCTTTGGTTTCTTCACCGGTAATGAATTCTACAATCGTCTTAATTCCATAATTTTCATTCAATTGTGAGATGGAACTCAGGATTTGCTGCAACTCAGTTTGCACCTCTATCTTTTGTTTCGGATAGCGGCAATTGTCGCACATATTGTCGCAGTTCGAGTCGTCGTATTGCTCCCCGAAATAATGGAGTAAAAAGCGACGCCGGCAGGCGGTGGTTTCGGCATAAGCCATCACTTCCTGCATGAGTTGTGCGCCCATTTCCCGTTCTGCAACTGGTTTGTCCCGCAGGAATTTTTCAAGGCGCAAAATATCGGCGTAGGAATAAAAAGAGATGCACTTTCCTTCCAAGCCGTCGCGGCCGGCACGGCCTGTTTCCTGGTAGTAGTTTTCAATACTTTTCGGAATGTCGTAGTGGATGACAAAACGCACGTCCGGCTTGTCAATGCCCATACCGAAAGCGATCGTAGCTACAATCACATCTACATCTTCCATCAGGAATTCATCCTGCGTTTTGCTTCGCGTTTTGGCATCAAGCCCTGCGTGGTAAGGAGCTGCTTTGATGTCGTTTACGACCAGCATCCGGGCGATGTCTTCAGCAGATTTGCGACTTTGTACGTAGATGATGCCCGATTGGCGCGGCATGGCTTTGATGATCTGAATGATCATCTTAAAGGTTTGCTCTTTTTTCAGCTTGGGTCGCACCTCATAATAAAGGTTGTGCCGATTGAACGAAGACATGAACAGGTTTTCTCCCTGCATGTTCAGGTTTTTCACAATATCCGACTGCACTTTTGGCGTAGCGGTGGCTGTGAGCGCAATAACCGGGATGGCCATACCAATGGCATCGAGCATGGCTCGGATGCGGCGGTATTCCGGCCTGAAGTCGTGGCCCCATTCCGAAATACAATGAGCTTCGTCTACGGCAACGAAGGAGACATCCGCATTTTGAAAAAATTCAATGTTTTCATCTTTTGTCAACGTTTCCGGCGCAATGAACAGGAGTTTGGTTTTGCCGTCGGCAATATCCTGTTTCACCAATTTCATTTGCGCTTTCGTCAGCGAAGAGTTTAAAAAATGCGCAACATCGTCGCTTTGGCTGTAGCCTCGTATGGAATCCACCTGATTTTTCATCAGGGCAATCAGGGGCGAAATGATAATGGCGGTGCCGCCCATCATCAGGGCAGGCAATTGGTAGCAAAGTGATTTGCCGCCGCCGGTTGGCATGATTACGAAGGTGTCCTTTCCGTTAAGCACGCTTTCAACAATTGCTTCCTGGTTTCCCTTGAAGTTGTCGAAGCCAAAATAACGTTGTAGCGCCTCATGCAAGCTTTCTTTCGTCTCAGTCATGATAGCCGATCAATTTTAAAGTACTTTTGTGCGTGCGTAGCGCCGCAATTTCATCCTGTAATATAGCAATTAACATTGGCGCTTAAAAGCATTTATGCACTAAATTTTTAGTGAAATTCAATCCCCTGATTTTAAGGGGTGCCAAAAATATAAAAGAATCGCGTGATTTCCGAAGAACAAATTCTAAAAACTGCGTCCATAACCATAGAGATTGAGATGCAAGCGCTGGAAGCGCTCAAAAAAGCATTGAATGGCGATTTTGTTGCCTGTGTAAAAGCAATCTATGCTTCTCAAGGCCGTGTGGTGGTTACCGGAGTCGGTAAAAGTGCCATCATTGCACAAAAAATTGTTGCCACGCTCAATTCCACCGGCACACCGGCTATTTTTATGCACGCCGCTGACGCCATTCACGGCGATTTGGGGATGATTCAACCGGCTGATATTATACTTTGCCTCTCCAAAAGCGGCGAAACGCCCGAAATCAAGGTGCTGGCACCCTTGCTAAAAAATATGGGCAACCAGTTGGTGGGCATGATCGCCAATGCGAATTCTTTCCTCGGCAGGCACGCAGATTTTGTCCTGCTCACACCAATCGAGCAGGAAGCCGACCCCAACAACCTGGCACCGACCGCCAGCACCACCGCCCAGGCGGCAATGGGCGATGCCCTGGCAACCGTTTTGCTGCAAATGCGGGGCTTCACGTCCGAACATTTTGCCAAATTCCATCCCGGGGGTGCCTTGGGCAAACAACTCTACCTCCGGGTAAGCGATATTTACATCCACAACGAGCGCCCGATGATCGGCCCCGACGCCGGAATCCGGAATACCATTCTGGAAATGACGTCCAAACGCCTCGGTGCTGTGGTCGTCGCAGACGAAAACGAAGTTATTCTGGGCATTGTCACGGACGGCGATCTTCGGCGCATGTTGCAACGCGAAGCTTCGGTCAGCCACCTCAAAGCTGCCGATATTATGAGCCTGAACCCCCTCAGCATCCACAAAGACGCTTTAGCCGTAGAAGCGCTCGACCTCATGCGGGGCAACAGCATCACGCAGTTAATTGTCGCAGAAAACGGGCGGTATTTGGGTATTATTCACTTGCATGATTTGGTTCGGGAAGGGTTATTATAGCTGTACTTTCACTTAGTCTGCCAGCTAAAGTTGACGACTACAAGCCCAGCGCTTTCCGGTTCAAAACCTCGTCCATTCCTGCACCAGCAAAGTCGTCGAATGCTTTTTGAGTCACTTCGATGAGGTGGCGTTGAATGAATGGCGCACCTTCCCGGGCACCCTGTTCCGGGCTTTTGATGCAGCATTCCCATTCCAAAACCGCCCAGCCGTTGAAGTCGTATTGCGACAATTTGCTGAAAATAGATTTGAAATCAACCTGCCCGTCGCCGAGCGAGCGGAAACGCCCCGGTCGGTCGGCCCAGCTTTCGTAGCTGCCATAGACGCCGGCGCGGCCCGTCGGGTTGAATTCGGCATCTTTGACGTGGAACATTTTGATGAATTCGTAATAGATGTCTATATAGGCTAAGTAATCCAATTGCTGCAACACAAAATGGCTCGGATCGTAAAGGATGTTGACACGCGGGTGCTCGTTGGTCGCCTCTAAGAAGCGTTCAAAAGTAACGCCGTCGTGCAGGTCTTCGCCGGGGTGTATTTCGTAGCAAACGTCCACGCCGGCTTCGTCGAAGGCATTCAGAATGGGCATCCAGCGGGCCGCCAGCTCCTTGAATCCCGTTTCAACCAACCCATTCGGGCGTTGCGGCCAGGGGTAAACGAAAGGCCAGACTAAAGCCCCCGAAAATGTAACATGCCGGTCAATGCCCAGCCTGCGGCTTGCCTGAGCGGCCCATTTCACCTGCTGCACGGCCCATTCGGTACGCGCTTTGGGGTTGTTATGGACAGCTTCCGGCGCAAATCCGTCGAACATCAGGTCATAAGCGGGATGCACGGCGACCAATTGCCCCTGCAAGTGCGTGGACAATTCAGAAATCTGAACCCCGCAGGC
>JBBQGV010000083.1:0-25565 GCA_038323375.1 Chitinophagales bacterium
CCGCCAAAAAGGTAATGAAGTATATCCATGAATAAGAGCTTATTCTCTATTTATTATTTCAGCGACCCAAACGATTGGAAAACATGAAACAATTAACCACGGAGCAGGTGTATCTCCTCAAAGAAGTAATGGCCGGAAAACGTAACTATTCAGGGTATGCAGCGAGCTGCATACCCTGAATAGTTGCACAAGGAGGATATTTCAGCATCTTTTAAAGGAGCGTATCTGTACCTCATACCGCCAGGTTTTGGGTGTGAAAGATTTGGCAAATCTCCGTCGCATCACCATGAATAAAACTGGGCGACTCGCAGGATACACGCCAATCAAACCATGCTGCGCTTATGAAATGTATGCTGGCCGTGTGTGAATTATGTAACCTTCCTCTGCAATTATGTAATGTTTCCCATCACAAATTAGCGCAACTTTACCGTGAAAATTAGCTCGACTTTGTAGGTGAGAATTTAGTTCAAAGTTGTTCTTATCCCCTTTACACCCAAGCGCCGCGCTCTCTTTTTTTTGTTTTTTTGACATATAGCGCTTGTTCGGGAATCTCGAACAAGCACTTATGCAATTATGATGAACATTAGACTTGCTGCGATGATTCCGTCGCCGCAGGTATAGTATCTAACTTAGCAAACCACAATAAAAGAACCTTCACCTTGCGCAACTCAGGAAACAATCTCCAACTGACTGTCAATAACCTGACCGTCAGTTACACCGACGCCGGACCAATCGAAGCTCCAGCGATTATTTTCATCCATGGCTTTCCTTTTAATAAATCTATGTGGGCGGGTCAGGTGGACGCCTTGAAGGATCGCTACCGGCTCATCGCGTATGATGTTCGCGGACACGGGGATACGGATGCAGGAAAGGAAGATTTTGCCATTGAGCTTTTTGTCAACGACCTGCTCTCTTTGATGGATGCCTTGAAATTGGATAGGGCAACCCTGTGTGGGTTATCCATGGGCGGGTACATTGCCTTGAATGCGGTGATAAACTACCCGAAGCGCTTTGATGCCTTGATCCTGAGCGATACCCAATGCGCAGCAGATACCCCCGAAGCAAAAGCAAAACGGGTGAAAACCATTGAAAGCATCCACGAAAATGGTGTGGAAAAGTATGCAGAAGAGAGTTTGAAAAACCTGTTCGCACCGGAGTCTTTCACAACTAAGGAAAAAGAAATAGCCACTATAAAGGAGATGATCTTGAAAACCCCGGAACAAGTGCTTTCCAAGACCTTGCTCGCTTTATCTCACCGCAAAGAAACCTGTAGTAAACTACACGAAATAAAGACGCCAACGCTTATTTTGGTTGGCGAAGCTGATAAAATCACCCCGCCTGCCGCAGCCAGGCTGATGCATGAAAAAATACCGCATTCCTTACTCTCCATCATCAAGCATGCCGGTCATTTAGCCAATCTGGAGGGTCCCGCGCAATTTAATGATCACTTGAAGCAGTTTCTGCATCGTTGTGCCGAACAGTCATTTGGTTTCCAAAAGTCAATCTGGATGGAGCGGTAATGCAGGGATACTTTTCGTCTCGAATCCTTGAGCACAATTGCCTCATTGTCAATATTCTGAATTTTGGATAGCAACGCAAAACACAAGGGCTTTTCTTGCGGAATCACCGCTCGTTTTGTCAGAATAAATGCGGAAAATTCTCCAGGATACATAAAAAAACACTACCTTTTATACAATAGATAAAAAAATCAAAGCATTAATACAGATGAAAGCACGTTAATATCACGCTTCCATTCGGGTATTACAACGTCTATTCTATCCAGCCATTAAACCTACACCTCTGGTGACAAACTAATCCCCCACAGTACGATACCTGAAATTACGTGCCTATTCCGAAATAATGTCTGTCTTTATACTCCGATAGCTGTGTGTCGAAAACACTTTCGGATAAACCTTTTCTTTGGGAATCTGCTGCTGCGCTTCCTCGATTTTACCTTCCCGGATCAGTGCATGAAGGGTCTTGCATTCCTCCGTAATGTCCTCGATTCCCACAATCCATTCGTTGACATAGCGGGAAACGGCTTCCCCGGAAAGGCCGATCTGTATGGAGCGGTAGTCTAATTTGTTTAGGAAAAGATCCCGTTCAGGATCCCACTGCACACGAACAGGAGATGATGGCAACTGGGCTTGCCAGGCATCGTAGGACGGGTGAAACGCTGCGTCAAAATGGGAAAGGCAGGCGTGCTCCAAAGCCCAGTCGAAACCTTCCTGCTCTATTTTGATGGCCAGCACGTGCTCCTGGCCAGGTTTTTCAGCCCAGCCACAGCGGTACATCATCCAAAAAAAAGAGGGTTTGATCCAGGTCATTCGTTCAATCTTGAACGGAGCAACAAAAGTTTGTGCTCTGACGGCATTTCGGGCGATTTCTTTTCGATAGGCCTGATAAACGGTGATGGTACGTTCATCGTAAACGGCGCGAATCTGGTGCGCCGGGATGTTTGTTGACATAAGTGTAAAGGCTTTGTCGGGTTTTAAAATAAGGTAAAGTAGTGTATACACTTATTGGCGGAAAAAAGTGCCTGTGTTTTGATAAATGGGCAAGTTTGCAAGGGGCAAATTGGCCAATTTGCATCTTACACCGACCCATTCGTTACCGTCAGCAACAAGCGCTCCATCCGCATGCCCCGGGAGGCCTTGATGAGTAATAAAGAAGGCGGGAAGTCCTGCAAAATAAACCACTCCCGTAGCGTGTCTACGTTTTCAAAATGGCGTAGTCCTGCTTCGCTGGCTGTTTCCGCAAAAGCCGGTCCGGTCAGCACCACCTGGTCGAAGCCCTGGTCTATCGCTAATTGTGCAATGCGCCGATGTTCTTCGGCACCTGATTCGCCGAGTTCCAGCATATCGCCGAGAATCGCAACTTTATGGGCACCCTCCATCGCGGCAAGGTTCAGAATGGCCTGGCGCATGCTATCAGGGTTGGCGTTGTAAGCATCTAAAATCACTGTATGTTCGCCGAGGTGGATCAATTGGGAGCGATTGTTGGAGGGGACATATCCTTCTATTGCAGCTTTGATTTTGTGCGCTGGCACTTTGAAATATTTGCCCAGCGCAATGGCCGTCATGATGTTATTGAAATTGTAAGCACCAATAAGCCGACTGACCACTTCCACCAATTCTCCGAATTCCGACAAAAAAGCGACTCTCACAAAAGGATCGGCAGCCAGCAATTGCGTTTCGTAGTATTCATTGGCAACCGTGGGCGCATCGCTTTTGGTATAGAACAACTTTTTAGGAATCGGTGCCGCCAGTTCTTCCAGAAAAACTTCATTTTTATTGATAAAAGCCATACCATTATCTGCGGCTAAGTAGCGGTACAACTCCGATTTTCCTTTTTTAACCCCTTCTATCCCGCCAAATCCTTCTAAGTGCGCTTTGCCAATGTTCGTGATCAAGCCATGCGTTGGTTCAGCTAAGGTACACAACAGCTCGATTTCGCCCTGGTGGTTGGCACCCATTTCGATGACAGCAACTTCCGTCTGAGGCGGCATGGACAACAAGGTGAGCGGCAACCCGATGTGGTTGTTGAAATTTCCACGCGTAAAATGGGTGGGATAATGGCTGCTTAGCACCGCACTGACCAATTCTTTGGTGGTGGTTTTTCCATTCGATCCGGTGATGGCTATGACTGGAATTTCGAATTGCTGGCGATGGTGTCGACCCAATGCCTGCAGGGTTTCCAAGGTATCTTCTACCAGCAGAAAGCGACCATCTGTGCAAACGGACGGGTCGTCTACCACGGCATAGGCCGCTCCGTCGGCAAGTGCCTGCGCCGCAAAGTGGTTGCCATCGAAATTGTCGCCGCGGAGCGCAAAAAACAAGGCACCTTGCGGGACGTTGCGGGAGTCGGTCGTTACAACCGGGTGGTCGAGGTAAATTTGGTAGAGCACCGGGATTTCCATGTAGATAGAATTAGCCGGGCGAAGATAGGGCACTTCGTTTAAAAAAACCAGAAATAGCATGAGCCACCCCAAAACTCGAGGATGGCTCATGTGTCTGATGCTGTTTTTTAACGCTGCCAGTTGATTCCGGCGACTACCGCACTACAAATATTTTTTCCGTCCTCGCTGAACTGCCACTGCGCAGCACGATGAAATAAAAACCGCTTTGCAGCCGGTCTGCGTCGAGGGTGGCAAAATGGATGCCGGCATTATAGTATTCTCCTGCGGCTAAGCGGTGTACCAATTTCCCGTTCACATCCATTACCGAAAGGTGGACGATCCCTTCTTCCGGTAATGTGAACTGAACGGTTGCTTGCTGGCGCGAAGGGTTGGGATAACAAATCAACGCCATTTCGCCGAACGACATCGTTTCTGGGTTGGGCGGAAGTGCCGCACCTACTGTTCCCGGAGCGTCTGTCTCCATCAATGTTGTTTGCGCAACCGGGTCATCATCCGGCCTAAAGGGGTTGTCGAAATCGCAACCCAGGATCAGCGCCCAAAAGTCGCTGCCCCGTTCAGCCGTGAAATCGGGCAACAGATCAACGCCTGTCCCGGCGTGGAAAATGACTTTGCCGCCAGTTGCAACCGTTCCGGTTGAGGTAACGAACTCTTTCGCTACATAAATACCATCAGCAATCGAGCCGTTCACCGCCAGGTTGTCGGGACAAGTACCCAGCAGGGTAAAATAATCGGTGCTGTACATGCCCCGGCCATGCGTTCCTGCGATCACCAAATGATCGGAAGCACGGTATTGGAACATATCTACCCGCACATTGGCTAAGCCAAAATTGTTGGTTGGGAACCAGGTTGTGGCTGCGCCGTTCAGGTTGGCGCTGGACCAAACGCCCAGTTCAGTGGCCAATATAACCTGATCGCTGTCGAAAGGACTAAACAGGGCACTGCGCACCGGCATATCAGGTAAATCGCCATCCTGTGGCGTCCAGGAAGTCCCGCCGTCAATACTTTCCAAAACCTGATTCACCCCGAAGTTGGAACAAGTGACCAGCAGGTGGTTGTCGTCTCCAACCTCGACAGAAATGGAAGAAATGAACCCGCCAACGGGTGAGGTAAGGGTGGTAACCGTCACTGATCCGGACTGATCTGCATTGTCAATGCGCAGAAAACGCCCGGTTGTTGTGCCGACATAAAGCCGGTTAGCCGT
This sequence comes from Chitinophagales bacterium, assembly GCA_038323375.1. GTDB lineage: Bacteria > Bacteroidota > Bacteroidia > Chitinophagales > Saprospiraceae > JABWAJ01. The sequence goes on from JBBQGV010000083.1 coordinate 5,121, forward strand.
ATTGGGCGAAACCTTGACCGTAGCGATGCGGCTGTTGTTGAAAGCCGTAATTGTTTCAAAGGTCGTCGTATTGGCTCCGCCCACATCCGTGATCCGTCCCAAAGTATCCGGTCCATCTGAAAAATAAAAAGCATCGTTGGCATCGTCGTAATCGGCAGGTGTGATGAACAACGTCCCCGTTTTACTGCCGATCAGCGTTCCAAAACTTCCGCCGCCATTGGTAGAAATATTGAAATGCCGGTTTTGGGAACCGGTGATCTGGATCATCGGATCATCCTGGTCAATGAAACAGAAAGCGCCGTCTGCGCCGGTAGGTTCGTCTGTGCTGCCGAGTCCGGGCATCTGAAAACGCTGCGTGCCATTGTCCTGCGTGCCGCCGAGGAAATAATTGACGCCCGCAGTTGGGTGCATGGCATTGGCATAAAACTGGGTGACGTTGTAAGAATCGTTTTTGGGCGTCAGGGTTGGACCTGCCGCCGAAGCGTTGGTAGACCGATAGACGCCGCCGTCATTGCCAAAAACCATTTCATCCGAACTACCCGGTCGGTAAACAATGGCATGATGGTCGGCATGTACGCCACCGATCCCGTCCCAGTTGGCACCCGCATCGTCAGAAATAAACAAATTCTGGTCACCGGCCCAAAGGCGGTTTGCATCATTTGGATCAACAGCCATAATAAAAGCATACCAGCAAAAAGAACCGAGACTGGGCACCGTTGTAGCAGTCCAGTTGCCGCCGCTGTTGGTGGATTGCATGATCGTCAGGCAAGGGTTGGTATTGTCGGTTTGGGTGACGTCTTCAAAAGCGGCGTACAACACATTGGCGTTACCGGGTGCGCAAGCGAGTTCAATCCGGCCAAATCCGGTGGTGGGCAACCCGCCTCCAACGGTTGTCCACATGCCGCCCTGAAAACGGAACACCCCATTGCCATTGCCGGCTGCATAAAGGTCGCCGTTCGCGGCAAACTCCAAATCCTGGATATTGCCAACGGGCGCACCAGGGAAAGCCGGCCAGGTGATGCCGTTGTCCATAGATCGCCGGATGCCGGTGTTCGTTCCGGCGTAAAGAACCCCGGCGTTGTCAATGACAATTTTGTTAACAATCGTGAAGCCAAAAGTCGAAGGCAATTGCGCCCAGTTAGCGCCGCCGTCAATGGAGCGCCAGATGCCCAAGCCCCGTACGGCATCGGCGTTTCCAAATCCGTTTTCGCCGGTACCGAAGTACATAAAGTTTGGATTCGAAGGATCCTGAGCGATTGTGGAAATTGCCAGGTTATCAAAAAAATCGTCAATGTTAGTCCAGCTTACGGGAGCGGCGTCAATATCGTTGGTGCGCCACAAACCGCCTGCCACGCCACCTGCCCAAATGGTGCGGCCCGTTGCGTCATTGGCGTCAATAATTAGCCCACGGGTGCGCCCGCCCACGTTGTTGGGCCCGCGTTCTTCCCAATAAATAGGGATTGCGTCGCCTGCACGCTGGGCGCGTTTGGCCTCCGCCACTTCATAAGCGTACAAGAGGCGTTCCTTTGGAACAGTATTCGTTCGTGGGTCGTGCGTCATTAAAAATTCCTGCGCAAAACGCCCCGCAACCCGTTGTAGTTTTGGCATTTTTTTGAGGGTCGGAACACTGTCCGCTCCACTCCCTGACCGAATGAGCACCAATGCTAATGGCAGGATGAGCAAGATAGCCACCTGCACGCTGCGATGTTTAATCCATTTTTTCATAACACATGCGTTTTAAAAGGTGATTACTTATTTTCCAGTGCTTCCACCCTGGAACGCAGTGTTGCATTTTCGGTTTGCAGGGCTTTCATCTGCTTATTCATTTCGATCATGTATAGAAACAGCTCTTCGATTTTAGCTTGCTGGTTGACGGCGTTGTCGCCCAATTCCAGGCCTTGTGCTGCCACTTGAGCAGCACTGGGTGTTTCTGGCAAATGCCCGAATTGGGCAATATGTGTTTCCACTTCTTCCAGCGAGCGCAGGCGGTATCCAGGTGCAAAAACGTAATCGGCCCAGCCAGTGCGCACACGCACTTCTTCGCTCAGAATGCCGCCTTTTGCATACAAGGTATAGGCACTCAGATCGGTGCCGCCGAGGCTATTGGGTGTCAACAGGGTTCCAATGGCTAATTTGCCATTGCCTTTGAGTACCATTAGGTCGTTGAGTGTTGTACCGTCGGCACCACCCCGAAAAAAGAGATCACCGTCAGTGGATGCGGCCAATTCTACATCCTGGCCACCTGCGGTGGAGCGATTGAACCGGAAAATAGGTTCCGTATTTGCGGAAATGGTGAGTAGCCGGTCTGGGGTAATCGTACCTAAGCCCAGGTTCCCACCGGCTGTCAGTACCATGCGATTGGGCAGGGCAGCACCGGTAGCGTCGTTGCCCCCGCGGAAAAACAGGGTACCGTTATCGCCGTTCAGGATTTCGTAGTCGGTAGCGCCACCATCGGATCGTTCAAAGCGGAAAACCGGAGCATTGGGTGCGGAAAGTGTAACAAGCTGGGAAGGGGTGGTTGTGCCTACGCCGAGATGACCAACGGAGGTGAGTACCATAAAATCGGTCAGTGCCCCTTCTGTTCCGTCGCCGCCGCCACGGAAGAATAAGGTGCCGCTGTTGCCTGCATAGACTTCGTAATCGAGTTCTCCGCCATTGGCTCGGTCGAACCGGACAACAGGACGAGTGGCGTGGGAAACGGTGAGCAATTGTTGTGGCGTAAACGTGTTGACGCCCACAAAACCATTTTCGCGAATGGTCATGCGCATGACTGGCCTTGGCGTTCCGGTGCGAAACAACAAGGAGGAAGTCACGAAGTCAGGCCCCACCGGTCCGGAGACGTAGGATTGAATCGTAGCGCCGGGGCGGTAACCGAGGCCGCTGATCAGCCCCTGAAACCGGATGTCTCCGAGGGTGTCGCCGGTTACTACCGGAGCTGTCGTTCCATTTGGCAGGCCACTGTTGTTTCTGTTCAGCAACATTAGCGGGTTTTGGCCGCTTGCGGATTGCGCAGTCCCGTCAGTTGCCAGCACAAAAAGGCAAAAGATCGTTGTTGCGAAATACGCAACATGCTTCAATGTGTTCATACGTTGAAAGTTTTTATGAGAGTGACTTTAATGAATAAAAAATGCCGTAACCAGGGAGGAGAGCGGTGGGAGGGTAAAAAATTGAAAATCAAAGGCTAAATATAAGGAGTTTTCACATACTGGTCAAGAGGTACCATCCGACGTTTTTCCTGGTCTGCTGTTTTATGCCGGAAAAAGGGAGTTCGTTACCGGGATTTAGAGGAATTTGAATAAGTGGAAAGACACTTCCAATGATAGGCTACTTGTGAAATCAGGGGTTGATGAATAAGTGCCAGGCCATTAATTCTGCTGGTCAAGATTTTTCTTGATCGTTTTTGTAGCGCTGGCTGGCAATTCCAAAAACTCAGAAACCTGCGCTTCTGTCAATCCTGCCAAAAGCATTTTTTTTGCCGTCTCAATCTTTTCTAATTGAGCTTTTTCCCGCTCTTTCTCGATACCTTTCTCGATACCTTTCTCGATACCTTTCTCCATACCTTTCTCGATACCTTGTAGGTAAAGGAAATCTGTTTCTACATCATAATTGATTGGCATCTCTGTTGTGATTTTGATGGTTAACTCGCCCAATTTACGCAATCTTGACAAAATAATCAACTGGTTCAAGTATTTTGATAGCTTACTTGGGCTTTTGCACGCGGCCTTTAGATTCCTTACTAGTAAACGCAATATGGCTTCACTCTGTTCAGCAGGATAATTGGCCAATACGGCCAAAACAAGAACTTCCGGAACTTGAGAATTCAATAACCGACTGACATCTAAGCTGTGCACATTGATGAGGTTAAAGTTTGAAAAGACTTCATCAGGGGCTAAGGCCAATCGCATGGTCGGCTGTTCTGTCCCCAAGAAGATAACGACATGATATATCGGTAAGCGGTATCTGCGAAGTACCATTCCATGATATTCTGCGATTCGAAACAACATCTCCGAGTCATTCCCGGATTGAAACTCCAAATGCAGGATGATCTTTTTATCATCTTCGGTTAAGACCTCATAAAGAAAATCCATTTCTCGCTCTAAAGTAGTCTGCATTTTTTCTTTCAAATGCCTGAATTTCTTGATCCTGATACCAAGTTGTTCCTCTACTAAAGGTATGAAGATGCTTTCTGCATTTTCTTTGAAGATTTTGTCATAAAGGTTGCCTTCGTTTGGGTGGTTTTTAGCCATTAGGTATATTTTGTTTGACAATGGCGGGAAATTACAACAATTTATTAAAATAATAAGTGTACTCTGGCCTCTCCATAAAATTTTCTACCTTAGCTTGCGCATTCCATTTCTAACCAAATTTTTTTGCAATGAACCGAACTCTCTTTCTTTTTATACTGATCCTTGTCTTTGGCGGAACGGCCGCCCGGGCACAGCAAAAAATCACCGTCGAACAAATCTGGCAAGACTACCTCTTTACGTCCAAATCAGTGCCGGGATTTAATTTTCTGAACGACGGAAAACATTATACCCGGCTGGAATCGAATAAGATACAACAATACGACCTCACGACGGGCAATCTGGTGAAAACCATTTTCGACCCTGCCACGGTAAAAGGATTTAAAGGCGAGGTCAATAGTTACAGCTTCAGTGCGGACGAATCGAAAATGCTGGTTCAAACCGAATCCGAATCCGTTTACCGGCACTCCACGCTCGGTTATTTTTTTGTTTTTGACCGCAAATCAGGAACGGCCACAGCCGTCTACGAAAGGGGGAAACACCGCAATGCCGTGCTGAACGCAGCGGCCGACAAAGTGGCTTTTGTGTTTGAAAACAACCTTTACTACAAAGACCTCGTTTCCGGACTGGTGCGCCCGGTGACGAAAGACGGAAAAATGAATGAAATCATCAACGGCGCTACTGACTGGGTGTACGAAGAGGAATTCTCATTCGACCAGGGCTTCCAATGGTCGCCCAACGGCAAGCGTATTGCTTATTACCGCTTCGATGAACGCAAAGTGCCGGAGTTCACCCTGACCAATTTCCGCGGTGGCCTTCATCCCGAATACGTGACGTTCAAATATCCAAAAGTAGGCGACCCCAACGCGCAGGTCGGCATCCAAGTTTACGACATAGAGCAGGGCATCAGCGTCGAAACCGCCGTTTCAACGACCGCTGATTACTACATCCCCCGCATCAAGTGGACTCAACATGCCGATAAACTCTGCGTTTTCAGGATGAACCGCCACCAAAGCGACCTGGAACTTCTGATAGTAGACGCCCGCAATGGCAAAACCACCCCGCTGCTGCGAGAAACATCCAAAGCTTATGTGGACATCCACGACAACCTGACTTTTCTGAAAGACGGCAAACACTTTATCTGGACCAGTGAAACGGACGGCTGGAACCACCTTTATTTGTATGATATGAGCGGTAAACTCGTGCGCCAACTCACCCAGGGTGCCTGGGAAGTGACGAATTTTTACGGGATAGATGAAAAAAACGAGTTGTTGTTCTACCAGGCCGCAGAAAAATCGCCGCTCGAACGCCAGATTTATTCCGTCAGCCTGAACGGCAAAGAGAAGCAAAAATTAGCCGATAAAGCCGGTTGGAACGATGCGCAGTTCAGCAGCACTTTCGACTATTACGTCCTCACGCACAGCACGGCGAATGCGCCGGCCACCTACACCGTTTTCACCAGAGACGGGAAAGAAGTACGTGCAATCGAAAACAATGCGCGGTTGCAACAAACCCAAAAAGACTTCGGGGTTTCAAACGTGGAGTTTTTCAAATTCACTACTTCCGAACAGGTGGAATTGAACGGCTGGATGATCAAACCCGCCAATTTTGACGAAAACATTCGCTACCCGGTTTTGATGTACCTCTACGGCGGCCCCGGCAGCCAGGAAGTGACCGACCGCTGGAAAGGCCAAAACTATTGGTGGTTCCAGATGCTGGCGCAGCAAGGTTATTTGGTCGCCTGCATAGACAACCGTGGCACCGGCGGCAGGGGAGACGCCTTCAAAAAAATGACTTACCTGCAATTGGGCAAATACGAAACTATGGATCAGATCGAAGGCGCGAAATTCATCGGAGGTCTGAAATACGCCGATCCGGGACGCATCGGGATTTTTGGCTGGAGCTACGGCGGATACATGTCTTCGCTCTGCCTGCTGAAAGGAGACGGCGTGTTTAAAGGCGCCATTGCTGTGGCGCCGGTCACGAACTGGAAATGGTACGATTCCATTTATACGGAGCGCTACATGCGCACGGAAGCGGAAAACGCGGAAGGTTACCGCGACAATTCGCCGGTTAATTTTGCCGACCGGTTGAAAGGGGACTACCTACTGATCCACGGCATGGGCGATGACAACGTGCATTTCCAAAATGCTGCCGAAATGGCCAACGCTTTGGTGGCTGCGAATAAACAATACGAAACCTATTTTTATCCGAACCGCAACCACGGCATCGCCGGGGGCAAAACCCGCCTCCACCTCTACACGAAAATGACGAACTTCCTGAACGAAAAAATCAAAGGCGCTTACGGCGGGAAAAGGCCGACCAGCCCGGTCATGATCGTTCCGATTGAAGAGGGGAAGAAGAATTAAAGGGCAAATCTGCAAACATGCAAATTGGCAAAGGGCAAGTGGGCAAGGATTTGCCAATTTGCCCTTTGCATGTTGCCCCTTCATTTAACCCGCTCCGGTGCCGTATAAATATTACACCGCCCGTCGCGCAAAAAACCAATAAGCGTCATGCCGCTTTCTGCCGCCAATTCAACGGCCAAACTGGAAGGCGCGCCAACTGCCGCCAATACCGGGAGGCCAGCCATCAGCGCTTTTTGAACCAATTCAAAACTGGCCCTGCCGCTCACCATCACGATGTGGTCGCTGAGCGGCAGGGCTTCTTTTTTTAGGGCCGCGCCAATCAGTTTGTCTAAGGCATTGTGGCGACCCACGTCTTCTTTCGCATCCAACAGGTTCCCCTGCGCATCGAACAGCGCCGCTGCGTGCAGGCCGCCCGTGGTGGCGAAAACAGACTGCTCCGCATTTAGCTTTTCCGGCATTTGCAGGAGCGTAGCCACCGACAAGTTCGGGTGTCCGTTGCGCAACGGATAACAGGCCGTCGTTTGCACCAATTCCAGTGAAGCCTTTCCGCAGACGCCGCAGCTTGATGCGGTATAAAAATGCCGACTCAGGTGATCGGTATCCAGCAAAAGATCTGATTTAAGTTCTACGATCAATTCATTGGCGTAGGCCGCTTCGCCTTTGTTGGCCGCATAGCGCATGGCGATCACATCTGCCGCATACCCGACAATGCCTTCGGTGAACAAAAAACCCATGGCCAGGTCGAAGTCGTGGCCGGGCGTGCGCATGGTGACGGCAATGCGTGTCCGCTGGCGTGCAGAGGCAGGCCCATGCGCGAGGGAGATTTCCAACGGTTCTTCCACGGCCAGACTGTCGGCTTGAACGGAAGATCCGAACGCATCGGCGCGAATGACTTGGACGGTTGCGGTGCTTTGAGATAGGGAATCGCCGGGATGGATGGACATATCGGTTGTTTTTTGTTGCAAGTTAAATTACAAATTTACAAATCGCTCGTTTTTAGCTTTTTGAGATAATAACGGGTACAAAAAGTGCTATTACCGCTTAAAAACCAAATCGGTAAGGTTTAAAAGCCTTAAAGCTATACAGTACAAAAAGTGCTATTACCGCTTAAAAACAGGCAATGCGGTTCAAAATATTGCCCGTTAACACTTGCAAATACCTCGTTAAACACACCAAATTGCTTGCGCTGTTTTGTCTAATTTGCTTAAATTAAAGCAATTATTTGATTTTACTACTCACATGCACGTTCGCTCCACGGCGGCACCTAAGTGACTTGTACTGAGCGAAGTCGAAATAAGTCGAAGTTCCGCCTCGTGCGTCTATTATTCCGATGATTCATCGGCATCTGCCCGATAGTTTTTATTGCGCCTCTCAACAGTTTTGGTAGAAAAGCTTCGTACTTGTTTGGATCAGGTTCGGATCAGGTGTCCGACACATGATCCGAACCTGATCCGAACCTGACCGCCTTTAAGTTAACGCTTTACCCTGAAATGTATGCACAAGTTACCCCCCCGTTGAGTGGACTTTTGCCACACCTGCCATAACGAGTGGTTATGGCAGCAAGGCCGACTGGGGCTACTATGTCACCGAAACAAGCGACAAAGCCGTATTGGTTTCCGGATTTGCGGAAGACGTTTCCCTGAATCGAAAACCCGTTCTTTTCAAGTATGATCCGTTTAAAAAAGCAGTCCTTTGGGAAAATGTGATGCTTCCCGGGAGTCAAACATCAGGCTTATTGGGAGGAGTCCTTTATGATGCTTTCGAATTTGATGACGGCAACGGCAACGCCTATTACGCCGTAGGAAGTAGGTCAACGGCCACATCAATCCTTCGGTTAGTTGTTGCCAAAGTTCACCCGGAAGACTAGGACTTCCTTCTCCGGTTACCCAAAGATAATAGGAATGGATGCCGGAGATTCTATTAGATGCAGGGGCTATGCAATGATGCCAATCATCAATGACAATGAATTTGAAGGGTATATGATAGCGGGCTATATTAGTAACCCCTCACGAGCTGCTTTGATTCGTTTAGATACAGGTGGAAACTTAGATACAGATTTCGGCACAGGAGGCTATATGGCTTTTGATTTTGATGGTTACGAAAGTTCTGTTTTTCGGAATTTCACCGCTATTTATGATTCTGATACCATCGCTGGATATGGCCTGAACGCCTGTGATGAAGACTGGATGTGGGAAGGCATCGAAGTGTGGGGCACGCCCCAACAGATTCAGAACACCAGTTCCAGCATCTACCAGGGGCATGTGTACCTGCAAAACGGCGCGGTCATCGAAAACGCCATCATCGGCATCTTAGCCGACCGGAAACGCACAACGAAAACGGGGACTGGTTCGCCTTCCTCAAAGACGCCGGCGGCGTGGTGCGCTCGAATGGTGCGGTTTTCCTGAACTGCCGAAGGGGCGTTCATTTTTCGCCGTACAATGTACGAGCCACAAGCGGCGGCGTTGTACATTTTATACCCAATAAAAGCTATTTCGACGGCACGGACTTCACCAACAACGACGGCATGGCCGATCCGATCTACCACAGCGTGGAACACAACAGCCGCATGGGCGTGAATACCCACGCTTCGATGTGGGGCACACGCGGCATCCGCTTTACCGACTGCACGTGTTCCTCGTTCACCGCCCTGCCAATACCACTTCGGGGCATCGGCATCGCGAGCGATGATGCGAGTTACCAGGTCTTGGACGACGAGCCGGCAAGTAATCTTTTAAACCTCTATCGGGGTATCGCCGCACGCTGGGCTTTCGACCGGTTGAGTTCTATAACGGTGAAAGATAACATTTTCTCAAATGTTCATTACGGCATTCACGCCCTGAACGGCACAACGCACACCATCGAAGACAACAATTTTGTGATTCCCGATAGCGCTGATCCGGATGTTCCATTCGGGAGCTACGGAGTGCGCTTTGATGGAGCAACAGCCTATAAAATTATTGACAACAACTTCGAAACAGTTGATGTTGGGCACGCTGCCTATGGCGTTATTGTGGACAACTCCGGCTCTTTGCCCTGCGAAATCAGCGACGGCAATAATTTTAAATTGAAGATTGGGGTACAGACCCAAAACGACAACAGTGGTTTGCAAATTCATTGCAATGCTTACCAATACGCTCGTTATGCCTGAAGCATCAATCCGGAATCAGATGATGGTGTTTTGGCGGATCAGGGGGAATGCGGTACAATTGCAAGACAGGCAGGCAATCTTTTTAATGACCCAGGCTGCCCAGACAGCGGCCTTAGCAACAGCCATATTTATTCGACCCTTGAGTTTGAATACCGATACCGACCAACGGGCAATGAAATTCCGAGTAACTATCCAGCCGCTTTGAAATGCTTTTTGCCATACGACCTCGGAGAGGTCGAAGGTTTGCAGAAAATAGCGTTGAAACAAACGTTCGACCTCTCCGAGGTCGGGAATTAAGGTCAACACGATGCATTTCTACGAACCTTTGACCTCTCCGAGGTCGGAAATCATAAGTATTTAGGGGCGGCTGGATAGTTACGAAATATCGATAGATAGTGGCAATATGCAAAATTCGGAATGTCTCATGAGATAAAGGCTAATCAATATTTACCGGCATGATTTTTGGTGTAGTCGGCAGCCCATTGATAGTTATACTGATAAAATAAGTCTTCCCTTTATCCCGTATAGTTCTGCCCTCGGTATCTTGTCCAAACCAGGTAAATCCGTTGGCACTGCAAAATTTAGCCTTGTAAATGGTATCAAGAGTGGGACTTTGAGTAATAATGACCTCCACATCGTCGTAAAAAATACTTCCATCTCCCAGCCTCATGTAATACTTGTTTCCGACATTAGTAGTTGATTTTACCATTTTCAGACTTACAGAGGGCGCACTCCTTGGAGGATGAACGCGCATTCTTTCTACTGGGGCACCCTCGATATTTATAGGAATCGAACGATACAGGCCGTCAATATCAAGAGCTCCTATAGCTGTGATTCCTTTTGAGGTATTTCCTGAAAATGGAAGCGGTGCATTTCGCATGTTTTTGATGATGTCTTCCGCAGTCATCAAAGGTTTATAAGCTCTCATTAGGGCGGCTTCCCGGGATACATTTGCAGTGGCCATTGAAGTTCCTTTCAGTGTGACATAGCTTGTGTCCAGGTAAGGGCTGGTATTCAATCCATTGGTTGCAATATCTACCAGCGTTTTCCCCCAGTTGGAATAACTGGCTACCAGATAATTTTCTCCGGGTTCAGCAGCAGAAGCAACTGTAAGCAGGCTTTTCAAAGAGGGCAGTGGCTTTCCATCTTTGGTTCTGATATTTTGTGCTTTAAAAGAAGCTGGCCAACGTAAGGAATCCGCTTGATTGAACAACAACCCATCAATATCTATGGCATTATTTCCGGCAGACATCACAACCAATATATTTGCTGAATCTGCTCGATGGAGTGCGTTGTATAAAGGTTCAAATGGGTGCTTGCTGTAATACCCTAAACTCATATTAATTATCTGAGCCTGATGATTCACTGCATAGTGGATGGCACAAGCTAAGCCAAATACATTACCTTGCTTTTTTTTGTCGTAGACCTTGAGATTCATCAATTTCATACCAATATCCTTTGGAAAAGCATGTGCAATAGCGCCAGCAATGTGTGTGCCATGGCCAACATTATCAATAACATTGGATGTTTTGTTTACAAAGTCGTAGCCATGCACATCTCCTGCGATACAATTGGATAGGTCGTTCGACTCCTCGTTTACCCAATCCAGACCTGTGAGAGCCGGATGCCCTGAATTTGTTTTGTTTTGATAGCGCAGATTTGCCCCGGAATCAATAATTGCAACTTTGACGTGGTGATTTTGTCCAGTCCCTTGCCCCGGCCTATATTTGCAATTTTCCTGACCTACAATGGGGGTGTCTTCTTGCTTTGGTGTGGTAATGCCGCCAAACCATCCGTTATCATCTGATTTTGTGGTGGACTGTGCTCCCTGTGGCGGCGTATTGTCTATGATGATAATGTCATCAGGCCCGTTCCGCCAATGTTGTAACAACCACATCCCCCCTATGCAATGGCAAGTATCAATCAGATGGGCGCCTTTGGCGAGGAGGGTATCCATAAATGGCGGGATGGTAGTTTTATCTAACACCTGGGTATAATCTATTATGAACTCAAGGTTATCTTCTATAAAAAATATTTCTCCTACGAATACGTCTGCCTGTGCTTCGCACCCCTTATTATCTGTAGCATTAATGCTATAGCTGCCTTTTTTTAGATTCTGAATGGCAAAGTTGGGGTTGTTCACGCCAAAGGTACTACCCGACGGCGAGCCTGACCAGAGGATATCATAGGGGGGGAACCCGTTGACAATATGTCCTCTAACCTGCCCTTGCTCCCCATACTTGTTGAAAGTATCCGATTTAATTTCGTCTATCTGGATAGTCATTGCCAAAGGTGCCACCAGGGTTTCTGCCATGGTCTCCTTGCACCCGGTATTGTCTGTAACAATCACCGTGTACTGCCCTGCAGACAGGGTGCGGGAAGGTGCAATAGTGCTGACACTATCTTGGAGCCATTGGTATGCAAATGTCCTATTGTTGTAAAGTGGGTTAGGTGTAAAGGTGATCATTCCGTCTGCCACATCATTACACGTTGGATCGGTTGTCTCCACATCAACGAGGTCATCGCACAAAGGTTCTTTGATTACAAAGTTGCAACTCTGCATTGGCCCACAGCCGTCCGTTACCGTTACACTATAAGCGCCTGCACTAAGGTTATTAAGGCTGTTCAATCCAGGTGCATCGGAAACTAGGCTTCCTGACTGTGGTCCGGCCCAAAAAATCGAATAAGGAGACCTCCCATTGCTGCAATCTACTTTCGCAAGTCCATCTTGGCCTCCGGGTACGCCCACATCGTTTACCACAAAACAATTGATGGCCAACGGCAAAGGCTCCTTGATAAGGATGTTCTTTACAATCAAAGAGCAAGAGAGTTCCGTGTAGGTAATGGTTACGCTGTAATTCCCGACACCGAGATCCTCTGGATTGCGAATATTCTCTATAGATGGAAGGCTCCATTTGAAGGAAAGTTCATTCACGGAAGGTAGTGGATTTGTGCCTGCGGGAGTCAATTGCAGGGTTGCCTTGCCGTCTTCAGCACCGGGGCAAGTAACATTTTCAGTAACATAGGAAGCTGAAAAAGTTTGGCAATCATTTGGGTTTTGTGCAAATGCCTGGTCGAGAGGCAGGAAATTCACAAACAAAATCAGGATAATGATACAATGGACTGGACGAAAGGAACACAAAGGAGTCATATCAATGGTTTTTATTCGTTACACATCATAACAAAAACTGCCACCTTCCGGAGAGGGTGCCTACTTCTTATAGTGTATCACAGGGTCAGACGTATTGTTTGCTCTTTCTTGCAGCTTCATGGAGTGAAGCCCGTTTCATGTGATTGCCCCAAATATAGCGGTAAAGTTGAATAACGCCTAAAATAAGATCAATAAAAATTGCAGGATCATAAGTCCGTCCAACCCAAATAAAAAATAATAAGGGTTGAGCATACTTCGTCCCGCCCGGGAAATCAAAACCAATGCGCATAGCCCCGACACCCCGGTGCTGTAAAAAGCGGCGGTAGGATACACGTTGGCGGACGTAAAAATCCAGGCAATTGCCCAGGCGAAAAGCAGGCTGACCGCAGCGCACAAAACAGCGCCCCGTTCTCCCAATTTCACGGGCAGGGTAGCAAGGCCGGCTTCCTGGTCGCGTTGCCGGTCGCGCAGGTCGAATCCGATGGCGATGGCAAAGATGAATGCAGCCCGTTCCAGCAGCATTACCGGCGCTACGGCGCTCCAGCCCATGCCCCCGGCAACCGCAGGCACGATGACCGTGAGCCACGACCAGCAAGCGGCAAGGAGGAAAATTTTCAGCATGGCTACTTCGCGCAGACGCCGGCGTCCCGGCAAGACCGGCAGGATATAGGCTAAGGCTAAGGCGCAAGGCGCAAGGGTCTGCCAACGCGCCGCTTCGGGAAGTTGGAACCAGCACACAGTCCCCACTACCGCGGCGACGGGCGTGTTGATTTTTAGCAAAAAAGCAAATTTGCCGTAAAGCGAATCCTTTGGAAGGCTAAGGGCGTACAACCCGTAAAGCCGGTGTGCTGAATAAATAAAAAGTGTGCCGAAAAAAAGGAAAAGAGCCACCGGCGATGCAACCTCGTAATGGCCGGTCAGCAAGTATTGTGTTTGGCAGGTCATGCACAGCGCCGCCAGGGCAATCCAGTAATTGCCGTAAAAAATGACCTGAACAAACGGGATCAACGATTTCAGAAGTACTTAAAATTATGGCTGTGCTCAATCTTGAGCAGTGTTTCATAAATTAGGCGGATCACGTTGTTGACATCGTCTTTGTGTGCCATTTCCACCGTCGTATGCATATAGCGCAACGGCAGGGAAATGAGGGCAGACGGCACGCCGCCGTTGGAATAAGCGAAAGCGTCGGTGTCGGTGCCCGTGCGGCGCGAAGCAGCTTCCCGTTGGATGGGAATGTCTTTTTCGGCAGCCGTTTCAATGATGAGTTTCAGCAATTTATTGTGGACGGCAGGCGCGTAGGTCACCGACGGCCCCATGCCGCCACGCACATCGCCGTGCTTTTTGGCGCTCAGCAGCGGGGTATGCGTGTCATGGGTAACATCCGTGACAATGGCAATGTTGGGTTTAATGGTCTGAGCGATCATTTCTGCGCCGCGCAAGCCAACTTCTTCCTGAACCGAATTCACAATGTAAAGACTGAAAGGCAGCTTGATGTGGTTTTCGTGCAGCAGGCGCGCTACTTCGGCCACACAAAAACCGCCGATGCGGTTGTCTAATGCGCGGCCAACGTAATACCGGTCGTTGAGGATAGTCATCTCATCTTCATAGGTAATGACACAACCCACATGGATGCCCATTTCCAGCACCTCGGCTTTGTCTTTGGCACCTACGTCAATGAAAATGTTTTCAACTTTGGGCGTCAGGTTGGCATCGTCGCCCTGGCGGGTATGAATGGCCGGCCATCCGAAGACGCCTTTAACGATACGGTCAGCGGTGTGGATATTCACGCGCTTGGAGGGGGCAATCAGGTGATCCGAGCCGCCGTTTCGAATGACGCTTAGGAAACCATCATCCGAAATATAATTCACAAACCAGGAAATTTCGTCGGCGTGGCCTTCAATGACTACCCGGTAGTCTTTTCCTGGGTTGATAATACCGTACGCGGTGCCGTAATTGTCTGTTTGCCATTCGCTTACGTATGGTTTGATGTAGTCAAGCCAAAGTTTTTGGCCTTCCGCTTCGAACCCCGTCGGCGACGCGTTATTCAAATATTTTTGTAAGAATGCCTCTGATTTAGGTGTAATAACAGACATCGTTTTCGGTTAGATTATAGTTGATGCACAGTGGGTAAAGATAGTAATTATTCGATAGTACAATATTGAATTTTAGGCGGACAAGCACTTATCCTGCGGCGCTCCAGCCCTTGGGGTCGGCGCGCCAGCTTTGCAGGAGTTCCAATTCCGAGCCTGTGATGTATCCCGATCGGGCTGCTTCCTGAATTAGGGCACCGTACTGGCTCAGGGTATCCAACGGGCAGGCTGCTTTGTCGAATGCTTCGGTTGCTGCATCAAAGCTGTAGGTGAAAATGGCAAGCACACCCGCAATCGTGCAGCCGGCCTCTTTCAAGACTTCAATTGCCGAAAGGCTGCTGCCCCCTGTGGAAATAAGGTCTTCAATGACCAGCACTCGTTCGTGGCCCAGCACTTCGCCTTCAATCAGGTTTTGACGACCATGCTCTTTGGCTTTCGCGCGCACATAAACAAAAGGCAGGTCAAGCCGGTCGGCCAGCAAGGCACCATGGGCAATGCCTGCCGTAGCAACACCGGCAACTAGGTCGAAAGGCGCGAAGTTTTTCGCTTTCTCCGCGAAGCAATCTATCACAAATCGCCGGATCGCCGGATGGGACAAGACCATCCGATTGTCGCAATAGATGGGTGACTTGAGACCGGATGCCCAGGTAAATGGCTTTTGCGGACTCAGTTTTATTGCCTTTATTTGCAGCAGGTGCTTTGCTATTTCTGTAGCGATGTTGCTTGATACCATAGAATGGACGCTTCTTTTTAAAAAATGACCGCAAATGTATACAATCTACATCAATGAAACGCCCTTGTTGTTGAAAGAAGCTGCCGGGATGCCCAAAAACTCCATAGGCGATGCGGAAAATATCGTTGCCCGGTATGCCGGCAAGCCCAAGCACATGAGCGGTTACATTGATATGCTGGAAAAGACCAACAGGTTTCATTCCATTACCCTCTATGCTGAAGATTATGAAAAATTGGTCAGGGATTTTTTTTCTCTTTTTAAACTGATAGAGGCGGCAGGCGGTTTGGTTTTGAACCCCGCCGGCGAAATCCTGTTCATTTATCGGCGTGGGTTCTGGGATTTGCCGAAAGGCAAAATTGACGAAGGCGAAAGCCCTTCCGAAGCAGCAGTTCGTGAAGTTCACGAAGAGACAGGGATTAAACAGCTCAATTTGGGAGCTGAATTAAAAATCACCTACCACACTTACAGAGAAAAAGATGGCCGCCGCATTTTGAAGCGCACCTACTGGTACCGGATGAAGACGGAAACCCTGGAGCTTCACCCTCAGGCTGAAGAAGACATCGAAGAAGCCATTTGGATGTCAGTGCCAGTTTTTTTTTCAGGGGAAAAAAAACGGGTTTATCGCAGTATACTTGATGTCTTGAGGGCTTAGGGTCGCTGAACGAATAAGGGTCACTTTTCCAGGAGTCATTTTCCTCCTACCCTTCATTGGAGAACCGCCTCCCTTAGCTCAGGCTAAGGTCTGGAACCTCCGCCTCGGTTAGAAGCAAAATTACTTACCTGTCGAAAGTGGCATTTATTCATCCAGCACCCCTTAGCCAAATTATAAAAATGAAATAATCCGGAAAAGTTTTGTAGATTAACTACATTTGCCGTGCTGTAAGTATAGCTTGTTCTTTGAAGCAGGATGTTCGGGTGGACTGTTCCTCAAGTATATTCAATATTATTAAAATGGCAGAGATATATATTCAAACCCAAATGCATTTGTTGATAACAAGTTGAAGACGAAAATTTACGCGATACACGTTTTCGCTGCCTCATATTGATTCAAAAACTGATTATTCGGGTACGTTTACCAGAATCAGTCTTAAACAAGTTGCTTACCCTTCACTGCTTCTCCAGAACTTTGCTTCTCAGCTAAGAATGTGGTGTTCGTCCAAGAAGGATGACCGCCTTGGGTTTGTATAAAGCACTAAATTTACGCTTTACACAGCCCTGCTGCTGCATTACATCAGAACGGCATCGGAGAATTTTCGTGCCGGGATGCGCAGTGTTTTATGATTTAGGCATTAAATATTTTTGTAATATCAATTATTTTAATCAAGTATTTGGACATGAAAGAAAGATTAGTTCGAATTGCTGTTTTTTATGACGGCAACTATTTTTTGCACGTTAGCAACTATTACAACTACGACCACCCGCGAAAAAGGCGGTTAAGTCTTTCGGGATTGCACGAATTTATCCGAAATCAGGTTGCACAGGAGGAAGGAGCAGAGGCTCACCTTTGCCAGATTGTGGACGCGCATTATTTCAGGGGCAGGCTCAATGCCCGCGAAGCCAGCCAACGTGCGGATACACTCTATTGGGATCGCGTTTTCGACGACATTTTGATGTCGGTTGGGATCACGACCCACTATCTTCCGTTAAAAACCGTTTTTGGACGCCGCGAAGAGAAAGGCATTGACGTCTGGTTGGCATTGGAAGCCTTTGAACTGGCCTTTTACAAACGGTTCGACGTGCTGGTGCTCATTGCTGCGGATGGAGATTATGTGCCTTTGGTCAGAAAACTGAATACACTCGGCACCCGGGTCATGGCGTTAAGCTGGGATTTTGAGTACACAACCGATATGGGAAAACGCATGATTACCCGCACTTCGCAGGATCTGCTGGAAGAAGTCTCTTATCCGGTTGCCATGCACGAAATTATTGACAACCGCATCAAGCGCAACGACCCACTGATCACCAATTTGTTTGTTCTTAATGAAAGCCGTCGCCTTGTCAGCCCTGAAGCCGCCGAACTGGAAATGCCCGAAGAAGGCGAAGTGCTTACAAGTGAGGTTTTTAGCATCAAGAACGGCTACGGTTTCATTAAGTATCCGCCAAATAATTTGTTTTTTCATTACACCAGCGTCATTGGGGGCGATTTCAACGAGCTCCGGGAAGGGGATGAGGTGGAATTCGTAGTAGGAAAAAATGAAGATGGCGGCAGTATTGCCACCAACGTGAAGCCGCTGGGCGCGACGCACGTGAATGGGAATGTGCTGGAAGAAGATCCGTATTGATTTAATTGAGGATTTGAGTATTTGAGTAGACGTGACTCCTCAAATATTCAAATCCTCAAATCTTTAAATCCTCCTCAAAATACGCCCATGTTCGTCAACCTGATCAGCGACACCGTCACCAAACCAACGCCGGCCATGCTTCAGGCCATGTTTCAGGCGGAAGTAGGCGATGACGTTTTTGGTGAAGACCCCACCGTCAGGGCGCTTGAAATGAAAGCAGCCGCCCTTTTTCAAAAAGAAGCCGCGCTGTTTTGTCCTTCTGGCACCATGACCAATCAGATCGCAGTGAAAGTCCATACCCAGCCTTTGGATGAAATTGTATTGGAAGAAACCTCCCACGTTTATCAATACGAAACCGGTGGTTATGCATTTCACTCGGGAGTGGCCGTCAATTTGTTGTACGGCGTTCATGGAAAAATTACCGCAACGCAGGTCGCCGCTGCCATCAAGCCGCTATACGACTGGCTCCCGAGAACACGCTTAGTCGTGCTGGAGAACACATGTAACAAAGGCGGTGGAAGTTATTACACCTTTGACGAAATGCAACCCATTTCGGCGCTTTGCCGCGAACGCGGGCTGAAACTGCACCTGGATGGCGCCCGCATTTTCAACGCGTTGGTGGAAACGGGCGAGACGCCCCAACAAACCGGCCCTTTATTTGACAGCATTTCGGTTTGCCTTTCCAAAGGATTGGGGGCACCTGTCGGGTCTTTGCTCATCAGCGACGGTGAGTTTATCCGCCAGGCTCGTCGGGTGCGCAAGGTCATGGGTGGAGGCATGCGGCAGGCCGGTTATTTAGCTGCTGCTGGAATTTATGCGCTCGATCATCACATTGCCCGGTTGCGCGAGGATAACGACCATGCCCGGGCCTTAGGCGTCACGCTGCACCAATGTGGGGTCGTTGAAAACATCAGACCCATTCAAACCAATATTGTGATTTTTGATGTGAAACCACCATTCACAGCAGCTTCATTCTTAGAAAAATTAGCGGAACAGCAAATCAAAGCAAGCGCTTTCGGACCACAAACCGTTCGCTTAGTTACCCACCTTGATTTCATCCCGGAAATGCTCGCATATACCAGGGATGTCCTAAAACAGATTGCATCGTGACATTTTTTCCGAAACCGGGTACAGTACGTGGCGGGTAAACTCGTTTTGCATGGCAAGGTTCGCCGGGGCTTCATTGGCATTGCCGGACAGGTCATTAAATTGCATCCCCGCGTGGTGAATTGCAACCAATTAAACGTTACTTCCGGAATTTTGATAGAAACGATCGAACCGAACAGTGCGACTGCCGGCTCCGGCATTTAGAGTTCGAGAGCAAGGCGTGCGAAGACCCCAAAAACGAGCGTTTACTCGCGTGTGACTGTTTTTTTGGCCGAGCATAATGCAGCTATCGGACTATAAAGACAGACCCTAAATAACTGTTTTTCGTGTAAAACCCTCTTTCTGCAACTGGCAGGGATTTACACGAAAGGATGAAATGTTTTAAAACCTCCTTTTTATTCTTTTTTTTTTGGAGGGGCATCAAGAGCAATTAAATGCCTTTACCTTGTTTAAGTATTTGCTTTTCAACTATTTAAATATGTTTTTTTGTTTACTTAATTTGGGGCTGTTCAAAAAAAGCCAATTTTATTCATATTATTTTGAAAAATACTTATTTCTTTTTGCATAACTTTGCGTAAAATCAGCGTGAATAAAAATAATTGATCGGAATTGCAACAAAACATCGCCTCATCAGTTTTAGAGGTGAGTTGAGCGCTATTGTACAATTTAAATAGTCTCTGTCTTTTTAGTCCGTGTCTGCTCTTTAGAGTTCAAGAATAAGGCGTGTTTCGCCCCAAAAACGGGAGCTTACTCGCGTAAATGACCGATTTTGGGGCGAAACACAACGCAGTTATCGGAATATAAAGACAGGCACTAAATAAGCGGCTAACAATTTGTCTTATTTTTTTTCAACTGGCATTATTCCAAGCAAGTTGATCCTATTAAGCAATCAATTAAAAATTGAAATGAACAAAAAAACACAGGAGCCTGCGCCAGAGTCAACGCAGCAAACACAAGAACAACACAACACAGCAGACGCATCAACCGCCGAGGTAAAGAAAAAAGCAGGTCGTCCGGCAAAAGCAAAAACAGCAGAAATTGCGGTCGGCAGTGAGCTGGTTGCTATTTTTGGCAGAAAAAAACGACCAGTAAAAGCTTCAAGTACAGCAGGTACTGCAAAAAAAGCAGGCCGCCCGGCTAAAGTAAAAGTGGAAGCGACTGCAAAAAGTGCAGCTACGGCAGAAAAGAAACGTCCGGGTCGTCCGAAAGTAGAAAAACCGGTGGTTGCCGGTGCAGCTACGGCAGAAAAGAAACGTCCGGGTCGTCCGAAAGTAGAAAAACCGGAAGTTGCCGGTGCAGCTACGGCAGAAAAGAAACGTCC
>JBBQGV010000084.1:0-25467 GCA_038323375.1 Chitinophagales bacterium
GACGGCGTTCTTCTGTCGTCATCTTGTTGATCATCTTTGTCCAAATTTAGGAAACTTTTCCACATCTTTGGTGTCAACTTATTCCATGAGACAGCAGGGAGGGGGAGGGGGAGAGGGAGGGTGAGGGAGAGGGGGAGAGGGGGAGAGAGAGGGAGAGGGGGAAAATCAGACAATATGCCGGATGGAAGTTCGGCGGTACAACAAAAAAATATGGAAGACAATCAGAATATCGAAGACACGGTTCAGTTGGTGGCTCAGGAATTTGAGTTGGCACCGTTCGCAGAACCGGAAATGACGGAAGAAGCGCTGCTGCAGTCGCTCGCCAATTGCATTGCCGATATGATCCAGTACCGCCTAGAATATTTGCTGAGCCTGATGTACCGGCTTGACATTGACGAGCGGAAAGTGAGCCTTGCGCTTTCTCCATTGGCAGAAGAGCCGGCCAATATCGGCTTAGCTAAGCTGGTAATCGAACGACAAAAACAGCGCGCTTTCACCAAAAAGCATTACCGCCCCGGGATAATTACGGATGAGGACTGGGAGTTTTAGATAAAATCATTACAAATGCCCAAGCTACTCTTCCTCTTTGGCACCCGACCGGAAGTCATCAAACTGGCACCGTTGATTCATAGGTTCCGGCAACAGCCACAAGCTTTTGAGTGCCGGGTTTGTTTCACGGGTCAGCACCGGGAGCTGGCTTTGCAGGCCTTTGATTTTTTTGGCATCCAGCCGGATTACGATTTGAACCTGATGCAGGAAAAGCAGCACCTTTCTGGCTTGACCGCAGCCCTCATGACGGCATTGGAACCGGTTTTGCAAAAGGAAAATCCCGACCTTGTATTGGTTCAGGGGGATACGACCACTGCTTTTTGCGGCGCATTGTCGGCCTATTATGCGGGGATTCCGGTGGCGCATGTAGAGGCAGGCTTGCGCACGGGCTTGATCCGCAGTCCTTTTCCGGAAGAATTCAACCGCATTGCCATCAGCAAAATTGCAGCGTACCACTTTGCACCCACGGAAGCTGCACGCCAAAACCTGTTGCGAGAAGGCATTCCGGACGCCGCCATCGCCGTCACCGGAAACACGGGCGTAGATGCCCTGCTTTGGGCAAAAGCGCATATTGAAGCAGAAAAAAGCCCGGAATTGGAAGCGTTTCAGCAGCAGTTGGATCAAAAAAATCGCCGGATTGTGCTGGTCACGCTGCACCGGCGGGAACACTTGGGTGCAAAATTAGATGGTATGCGTCAGGCGCTTTCGGCCTTGGCAGCGCGCTATTCTGAGGTGCTCTTTGTATTGCCCGTTCACCCCAATCCGCAGGTGCGCGCGGCGTTGGAACCTTTGGCCGGTTTGCCGAATATGCGACTGATTCCACCTTTGTCGTATGAAAAATTCGTCTGGTTGCTTTCAGCCTCCTTCCTAATTCTCACCGACAGTGGCGGCATCCAGGAAGAAGCGCCTTCTTTGAGCAAACCGGTGGTTGTGCTGCGCGATCACACCGAACGACCGGAAGCCATCGAAGCAGGAACGGCTTTGCTGGCAGGTACTGCGCCGGAGGGAATCATTGAAATGGTCAGTAAGTTGATGGACGATTCGGTCGCATACGAGGCGATGGTGGCGCGGTGCGTTCGCAATCCTTTTGGAGATGGACGGGCTTGTGAGCGGATTGTGGCGTTTGTTAATCGTGTCTTTAACGAAGACCTCTCCATTATTCCAGCCACCTCAACGCCCAATAATCAGTGATTTTCCAAAAAACCGATCCCCTTCAACGATTTGCAGGTAATAGATTCCTGCCGGATAAGGACTGACATTTAATAAAGCTGGAAAATGGTCAGGAAAGTGCTCTGCTATTTTTCTACCGTTTGCCTGGTATAGGATTAGTTTGATCCGTTGATGATCTCTGTTATTTCCATATTCATTGAGGTTTACGTAAAAGAAATTCTGAGCCGGGTTTGGGAATATGGACAATTGTGGATCAGGCAGGACTGGAGTGACTGCTCGGGTAAGCACATCACAATCAATTCCCGGTGCTGAGGTGTAGATCATTTCGCTATTGACGGAATAGTAACGGAGAATGAACGCTGTTGTTTCGAGATTATCCATCAATTCAAAATTACAGTCATAATCTGAATAATAAAGCAGGTGAGTATTGAGTGCGCCAATACCTTCGAAGACCGTAATATCTCTACTATAACTGTAATCAATTAGGTTGCAAATGTTGTAAACATCATATACCTGAACATCCAGATTGTCAATAATAGTATCTGTCACATTTATAATATAAATATTAAAATCATAATGAGTGGTGTCATTCCAAACAACATAATCGAGGCTAATGGCTTCAGCGCCAAAATTGTAAATCATTCTGAATGCATCGTTGTGGTATCGTAGTTGTGGCTAAAGTAGTTTTGAGAGAAAGCCGGAGAAAAAACATAAAGACAAATGATTAAAAGGCATATGCGCTTCATGATGCGTATATCATGAAGGTGGGGTAAGTTGTACGTACAACTTACCCCACGGGATGAAAAAAATTATCTAATCACTACAAGTTTTCCTGAATCGTCGAGTACCCGGGTAAGTGCGACACGGCCATTCAGGTCAATGACTTCAAGACTTTGGCGACTGTATTCGAAGACAGGGTACTGTATCGTCAAATAGTCCGTGACAGGGTTCGGGTAAATTTGGTAAGCGGGAGCGGATGTCAGCATTGTTTCCGGAATCGCAGCCTGGAATGTAGCGCCTGAAGGAGCGGTAAGCGCTACTTCAAAAGGCGTGTCAAGCAACAAAGCCAACAAAGCTTTGGCATAACCCCGATTGGGTAAGTCGCTCGCTGCAATCGTTTCTAACGTCTGTTTTTGTGTTGCGTTAAGCGTAAAAGGTGCTTCGCCTGCACGCAACACGCAACACTTTAACCTCAGTCGGGAATCATGCACTTGACCAGGATTTCCAAATTGATTGATGATCGGATTGTCAAAATAATTATTACATAAACCAATTAAAGACGAAATAATGGTCGGCGCATAATAAACTGGGTCACCATTCGGATCGCAGTGAAAATTTTCACCCGCAGCATTTGCTACAAAATGGAAATTGACATACAGCGTAAATTCAGAAAGTTCACGGTACTCACTTTCACTCATCCCCACTAAAGGGCAGGTAATTAAGCTGTTAGAATTGGGGGGGCAGACGAAGGATCATAATCAACATGGCATTCTGTCATTTGACAAGTCACAGATATTGGAAAAAGGTTCAGCAATACGAAGCCAAATAGAAGGGCAATTTCCTGCCAATGATCTTTTTTAGATGCCTTGTAGAAGACGGAATGCAATCCCAAAACCGGAGGAATGTAGTTTTTAAAAAACTGACTTTTAAGGTTAATTATTTTCATAAGAACTTATATTAAAGGCAAACAAATCACATAAAACGGTTGTATCAAATGCCGCAACGTTCATTTGATCACCCTGTGTTTGTTCTTTTCTTTATTGGGAGTCAATATAAAGGTTTTTTATAGAGTTTTGGTATTTTTATTCAATAAGATACGCTGAAACGAGAACGATCACCGAAACAGGATACAAATTAACAGATGGTTTTGTCCGGCATAGCGTGATGGTGAAACTCGTACATACACCACTTTTGGAGGCGGGCGGACTGCGAGTGAATCATTCATAGATAAGATTGTCGGTTCTTGAGGGTCAGGTACAGCGCAAAAGCAAAAACCGGTCTGCCGTTCGTTTTGCCCTGTTCGTATTTCACGACATGCAATTGCCGGATATCATAGGAAGAAAAATCGTGCCCGGGGTAGAACGGCACCCGCAACGGCTTGTGTTCTTTGTTTCACAAACAAAAATTCCCGCACCTTTAGGGCACGGGAAGATTTTTTTGAGTAAACTGTGTTGACTTTTCGCTTTGCTTGATAACCGTGAATAATTTCATCACAGCGGTAAATCTAAGAATATCTTCCTGAATAAAATATGCAAATGTTTGTTAAATTCTTTCTAATATCGCATTTTCAGTAGAAAGTAGAGGGTAGAGGGTACGCAATACCATCAGGGAATCGAAACCCCACTTTAACCTTTATCCTTTCTACTTTAACCTTGATAACGACAACTATAATAAATCATCAATATAAAAGATCCTGTCATGCAAAAAGACTGGTCGAGAAGAGAACTGCTCCGCGCCATGGGGCTTATTTCTTTGGGAGGTGCCGTACCTGCCTCCACTTGGGCGAATATCCCGCTGATTGAAAAAACGATTGACGACGATGCGCCGGAAGATTATGTAAAACCTGCGCGAAAAATTACTGCAATTGTGTTGGGCGCTGGCAGCCGGGGCAATGTTTATGGCAATTACGGCCTGGAGCACCCGGACGAATTAGATATTGTGGGCGTAGCTGAACCTATTGCGCTGCGCAACGAACGCTACGCAAAAAAGCACAACATCGAAGCCAAAAACCGCTTTGTGACCTGGGAACACGTTTTTGATGTACCCAAATTTGCCGATGCCGTCATCATTACCACCCCCGATCCGCTGCATTACGGCCCGGCCATGCGCGCCTTAGAAATGGGTTACGACCTGTTGCTGGAAAAGCCTATTGCGCAAAGCTGGAAGGAATGCAGCGACATTCTGAAACAGGCCAAAAAACACAAGCGCATTGTGGCCGTTTGCCATGTGCTGCGCTATTCACCTTATTACCGCAAGGTGAAAGAAGTAATAGATTCCGGGGTGCTGGGCAAGATCATCAGCGTGCAGCATTTGGAACCGATCCAGCACGTACACATGTCGCACTCCTATGTACGCGGCAACTGGCGGCGCGAAAAAGACACCAATCCCATCCTGTTGGCCAAATCCTGCCACGATCTGGATATCCTGCGCTGGTGGATCGGAAAAAACTGCAATTACGTCAGTTCATTTGGTTCCTTATCGTGGTTCCGCGCCGAAAACGCGCCGGAAGGCAGCACCGCCCGTTGTACCGACGGCTGCGCCATTGAAGCCACTTGCCCGTACTCAGCCTTGCGCATTTACCACCGCGAACGCACCTGGTTGCACCATTTCGACCTGCCGGAAGATAAAACCCTGCAAGGCGATGCCATTTTGAAAAACCTGAAGGAAGGTCCGTATGGTCGCTGCGTTTACCGCTGCGACAACGACGTGCCCGACCACCAGATTTTGGCGATGGAATTCGATGACAACATCACCGTCAGTTTCAGCATGGAAGCCTTCACCAACTACGCAGGCCGGCGCACCCGCATCATGGGTTCGATGGGCGACATCGTGGGCGATGAAGACGACCTGTATGTTGCCGACTTCCGGACCGGCGAAATCACCAAATGGAACACGAACGAAAATTCTAAGATCAAATCCGGGCACGGCGGCGGCGACTGGGGCTTGGTGCGCGACTGGCTGAACGCGGTTGACAAACAAGATGGCAGTCTGCTGACTTCTACCTTAGATGCTTCGATGGAAAGTCATTTGATGGCGTTCATGGCGGAAAAAAGCCGGCACAAAAAAACCGTAGAGCGGGTGAAAATTTGATATGAAAAAGAAAGTTCACTTAGTCGTTTCACCCAGGATCGTTTGATTGCACTCACAATCGAACATTACAAACCGGATGTGGTGGTGGAAATTCCGCGCAATGCACTTCCTTTGTGCGAAATTGTTTCCCGCAAAGGGCGCAAAGGTCTCGCAAAGGACGCTAAGGATGGCGTCCTGTTTTGCGGACTTGGCGTATCCTTAGCGCCCTTTGCGGGAAATTTTAGACGTAAAGGGAGCAAAAAGACTATTCATGTATTCAAAACCATTCATTATCAGTCAATTAATGCTCGAATTCACGTTAAAAGACAAACAATGGTCTACAAAATCAATACCGAAGAAAAATATGGCCAGGTAATGGAAGAAATAGCTGTATACCTTCAGCAAGCGACCTCCGGAGGTGGCTTTCAAAGCCTCGCACCGGAAGATCGGGACAGTCTCCAGCGCCTCTCCCACATCGCCGAGGCCTGGGAAGATGGCATTCCTTTAATGCCTATTAAGCCGTAATCATTTCTATAGCTTTGTCTTAGGACTTCCGAAAAGCCACCAATCCCGCTGCTTCCTCCAAACTATTCACATTCGTCAACGCCTGGGGCTGCGCCGGCTCAATCAAATGCACCTCCGTGTTCAGCAGCACCTTGCGCGGACAGGAATAACCTTGTGCAAGAAATTGCAACAGCACCGCATAACTTTTAGGCTCCCAGATGGCAATGAGCGGCTCCGGCATGTTGTCGTGCGGGCTTTGAAACGCCGTGGCGATTTGTGCCGGGCGGCGCGCTTCCACCAATTGTTGCAAAGCCGGTGCATCGAGTAGCGGCAAGTCGCAGGCGATCACAACCCAGGCCGCCTCCGGGTATTCGCGAAAAGCGGACAAGATGGCACCAAAAGGTCCAAGCCCTTCAAATGTATCAGGTAGCGCAGTGTAGGAGGAGTCTAACGACGCTACCTGATCGGAGCGACAAGACAGGAATGTTTTTTCACAAAAGGCATTCAGCAGGTCGGCAGCGTATTCGCGTTGCGGCTTGCCGTGGTAGTCCATCAAGCCTTTGTCCTGCCCCATGCGCACGCTGCGCCCCCCGGCTAAAACGAGGCCGTAAAGCGGCGGCGGTTGGAGTTGTTGTTGTAAAAATGCGGCAATGCGTTCGGTATCCGCAATTTGCATCACCGGAACCTGTTCCCACCCTGGCAAATGGTCTTTCAAAAACGGGTAAATCGCTTCAGCGCCTTCCGCCAACAGGAACAATTGCACATTCCCAAGGCGATCCAATTTTTTTTGTAGCGACTGCTCTTTTCGTTTGTCAATAATCACAATCTGACGCGCCGCTTCAAAATGGTTGCCGTTCACCAGAATCAAATCCTGCTCATTGAACAAAGGTCGGTATTGAAAAGGCCCCATTCCCCTACCCCACTCAAAACGCCGGTGCGTAATTTTATCGGTGTATTCCATTGCGGCACCACTGCCCAACAGCGTTTGCAGGGGCATTTCGGCCTCATCCGCGCTTTTGTGATCGGCATCCACATAAGCAACTTTGTATTGAGCTGCCAACAGACCGGTCAGGCGCCGTGCCAGGGTTTGGATGCTGCCGCAAGGCGCACCAATGATGGCCCATTCGTTCCGGCCAAAATGACCAAGGTTGGGACGTTTGAGTGCGGTATGTTTTTGGTGGGACATGCTGTGATGGTTATTGGTTATTTGTTACTGGTTATTGGGCTGTTCGCGATTTCAGATTGGTTATTGGTTGTTGGAAAAAGCAGATAATTGGTACAAATGAAACGTCTTATTTTGAAAAAAGCTTAGATTTAAGCAAACAAAAAAACGTGTACTTGGCTCTTGGTAAAGGATTAACTTTATACGTGCTGATCCGTTTTATAACAAGGCTCGGTAGAATTATTTTGTACTGATGCTCGTTTTGGTTTTTTTTGAAAAAAAATAGCTTATGACTATTACCATCAAAATTGAAAGTCAGCGGGATTTTCAATGGTTAGAACCTTTTTTGGATGCTTTGAAAAAAAACACAAATGCTCAGATAGAAATTGAATCTTCTGAGTCAGTTGCTTAAAAAGCATGGCGAGAAAAAGTAAATGCATTTTTGCATTTTACTGAAAACAATGCCATCAAGATTCCTAAAATCGAACATTTGACAAGGGCTGAACTCAATGAAAGATAAAGTATTTAGAAATGCGGCCGAACAGAGTTCGGCGCTACACTTCCGAGGCCAATCTCGCCGCCTGCTCGATCGCCCTTTTCGCATCCAATTCCCGTGCCTCATCTGCGCCGCCAATGAGGTGAACCGGAATGCCGGCAGCTTTTAAGGGTTCGAACAACTCACGCTGCGGCTCCTGGCCTGCACAGATGATTATGTTGTCCACTTTCAAAACCTGCGCCTGCCCTTTTACCTCAATGTGCAAGCCTTCGTCGTCCACGCGTTTGTAGGTTACTTCGCTCAGCATCTGCACTTTTTTCATGCGCAGGGCGGCACGGTGGATCCAGCCGGTGGTTTTGGCCAGGCGGTTGCCGGGTTTGCCTTTCGAGCGCTGGAGCAGGTAAATTTCGCGGGCTGCCGCTTCGGGTTTGGGTTTGGCGAGGGCACCTCGGTTGCTGTAAGCCATGTCCACACCCCATTCTTTCATAAAGGCCGCGATATTCATGCTCGGTGATTCGCCCTGATGGACTAAATATTCTGCCACATCAAAGCCGATGCCGCCCGCGCCGATGATGGCAACGGCGTTCCCAACCGGTTTTTTATCGCGCAGCACTTCGAGGTAGCTCAGCACTTTGGGGTGTTGGATGCCCTCGATGTTCAGTGCGCGTGGACTGACGCCCGTTGCGACGACGATTTCATCAAAACCTTGCGCACTCAGCATTTGTGTAGTTGCAAACGTGTTCAGGTGCAACTGCACGCCGTGTACATCGAGTTGTTTGCGGAAATACCGCAGCGTTTCGTAAAACTCCTCCTTGCCGGGAATGCGTTTGGCTAAGTTGAACTGGCCGCCAATTTCGCCGCTCGCTTCAAAGAGGTGTACTTCGTGACCGCGTTCTGCCGCGATGCTCGCAAAGGCCAAACCCGCCGGGCCTGCGCCTACTACGCCGATTTTTTTCTTTCTGATTACCGGCAGGTAATTCAGTTCCGTTTCGCGGCAAGCGCGTGGATTCACCAAGCAACTTGCCGTCTGGCGATTAAAAATTTGATCGAGGCAAGCCTGGTTGCAGCCGATGCAGGTATTGATTTCAGCAGCTCGGTTTTCAGCAGCTTTTTTCACAAAATCAGGATCCGCCAAAAAAGGGCGCGCCATCGAAACCATGTCGGCGCAACCGTCGGCTATAATTTGTTCGCCCAGTTCCGGCGTATTGATGCGGTTAGTGGTGATGAGTGGAATGCCCACTTTGCCCATCAGGCGTTTGGTAACCCAGGCAAAACCGCCGCGCGGCACCATGGTGGCGATGGTCGGCACCCGCGCTTCGTGCCAGCCGATGCCTGTGTTGATGATAGTGGCACCAGCTGCTTCGATTTCGCTGGCTAAGTATTCTACTTCGTCCCAGGAGCTGCCGTCTTCCACCAGATCGAGCATTGAGAGGCGGTAAATGATGATAAAATTGGGGCCGACCCGTTCACGGATGCGGCGCACAATTTCCACCGGAAATCGGATGCGGTTTTTGAATTCGCCGCCCCATTGGTCTTTGCGTTTATTGGTTTTGGAAACGATGAACTGGTTGATGAGGTAACCTTCCGAACCCATCACTTCCACGCCGTCGTAGCCAGCTTCCTGCGCTAATTCTGCACAATTGACAAAGTCGCGGATGGTGCGCTCTACGCCCCGGCCACTCAAAGTCCAGGGTTTGAATGGGGAAATCGGCGACTTGATTCCGGAGGGTGCCACGGCCAATGGGTGGTAGCCATAGCGGCCTGCGTGCAGGATTTGCATGCAAATTTTGCCGCCTTCCGCATGTACGGCGTCGGTGACAATGCGGTGTTTGCGGGCGGCAGCATCGGTGGCCAATCGGGCCGAAAAAGGGCCTACCCAGCCCGCTCGGTTGGGTGCAATGCCACCTGTGACGATCAGTCCCACACCACCCCGGGCGCGTTCGGCAAAATAAGTGGCCATTTTTTCAAATCCATTGGCGGTTTCTTCCAGTCCGGTGTGCATGGATCCCATTAACACACGGTTTTTGAGTTGGGTAAACCCCAGGTCGAGCGGCGCAAGCAGGTGCGGGTACAGAGAATTTGGCACGGGAGCGGTGGTTTTTTTCTTTACGAATGAATACGGATAGGTAATACGTGTCGGACACTTTGGAAGTGTCCGACACGTATTACCTATCCGTATTCGCGAAAAAATCGCCCAAATCTACTGATAAGCAACGGCATATTCCCTCGCCTGTTCAATAATTTCTGTCACCGTTTCTTTTAATTCCGGCGGCATACGCAGGTATTCGTTCGGGTATTGCTCGCGCAGGAAATACATCAGGGCATACCAGACGGGCAAAAAACGATCCCGCGCCCGGATGGCTTGGCCTTTTTCGGAGGTGAAGTAGTTGTAGAGCGAGTCGAATTGTTTTTTGGCGAGGAGGAGGGGGAAGTATTTCATGAATTCGGGATATGTATCCTCCTGATTCGCGTAATGCAGCGCCGTACTCATAAAATACGCGCTTTTGGGGTCGTAATGCCCTTCCGACAAGGCTTTCCGGTGCGCTTCCGAGCGTTTGGAGAGTTGTTCCGGCGCACACCAGCATTCCAGAAACCGCACCAACCAGAGCACGCGGTTTTTATCGCCCTTGCGCGCCATGCGCATCAGGAACCAGATGTTGAAAAAGCGGTCGTGCACGTGGTAAATATGGTTTTTGCCACCGGTGTGGACGATGGAAACTAAGTTGTTTTGCTGCAATTGCTTCAGTTGCGCCGATACCAATTTGCTGTCCAAACGGGTGCGCTCCGCAATTTCGCGGGTATTCATGGAGTTGTAGTTCAGGGCAAGCACTTGCAAAATTTCTTGCTGCTGCGCAGGGAGGTCATCCATGCGGTGCTTGTAGAGCGGGGTGACGCGATCCAGCACGCTTTCTAAGTCGGTGAAGGCATCTCCATCTTTGTCGTTTACAAAAATTTCAAAAAACAGGACATTGCTGCGCGGAATGCCCCCGGTGAGTCGCCGCAGGGCTTCGACGCGCTTCGGTTGTTTTTCTAAGATTTCCTTGACGGGGTTTCCGGGCAGGTCTTCGCCCAATTTGAGCAGGAGCGTTATGGTTTCTTCGCTATTCAGCCCGTCGAGGCGCTCTGTTTTGAAAAACTCAAATAAAGGGTCGTCGTATTTGAAAAAGGCTTCAATGATGACCGCAGATGCCGCGATGATGCGCAAATCGGAGCAGGTCATCAAAATTTCACGCAGGCGTTGTTTTTCCTGCTTCGAAAAGCGGCGAAACATATCGCCGAAATTGTCAATAAACAACAACAATTTTTTGCCGCGTCCATGCAAAGCCCCAATCAGAATATCGAAAGCTGCTTGTTCGTATTGATGGGCATCGCCTTTCAATTTTCGATACATTTCGTCCATTTGGTCGTAAAGACCTTCGAAGGCGCTATCCCGCTTTTCAACGTATTCCGCAACGGTTTCCCAAAGTTTAAACAGCTTCGTAATCCCATATTCTTCTTCGTTGAAAATGATGGGCATTAACCACGCATGAAGCCCTTGGTCATTTTCCACTTCGTAGGCCAGCCGGCGCAGCAAAGTCGTTTTAACCATCCCCCGTAGGCCAACGATTATAATTGGCTGTTCCGGCTTGTCCATGGTGGACGTTTTGATGTCGGCAAACAGCTTTTCAAACTTTTTATTCCGAATGACAAAACTGTCAATGAGTTGAGCTTTGGATAGCAAATCCGGGTTGTAAATGCTGGCGACATTTCGAAGTGTGGTCATTTGCGTGGCAAGTTTTTGAGCTTCTTCTTCGCTTAAAGGTGGAATTTCAACCACATTCAGGTCATTGATGACACTGGTGGAAGTCAGCTTTTTTACAACCGCGGGAAGCCCGATGGATCCTGTTAAAATGAAACGGATGCGACTGTTGGATTTTTGTCTTTGTTCGCGATTGAGTCTCAGGAACAGCTCTGCAATCCGGGCTCCGTGCTTTTCCCTGATGTTTTCAACCGTCTGCGGAAATTCATCAATCATAATGACAATCGTATCCTCGCCGGTATCCAACTGAGCCAATAGTTTTTCAAAAGAGACCTGATAAGAATGTCGTTCCCCTTCTTTCTGAATGCCCAATTCAAGCCAGGCTATTTTAATATGGATATTGCCTGCTACATCGCTGATCAGGTTGCGAATGCTTTCCTTCTTTTTCGCTAATTTGCTGATGGCTTCGCTGTTGAGTAAGCCTGTGAGCAATTTATGGTAATAATCCTCTACATCATGAATGAATTCTGTAATGATGTAAACGAAATGGAAGCCTTCTCTTGGCGTGTCCTCCATAGCCCGCATGATAGAGGTTTTGCCGACGCGCCTGGGGGCTGCCATGAAGATGTTCGCTCCGGCTTCGAGGCGCCGGTATATTTTGTTGATGATTGCGTTTCTTGGGAAAAAATCTGCTCCCCGGGGTGTTTGTCCAACCACATTCCTCATTGGCAATAAATTTATTGTGAGCCACAAACACAAGTGGCAATAAATCTATTGTCAATGATTTTTGAATATTTTTTTATCAGCAGCACGAACTTACCCTCCTGCCGTTTGAACATTCATTTTCGCTCCAAACGAAACAATAAGCCTTTCTTCGATCCAACCCATTTCGCACTTTGTCATGTGATCTTTAGATTTAATGGAATTAACAACAACTGCTTACCTTGCAAATATAAAAAATGCGTTGGTTTTCCAGCACCAAATTCACAAAAACATGGAGCCCATACTTTTGCTGCACGGCGCGCTTGGCGCACAAGATCAATTTGAGAAATTGGCCGCCCGTTTATCAGAAAACTACGCGGTACACCACCTGAATTTCAGCGGGCACGGGCTTGATACGCCGATGCCGGAAGCCTTTTTGCCGGAAGTTTTTATGGACGATGTTTTGCAATATTTAGATCAGAACGGCCTGGATTCCGTCAATATTTTCGGGTACAGCATGGGCGGCTATATTGCACTGATGCTGGCTTTTCACTATCCAGAACGCGTGGGCGCTGTGCTCACCTTAGGCACCAAAATGGACTGGAACCCCGAAGGCGCTGCCCGCGAAGCTTCGATGCTGAACCCCGATAAAATCTTAGAAAAAGTGCCCGCTTTCGCAAAAGCGCTGCAACAGCGGCACGGGGAGTCGCGCTGGCGTGCGGTGCTGGAAAAAACTGCGGGTATGATGCAGTATCTTGGGGAGCACCGCCCATTGAATGAAGCAGCGCTTAAAGGTATTGCCATTCCGGTCACGGTCGCTTTGGCGGATGCCGATGAAATGGTGCGTCGGGACGAGGCGGTTCAAGCAGCGGAATGGATTCCGGGCGCACGGTTTCAGTTGCTGGAAGGGGGACGGCATGCGATGGAACGGTGTCCTGTGGAGGGAGTGGCTGGGTTAGTTAGCGGATGTTTTTAGCGTAACGCGAGCTTGATTCTGCTATTTCACACGACAATTTTTATTTCACACAACGGCACAACGATCACAACGAAAGCCGCCGCGTAGTGATCGTTGTGCCGTTGTGTGAAAATTTCCGGTAGTGCGCGGTAACGTTGTGCGAACCCCTAAAAATAAAACCGCAACCCACCCCCCGCCCATGTCCGCCTCCGTGCGCTCCAACACCGCCCACCCGAGGCGTCACTTGCAGGTACAATTCTAAGCGATCAATCCAAGCGGAAAGGCCGATAGTTCCGCTGACGCCAACACTGATTTCGTCATCGCCAAAGCGATTGCTGCGGTCGCGGTCGTAAACGCCGAGGAAGGCACCCGGGCCATAGAAAAAGGAAAATTTACCGTCGCCGGAAATGGTTTTTTTCTCATTTGAATAAAAAAAACGCTTATTTTGACGCCTCAATTGTACCCAACTTATGCAAGATCAAGCAGCCATCAAAAAACTCATCAGCAACAATCGCATTAAAGATGCTTTTGATGCATTGAAAAGCGCATTGCCGAAGGAAAGCGACCTCCTGACACTGGAATTCCAGTGGAATGCCCTGCGTCGGGAAGAAATGATGGGCACCATTAAATTTTCGGACAAAACGGTGCGTTCCAATCAGATCATTTCCGCGCTGCTTGCCTTTACTGAAATGGTCGAAGACGATGGGCAGTCTGCCGCGCCAATCGGGGCGTCCACCACAGGCAATTCGACGCAGGTGACGGGGAGCGGGAACATTGTCATCCAGGGAGCGCAGGGCAGCCCCATCCACATCAATGTACCCGCCCATGCGGGAAATCCAGCAACCACAAGTACGCCGCCGCCCGTTGCCAATACAGCAGGTGCCAAAAAGATCTTTTTTTCCTATTCCAAATACGATCGCGAATATCTGGAGCAATTGCTTCGCCACCTCTCTGTGTTGCGCCGCAAAGGCAAAATTGCTGCCTGGGACGACCACCAAATCCTGCCTGGAGAAGAATGGGACGACGCCGTTAAAAACCAGTTGACCCAGGCCGACATCATTCTGTTGTTGATGAGCGCCGACTTTTTGGCCACCGACTACATCTGGGATGTGGAAATCAAAACCGCGATGGAGCGCCATGCTCAAAAATCAGTACAAGTTGTTCCAATCGTGCTGCGCCCGTGCAGTTGGGAAGCAGATACGCCTTTCGGCAAATTGAACGGCCTGCCTTCCAAAGCAAAACCGGTGAGTTCGTACAGCGACCGGGATCAGGCCTGGCTGGAAGTGGTGCAGGGGATTGAGCGGTTGCTGATACCAGCGCCCTAACCCCAAAGGGGAGTCAAAAAAGGTTAAAGGGAACCGTAATATTATCATGAAACGCAATCCATACTTTAACCCCCGCTGCGCGTGACAGGCTTTTCTACTGACTGAAAACCTGAACGCCCTGCGAAAAAACATGGCTTTCCAGCAATCGCTGATGCCCCACTTTTATCGCGAACTACCCCGTCGCGACACCATAGGCTCCGGCTTTTTCAAGCGCTCCATTTTCCCTTACTTCAATGCTATACCGAGGCTTTAGACAGGGCGCGGGCGTTGATGAAAATGCTTTAGAAATAGCGGTTGAGGAGGTTCACGTGTCGGACACTTTTGAAAGTGTCCGACATGTGAACCTCCTCAACCTACCCATTCAACACCTCCATTTACCCATTCAGCACCTTATATTTGGAACCTGCCTGTTTTCACCCCTATACTTGTGTCATAAAAAAAAGTACAGAACATGAAAACACGCTTCTTTCAATTATTCGGATTGTTCCTGGCGATTATCGCATCAGGATGCTCCAACAGCAATGATGATAATTCACCGGCAGGCAACCTGCCAGATGTGCTAACCGACGGAACCGGCCAATGGAAGGTTTCTTATTACTGGGACAAAGATAAAGACGAAACGAGCGACTTCGCAGGATACACGTTCAACTTCAAAAGCGATGGCGTTTTAGAAGCCGTGAAAGGCGGCGTAACGACCAATGGAACCTGGCAACACAATTCCAGCAGCAACAAGCTGATCATCAATCTGGGTGCCGTGAAACCATTAAGCAATGCAACGGACGACTGGCTGCTCATCGAACGAACGGACAACCTGATCAAACTGCGCGACGATAACACAGAACATGTAGAGGAATTGTTTTTTCAGCGATTGTAAGACGAACTTTGAGGGGCGGGTGGTTTAAGGTGGGATACGTGTCGGACACTTCCAAAGTGTCCGACACGTATCCCACCTTAAACCACCTCAGCCTTGACCGACAAAAATGCGCACGAAGCCTCGAAGACCGCCTCTTCGAGGTTTTGTCGTTTTTTGCGAAGGGTAGCGGAATCCCATTGCAAAGCCTGGGCAAAAACGGCCAGCACAGCTTCCTGAACCGGGGCAATGCCCGGCAGATCAAAATACAACCGGCCACTGCGGCGCTCAAAAAAATCGAGCGGCTCCAGCGCCATTTCCTGATGGATGGCGAACCAGGCTTCCGCACAAGCCAGCGAAGTTTCCGGCACATGCAGATAGGTAAGCATCTGTTCCAAGATGGCATCCGATTGGCGACCGTAGTTAGCCACTAAATAATCGGCACGCCAGGCAGGTAATTGTAAAACATCCAGCCGACCTGCCAATTCATGCCGGTAACGGTTCACTTCTGCGGCATCCCGGAAATAGCCGCCGCGCAGCGGGATCTTATCGGTGAACGAAATCATGAAATTTTTGCCGTGTTCAGCTTTTAGCCGGTCGGCTACGAGGTTGACTACTTTTTCCCCCATTTTGCGAAAGCCAGTCAGTTTACCGCCGGCAATGGAAATCAACCCGGTCGGTGAACAGAAAACCTCGTCTTTACGCGACATTTCCGAAACTGATTTTCCTTCTTCGTAAATCAAAGGGCGCAAACCCGCCCAGCTTGATTCTACATCATGAACGCTCAATTCCGCTTTCGGGAACATATTATTCGTTGCATCAAGCAGGTATTCAACGTCTTCTCGCAAAACGCTGATTTGGTCCAGATTCCCCTCGTAGGGTGTATCGGTGGTGCCAATGTACGTAACGCGGTGTCGGGGAATCGCAAAAATCATGCGTCCGTCAGGTGCATCGAAGTAGGCTGCCTGCCGGATGGGCAAACGTTCCCTGGGCACTACAATATGGACGCCTTTAGAAAGGAACAGGCGTTTGCCGTAGCGTGAATTATCTGATTGCCGCAAATGATCTACCCACGGGCCTGCTGCATTAACCACACACAACCCTTCAACATCAAAAACTTCGCCGGAGTACAGGTCATTGCAACGCACTCCGATCACCCGGTTCTTGTATAGCATATTTTCAACCTGCGCATAATTGAGGACGGTGGCGCTGAACTGAACGGCCGTTTTCAGGGTTTCAACCGTCAGGCGGGCATCGTCTGTCCGGTATTCTGCATAATAGCCGCCGCCCAAAAGCGCTTCTTTGGCGAGCATCGGCTCTATGTCCAAAGCTTCTTGTTTATCCAACATTTTCCGGCGGTCTTCCCCCTGCACATTGGCCAATACATCGTAAAGCCAGAGGCCAAATGAAGTGGACAGCGCCCCGTAGGTTCCGCCTTTTATCAACGGGAGCAACATCTTTTCTCCAACAACTAAGTGCGGTGCCATGCGGTGAACGATGGCGCGTTCGCTGCCAACTTCGCGCACAAGCCCCAGTTCCAATTGTTTCAGGTAACGCAATCCGCCGTGGATCAATTTGGTGGATTTGCTACTCGTGCCGGAAGCAAAGTCTTGTTTTTCAAGCAGCGCTACCTTCATTCCACGCGAAGCGGCATCCAAAGCAATGCCTGCTCCGGTGATCCCGCCACCAATGATGACGAGGTCAAAAATCTCTGATTTTAACCTGGCAATTGTTTCGAAGCGATGAATTGAAGAAAGCGGGTTCATGTGTGTAGTCTCTATAATGAAAAGTTTATACCTTCCAGACCTGAAATAGTGTCTTTTTTTATAGTCCGATAGCTGCGTTACACTTGACCCCAAACCGGTCATTCACGCGAGTAAACTCTCGTTTTTGGAGCCTTCGCGTGCCTTGCTCTCGAACTCTAAAAATGAGACACGTACTAAATGTGCCGGTACGAAATAGTGCCTATCAACGAATTTAACAAAAAGCAACTTATCTACCATGATTAACGACACGGAACGCCAATTTGATATTTGCTGCGCAGGAGAATTGTTAATTGATTTCATTAGTGAAGCATTCGCCGATGATTTGGACGCAGTTTCCCAGTTTCGCCGCATCCAGGGCGGGAGCCCGGCCAATTTATGCATGAACATGTCGAGACTGGGCAACCGGGCAGCCTTAGTGGCCACGGTAGGCCAGGATGACATGGGTCAGTTTTTACTGCGCGCTGTGGAAGGCGTTGGCGTAAACTGTACCTGCTTAGCTTCAGTCCCGGCACCCACCACGCTCATTCTCGTCACGCGTTCGCGCACCGTATCGAATTTTGAAGCTTACCGCTCTGCCGATTGCCAGATCACGTTCGCGCAATTGCCCGATGCACTGTTGGCGGGATCGCGCATTTTTCACACCACCTGTTTTGCCCTTAGCCTTGAACCGGCTCAAAGCGCCATTCTTGACGCGGCGCAACGGGCGGCTGCCCTGGGCTGTCAACTAAGCATAGATGCCAATTACGCGCAGAAAATATGGGCCGATCGCGAACAGGCACAGGCTGTCGTCGCCGCTTATTGCGCGCACGGGGCGCTGGTGAAAGTGAGCGAGGTAGATTGGGAGCGCCTTTACGGCAATCCCATGAAGGATCCGCAAGCTGCATCCGATCATTTTTTGGCGCTTGGCGCAAAGGAGGTTTGCGTCACTTTAGGCGGCGAGGGGTGCCTGGCGGCGACCGCATCTACAAGGCTTTTTCTGCCGGCAAGACCTGTGCAGGTGAAAGACACCACAGGTGCAGGCGATGCTTTTTGGTCGGGCTACCTCAGTGCTTGGCTCGACGGCCGCGACCTCGAAAATTGTGCAAAAGCAGGCCGGCGGATGGCCGAAATCAAACTGGGTTATTTTGGGTCGCTGCCCAATGTGGTGGAACGGGAAGCCATTTACACCGGTTGAGCGGTTAGTTCAGGCTTCAACGCTGCCTGCCAGTTCATTAAACGCCAGCACTTGTTGGTGATCGCCAAGAATGGCCACAACATCGCGGCTGCGCAGGATTTCTTCTGCGCCGGGGTTGGGCATCAAATGACCTTCCCGGAGCAGCGCGACAATACAGGCCCCTGTTTCGCGCCGCACATCGGTTTCCGAAAGGGTTTTGCCAACAAGGGCGCTGTTTTCGGTTAATTCTACCCACGTGACGTCCGCCAGGCGAGCCACATCCTGCACCTTATCTGAAAAAACATGGGTCTCGTTGAGCGGCGCACCCAGCATTTCGCGGGCTTCCTTGCGCATGTCATCGGCTAAGCGGTAAATTTCACTGGCAGAAAAACCAAGGTGGTAAAGCGCGGTTCGTGCAATTTCAATGCTTGCTTCAAATTCGGGGTGGACGACTTCGTAAATACCCAAACTGCGCATGTTTTCTGCCTGTTCGATGCTTTCCACACGTGCCACGATGTGCAGCTCAGGGTTGAGCGACCGCGCCTGACGGGTGATGGCTTTGGCCGTAATGGTGCCCGGCGCAGTGATGATCAGCAGCCGCGCATGCGAAACGCCTGCCGCTTCCAAAACCGCATGTTGCGCAGCATCGCCGTAAACCAACGGCAATCCGGCGGCTTTTGCTTCTTCTAAGCGCCTGTGGTTGTGTTCAATCACTACAAAGGGCAGTTCGAGGTGCAGGAGCACCTTGCTCACATAGCGCCCAACGCGCCCTCCACCGGCTACAACGATGTGGTCGTTGAGTTTGTGGCTGACTAAATTAACGGTTTCCAACGGCTGTGCGGGCAGCCTGCGGCGTCTGAAGGCGTATAAGGGCCCCGTAAGCCCGGAAATGAGCGGGGTCATAACCATGGTGACGATGGTGGCCGCCAATACCAGGGAATATTGTTCTTTGGAGAGTGTGCCGTCTTTTACGCCTGAACGCGCCAGTACAAATGCAAATTCTCCAATTTGAAACATCGTGAGCGCCAGCGCAATGGGAATGATGTTGCCGTAGCCGAAAAGCTTGGGCAGCAATCCAAAAATCAGGCCTTTTCCGACAACGACCAATCCAACGAGCAAAAGGATCGAACCCCAGTTATCGAGCAAAAAAATGGGGTCTATCAGCATGCCAATGGAGGTAAAAAATAACAACCCGAACAGGTCGCGCAGTGGCGTAATGTCACTCAATGCCTGGTGGCCGTAGTCCGACTCGCTGAGCACCATCCCGGCGATGAATGCGCCAAATGCAAAAGACAAACCAACCAGATAGGTTGCATAACCAATGCCCAGCCCGATTGCCATGATGGTCAGCAAAAACAACTCGCGCGAATTCCACCGGGCAACTACGCGCATCAGCATGGGGAAAATACGGGTGCCGGCCACTACCATTACTGCCAGAAAAACAGCGGCTTTCACAGCCGCCATTCCCAAAGCGGGCAATCCGGTTTCCAAATTACTCATTTCGGGCAGGATGATCATCATTGGTACAATGGCGAGGTCTTGAACGATCAGGATGCCGATCATCACCCGGCTCGACAGGGTGCCGATATTCCCCTGATTCGCCAGCGTTTTCAGAATGACCATGGTGCTGGACAGTGAAATCAATGCTCCCAGCCACACGGAAGTCACCCAGTTCCAACCCAGCAATTGCCCGATTAAATAGCCGTAAGCGATGGTCAGGATAATCTGGATAACCCCGCCGCCCAACGCAATCCGGCGCACCGAAAGCAGTTCCTTAAACGAAAACTCCAACCCCAGACCAAACAACAGCAAGGCCACGCCGATTTCAGCCAGTAATTCTATTTCGTGAATATCAGAAATCGTAACGCCCCCGGTGTAAGGGCCAATGGCAATGCCAGCAAGCATATACCCCAGAATCAGCGGCTGCTTGAGGCGTTGCATGATTAACGCGCCCAAAAAGGCGGCAACCACAATGATGATGATGTCGGCGGCTATTCCCATCTTCTAAATCTTGTTGGTTTCTGGTTATTTAGTCCCGTGTCTGTTCTTTAGCGTTCGAGAACAAGGCGTGTTTTGCCCAAAAAATGGGAGTTTACTCGCGTAAATGACCAGTTTTGGGGCAAAATACATCGCAGTTATCGGACTCTAAAGACAGACACTAATTAAGGAGTCTTAATAAGTATTCGCCATACCCACTCTTAAGATAGCGTTGCGCAATTTTTTCCAACTGCACCGCGTCTATGAAGCCCATTTCGTAGGCCGTTTCTTCAATACAGCCGATTTTTAGCCCCTGGCGGTCTTCAATGACCTCGATGAACTGACCCGCCTGCATCAGCGATTTGTGGGTACCTGTATCGAGCCACGCCACGCCACGCCCCAAAACAGCTACTTTTAGTTTGCCCGCTTCTAAATACTGCTTGTTCACATCGGTGATTTCATACTCGCCGCGCGCGCTGGGTGCAAGGTTTTTGGCGATGTCAACAACGGTATTGTCATAAAAATAAAGCCCCGGAACTGCGAAATTGGACTTGGGCACTTTTGGTTTTTCTTCAATGGAAATCGCGCGGAAACTTTTATCAAATTCTACCACCCCATAGCGATCGGGATCAGCCACCCGGTAGGCAAAAATGACACCACCTTCCGGATTGACGCAGCTCTGGAGCAATTCGCTCATGCCCGCTCCGTAGAAAATATTGTCGCCGAGGATCAGCGCAACGGCATCCTGTCCGATAAAAGGAGCGCCCAACACAAAAGCCTGCGCCAAGCCATTGGGTTCGTGCTGCGCGACGTACTCAAACCGGCACCCGATGAGGCTGCCATCGCCGAGCAATTTCCGAAAATTGGGCACGTCTTCCGGCGTGGAAATGATCAGAATTTCGCGAATACCCGCCGACAACAAGGTGGAGAGCGGGTAATAAATCATCGGTTTATCATAAACCGGCATCAGTTGTTTGCTCACCGCTAAAGTAAGCGGATAAAGTCTGGTTCCAAGTCCGCCGGCAAGGATGATTCCTTTCATGTAAAAACGCTGAGTTGGTGATGCAGGGATCGTGCTGCAATAAAAGAAGATACAAAGGAACGAATTCAGGACGACCTTTCAAAGCTTG
Source organism: Chitinophagales bacterium (assembly GCA_038323375.1). Taxonomy (GTDB): domain Bacteria; phylum Bacteroidota; class Bacteroidia; order Chitinophagales; family Saprospiraceae; genus JABWAJ01. The sequence goes on from JBBQGV010000084.1 coordinate 21,268, forward strand.
CCGAACCATCAGTCCTCCGCCATCGAATGCAGCTCCGTTTGAAGTTCACGGGCTACCTGCCGGTAATTTGCGTCCAGCGCGTGGATCATGGAACCAATGTCTTCCGGAGCATCCATTGCAACCAGCGCTTTCCATATCTGGCTGTTTGCTGTGCTCATATCCGCATTCCCGGCAAAAGCCAGGGTTGTTTTCATGCGGTGTACATGGTCTTTGATGTCGCCCCACGCCTGCCCCAAATAAAGGATCGAAAGCTGTGGAATGATGTCCAATATTTCTTTGGCTACGAGGTCAAGTAAGGTGGCACGGGTTTGAAGGTCGCCCCCGGCAACCTGATCCAGATAACTCAGGTTAATAAACTCGTAGTTGGGTGGCGGCATCGGCATGGTGATTGCTGTTTAAATGGTCTGTCTTTTTAGTCACGTGTCTGCTCTTTAGAATTCGAGAGCAAGGCATGTTTCGCCCCAAAAACGGGAGTCCCGCCGGGCGGTTTAAACCTGTAAGGTTTTTAAAACCTTACAGGTTTGCCTGCTACAACGCAGCTATCGAGCTATAAAGAACAGGCACTAAATACGGGTAGTCTTCTTTTTGGACTTCGGTGCCGCCTTGCGCTCCTCCTGCGGCGGCACGGGCATTTCCAACTGATCAAACCAATCGGGGAAAGGCATGGCATCAAACCCTTTGAACCAATCATCCATGCCCATGCCTTGCTTTTGCCGGGTTTCCGGGTTTTGAATAACGCCGCCGGGGTTGGGCACGACCAGCACCTCTTTGGCGTCGGTTTCGAGGATTCTATAGCCTGCTTTGATGCTGGCGGGTTGGATGTAGTAATTTCCGACCTCTTTGGGCTTCAGGTGGTAAGTATAGGTCACGCTTTGGGTAATCCTACCATTGCTCATGTTGAAGCTGGAGGACATATTGGGGCCGCTAATCACTTCAAATTCGTCAAAAGCTGGTGGGCGAAATTCGCTTCCCGATGCATTTTCAAGGGCGAATTGCACCTGGAAATAATTGCCAAACAGTACAGAATCGGTGCTCACTGCTACCGAAAACCGAACGTTTCCCTGACCGGAAGCGGTCATCATTGCCAGACAAATCAGGCCACATGCAAATAATGCTTTCATACGCTCATTTTTTAGTGTAAGGATTCCAAAAATCTTTCTTCCGTTGCATCTGCAAAAATAGGTCAAAAAAGTCCTTGATTTTTACAAATTAAACAACTGTATGAAGATGAGGTTTTTGTAAAAACACCCCGTTTTACATTTTTTGGGGAAAAATATCATCAACCAAACTTCGGCATAAAGCGCTGGTATACAGATTTTTATAAAAAGTGTTGATAACTTTCTTTGGTTTTTCTTGTTTTTCGGCGAATAGTATTTCTAATTTAGCGGCGTTAACCGAACCTTTTACAATTATGGAAACTGTACCTTCTCGAAGTTGTTTAACAACTTTTGTTTGCCTTTTTTTCTGCTTATTCTCCTACGCCGCTACCCCGCCAAAAGACACTCCCAAAGCAACGCATCCCGATCTCAGTGAAGATCTGGTAAAAGAAAGACTCAAAAGTATCGAGCACAAACTTGTCGAAAGCAAGTACAATGCTGCCGTGGCTGCCAACATCCACAAATATGTTGTTCGCTACAAAAAAGGCGCTGAGCGCATCCTTGGCCGAACTGCGCTTTATTTTCCGATTTTTGAAGACTACATCAAAAAGCACAACTTGCCCGAAGGGCTGAAGTACTTGCCGATTATCGAGTCTTCGCTCAATCCGCATGCGGTCTCCCGTCGGGGTGCAGGTGGCCTTTGGCAGTTTATGCCGGCAACCGCCCGCGAAGTTGGTTTGAAAATCAACGCCCAGGTAGACGAACGCTGCGATCCGCACAAATCTACGGAAGCGGCGCTCCTGTATTTAGCTAAACAACACGAGCGCTTCGGAAACTGGGCGTTGGCATTAGCCGCATACAACAGCGGCTCGGGCACCGTAACGCGCGCCGTCAAACGCGCCCGCAACAGCGATTTCTGGAAAATGCAGCGCTACCTGCCCTCAGAAACCCGCAACTATGTGCCAGCCTACATTGCCGCCGCCTACATGGCCGAATTTTTTGAAGAACACGAAATTATTCCGAATTATCCGGATGTAGATTTACAGGTGACCGAAACGGCGCTTGTATATGACGCCTATACGTTTGAAGAAATTGTGAAGCAAACCGACATTGACCCCGATGTGCTCAAATTGCTGAACCCTGCTTACCGCAAAGGCATTATTCCTGCAGATGCCAAAGGCAATTACATCATCCTGCCACGGCGCGTTATGGTTGCTTTCAGTGCTTATGTGGCCGAACACCGGCCGGATAGTGGGGATGGCGTCCTGAAAACTTCGGTTCTGCCGATCTTTGTCCTCCAGTCTTCGGGGAGCTTGAATCGGGAAATGCTGCAAACCACCCACGTCGTGGAAGCAGGCGAAACCTTAGAGGGGCTTTCCAAAGAATTCAATTGCAGCATCCGCCAATTGAAAACGTGGAACAACCTCAAGACAAGTGATTTGATTGCCGGTCAGAAATTGGTGGTTTTCCGCCGCCCTTCGCCTGCCAAGCCCGCCATTAAGATGGAAAAAATGGAACCCGTGATCATCATTCCTGTGGTCATTCCTTCCGAGATAACCGAAGTGCCTTCGTTCAAAGCGCAAAAAATCGCTTCCCGGGAAGAATATGCCTACTACACCGTCAACCGAAAAGAACGGCTGTCGGACATTGCCCGCAACTTGCCAGGGGTAACTACGCCGGATCTGATGAACCTGAATAACTTTGACGACGACGTACTCTGCAAACCCGGAGCGCGCATCAAGATCAAAAAATTAGTTGTTAGAAAATAAAAAAGCAAACTACAAACCAACTTTTTTGCCTCTTGGAATAAGCTCTGGAGTACTGCTTCGGGGCTTATTTTTTTTGAGGATTTGAATATCTGCGTATTCGAGTATTTGAAGCGTGGCTCAAATACTCAAATCCTCGAATCCTCAATTCCTGATAATCCGCATCCCCCCGCGGCCGCCCTGGTGCGTGTCTTCTTCCTCTTCTTCCTCTTCAATGGCTTTGTAGAGCGAAGCTTCCGAGGTGAACAGCAACTGAAAGCGCGAGGTCCGGAACTCCGGGATCATCGCTTTCATGTCCTGGTTGTCGGGTGGCAGTTGGCGGTGGAGGTTCGCTTTGAATTCATAAACAAGCGTACCCTGATTTTGCTGCGCCCAAGTCAGGACAGTCAGCAAACAAAAAATGATGGTGAATCGAATTTTCATAACGTCTGTTTTTTGAAGGCAAAGCTATCTCCCCCCTGCGTTAATCATCCTTGATATAAGGTTAATTAAGGTTAATGGGGAGCAAACGAAAGCAGCCGAGGCCGGAGTGGCTACATTAGAGGGAAAAACAGACCAGGTTACCTGAGAACTTGGTGGCGGTGAAATATTCAAGGCATAAGTTTCTTGTTCATCATCGCACAAAAAACTACCACCGATTACACTGGTCAGCGGATCAATGGGTACAAGGTCAATTTCTGCTGTGCAGGAAGCTGAGGTTAGTCCAAAAGCCTTGGCTACCAATACAATGGTTCCGCCATTCAACCCATCAGGCGTGACTACCGCTCCTTGCCCGGTAGCGCTGCCACTCCAGGTTGGCGGATAAGTCCAATGATAAGTGTAACCGGTTACACCAGGTACCGTAGTTGCCAATACTCCGAATGTTTCTGTGTTCTCACAAATCAGAAATTCCGGTGCTCCAACAATCGGACAAGGTGCCTGAACAAACCGGGTGATGGAACATTCCATCCAGTTGCTCACTCTGCCACAATGACTGATTCCCCGAACCCGGATAATGACATCGTTTTGGATGTCGGTGTTCACCTGGGCTTTTTTCCTGATAATGCCGTTCTGGTCGAGCGTGGTCAACGACCACCCGCTGCCGCCCTGGCTGATTTGCCATTCATATCCGGCTACTTCCTCATCGTCATCACTGCCCTTAAAATTGTACTTAAGGGTAGCTTCCATTTCAAAGGATGTGGATCGGCCAATAATAAAGGAACCCGGGCATCCGCTAATAGTGGGCGCTGTGCCCGCAACAGAAAGCACGGGTATTTTAAAATCGGTTTGAGAAATGCAGGTAGAGCCGGAAACAGGTTTTACCCGAACCATTACCTCCTGAGGGACATCAGTCCAAC
>JBBQGV010000085.1:0-24974 GCA_038323375.1 Chitinophagales bacterium
GCAATTTGTCTTCTGTGATGAAAGGTAATTCTGCTTCACCGCCAACACTTGTAAGAAATTTGTCAACGAATGGTTTGTCAGCAATTTTGAAAACTAAAAGGTCTGGTCGTTTTATCTTACCCAGTCCAGCATGTTCAAGTCTTTCAAAATAAAGTTCAAATGCTCTAACATCATCTGCCGGTGCTGTTCCACTTGGTCCGTAAGCGATGGCATAAAATTGATTCGTATTATTAATAGCGGCAACTAAACGTTTTTCTGCCCACACTCCTTGACTCCATCGCATTAAGAAGTCGCTACCTCTTAACTTTCTTGGATTAAGTAAAAAGTCAGCCCAGTATATTTCTTTTATGCCTCGTAATTCTAATTCAAAATCTACTGTTGAGACGGATAATACTCTTTCAAATGGATGCATAATTTTGGATAAAAATTTTTCGGAAAGTTAGATAAAAATGTTTTCTGTCGAGGGATAAGTTGTTGGTTTTTTGTTCACAACGGTTTCTTGCCTTGCAGAAAGTTTCGGGTTTGCACGGTCGCCCAAAAATGGCAGGTAACAAGCATATTCAAGTACCAGTGTCGTGTTATATTTCTGATAGACGCACCTGGTGCGTGAATATCCGAATTGTATGAAACAGCTTGCTGCATGGAATGAGTGTTCAAAAGAAGCGTTGGAGCGTGAAAACAGTTGACGCATTACAAGACATTGCAGTTAGCATAACTATCCTTGAGTTGAAATGGTTAGAAGAAAGCCTTTACAATTTCTACCATTGCTCATAAAGATACAACTGAAATTTACTACCCTGCAAGTTTTTTGAAAAAAATCAGAAATACTTGAAAATAGTGCTCAGAAAGCTACAAATCATCTAACGGGCTGCGCATTGCAGCTCGAAGTTTGGCGAAAATTTAGTAGCATTTTTGTAGGGGCAGATATTCGTGTATTGGCTAAATATCATTTTTGGGCAGGGATGGTAGCAGGCCGCCGAAGACAGAGACCGTAGAGGCGGCTCTTGTGGCCGCCCTCGTTGAGCCGACCGTAGGGAGCAGCGAACAGCCCGGCGACCCGCCTACGGCGCGGCGGCACGCCCAAATAATACATAATCCGTTTCCGTAGGTGTTCCGTTATGAGTTACATTAATTTTTGTATTTGTATAATCTATTTTTGAAACTCGTTGATTGAGTTGCACATTTAGTCCATTGGCTAAATAGTTTGGTATAGTGTCATAACCATTTGTTGAAATTCGTTCTTCGCCTGCAAATTCTTCGCCTTCGTTGTAAAGTAATGAAGATAGGTTGTTCAAATCTCCTGTATCAAAAGTTACATAAGTAGAAAGTAAAAATTTCCACAGTCGGTCGGTTGCTTTTGCAGGATATAAATTATTGAAAACAGTTTCAAAACTTTGATTGGCGTTGCCACTATTTTTTAGTGTATTGAGAATAGAATAAAGTTCTGTCTCGGCATTGTCATAAGTTGTAGCACTTCTTAAAACACCGCCAATGTCATAGGATTTTATGCTGTCATCGTCTGTAAATGCAGTATTCATTCCTGCTTGTTGTGCTAATGATGTTATAGGATTGCTGTCGATGCCGTGTATCCAACTAGCTCCTTCGGCAAAAGCAACGCCTAAACTTCTGTTGGTGCGTAGTCGTCCGCCAACTTTATCTTGTGCTTCCAAAACAATTACATTAAAACCTTTTTCTTTCAGTTTTTTGGCAGCAACCAAACCTGAAATTCCTGCTCCAATAATAATTACGGTTTTGCCATTTGGATTTATGTTTTCATCGTCTTTTCCACAACTTGCGAAAAGTGTTGGTGTCAAAAGTAGTATTGGTAGTCCTGTGAGTGTGTCCTTTAAAAATTTTCTTCTTTGCATATTTTTTTATGATGTTTAGTCGGGTGTAGTTCCCATTTGATATAAATTCATGGAAGACCTTTACCGCAAGGCTTCGAAAAATAAAGGTTCTTGAAAACACTTGATTTTGATATTTTTTGACAAGCTTCAAAAGCATTGATTTTCAATGACTTAAAAGTGGATGATTTATCCAAAGTACATCAAATGGGAACTACACCTATCCCGACATTGCGATGTCGGGAGCAAATTTTATTTTATACTGCGTTAAATTTTTTCAACATAGCTGCCGGCTATGTCTGCAAAATTCGTCCCCAAACAAGTTCGGGACAGGCTTTGTCTAAAACAAAATTTCCTCGACCTCGCTCAAATCGAAGATTTGACGTAGTCAATCACGAAATCCCGAACAAGCTCTTAGGGTCGCTGAAATAATAACTGTCCACTTTTCCAGGAGGTCTTTTGCTCCTACCCCGCGTTGGGGAACCACCTCCCTTAGGGCTAAGGTCGGGAACCCCCGCCTTGGTTAGAATCAAAATGTCTTGCCCGGAGAAAGCGACACTTATTAATTCAGCGACCCTAAGCTTCGTAAATGTACGCTGAAATTTCAAATACCCAAATCACCCAACGGACTTTTAGGAACGTGGCGTAAATAAAGTATGGTGAAAAAAGAGACCGCCCAAACAGGGAAGGTATTTACGGCACGTTCCTAAACGCTCTCCACCTCATTCTTCCCAACTTTCCCTTGTTCCATCCCGAACACTTCCTATCTTTGCCGCGTTTTAATCGAGTCGCCAGATAGGCTGGCGGCAGCATTGGATCATCAGGGTCTCCAGCTGAAGCTGGCGACCACAACTCAACACCATGGATTTTGATGTAATCGTTATCGGGGGCGGCCCCGGAGGATATGTAGCGGCCATCCGCGCGACCCAATTGGGGATGAAAGTGGCGGTCGTGGAACGCGAATCGCTGGGCGGCATCTGCCTCAACTGGGGGTGCATTCCCACCAAAGCCCTGCTGAAAAGTGCCCAGGTTTTTGAATACATCCAGCACGCGGCGGATTACGGCATCACGGTGTCTGGCGCGAAAGCGGATTTCGGCGGCATGATCAAACGCAGCCGCGTCGTGGCCGACGGCATGAGCAAAGGCATCGGCTTCCTGTTCCGCAAAAACAAGATCACGACCCTCATGGGCACGGGCAAGCTGATCGGCGGCAAAAAAGTGGAAGTGACGGACGCAGACGGTGCCAAAAAGGAATACAGCGCCGAACACCTCATCGTGGCCACCGGTGGCCGGGCGAAAGAACTGGCCAATATACCGATTGACGGCAAAAAAATCATCGAATACCGCAAAGCCATGTCGCTGGAGCAACAGCCGAAGCGGATGGTGGTGGTCGGTGCCGGTGCCATTGGGGTGGAGTTCGCTTATTTCTACCACACCATCGGTACCGAAGTAACGGTCGTGGAATTTTTAGAGCAAGGTTTAGTGCCGCGTGAAGACCCGGAAATTTCGAAAGAGCTGACCAAAATTTACCAAAAAAGCGGCATCCGCGTGCTGGGCAATACGGCCGTGGAAACCGTAGATACTTCCGGCAAAGCCTGTAAAGTTACGGTCAAAAACCGCAAAGACGGCACCACGGAAGTCATTGAATGCGACGTGGTGCTTTCCGCAGCCGGTGTGACGCCAAATACCGAAAACATCGGATTAGAAGCGCTGGGCATCGAAACCGACCGCGGCATTATCAAAGTAGATGAGTTCTACCGTACCAACGTGGCGGGCATTTACGCCATCGGCGACGTGGTGCCGGGGCCCGCTTTGGCACATGTAGCCAGCGCAGAAGGCATCATTTGTGTGGAAAACATCGCAGGCCACCACCCGCAGCCGTTGGATTACAACAATCTCCCTGGTTGTACCTATTGCAGCCCGGAAATCGCCTCAGTAGGCTATACGGAGCAGGGCGCTAAAGACGCCGGCTACGAAATCAAAGTGGGCAAATTTCCGTTTTCCGCTTCCGGCAAAGCCAGCGCAGCAGGCGCAAAAGCAGGTTTTGTAAAGCTGATTTTCGACGCGAAATACGGGGAATTCCTCGGTGCACACATGATCGGCATGAATGTGACAGAGCTGATCGCAGAAGTGGTGGTGGCGCGCAAATTGGAAACGACAGGCCACGAGATCATCAAATCGGTTCACCCGCACCCGACGATGAGCGAAGCGATTATGGAAGCAGCTGCTGCGGCTTATGGGGAGGTGATACATCTTTAAGTTGGCAGGGTTTTAGTTGGCAGTTGGCAGGAATGTTAGGGAATGGTTGTAGATGGTACTACTTGATCAGGCTACTTATGAAGATTGGATTGCAAGGTCGGAAGAAATCGGCAGAATGCTTGGCGCGATGATTGAACACCCGGAAAAGTTTAGTAAAAAATAAAACCAACTGCCCAACTGCCAACTAATCGCTACGACAACTTCCGCCGCAAATTCTCAAAGATCCACTCAATAAACCGTTTCTCCTCGGTGATGATATCCGCTTTTCCCAACATTTCCTGAACGGGTTCGAGGGAGAGGCCTATGCTGGTTTTTAAGCCATTCGGGAAGACAATAACGATGGGGATTTTGCCATTGCTGGCCACTTTGCCTTTGGAGGCTACGGTGCCGGTGACCGCCCCAAATTCGGGGAAGGGGTAGCTGTTGAATTTTACGATGACTTTTTGGCCCACCTGCACCTTACCTGACCCATCAAAATCTAAGGCAATCCTGCCGATGATGTCTTTGGTATCCACGGGATAGACGGACATCAGTTCTTTCTCCTTGCTTACATACTGGCCGGCGTTGATGTTTTCATCCATGAAGACCACGATGCCTTCTAAGGGCGAAATGAGCAGGTATTTCTTTTTCCATTCTTCGATTTTCCCCTGTAGGCGGTTGAAACTTTCTTTCAGTTCGTTGGAGGCCGTTGATTTCCCTTCGCGCGAGCCGCGTTGCACGCCGTTGACCTCGTCGCGCATGATTTCGATTTCAAATTGCTTGTTTTTGATGGACGACTCCAGCGACTGGACGTCCCGTTCCACCCGCAGCAAAGCGGTTTGTACCTCGCGCACCTGGTCAAGGGTCGCCAATTTGGTACTGAAAAGGTTTTGAACGCGCCCGAAGCGCTCCTGAACGATGGCCAGATCTTCTTCTATGCTGGCTTTCTGGCGTTTTTCGCCTTCAATAAGGGAGCGTGTTTTTTCGATGCGCCGCCGCAACTGGGTAACGCTCTGGTTGTCGTAACGCCCGGTAACTTCGGAGCGGAGGGATTCCTGTTTTTTTACAAAATCAAAAAAAGCTTCCTGGAGGCTTTCATCCAAAATGAGATCCCCCGGCAACTCCAGGGCAAATAGTGATGCGTCGTCGAGTTGTTTAACACGGATCAGGATGTTTTCCAGGGTTTGAACATCTGCGTGTTTGGCGCTGTTGCGGAGGACTAAAAGCGACTGGTCTTTTTTAACCGTATCTTCATTCACGACAAGCACCTCCTCAATAAACCCCGGTTGTTCAGCCACCAATTTTCGCGGCGGTTCGGCAGTAGTGACCCGGATATCGCCTTTGATGGTGTCGGGGTATTTGAGCAGGTAGCCTGTCCAGCCCAGCACCACGAATGCGACCAAGGCTAAGGTGGAACCCCAACGGGTGAGCCATCCCGGCGGCGTGCCGAGGATTTCCTGAACTTCTTCGCTCCGGATGCTGATATCTTCTTGTGGATTGGTCATAGCTGTCTGGTTTTCAGGCGCCCAATTCGAGCTGGTTGCGCACTAACTGGTAATAGGCGCCTCTTACATAGGTGAGTTCTTCGTGCGTTCCGCGTTCTACAATTTCGCCGCCTTCCACCACGATGATGTTGTCGGCATTCATCACCGTACTCAGGCGGTGCGCTACCAGAATCACCGTTTTGTTCCGGAAAAAATCGTGCAGGTTTTCCATTACGACCATCTCGTTGAACGCGTCTAAAGCCGCTGTGGCTTCGTCAAAAAAGATAAACTCTGCGTCTTTGTAGATGGCCCGTGCAATGAGCAGGCGTTGCTTTTGTCCCTGGCTCAGACCCATGCCTTCCGAACCGATGCGCGTATTGTAGCCCATAGGCAGGGCTTCTATGAACGATTGAATGTTGGCAATTTTTACCGCTTTTAATAGCTTCTGGGTATTCACCGATTCTTCACCCAGCGCGATGTTGCGGGCAATGGTGTCGTTGAAAACATAACCTTCCTGCATCACAATTCCGCATTTGCTGCGCCAGAGGCGGTTGTGGATATTGTTCAGGTTGATGTCGCCGAGGAAAACGGTGCCTTCTGTGGGTTTGTAAAAGCCGAGCAGCAGTTTCAGAATGGTAGATTTTCCGCTCCCGCTTGATCCCACGATGGCGGTAATTTTCCCTTTTGGAATTTCTAAATCTACATTTTTCAGCACCATCGGCGAATGCGGGCCGTTGTATTGAAAGCTCACATCTTCCATAATCAGGTTACCCGTTTCCGGCAGGATGGTGATTTTGTTGGAAATGTCTTCTTCGTCGTCTTTCGCATGGATTTCGCTCATGCGTTCCAGACTGATTTTGGCTTCCTGCAGCGAGCGCATGAAATCAACGAACTGGTTGGCGGCCGCGTTCAACTGGCCGATGATGTATTGAATGGCCACCAGCATGCCCAGCGACATATCGCCCCGTACGACGGAAGTTGCTGCTAAAAAGATGATCAGCAGGTTTTTGCTCTCATTGATGAAAATGGATCCCGAGCGCTGCAACTGGTCAACGCCCAACGCCTTCAGGCTGATGCGGAACAGTTTCGACTGGGTGCGTTCCCACGACCAGCGTTTTTGCTTTTCCGCGTTGTACATCTTGATTTCCTGCATCCCGTTGATCAGCTCAAACAGGTTGGTCTGGTGCTCAGCGGCGCCGGTGAATCGTTTGTATTCTAATTCCCGGCGCTTTGCCTGAAAATAAAGCACCCAGGCAAAATTGAGGGCGGATCCGGCAATAAAAACGACAAAAATGGACGTGTCCCAGGCAAGGAGCACTAAGGAAAAAACGATAAAATTGAAGAACGAAAAGAAAGACATCAGGGTCGTCGTCGTCAAAAAACGCTGAATGCGCTCGTTGTCGGCGATGCGTTGCATCAGATCGCCTGAAAGTTTGGCATCGAAAAAGCTGATGGGGAGTTTGGTCAGTTTGATGAGAAAGTCGGAAATCAGGTTGATGTTCACCCGGGCACCAACGTACATCAAAATCCAGCTTCGGAAGAACTCTACCCCCATGTGGGTTACAAACAAGACCAATTGCGCTATGATAATGAGGGCGATAAAGCCCGGCTGTACTTTATTAATCCCGACATCAATCAATGCTTTGATGAGGAAGGGGAAAATGAATTGCAGGATAATGCCTAAGATCAGCCCCACCACCAATTGAATCAGCAGCGCGTGGTATTTTTTAAAGTAAGAAAGCACATAGCGAAGACTGGATTTATCCGTTTTTTCGCCGTCGTGTTTTTTGAATTCGGGGGTTGTTTCCAGCAATAGGAGGATGCCGAGTTTTTCACCGTCGTCTTCGGCGGGTTCTGCCCAGCTTTCTTCAAAAGCCGCTTTAGTCAGTTTGAATTTTCCCGCCGACGGGTCTGCAATCCAGACGTGGGTTTTATTGGCTTTGTAAACGACGACAAAATGGCCTTCTTTCCAGTGGGCGATGCAGGGCAGGGGAATGTCTTCCGACAGGCGGTCAAAAGTCGTTTTAATGGCCAGCGATTGCAGGCCGATGTGCTCGGCAGCGTCGCTGATGCCCAGCAGAGAAACCCCCTGTTTGTCAATATAAGTCAGCTCGCGCAGGTAATCTAAAGAATAGTAACGCCCGAAGTGCCTGGCGATCATACGCAGGCACGTGGCACCACAATCCATGGCTTCCAACTGTTGGTAAAACGGAAATCCTCCGGGAACTGGCATAAGTTTTTCTGCTGTCTTAGCAATGCAAAGAATAAAACTTTGCAATACCTGATACAAAAATAAGCATGAAAGTTAAGGCTTTACGCATGTTTGTTACGCTATTTCAAAAAAAAGTAACCAAAGGCAGCCTCCCGGTGGAGTTCGGGTGTTGTAGAACCGGGGATTAATCTCTATTTTACGCCGCCTGTAGAAATGGTTTCGATCGCAATGCACAACAATTTCATCTCCGTCGTCAGTGTCCTGAACAGCGCAGCACAACTGCCCGATTTGCCTGAATTCCTCCGGAATGTTCACGGCGTCCTAAGCCGGAATTTTGTGGATTTTGAGATCATTTTGATCAATAATGCCTTGGAAATGCCGCCCGATGTCAAGATCGAGCCGTTAGATGCCGACCTCAAACGCCATATCTCCCTGCTCAACTTGTCCCGGCGCACCAACCGGAACCATGCTGTTCTAGCCGGATTAGATCGCTCTAACGGCGATTATACGGTCATCTTAGAAACGGAATTTTATCACAACCCGGAGGTCATCACGGAACTGTTTGACAAAACACTGGAAGGTTTCGATATTGTGTACCTGCGTGCGAAAACACGGCACGTGCGCCTGCGCTTTCGCCTGTTGTACAAGGTGTTTTATTACATCCTCAAGCGTTATTCTGCCTTGAGCATTGACGATAAAGCCCACAACACCCGCATCATTTCCCGGCGGGCACTCAACTCCCTGCTGCGTCTGCGCGAAAACCTGCGCTTCATGAAGCCGATTTATGCCATTGTGGGATACCGAACAGCCCATGTGGACACAGCGGTGCCGTTGCACGAAGAAGCGGAAAAATTTTCGGAGCGTTTTCGCACTTCGTTGATTGCGATTACTTCTTATACTACGTTTTTGAGAACCCTGTTGCTGTGGATATTTCTTTTTTCTTTTGTTTTTCTCATCGGGGTAGTCATCAACGCCTTGAAGGTGAAATTTTCAGGCATAGACATTTTTGGAAACCTGAGCGAGGCCACTACCGGCTGGACTTTTTTAGTGATTCTGATTTCGGTGTTTTTTGCCATCACCTGCCTCAACCTCTACATCATGTCCATTTATCTGTCCAATATTTACAATGAGATCAAGCAGCGCCCACTGTATATTATTGAGTCGGTGAAGCGGTTTTGAGCCTTGAATCCATCCACCCCGTCACCTTACCCAGCACTTCCGCTTTCTCCGGTTCATTGTGAATTTCGTGGTAAAACCCTTCCCACAAATGCCAGGTGATGTCGCCCTGCGCACGTTTGGCGAAGGCTTCGCTGGCTTTGGGAGACGTAATCTGATCCGCTCCTCCGTGCATGAGCAATAAAGGCAGGGGAAAGTGGTCGGTATAAGCGTTCAGCCAAGCGGCGGTTTCCAGCATACCGGTTGCAGCGGAAACGCTGATGAAATCGTGGACTAAGGGGTCTTTTTCGTAAGCTTCCACCACCGCTTTATCTCTGGAGAGGTGATCCGATACCAAATTATTCCGCTGAACAAAACCTGGGAAAATGCGGCGCATCAGTTTGGCGATTGCCACCAAAATAACGGGCGGCTGAAATGCAAGCTGTATCCAGGGTGCCGTAGAGACAACGCCCGCAAGATCCGGATGCCGTTTTAAGATGTAAGTCAATACCAAATTGCCCCCCATGCTGTGCCCGTACAAAAACACGGGAATATTGGGATAGCGGGTTTGGGCTTCACTCACGAGGTGCCCAATTTCATCCAGCAGGGCGTTTACATCAGGCGCATGCCCGCGTTTCCCACCAGATCGGCCATGCCCGCGCCGGTCGTAGGCCAATAAAGCAAAGTGCCGGGCGTTGAAATAAGCCGCCACATGTTCGTACCGATGGCAGTGTTCGCCTAAGCCATGAACGAGCACAACGACTGCTTTGGGCATCGGGCAGGGATAGTTAATTGCATAAATGGAGAGGCCATCGGGCGTTGTCCATTGAAATTCGGAAGTGGTCATGTGATTCGTGTCTGTCTGTTTAGGGTCGCTGAATTAATAAGTGTCGCTTTCTCCGGGCAAGGCATTTTGATTCTAATGGGGGTTCCCGACCTTACCCATAGCTAAGAGAGGTGGTTCCCCAGCGCAGAGTAGGAGCAAAAGGCCTCCTAGAAAAGTGGACAGTTATTATTTCAGCGACCCTTAATCCCGTGTCTGTTCTTTAGCATTCGATAGCAAGGTACGCAAAAGCCTAATATGAGGACGCGAAGCGTCTGAGGGCAGCCTCTGCGGGCTTCGTTGTATGTCACGGAGTTTCGCGGAGTAAAGGCAGTCTCACAGAGGGCTTAACTTCGCGAGACTCTCTTTACTCCGTGAAACTCCGCGCCACCTGCTCATGTGGGGACGGCTTAGCCCCTTATTCGGGCTGAGCATAACGCAGCTATCGGACTCTAAAGACAGACACTATTTAAAATTTGCGTTTTCCAAGCTCAAACTGGACGATGCGTAGCCCCGGATAAAGCTTGGCAAGATAGACATCCGTAAACTCAACCGCGGCTTCTTCAGTCGGAAAATCGCCGACCAAATAGGCGTAAACCCCTTCTGAAAGCTGCTCTGCCGCGATGCTGCCGTGGCGCATAAAAATAATGTGATCCGGGGGCAAGGGCGTTTCTGCCAACAGGATCTGAACCCGAAAACCGGAATAATCTTCAGCTATAGCCGGGATTTCACGCGGGCCGACCTGGGTTACTTCGGCTTCGTAAAAGATGGGGATTTCCACTTCTTCTTCCGATTCCTGAAAAATACCGCGTTCACTTAAATCGCTGTATTCTTTGGGAACGCTTCCGTCTTTCCCAGCCTGCACACTTTTGCTTTTGAAATAGGGACGGTCAAATTCTTCCGCATTTGTGCTATGCCATTCTTTCGGAATGGTATCTTGTGCAAGTTGCTGTGCAGTGGCGGGATTGCCGAAACTGCGCGCCATAACTTGTTCAGAGAAGCCGAGCACAAGGATCATTGCGATCAGTACGGCAGATTCTTTGGCAAATACTTTGGTGGCCATGATCAATTTGTTTTAATTCGCTGTCTCAAATGTAGATTAATACCTGTAAAAATACATGAGTTTACGTATTGTTTTCATGGGTACGCCCGACTTCGCGGTTCCTTCCCTCGATATTTTGGTACAAAACGGTTACCACATCGTTGGGGTCATCACGGCACCCGACAAGCCCGGCGGGCGTGGGAAGCACTTGATGCAATCGGCTGTAAAAAAATATGCGCTTGCCCAAAATTTGCCGGTTTTGCAACCCACGAACCTGAAATCACCGGATTTTTTGAGTGAACTCAAGCGTCTGAGCGCTGATTTGCAAATCGTAGTTGCTTTTCGCATGCTGCCCGAAGCGGTGTGGGCCATGCCTTCTAAAGGAACGTTCAACCTGCATGGTTCATTGCTTCCCCAATACCGTGGCGCCGCGCCCATCAACTGGGCGGTGATCAACGGTGAACAGGAAACCGGCCTCACCACGTTTTTCCTGACCCGGGAAATTGACACGGGTGATGTCCTGTTTCGGGAAAAAGTCGCCATCGGCGAAAACGAAACTACAGGCGAACTGCACGACCGTATGATGCTGATTGGCGCGCAATTGGTACTCAAAAGTGTAAAAGTCATTGAATCCGGCAACTATGAATTGGTTGCTCAGGATGATCGCTTAGCTTCCCATGCGCCGAAAATATTTCACGAAACGGGTGAAATTAATTTCAATCAAAGTACCGGGGCTGTGCATAATTTTATTCGCGGGCTTAGTCCTTATCCGGCTGCCTGGACAACGTTGCAGGGTAAAAATGTGAAGGTGTTGCGGACGCTGAAAGGAGAAGGAGAAACTGGTTTTCTTCCTGGTACTTTTTATGTAGAAGGAAAAAAGAATTTGCGGATCGCTACGTTAGCTGGTTTTGTCGAAGTGCTTGAAATTCAACCGGAAGGTGGAAAAAGAATGGATGCTGCGAGTTTTCTGAATGGATATAGGGCTTGGGTACTATGAAAATCATCCTTACCGTCACCAACGACCTCGCCTACGACCAGCGCATGATGCGCATTTGTGGGAGTTTGGCCGCAGCAGGCCATGAGGTGGAATTGGTTGGACGGCTGAGACCGGGTTCGCCGTTGCTGCCCGAAATGCCTTACCGACAAACCCGGCTGCCCTGCTATTTTGAAAAAGGAAAATTGTTCTATACAGAATACAACCTGCGCCTGCTGATTTGGTTGTTTTTTCGGCGCTTTGACGCCCTTTGCGCCGTTGACCTTGATACCATCCTGCCTTGCTTATGGGCCGGGTGGTGGCATCGGAAGCCTTGTGTTTATGATGCGCACGAATATTTTACGGAGGTTCCCGAAGTAGTACGCCGCCCCCGCGTCCGGCGGATATGGGAGAGGGTGGCGCGCTACGCGATCCCACGTATGAAGCGGTGTTATACTGTTGGCGATTGCTTGGCTGAAGTTTTGTCGGAGTGTTACGGCGTTCCTTTTACGAGCATCCGGAACGTGCCTTTGCCCTTTGTACCGCTGAACTCCAGTTCAGCGGAATCACCAAACGCTGAACTGGAGTTCAGTCGTGCAAAGGACAGCGCCCCAAAAATCATCCTTTACCAGGGTGCCCTTAACGAAGGGCGCGGCTTGGAAACCGCCATCGAAGCCATGCAGGAAATCGAAGGCACCGTGCTGTGGTTAGCTGGAGAAGGCGATCTTTCGACGGAACTACGCGAAAAGGTAAAGCAATTGAGCTTAACGCAAAAGGTTCATTTTTTGGGTTTTGTATTGCCGAAAGCCCTCCCGGAAATCACGGCACAGGCTTGGATCGGACTAAATTTGCTGGAAAACAAGGGATTAAGTTACTATTACTCCTTAGCCAACAAAGCTTTCGATTACATCCAGGCCGGATTGCCTTCCATCCAGATGGATTTTCCCGAATACCGAAAATTGAACGAAGACTGGCAGGTCTTTGAATTGGTCGCCGACCTCGAAGTGGAAACCTTGCGCCAGGCCATCCGGAAACTGCTCCATGATGCCCCGCATTACCAAAAGTTGCAGGAAAATTGCCAAAAGGCAGCCGCAATACTGAATTGGGAGCAGGAGGAATTTAAACTGTTGGCCATTTATGAGGAGATCTTCTCTTCCCACAACAACAACGCCAATTTATAAACATCCAAAGCATACAAAGATGGGCGACCCGATCGAAGATTTGCCAGCAAAATTCCTTGCAAATCGTGCAGCGCGTACAATAGAAAAGCAGAGAGTCGGTAGCGCTTCAATGCGCGGAAAGCACGCAGCAAACGGGTATCTAAATCTGGGTATTGCCGGCTCAGCGCATAAAGATTCTGAACGGCAATCCGCGCCTTTTTCAGGAAGGTATCCCTGTCTTCCAACCCAATGTGTTCCAATGGGTTATCAAGGTGTATGATTTCGATTTTCCGAAGTTCCAACGCCCGGCCAAACAGGGTGTCTTCGTGTCCGTATTGCAGGATGTTTTCATCGAATCGGATGCTTTGAAACAGCGCTTTGGGAACGACAAAATTATTGGTCATAAAGCCATGCCAGGGATTTTGACGGCGAACATTAGCCGGAATTTGCTCGCGTTTGACACCGTAAAGCCAATGCAGGTAAAACCGCGGATCAGAGGGCGGGGTGGGGGAGTAGCGCCTCCCCCCGCAAAGCAGGCGGTCGGGGCTCAATTGTTCCAGGTATGCGCGGATGTAATCTTCCCGCACCACTTTGGAATCGTTGTCCATAAAGAGCAGGTATTCGTAGCGGGCTGCATCAGCTAAGGCGTTCCTTATGGCTGAGCGCCCGATATTCTGCGGCAGTTCTTCATAACGAACCTTGTCAAAAACCTTGATGTCCCGGTTCACCCGGCGCATGCTTTCCCCGGAGCCATCGTCGAAGCAAAGGATTTCAAAATCAATCCCTTCTAAAAGGCATTGATTGTGAAGCGTTTGGACTAATTCATTGACATCGAACTCATAAACAGGGATGAGAATAGACAGCATGCAGTATTTTTGTAGGTACCTGAAAATAAAAATACTTTCATTTAAAACTGAAAGTTTAGAAATTTGTTCTACTTTCACGATTCTCACAAACATACAACAATGGCAACAAACCATTCTATTGAACCCTTGCTGTCCGACAAATCGCTGATGCCGGAACTGCGGCAAATTGCCGGGAAAGTAGCCAATCGCGAACGCATCACAGAAGCAGAAGGGCTGTTGCTCTACGAGCAGGGCGAACTGGGTTATCTGGGCGTGTTGGCCAACGCAGTGCGCGAGCGCAAACACGGAGACAAGACCTATTTCAACCGCAACTTCCACATCGAACCGACCAATATCTGCATTTACACCTGTGCATTTTGCTCTTATTCGCGCCTGATCAAACAACGCTCCGATGGCTGGGAGTATACGCTCGAAGAAATCATGGACATTGTGCGCAAGTACGACCATGAACCAGTGACGGAAGTCCATATTGTCGGCGGGGTTTTGCCGCAATACGACGTTCCTTTTTACGCCGAACTGTTCCGCCAGATCAAGGCGCACCGCCCGGAACTGCACATTAAGGCGCTGACGCCGGTGGAGTACCACTATATTTTCAAAAAAGCCAAAATCAGCTACGAAGAAGGCCTGCGCATCATGAAAGAAGCGGGTTTGGATTCCATGCCCGGTGGTGGAGCGGAGCTTTTTCACCCTGAAATCCGGGAGAAGATAGCGGGCGACAAATGCACCGGTCAACAGTGGTTGGACATGCACCGGATCTGGCACCAATTGGGTGCCCATTCCAATGCAACCATGCTCTACGGCCATATCGAACGCTTCGAACACCGGGTTCACCACATGGAGGAATTGCGAAAACTGCAGGATGAAACCGGCGGTTTTCAAACCTTTATCCCTCTGAAATTCAGGAACAAAGACAACCAAATGTCGCATGTGCCCGAAAGCACGGTCATTGAAGACCTCCGCAATTACGCCATTGGCCGCATTTATTTGGATAACTTCGAACACATCAAAGCCTATTGGCCCATGATCAGTCGCAATGTGGCTCAGCTATCGCTGTCCTTTGGCGTAGACGACATTGACGGCACGATTGACGACACCACCAAAATTTACTCCATGGCAGGTTCGGAAGAACAAAACCCGGCTATGAGTACCAAAGATTTGGTGAAACTGATCCGCAGCGTAGGCCGCAAACCCATCGAGCGAGACACGCTCTACAAAGTGGTGCAGGATTTCACCGACCACGTTTTTGAAGAAGACGAAGTGTTCCGGGGCTACGTGTCGCTTCCGATTGTAAATGCAAATTAATGCCATGAGCAAAATACTGTACATCATCCGGCACGGAGAAACGGATTACAATAAAAACCATATTGTGCAGGGCAAGGGCGTCAACCCCAGCCTGAATGACAAAGGAAAATTACAGGGCTTAGCTTTTTTTGAGCTTTACCGCAAGGTGCCTTTCGAGGTGGTGCTGACTTCCACCCTGCGTCGGACGCACGAAACCGTCCAGCCTTTTGTGGAACTGGGACTCCCCTGGGAAAGCTCGCCGGAAATAGACGAGTTGTCCTGGGGCATACACGAAGGCAAATATTCCACCCCGGAGATGAAAGAGGATTTTTACCACACCATTGAGGAATGGCAGCGCGGCAATTTTGAAGCCCGGGCAAAAGCAGGCGAAAGCGCCGCTGAATTAGCCGAACGCATGGATCGCTTTGTGAAACACCTGCACAAACGCCCTGAAAAACATCTACTGGTTTGCACCCACGGGCGGTCGCTGCGCGGGCTGATCTGCAAACTCAAAGGAGAATCGCTGACAGAAATGGAGCGCTACACGAGTTACAATACAGCGCTCTGGAAGGCGCAATTGCATGGAGAAGATTGGGTGTTTGAATTGGAAAACGACATCAGTCACCTGGTTTTGCCGGAACTGGCGCCACATAAATAAAACACATGTCTGTAATCAAAATCACGGCAGTCAGTTATTTGAATACCAAGCCCTTGCTTTACGGGTTATTGAAAAGCGACCTGGCGGCTGATATTGAGCTTCAATTGGATATTCCTTCGGTTTGCGCAAAAAAACTTTTGTCCGGACAAGCAGACCTGGGGCTGATTCCGGTGGCGGTGCTGCCCGAACTCGTTTCGCCCCGCATCGTTTCCGATTATTGCATTGGCGCAGATGGTGCGGTGCGCACGGTATGCATTTTCAGCGAGCGCCCGTTGGAGCAAGTGGAGCGACTCTACCTCGATTTTCACTCCCGAACTTCGGTGGAACTGACGAAAATTCTGCTTTCAGAATATTGGATGCTTAGCCCCGAACTCGTGCCCGCGCAAGAGGGATACGAAGCGCTCATTGGCGACACAACAGCAGGGTTGGTTATCGGCGACCGCGCAATCGGACTGGAACAAAAATTTCCATACATTTACGACCTTGGCGAAGCCTGGAAAAATCTGACCGGACTGCCCTTTGTATTTGCCGCCTGGGTGAGTACCCGGCCTTTGAACCCCGGATTCCTGGAACGCTTCAACGATGCCCTGCACACCGGCATTCACGACATCCCTCAACTGAAATACCTGCTGGCTTCGCCGCACCCGGACTTCAGCGTGGAGGATTACTTTTTGCACAACATCAGTTACCACCTCGACGCTCCGAAAAAACAAGCTTTGTCGCTCTTTTTGGAAAAAATGCGCGCCCGGGTGGAGCCTTCTCTCCGACAAAGTTTGCAGGTGTCGTATTGAGGACTTTTGAAGCAGGCTATGGGCTTTTTTTACAACCTTCCATTGAAAACGCTGTTTTTTAGATGAGTTGAAATTTTCACGATGCAGGTCATACAGTTATTACTGTCCGGAATTTTGGCGTTTTCCTGCGCTTATCAAAATAAGCCAGCTGTTGTTTTTAAAATTAACAATCTGATGCACGAAAATTTAGAATTAGCCACGCTGGGTGGCGGTTGCTTCTGGTGTGTAGAAGCTATTTATCAGGACTTGAGGGGTGTTCATTCGGTATTGCCCGGTTATTCCGGCGGCACCCCCGAAACCGCTAATTATAAAGCCGTTTGTAGTGGGACGACCGACCACGTGGAGATTATCCAGATTAAATTCGACCCTCAGGAAATCAGCTTTGCAGAAATTCTTGAAATTTTCTGGAGCACCCACAATCCGACAACGCCCAACCGCCAGGGCAATGACGTGGGGCCGCAATACCGCTCGGCAATTTTTTACCACAGCGAAACGCAGCGCGCTGTTGCAGAACAATCCATCAAAGAAGTGGCACCGAAGTTCTGGAGCGATAAAATTGTGACGGAGGTTGTACCTTTTGAAGCATTTTACGAAGCGGAAGATTATCATCAAAATTACTACAAAAGCGTGGGCAGCCGCAATCCGTATTGCACTATGATCATTACGCCGAAAGTGGAGAAATTCAGAAAGGCGTATAAAGACAAATTGAAAAATTAATAGTATATTTGGGAACAAATATGAGAATACAGATGCAAATAGAAGCTTTGAAACTCGATTTGATCAAAAAGATTATGGAAGTAGACGACCCTTCCCGGTTGGCAGCAATCGAAGCGGCCATTACCGGCTTTCACCGGAGGGATGACGAAGACGTCTTGCGCAAATTGGCAAAGCCTATGCGAAAGAAGCTGGATATTGAGGAGTTGAAGCGGGAACAGAACTGGCAGCCTGTTGACAAAGAGCGATTTTTTTTAAAAATCAAGGAATTGGATGTTCAGGAATCTTTAGAGGAGTTGCTTGAAATGAGCTGACATGACTTACTTACTTGACACCAATATTCTTTTTATTTAGATCAAAGGAGGCGAGATTCGAGAAAGGATCGAACAAAATTTTGACCCTTTTGGGCGATCCAATAGTCCAATTATTTCAAGTGTGGCGGTTGGTGAGATCAAATCAATTGCAAAACGCAATAACTGGGGCGTAAAGCGGCTCCTGAAGCTGAACAGTATACAAAATGATTTGATTACAGCAGACATTAACAGTGAAGACGTTTTCGAACAATATGCTGAAATACATACTTTCAGCCAGGGTAAACACAAAGACAAACCATTGATGACCACATCCCGGAACATGGGAAAAAATGACCTGTGGATTGCGGCGACAGCACACGTTTCAAATGCAACGCTCCTGACTACCGATCGCGACTTTGATCATTTGGATGGCGTTTATTTTGAAGTTGGAAAAGTTCAACAGGGAAGTTATTTACGACACGCTCCTAAGGATGAAATTGAACAACGACCTTTCTTGTGGCGTTATCTTCTATCGTTAGAAATCGTAATTCTACACGATTAAGATTCGAAACGGATGGTTTCTAAAATTTGAAAATTCGCAAAGAAACTTAAATTTGCATCATTATAAATTCGCGCTACATGACTGAGACAATGAATATGGTGTCAACCCCCGTTACCTTAACGGGTGGTGCCGTGAAACAACTGAAGCGACTGCGCGCTGAAATGAACGTCCCGGAAGACCACGGTTTGCGCGTTGGCGTAAAAGCTGGCGGTTGCTCCGGTTTCTCTTATGAATTGGGATTCGACCTGCGCAAAGAACAGGACGATGTCTTTGAAATAGGCGATATGAAGGTTTTTATGCAAAAAGCACATGGCCTCTACTTGCTGGGTATGGAAATAGACTGGGTGGATGGCCTCGAAAACCGGGGATTCACGTTCACCAATCCCAATGCAAAAGAATCTTGCGGCTGCGGAACTTCGTTTTCAGCCTAAGTGCAAATTGAGGCGACATCTCGCCGCCCTAAAGCGGCAGGTGTCGTCTCAATTTTCGCGATTCAGGAACTGGTTTTTTGAAATGTCACCGCTTCGTACCTAATTTGTTCCTGCCATTTAACTCCTTACACTCCTATCGTGCCTTTTGGCGTGACACACTTTTATTTCGACTTCCTGCTGCTTCCCTAACCATTCTAAAGCAGGCTTTTATACAGACACTTATGTAATTGCATAAGGAATGGAGCATAACAACAAAGGCTTGTATCACCCTTCATTTGAACGGGATGCATGCGGGATTGGCTTTGTGGCCAACATCAAGGGGAGCAAGTCGCACCAGATCATTTCGGATGCCTTGACGATCCTGGAAAATATGGAACACCGGGGCGCCTGTGGATGCGAAAGCAATACGGGCGACGGTGCGGGGTTGATGGTGCAACTACCCCATGAGTTTTTTTTCGATGAGTGCGTAAAATTGGGCGTTCACCTGCCCGATTACGGCCGTTATGGCGTTGGGGTATTGTTTTTTCCAAAAGACATTGCCCTGCGGGAAGCGGGTCGGGAAATTTTTAACCGCGCCGCTGAAAAATTGGGATTGAAGGTGCTTGCTTACCGCAAAGTGCCGGTCAACACCGACGGCATTGGCGCAACCGCGTTGTCGGTCGAACCCGAAATGGAACAGGTGTTTATTGCCTGTCCCGACCAATTGCGCGATGTGGGCGCGTTTGAGCGGAAACTGTTTGTGCTTCGTAATTACGCCAGCCACACCATTAACAACACGGTGAAAGAGTCGCCTTCCGGTTTTTACATCGCTTCTTTGTCTTACAAAACCGTGGTGTACAAAGGCCAACTCACCAGCCACCAGCTTCGCGGATATTTCCCGGACTTGAGCGAGAAGCGGATGGTGAGTGCTTTTGGCCTGATTCACTCCCGGTTTGCAACCAATACTTTTCCTTCCTGGAAACTCGCGCAACCTTTCCGCTACATCGCCCACAACGGTGAAATAAACACCATTCAGGGCAACTTGAACTGGCTGAAAACCAGCGAACAGGGTTTTACTACGCCCTGGTTTTCAAAAGAAGAAATGGACATGCTCCTGCCCATTATTTTTGAAGGGCAATCCGATTCGGCCTGTTTGGACAACGTCATCGAATTTTTTACCCTTTGTGGCCGTTCTTTGCCGCACGTCATGATGATGCTCATCCCCGAAGCCTGGGATCACCACGAAGAAATGGATCCGGTCAAAAGGGCTTTTTACGAATTTCATGCCGCTTTTCAGGAACCCTGGGACGGCCCGGCTTCTATTTCCTTTACGGATGGCAAAATCATCGGCGCTACGCTGGATCGCAACGGACTCCGGCCTTCTCGCTATTGTGTGACCACCGACGACCGGGTCATCATGGCTTCCGAAACTGGTGTTTTGCCCATAGACCCGGCCCTGATCAAAGAAAACGGACGCCTGCAACCGGGCAAAATGTTCGTGGTGGACTTAGAACGCGGTCGCATCATCAGCGACGAGGAACTGAAGCAGGACATCTGCTCGCGCCAGCCCTATGCCGATTGGTTGAACAAGTACAAAATCCGCTTAGAAGAATTGCCCGAACCCCGGGTGATGTTTACGCAATTGGCTCACGACCAGGTGGTTAAATACCAAAAAGCATTCGGGTACACCACGGAAGACCTCGAAACCATCATTGCTCCGATGGCTTTAGACGGCAAAGACCCGATTGGTTCGATGGGCAACGACACCCCGTTGGCTGTATTGAGCGAACAACCGCAGCACCTCAGCAGCTATTTCAAGCAATTGTTTGCACAGGTCACCAATCCGCCCATTGACCCCATCCGCGAAAAATTGGTGATGAGCTTAGCGACGTTTGCAGGCGGCAATGGCAACATTCTGGTAGAAGAGCCGCTTGCCTGCCACAGCGTAGCCCTCCAGCACCCCATCCTGACCAACCACGAATTAGAAAAAATCCGCAGCATAGACACTGGTATTTTTCAGGCGAAAACCCTGCAAACCTACTTTCGGGCCGATGGGAAACCCGGTTCCCTGCAACGCGCGCTGGAACGCCTGTGCGGCTATGCTACCGATGCGGTGGAAGACGGATTTGAAGTGCTCATCCTTTCCGACCGCGCCATAGACAGTGAACACGCCGCCATTCCCTCTTTGCTGGCACTGTCTGCCGTGCAGCACCACCTGATCCGGAAAGGCTACCGTGGCCAGGTCGGTCTGATCGTCGAAGCCGGCGATATTTGGGAAGTACACCACTTTGCCTGCCTGTTGGGTTTTGGAGCCACCGCCATCAATCCTTATCTGGCGTTTTCTACCATCCGCGACATGAAATTGCAGGAAAAGTTGGATACTGACCTGGATTTCAACTCATTGAATAAAAATTACATCAAATCAGTCGCGGATGGCCTGCTGAAGGTGTTTTCCAAAATGGGCATTTCCACCCTGCAATCGTACCAGGGCGCACAGATTTTTGAAATTGTGGGCCTCAATCGGCAAGTGGTGAACCACCATTTCACCGGAGCCACTTCGCGCATCGAAGGCCTGAGTCTGGACGATATTGCCCGCGAAGCCTTAGCCAAACACGATTTTGCATTCAGCAAAACAGATTTTCCGGTGCAACGCCTGCCCGTGGGCGGCATCTACCAATGGAAGCGTAAAGGCGAAGCGCACCTCTTTAACCCGCAAACCATTCACCTGCTCCAGTATTCCACGCGGATGAATGACTACGGCGCTTTTAAAAAGTACGCCAAACTCGTCAACGACCAGAGCGAAAAAGCCTATACCCTGCGGGGCTTGTTTGAGTTCAAACACCGGGGCGATTCCATTTCCATTGAGGAAGTGGAACCGGCGGAAAATATTTACCGGCGTTTTGCCACGGGAGCCATGAGCTTCGGCTCCATTTCGCACGAAGCGCACAGCACCTTAGCCATTGCCATGAACCGGCTTGGCGCAAAAAGCAATACCGGCGAGGGCGGCGAAGACGAAAAACGTTATGAACGTTTGCCCAACGGCGACAGCATGCGCAGCGCCATCAAACAAGTGGCATCGGGTCGGTTTGGCGTCACCAGCCTTTACCTGACTGAAGCGGACGAATTGCAGATCAAAATGGCGCAGGGTGCCAAACCCGGCGAAGGCGGCCAGTTGCCGGGGTATAAGGTGGACGATTGGATTGGAAAAGTGCGCCATTCCACGCCCGGCGTCGGGTTGATTTCTCCGCCGCCGCATCACGATATTTATTCGATCGAAGACTTGGCGCAATTGATTTTTGATTTGAAAAATGCCAACCGCCAGGCGCGCATCAGCGTCAAATTGGTTTCCAAAGCCGGCGTAGGCACCATCGCTGCCGGGGTGGCCAAAGCCAAGGCTGATGTGGTGCTGATTGCCGGTTACGACGGCGGTACAGGTGCATCGCCCATCAGCTCCATTCGCCATGCCGGACTCCCCTGGGAGTTGGGGCTTGCGGAAGCGCACCAAACCTTAGTAAAAAATAACTTGCGCAGCCGGGTCGTCCTGCAAGCCGACGGACAGATGAAAACCGGCCGCGATATCGCCATTGCGGCCCTGCTCGGCGCAGAAGAATGGGGCGTTGCAACGGCGGCTTTGGTGGTGGAAGGCTGCATCATGATGCGCAAATGCCACCTCAATACTTGTCCGGTGGGCATTGCTACCCAGGATCCCGAATTGCGGAAACGCTTCAACGGCGATGCGGAACACGTGGTCAATTTTTTTCGCTTCCTCGTGCAGGAATTGCGCGAAATTATGGCCGAACTGGGTTTTCGCACCGTGAATGAAATGATTGGCCAGTCGGATTATCTGGTACAAAAAGAAACGGCTGCGCACTGGAAGCACCGCAAGCTCGATTTGTCGCCCATCCTGTACAAAGAACCTGCCGACGAAGGCGTTGGTTTGTATTGCCAGGAAGCGCAGGATCACGGCCTTGCCGGGGTGTTGGACTGGACGCTGATCGAAGTGGCCAAACCGGCCCTTGAGCGCGGCGAACCCGTTCGCGCTGCTTTTTCCATCAAAAACACAGATCGGTCGGTCGGCGCGATGTTGTCGAATGAAATCACGAAACGCTATCGCTCGGAAGGGTTGCCCAAAGACGCCATCCGACTGAAATTTGAGGGTACTGCCGGACAGAGCTTTGGCGCGTTCAATACCAAAGGCGTGACGCTGGAATTAGAAGGCGACGCCAACGATTACTTTGGCAAAGGGCTTAGCGGCGCCCGGCTGATTGTTTATCCTTCCAAAAGGGCTCGTTTTGCACCCGAGGAAAACAGCATCATCGGCAATGTCGCTTTTTATGGCGCAACTGCCGGCGAAGCCTATATCCGCGGCAAAGCAGGCGAACGTTTTTGTGTGCGCAATTCAGGCGTTTCGGCAGTCGTGGAAGGCGTCGGCGACCACGGTTGCGAGTACATGACCGGTGGCCGCGTAGTCATCCTCGGTGAAACAGGTCGGAATTTTGCAGCGGGTATGAGCGGCGGCATCGCCTACATCTACGACCCTCAGACCCGGTTTGCCGGCAACTGCAACCCCGAAATGGTGGAATTAGATCCAATGGACGAAGCCGATGCGCAACTCGTGTACAAGATGATCGAACGGCACCACCGTTTTACGGACAGCACGATAGCGAAGTTTTTGCTCGACGATTTCGACAACCAGTTGAAACACTTTGTCAAAGTTTTTCCAAGCGATTTCAAAAAAGTGTTGGAAAAGCAGAAGACAGCTGCGCTTAAATTGCACAATTGACGATTTACAAAGAATTTTGTAGAATGCTTGCTTAGCGTTCTTTGCGAACCCTTTGCGGCCTTAGCGGGAGACTATTTTCCGCAAGGCCGCAAAGGATTACGCCAAGGGCGCAAAGAGCAGACGTAAAAAAACAAAGATATGGGTAAACCAACCGGTTTTTTGGAATACACCAGAACCCTGCCGGGCAAACTTCCCGTTGAAGCGCGTAAACAGCACTACCGCGAATTTGTGACGCCGTATTCAGAAAAAGAGCTCAACCAACAGGCTGCGCGGTGCATGAACTGCGGTGTGCCGTTTTGCCACAGCGGCTGCCCGTTGGGGAATGTCATCCCCGAGTTCAACGACGCGGTGTACGACGGTAACTGGCAGGAGGCTTACGACATCCTGACTTCTACCAATAATTTTCCGGAATTCACCGGCAGAATCTGTCCGGCACCCTGCGAAAGCGCCTGCGTCCTCGGTATCAATCAGCCGCCGGTGGCCATCGAAGAAATCGAAAAGCATATCATTGAAATCGCTTTCGACAAAGGCTACGTACTCCCCCGAAAAAACATTGCGCGAACCGGCAAAAAAGTAGCCGTCATCGGCTCCGGTCCGGCGGGTCTGGCAGCCGCAGCCCAGTTGAACCACGCGGGACACTGGGTGACGGTATTCGAACGCGACGATGCGCCCGGTGGCCTGTTGCGGTACGGCATTCCTGATTTTAAGCTGGAAAAAAGCGTCATAGACCGCAGAATTGCACTTTTGGAGGAAGAAGGCATTGCATTTCGTTGCCACGCCAACGTTGGCGTGAACGTGAGCATCAGCGCGTTGCTGCGGGAATACAACGCCATCGTGTTGGCCGGAGGCGCTACGGCACCGCGCGATCTCAACACCGTGGCCGGGCGAAAGCTGAACGGCGTGCATTTTGCCATGGAATTTCTGAAACAAAACAACAAGCGCGTTGCCGGGAAAAACCCCTTTGCACAAAGCAATCTGGAAAGCAACCCGTGGCCTGCTGAATTGACCGCCGCCGGAAAAAATGTGGTGGTTATCGGTGGGGGCGACACGGGCAGCGACTGCGTGGGCACGGCCAACCGGCAGCATGCCGCTTCTGTCCTCCAATTTGAATTATTGCCAGAGCCGCCCGCCTCGCGAACCCCTGCCCAACCCTGGCCTACCTATCCTATGCTGCTAAAAACAACCTCTTCACACGAAGAAGGTTGCGAACGAAAATTTGCCGTAGCCACCAAAGCCTTTATCGGCGATGAACACGGCAACCTCAAAGCCCTGCGGGTAGTGAGTCTGGAATGGACTATTACCGAAGCCGGCAAACCTGCCCAATTTGTAGAAATTCCAGGCAGCGAGCGTAAAATTCCCTGCGAACTCGCCCTGCTGGCCGTCGGATTTTTGCACCCCGAACAAGCCGGCCTGCTGAAAGAATTGGAAATTGACCTCGACCGCCAGGGCAACGTCAAAGCCACCGAAAAAAGCTACCAAACCAATATCGCTAAAATCTTCACCGCCGGTGACATGCGCCGCGGCCAAAGCCTCGTGGTGTGGGCCATCAGCGAAGGCCGCGAATGCGCCCGCAAAGTGGACGAATACCTGATGGGACAGTCGGTGCTGGAAAGCAAAGATGTTTCAATGCTGAAAGGGATGATGGGGGATGAGTGAGTGATTGAGTTCACGTGTCGGACACCTCC
>JBBQGV010000086.1:0-24947 GCA_038323375.1 Chitinophagales bacterium
CCCTCTCCCCATTAACCTCCCCAATAGAACGACACCCCGACAAACGCATAGTTAATTCAAAATCGGCCAGCAGGTTTTCGATGACTTCCCGAACGCCGGCTTCTCCGTTCAGAGCCAATCCATAAACATAAGGTCGGCCCACGCAAACTGCTTTTGCGCCAAGCGCCAATGCTTTAAAAATATCCGCGCCGCTGCGGATACCGCTGTCCATCAGCACTGGAATGTGCCCGTTTACGGCAGCGACTACGTTGGGAAGCGCTTCGATGGCAGAAATGGCACCGTCTACCTGCCTGCCGCCATGGTTGGAAACGATGAGGCCGTCAATGCCGTGGTCGAGCGCAAGACGGGCGTCATCCGCATGCACGATCCCTTTGAGCAGGATGGGGAGTTTGGTTTGCTGTCGCAAAAAAGCCAGATCGTTCCAGTTGAGGGAAGGATTGGTATAAATATTAATGAATTTTCGAACGGCTTTCAGGGCGCGCCCCGACCGAAAATTATCGAACCAACCGCCCGGATAAGCACGCAGCAATTCGGATAAAGAAACCAGCGTATCCCAAGTCAGGCGGCGTTTGGGTTGTGGGCTTGCTGGATCGTCCGGTTCGTCTAAAAGGCGCTGAAAAACGGGATCCGAAGTGTATTGCGCAATGCCTTTGCCACGCAGGAAAGGCAGATACGCCAAGTCTAAGTCGCGCGTGCGCCAGCCCAGCATCGTCGTGTCTAAAGTGATCACAATGGCGCGGCAACCGCAAGCTTCGGCCCGGTGCGCAAAGCTCGCCACCAGCTCATTCGATTTGCTCCAGTATAATTGAAACCAACGCAGCCCGTCTTCCATCGCTTCGGCTACCTTTTCCATTGGCACAGAAGCCTGGTTGGAAAAAATCATCGGAATACCCAACGCTGCTGCAGCCCGGCCAACGGCCAGATCAGCTTTGGGGTGCGCCATTTCCAGCACGCCAATCGGAGCGATCAGCAGTGGTGCCGGTATTTTCATCCCCAACAATTCCGTGCTCAGGTCGCATTGGGACACATCGCGCAGCATCCGCGGTACGATCTGCCAGCGCCCGAAGCCATCGCGGTTTTGAAGGGCGGTACGCTCTAAGCCTGCGCTGCCGGCAACATAAGCGAACGCTTCCGGCGTCATCCTTTCTTTCGCCTGGCGTTCCAGTTCATCCGGATGGATCGGAATGGCAGGTCTTTGGCCGCTGATACCGGCCAAATAAATGTCTTTTTGCCGTTCTAAGGCAGAAAATTTTCCTTTAGGAATGGACTCTTCCGGCATGCTTCACTATTTTGATGAATCAGAAGGATCGGAAACAGACAAAGATGGTAATTTTTCGGAGTGCGCGAAGGAATCACCCTGACTTGATTTTTTATGAAATGATTAAACGTTTTCCTTTTCTTGTAGTCTTCAAGGTTCTTACCAAAACACAATCTATTATGAAAAGACAAGCATTTTCCTTCCGCCCGATCCTGATCGCCGTGTTTTCCGGCGCATTGTTCTTCCTGATGCCGGCAATTTCGCAGGCACAGGTTGCCGACAAAGTTGAAGACGCCGTTGACAAAGCTGAAAACAAGCGCGACCGCAAAGAAAACAAGCGTGACCGCAAAGAAAACAAACGCGACCGCAAAGAAGATCGCCGCGACACCCGCGAAGATGTACGTGACGCCCAACACGACGGCGGCATTCGCGACAAAAAAGAAGATGTCCGCGATGCCCGTGAAGATGTCCGCGATTTAAAAGAGGACGTCCGCGACCGCAAAGAGAACAAGCGCGACCGCAAAGAAAACAAGCGTGACCGCAAAGAAAACAAGCGCGACAGAAATAACTAATTAGTGTCTGTCTTTATAGTCCGATAACTGCGTTGTATTTTGCCCCAAAACTGGTCATTTACGCGAGTAAACTCCCGTTTTTGGGGCAAAACACGCCTTGTTCTCGAACGCTAAAGAACAGACACCCGACTTTAAAGACAGTCTCCCGCCAAGTGCGCAAAGGTCTCGCCAAGTACGCAAAGGGCTGCTTGAAAATTCAAAAGCATTCGTTTTTAGCGGGGCAGGCTTTACAACTCGTTAATTGTCAAATTTATACCCATATTATGGTGCGCTACCCCTGGCAGAAAATTCGGGGAGGCCCATGCTCGTTGTTTGTTATGTCATTATCTTTTATCAATCAGAGACTTGAATTTTAGGAGTATTAAGCACAAAAAATATTTTATCTTCTTTTTTATCGTCACGTAAATTCCATTAGTACATTTGCGCCATTCAATAACCAACGTAAACGATAATCGTTATGAAAAAAGTCATCTTCACTTTGGTTTTGGCATTGGGAGTCACCTTTGCCGCTTATTCCCAGGATTACACGTCTGCTATTGGCCTCCGCCTCGGCTATCCGACTTCGGTATCCTACAAGCATTTTATCAGCGAGCGGGGTGCCATTGAAGCATTTGCAGGTTTTCGCTCCTATGCTTTCTACAACTGGTTCAATGTAGGCGCTACTTACCAACACCACACGGCAATTTCAAGCATTGACGGGTTGAGCTGGTTTGCAGGCGGCGGGCTTTCTGCTTTCTTCTGGAATTACGACGACAACTTTGTCGGCGATGGCAACACAAGCATCGGGATTTTGGGAGCGATTGGCTTAGACTACAAATTTGACAGCGCGCCGGTTAACCTTTCTTTGGACTGGCTGCCTATTTTCTTCGTCAATGGCTACGACAGCGGTTTTGGTGGCGGCTATGGCGCGTTGAGCGTTCGATACGTCATCAAATAACAAATCCGGCAATTGTACATTTTCGACGTCAAGTTGATGGAGTACGACGTTAAAAAGACTTCTTCTGAATCCAGAAGGAGTCTTTTGTTGTTTTATGCAAGATCAATTGAAAAATAACCCTGCTTGGTGCAAATGAAAATTTGCTTTATCTTGCAGGTACAAAATCAAAACCTTTTAGACTTATGAGTAACAGAAAAGGCTTTTTTGAATCCCGCAATCCTGTAATGAAAGAAAAAGCCTACATGCAGGCTTCTCAGGAAAATGCGTTGACCGGCGGCGCTACCATGACCGTTCAGGGTGCCATCAACAAATCGTTCATCCTCGGACTCATCATGCTGGCAACGGCAGCGTTCGCATTTACTGCTCCCAGCCAGCTCTTCCTTTGGGGAGGCGCTATTGGCGGTCTCGTTGTCGTCCTCATTATGTCTTTCCGCCCGGCCATGTCGCCAATCCTGGCGCCGATCTATGCAGGTCTGGAAGGCTTGTTCGTTGGTGCCGTCTCCGCGATTTACGCAAGCATGCTCGACGGCATCATTTTTCAGGCGGTGTCTTTGACAATGGGCGTATTTTTCACCATGCTGTTCATTTTCAAATCGCGCATCATCAAGGTGGATAACAAACTCCGCGTAGGCGTTATGATGGCCACAGGCGCGGTTGCTTTGGTTTATGTGGTTGCCATTGTTATGTCTATGTTTGGCGTCACGATGCCCTATCTGCACCAGGCCGGCCCGATTGGCATCGGCATCAGCTTAGTCATCATTGCCATCGCTTCGATGAACCTGCTGCTCGATTTTGACAACTTTGAAAAAGGCGAAATGTACCGCGCACCGGCTTATATGGAGTGGTTTTCAGCGGTGGGCTTGCTGGTCACCTTAGTGTGGCTGTATCTGGAAATTCTGCGCCTGCTTTCGATGCTTTCGAGGAATTAGTGGTGTTAAGAGCCAAGGAGCAAGAGGCAAGGGCAAATTGGCAAGGGAGGCACCTCTTGCCAATTTGCCCTTGTCTCTTGCTTTTTTACACAATTTGTCAATCCCCAATCGCCAATCCCCGCTTTTTCCACAACCACACCATTCCTCCTACTCCGATCACAAACAACAGCGTTGCAATGATCTCCGCCTGCGTTGCCTGCAGGAAACCGAGGTCGTATTGGCTGTTCACGCGGATTTTTTCAATCCAGAAACGCTCCAGGCCGTTGAGGGCGAGGTAGAGGAAAAAGACCATGCCGGCAATTTTAAAGCGCGTTTGTGCAAACCACAGGATGCCGCCGATTGCGAACGCCATGGTCGTTTCGTACAAAGGTGTAGGGTAAACCGCCTCGGCGAGGTGCATGCAGTAGCGGCTTTGACAACCTTCAATGGGAATGCCCTCGCGCAGGAAGTTGTGCGGATAATCAAAACTCCAGAGCCAGTCGGGCAGGAACCACCAGCCAGGTTGGGCGGATGCGACGATGCCCCAGTCACCGTCGCCGGAAAAATGGCAGCCCAAGCGCCCGATGCCATAAGCGATGATGAGCGCAGGCGCTACAGCGTCGAGTACCGGAACGAGGGGGATGCGATGGCGCCGGAGATACCAGCTCACCGCAAGGAACCCGCCGATGAGGCCGCCGTAGATGGTGAGGCCGCTGCCGGAAAAAACCGTTTTAGCCGGATGCTCCAGAAAAGAAGAAAAATCCTCGAAAACGTAAAATACTTTAGCGCCGATAACGCCGAAAATGGCCGCGATGAGGGTGATTTGCCCAATGCGGTCGTGCGGGTAGATTTCGACGGTGCGCACTTCGGGTTGGGAATTTCGCAACCGGTACGCCTCCCAGCCTTTTAACCCTGCAAAAATCAGGGCACCCAGGATGCCGCCCCACCAATTACCGGAAGTTGAAAGCAAAACTTCGTCTGCGTTGCGTTGCAATTCTTCAAAGTGCTGCGCGGCATAGAGTCCTTTATATCCTAACAAAAAACCAAAGAAAGCATTGTATAGGTAGTCTTGCCTTTCCGGTTTTTGGCCTTCCGTTTTTTCAAGGGTGCTCGCCTGGAAGATTTTTTCGGTGGCTTTTCGCCGCAATTCCCAATACAATACCTGCGAAGCGGTCAGGATGGCCAACACGAGAAAAAGCCCGTAAGTCTTGAAAATGGAAGCCCAGTTGTCCGGCTGCGTGCCGAAGACGTCGTGGAGGAAGTAGGAGAGGTCGGGATACATGGTTTTACGGTTGACGGTTGACGGTAAGACGGCTCATTGCCACCGTCTACCGTCAACCGATTTATTTATTCCATTGAAACGTTTCAATCATTTTCACTAAGTCTTCCTTAACGAAGGTATAGATCGGCGCCAGCGAATCGGGGCGCGCCTGGGTATTGAAATAGAGTGCACCGCGGAAGAAATGGTGTGTGCTGTCGCTCAGATAGAACTGGAAAGGAGAAGCCGCAGGCCCCTCTATATCAAAAATAAACCCGCTGACGTTTCCGGGGAGGTTGATGGGGATTTCTTCGATGCCGTTGGCGCGTTTTTTGTGCCAGTCCATCAACTCGAACGCGTCTGCTTTCAGCTCCTCAAAACTGTTGGATTTGCCAATCGGGGAATACGTACAGTGCAACCGGCTATCGAAGGCCGGAATGTAGACATTGAACCAGCAGGGATGTGCCGGACGTTCTTCAAAAAACGTTGTATCTTGTTGAATCTGAGCGTATACCGGATATTGGAACGTAAAATTGCAATAATCGGCATCGAAAGCCTGGTAAGCCTTTTGCGGATAAACAACTTTTGGGTATCCGCGGGGCTTGGGCGTGAGCGGCGCTTCTTCGCCACAGGCCGGAAGCAGAATTGAAAGGATCAACGCGGCAAGGAAAGTTTTGCCGAAAGGCGAAAAAATGAGCTTGTGCATCAGGGAAGCTGCTTTAAGTACACCGTAAACTAAGTTTGTTGAGATTTTGGGTAAAAGATTTTTGTGTCAGGCAAGTCCATTTTTAAGTTCGATGCCTATGCATCGGGCGAAAAAATGGAGGAAGCATGGCGCAAAAAGATTCACCCAAAAGCCAATGAAACTTAGTTTACAGTGTATTAAGGAACGTGGCGTAAATAAGTTACCTGAATTCGGCGAGGCTATTTTTTTATCAGGCAAGGCGCGAGAAGGGAGCTTAGCCTAAGCTAAGTGACCTTCGATGCAACGAAGCATGGTAAAAAAAGAGACCGCCCAAACACGGAAGTTATTTATGACACGTTCCCAAATGAATTACAAAGCTAACGCTTCTGAGGCATTTTTATGGCGCATGTTAAGCAAGTTTGCAAATTGGTAAATGGCAAGGTGCCAACTTGCTTCTTGCCAACTTGCAAATTTGCCAACTGCCCCCTTCCCATCAAAACACCTCCGCCGCTTCTTCCGCCACCCTGTTGTATTTTTCAAGGAGAGCCTTTTGGTTAATCGGAATGAGGTTGACGCCGAATTTTTTCACGGTAAGCGCCATGATCGGGTCTTTTGAGATTTTTTTAATCATGCGTTCGGTTTGCTCTTCATCGTAGCCCATGACCATTTGATCGGTCAGATTCAGGTGCTTCACGCCGTAGAAAAATCCTGCATTGGCATAAGGGCCAAAAGGCGCATAAGGCAAATCGAAGCCACTGCCCGAAATGTTAAAGACCGTATTGGCGAGGTAGGCGCCATTGTTTTCAAAGCCATTCAGGTCAAAATAATATTGAGCGGCTAAAGAACGCGAGGACAACTGCGGGTCGGAAAGCGAAACCAAACCGGCTAAGGGTTTTTGCTTTTGGGATTGAAGCCCCAGATCGCCTTTTTTCTTGTCGCTGCGTTTGCGGATTTCGCGCTGCACATCGTCCCAAAACGGCGCTTTGGGAACACCGTTGTCTAACCGGATGAGGCCGTGAATGGAGTAATCCTGAATCCCTGCCGTAATTTTGATGTTCAGGCGGCTCATGGCCGGGTCTGTGCGGATGACCTGTTCCAGCACCGATTTTTGCAGGCGTGGGTGGGTGCGCAATTTGTCTATGCTCCGAATCCAGTCGCCGGCCAGATAGCCCTCGTGAGCATACACATCTTTCAGTAGGCGTTGAATGTCTTCGTCCGCATCTATCCGGAAAACGCCGCGTGGGGTTTCCACTAAGGGCCGCTCCTCCAACAGCATCTGCTCGATTTCGATGCCCACACTGGCTGCTTCCAGCATCCCGCAATTGAGCGGGGAGCCGGGCACAATGTTCATTTCGTAAATATGGCTGATGTAGTCTTTGTTGGATTGGTCGTCTAAGTGGCCATGTGTTTGAATATGAATATAATACTCCGTTTTTTTGAAGTTGCCATAACTTTCCCGCTGGTTCATTTCGATGGTGCGCTTGATGTCGTTGATCGCTTCCCGGGATGCAAAAGAGCCGGCGATGCGGATCACCCGCATCCCGATGTGAATGCCTTTTTCTTTGTATTTTTTGATAAATTCCCGGGTGGTGTCAATTTGAACCTGGTTCAGGTCGCGTGCATCGGCGCACCCTAAAAGGATGTGGACTTCCTGCTTCATATTCCGTAGGCTTTTATTTGCTTTGCTCAATGGTAAGCATATTTGGCCGGAAAACAAAGTATTGCTATCAATAATTGTGAACTTGCTTTCGTTTTCCAAAATCTTCAAATCATTTTTGTTCGTTGATTGTTTGGGCGACCGCGAGGGTCGCACCCTACCGGCAAATCCTCAAATCTTCAAATCATTTCGGGTGTTTGGGCGACCGCGAGGGTCGCACCCTACCGGCGCTGCCCCGCACTTGCATCCTCAAATCCTAAAATCCTCCTCCACTGCGCTTTATTTCTTTATTTTTGCCGTCAGATTGAATACACAGATGAATTGGGAACCTGCCCTGAACGGTTTTAAGGCTTTTATGATGCTGGAGCGCGCACTGTCGCAGCACACCATAGGGGCTTATATTGGCGATGTGGGCAAATTGGTTGCTTATTTTTCAATTCAAGGACAGCAGGTGGCACCCGCTCAGGTGGAAACTGCGCAATTGGAAGCCTTTATTTTTTGGCTGAATGAGCTGGGCTTAGGCGCACGTTCGCAGGCCAGAATCCTGTCGGCTCTGAAAACCTTTTTCAAATACCTGCTGACGGAAGACCTGATCCTCGCCAATCCCGCGGAAACGCTGGAAGGCCCGCGTTTGGAACGGCATATTCCCGAAGTGCTTTCCTACGATGAAATTCAGCGGATGCTGGCGGCCATTGACCTCAGCGAACCGCAGGGGACGCGCAACCGGGCCATGCTGGAAACCCTTTATGCCTGCGGCCTTCGGGTGAGCGAGCTGACAGACCTGCGCCTGTCGAACCTCTTCTTAGAAGTAGGTTTTGTAAAGGTCATCGGCAAGGGCAACAAAGAGCGGATTGTGCCCATCGGAGAAGAAGCGATCAAACACATCCGCTTTTACGAAGAAGGCGTGCGGCGGGTTCAGAAACCAATCAAAAAAGGCAGCGAAAACATCCTGTTCCTCAATCGCCGGGGTGGAAAACTGACCCGGATCATGGTTTTTTTGATTGTGAAAGCCTGCGCAGAAAAAGCCGGCATCGAAAAAAACGTCAGCCCGCACACGTTCCGGCATTCGTTTGCCACGCACCTGATCGAGGGCGGTGCCGACCTCAAAGCCGTGCAGGACATGCTGGGACACGAATCTATTCTGACAACCGAAATTTATACGCATTTGGATACAGCCTATTTGCGGGATACGGTGTTGAGTTATCACCCGTTGTATCGAAGGATTTGAAGATTTGACGGTAGGGTGCGACCCTCGCGGTCGCCCAAACACCCGAAATGATTTGAGGATTTGAATAAACTATAAATATGAACTCAATGGACGGGAAACTGTTTGATGATAAATTTTTTAACGACCATAAGCAATGATCAAAGAATTTTATCCATTGACGGTGAAAGCCGTTCGCCGAGAAACTGAAGATGCCGTTTCTTTGCTGTTTGAAGTGCCTGAATCTTTAAAGGATACGTTCCAATATACACAGGGACAATACCTTACCCTGAAACTTCAAATCAATAACCAGGAGGTGCGCCGAGCCTATTCCATGTGCAGCAGCCCGATCGAAGAACACTTAGCCGTTACGGTGAAACGCGTTAAAAAAGGCTTGGCTTCCAATTACCTGAACGATAAAGTAACGGTTGGGCAAAGCATCGAAGTTTATCCCCCGGAAGGGCGCTTCTTCACTTCGCTCGACGCAGGCAACCGAAAAACCTACTACCTCATCGGTGCCGGCAGCGGCATCACTCCGCTTTATTCCATCATCAAAACGATCCTGGAAGCGGAACCAATGAGCAAAATTTACCTGCTGTATGGCAACCGCAGCGAAGACAATATCCTGTTCAAAGAGGGTTTGGCCGAACTGGAACAACGCTACGCCGAACAATTGAATGTGGTACATGTACTTAGCCAGCCAAAGCTCGAAAAAGCGAAAGGCATGCTGAGCCTGTTCAGCAAAGGCGCCTCGAATTGGGATGGCCGGTCGGGTCGTATTGACGTTGCGCACATTGCCTGGTTTCTGGAAACGCATCTGCAGCGCACGAAAGAAGCGGAGTATTACCTCTGTGGCCCCGGCGCCCTGATCGAAACGGCTGAAACCGCCCTGCTTTCTCGCGGCGTGGACAAAAAACACATCCTTTCCGAGCGCTTTTCTTCTGCCGTTCCCGGCGACAGTAAAGATGGGAATGCCTCTGGCGGTGCCGGCAATATTGTGGTTCACCTGCGTGAAAAACGCATCGAAATTACAGTTCCCGCTGGAAAAACCATTTTATCCACCCTGGTAGACGCCCGCTACGATCCGCCGTATTCCTGCACATCCGGTGCCTGCTCCACCTGCATTGCCCGCCTGCTGAACGGCAAAGTAACGATGGACGCCTGCTATGCTTTGGACGACGAAGAAGTGGCACAGGGCTATATCCTTACTTGCCAGTCGCACCCGGATGGAGAAGGCGTGGAGTTGACTTATGATGTTTAGGCGATTGGTGGTTCGTTGAGTGTTTGGGCGACCGCGAGGGTCGCACCCTGCCGGCTCTGCCCCGCGCTCAAAACTTGTCCCACCCAACCTGTCCCGTATATCGGGAGCGGGGTTCTCAAATCCTCAAATCCTCCTCCCCCCACCGATAGGAATCCAACTCCAAACCCGCCAAATCCAGCACCCGATCCACCACCGTGGCAGCGAGCGCTTCCATCGTTTGCGGATTGCTGTAGAACGAGGGGCTGGCCGGGCAGATGATGGCACCGGCTTCGGTCAGCAGTTTCATGTTGTTGATGTGGATCAGGTTGTAGGGGGTGTCGCGGATGACGAGAATGAGGCGCCGGCGTTCTTTCAGGATGACGTCGGCAGCGCGGGTAACGAGGTCGTCCGAAACGCCGGAAGCGATGCGGCCCATGAGTCCCATTGAGCAGGGACACGCGATGAAGGTATCGTATTTTGCAGAACCGGACGCAAACGGCGCCATGAAGTCTTTTTTGTCGTAAAACGTGAACGGGTAGCTTTCGTAATCGCGGTTGCCGAGCTCCAGTTCCCAGTTGTAGCGCGCATTTTCGCTCATCACCACACCCACGGCTGCGAGCTGTGCCTGCAATTGCACCAACTTGTCCATCAGGACTTTTGCGTAAATGGAACCGCTGGAACCGCCAACGGCGAGCACAATTTTTTTCATTCCCCTGAATTTGGCACGTTAAATA
Source organism: Chitinophagales bacterium (assembly GCA_038323375.1). Taxonomy (GTDB): domain Bacteria; phylum Bacteroidota; class Bacteroidia; order Chitinophagales; family Saprospiraceae; genus JABWAJ01. The sequence goes on from JBBQGV010000086.1 coordinate 10,454, forward strand.
TATCTTAATCCCCCCGTCCTTCTGCCGTTCACTTGCTACTTTTGATTTGGATTCTTTTGTAACAAAAACAAAATCTGCGATCGCATGAAAAAATTATGGATAATTCTGGCCGTGTTAGTCGGCGCTGCTGCACTCTATGCATTCGTTTTGCCCAAAAGCGAACAATCCAATCCGGAAGAAGTTGCCATCAAGTGGTATACCTGGGATGAAGCCATCACTTTGAACGCGAAAAAGCCGAAAAAAATCTTCATTGACCTGTACACCGAATGGTGCGGCTATTGCAAAAAAATGGACGCCAATACCTTCAAAGACGCAGCAGTTGCCAAATACATGAACGAACATTTCTATGCCGTGAAATTCGACGCCGAACAAAAAGGCGACGTGGTGTTCAACAACCACACCTTCAAGCACCACGCCGGCGTAGGCCGCAACGGCATCCACGAATTGGCGTACTCTCTGCTTGATGGCAAACTGAGCTACCCATCTTTTGTATACCTGGACGAAAAGATCGAACGCATCTCCATTTCTCCGGGCTACAAAGAACCGACCGGTTTATTGAAAGAAATGCGCTTTACGGCAGAAGGGCACTACAAGACGAAGAGCTGGGAGGATTATGTGAATACGGTGAAGCAGTAGTTTTATCATAGCCTCTTCACATCGGGCAAAAAAAAACGGCTCCCATAAGGAAGCCGCTGGTTAATTTTTTCGGATAAGTACATGAGACGACAAATGGAAATTATCTTAATTGAAAGCCCTGCACGTATTGGTTTTGGGTAGCGGCGTTGGAAACTAAGTCCACGTCGAGGGTGCAGTGCTCAAATTGTATCGCGTAAGTTTGTTTGATGTGGCTGGGATTGAGCATGGCTTTGTCTTTCAGACTCAACCCAAGGAAATTTCCCGCTTCTTTAAAGCCCAGCATCAGTTCCTGAATGAAACTCAGGAGGTTTTGGCGCATTCCGGAATTGAGCAGTTTTACCGTCAATTCTAATTTAATTCTTTTCGTGTTCATGGTGTCGGATGTGTTTATGGGTTGTTCAGGTGAAATTTAATTCGGTTGTTGGTGTTGCTTTAAGAACTGTTTTGACTTGCCGTATGTTGCACGGCGCATATTTAAAATTGTGTTAAAGCTTTCCAGCTTTTGCATCGCAACCGGGATTGCCTGGGGGCTGCCTGTTATCAATGGTGTTTGGGTCGTTTTAAGGGGTTGGTTGGCAGCGGCAATCCCGGCTTTGATGCGTTTTGGGGTATTGTTTGACTATTTGTGTCTTAAAAGGGAAAAACGTTACCCTTTGTGACAAACTTTTTTCATTTTTTTTCAAAGCCGCAGATTTATTGAGTTTTGGGTGTTCTCCAACACCACTTTTGGCGCAGGGTTATTTGCTTTTCAGCTACAAACTTATATACGGGACAAAGGCACCGGGGGGATTCAGAAAAATAAAAGATTGTACGCTTTTTGCTCAAATTTATATGCGTAGCATTTCCAACACTTCCTTATCTTTGCCGTCCTTGATTTGGAGAGGTGCCAGAGTGGTCGAATGGACTTGATTCGAAATCAAGCGTACTCGCAAGGGTACCGTGGGTTCGAATCCCACCCTCTCCGCCAAAGCAAATGGGGGCTGTCGTTTAGACAGCCTTTTTTGTTTTGACTCCTCCCCCAAAAGCTATATTTTTACAGCAAATATCCAAGATATGAGCAAAGACGCCAAATACCTCCTCGCCTACCTTTTGCCTGCCGCCGCCTTTGCGGGATTGTATTTCCGCGGCATCTGGTCGCCGGGCAGTTTTTACCTTGCTTTTGTGCTCATTCCTTTATTGGAACTCATCATTCCGCCGGATGCAGAGAACCTGTCGCCGGAAATAGAAACAGCGATTGCCAAAAGCCGCTTTTTCGACTACCTGCTTTACCTGAATGTGCCCATTCTGTATGCTTTATTGTACTATTTTGCTACGATCCTGAAAAGCGGGGTGGCGTTGAGCGGCTTTGAACTGGTTGGACTTACGCTCAACATGGGCATCATGGCCGGTGCCATTGGCATCAATGTCGCGCACGAACTGGGGCACCGTCCTGGCCGTTTCGATCAATTTATGGCCAGAACCCTGCTGTTGCCTTCGCTATACCTGCATTTCAACATTGAGCACAACCGTGGCCACCACAAACACGTGGCGACCGACGCGGATCCGGCTTCGGCCCGCAAGGGTGAAAACATCTATGCATTTTGGTGGCGTTCGGTGAGTGGCAGTTACCTGAACGCGTGGCGCATCGAAGCGGAGCGGTTGCGCAAATTAGAATTGCCGGTCTGGAGTTGGGACAACGAAATGATGCGCTTTCAGGCCTTCCAATTGGTCTGGCTGGGCGGAATTGCTTTTATCTTTGGCTGGACCGTTTTGTTGTTTGCGGTTTTGGTAGCGGTGGGTGGCTTTTTGCTGCTGGAATCGGTGAACTACATCGAGCACTACGGGCTGCGGCGGCGTTTGCAGGCTTCCGGGCGATATGAGCCTGTCAGCCCGCGCCATTCGTGGAATTCGGACCATCAGTTGGGGCGCATTTTCCTGTACGAACTCACGCGCCACTCCGATCATCATTATAAAGCTTCGCGCAAATATCAGGTGCTTCGGCATATAGAAGAAAGTCCGCAATTGCCGGTGGGTTACCCCGCTTCAATCGTGTTGTCGCTGGCACCGCCGCTGTGGTTTCGGATGATGGACGGGCGGATGCCGGAAGGGTGAACAGGAAGCTACGCCCTGTTGATAAACGCGAAAACCTCTACTTCCCCAAGAATTCCCTATTTTCGCCCTCCGAACTGAAATGCGCATGACACCATCCTATACCTCGCTCCGACAAGTACAAGCCGATCTCCGTGCCGGGATCACCACCTGCGAAGCGCTTGTTTCGCAGTATCTGACTCAGATTGAAGCCAGCCGGGGGTTGAATATTTACATCGAAGTTTTTGCTGAAGAAGCGCTGGAAAAAGCGCGGGTGCTGGATGCCCGCTTTCGCGAAAGCCCGGATGCCATCGGGCGGCTGTTCGGCATGGTGTTGTCGCTCAAAGACGTGATCTGCTACGAAGGCCACAGCGCCACCGCCGGGTCGCGCATCTTAACCGGGTTTCGTTCGCCCTATTCGGCAACAGCCGTGGAGCGCCTGCTGGCGGAAGACGTAATCATCATTGGCCGCGTCAATTGCGACGAGTTTGCGATGGGTTCCACCAATGAAACTTCCTGCTACGGCCCCACCCGCAATGCTGCTGATGAAACACGCATCCCGGGCGGCTCGTCGGGCGCTTCGGCGGTTGCGGTGCAGGCGGGGACGTGCCTGGCGTCTTTGGGTTCCGATACCGGTGGTTCCGTGCGTCAGCCGGCTGCTTTTTGTGGTGTAGTGGGCATGAAACCGACGTATGGCCGCATTTCGCGCCACGGTCTCATCGCTTATGGTTCCTCTTTCGATCAGATCGGCACGCTGACGAATAGCGTGGAAGACGCCGCGCTGTTGCTGGAGATCATGGCTGGCAAAGACGAATACGACAGCACCGTCAGCACGCAGGAAGTGCCGGCTTATTCCCAACAATTGAATTTTGGCCGGAAGGCAAAAATCGCTTATTTCAGCGCAGCCTTAGAGCATCCGAGCCTGGCACCCGATGTCAAAGCAGCCTGCGACGGCCTTATTGTGCGGTTGCGCGCCGACGGCCACGAAGTGGAAGCGGTTGATTTTGAATATTTGGATTACATCATCCCTGCCTACTATGTGCTCACAACTGCAGAAGCTTCGTCCAACCTGTCGCGTTACGACGGCGTGCGCTATGGCCATCGCAGTGCGGAGGCGCGTACGCTGGATGAGTTGTACCGAAAATCGAGGACGGAAGGCTTTGGTGCGGAGGTACAACGCCGCATCGTATTGGGCACCTTTGTACTCAGCGCAGGTTATTACGACGCGTACTACGGGAAAGCGCAGCGGGTGCGCCGGCTCATCCACGACCGCACAATGGAAATTTTGAAAACGCACGATTTTATCCTGCTGCCTGCCGCGCCGGGCGGCCCCTGGAAGTTGGGCGAAAAGATAGACGACCCTGTTGCCGTGTATCTGGCTGATATTTTTACGGTGCAGGCCAACATGGTAGGCATTCCTGCGATTTGTGTGCCCGTTGGAACGCATGCCGATGGTATGCCACTGGGCATTCAGTTTATGGCCGGGAAGTTTTGCGAAAGCGATTTGCTGGCGTTTGCGCAGACCCTTTAAAATTGGCAAAATGCAAATTGGCGAGGGACAAAAACCTTCGTTTGTGGCCTCATTTTGCCTCTTGCCCCTTGCTCTTTGCCCCTTTATCCTCTCCTAAAGAATCCACAAAGCTCCCTACCTGCCACGCATCTTCTACTTTAAATTCCCCAATCTGTGTTCGGCGCAAAGCCGACAAACAACCGCCACTCTGGAGCGCTTTGCCAAAATCGTAAGCTAAGGAACGAATGTAAGTGCCTTTGCTGCACGCCACGTAAAAATCCACTTCCGGTAGCTGGACGCGGGTAAGGTCGAAGGCATCAATGTGGATCTGGCGGGGCTGCAATTCAATGGATTCGCCTTTGCGGGCTTTTTTGTACAGCGCTTCGCCCCCCACTTTAATCGCTGAAAACATAGGCGGCAGTTGAGCGATTGTTCCCAAAAACTGTTGACGGGCAGTTTCCAGCAAGGTAGGGGTGAGGTGTTCCGTCGGAAAACGCGCGTCAATTTCCGTTTCCAAATCGTAGGAAGGCGTGGTGGCACCCAGCAGAATGGTTCCGGTATAGATTTTGGAAAAGCCCTGGTACTCGTGCAGCAATTTGGTGGATTTGCCCGTGCAGATGACGAGCAGACCCGTTGCCATCGGATCCAGCGTGCCGGCGTGGCCCACCTTGATTTTTTTATCGCCAGTATAGCGGCGCAGCGCAAAGCGGATTTTATTCACCACGTCGAAGGAGGTCCAGCCTTTGGGCTTGTCCACCAGCAGGGTGACGCCGTTGAGAAAATCTTGCGGGGAAGGAATGGTCATATCAGGCATTGAAATAGACATAAGCCATCACCGCTAATCCGGCGATGATGCAGTAAATGCCGAAGTAGCGCATTTTGCTGTTTTTGACAAGGCGAATCATCCACACACAGGCAAACAAGCCGGAGATGAAAGCTGCACTGAACCCTGCGAGTAAAACCCCGGGGCTGATGTGGGTGCTCGATAAATCGCCTTCCATAATATCTTTTGCCATTTTGCCGAGAATGAGCGGCACCACCATCAGGAAAGAAAAACGGGCAGCCTGTTCGCGGTCTATGCCCAGCAACATCGCAGTGGAAATTGTGGCGCCGGATCGGGAAATTCCAGGCGTAATGGCAATGGCCTGAGCGATGCCGATCCAAAAAGCGCTTTGATTGGTCACGGGTTGGTCGGTACGCCTGGCGCGGTCGGCAATGAACAGCAAAAGTCCTGTAATCAGCAGCATACAGGCCACCATAAAAACCCGTCCTCCGAAAAGTTGCTCAATGGCATCTTCAAAAAACAACCCCACCAAAGCGGCAGGGATCATGGAGATGATAATTTTGAGGGCGAATTTCGTTTCTTCATTCCATTGAAACTGGAACAATCCGGCGAAGATCCGGATGATGTCTTTGCGAAAAACAACAATGGTGCTCAACGCAGTAGCGGCATGCAAAACGACGGTCATGAGCAGGCTGTCTTCGGCCATACTATGGTCTCCGCTAAAATATTTGGCGATTTCCAAGTGGCCGCTGCTGCTCACCGGCAAAAATTCCGTCAGCCCCTGCACAATACCGAGCAGGATGGCGCGCACAATATCACTCATGTAACTTATTTCTTGAAGATGGCTACAATTTCAACAACCAGGCCTGCCAGGATAAAAATGGGTGCCAGCACGGTGCGACGAAAACTGTAAATAATGGATTCATCCCAGGTCTCGGGGTTCGGCATTTTACCACCGCCCATCAACAGCAATCCGATGAAAATCAGGGCCAAACCCGCGCCCATCCAGATATAGCTCGTTTTGTTGAAAACTAGTTCAACTTTGCGGGCAGACGCCACCGGCGTTGTCCGGACAGCTACCTGTGGCTTCTGAACAGGAACCACAACTTTTTTCCTTTGCGGATTATTGGTACTCATTGACTTTCTTAGATTTAAGATTATAGATTTTAGACATCAGACTTTTAGGTAGATTTTTGGCACAGATATAAGTCGGCTATCTTATATCTTTAATCTATTGTCTAATATCTTCTCAATACAAATCATCCACCCGCATTTTGAGGTATTTGCGCACGACAAAATAAGAGCTGATGGTGTTGATCAAAATGCCCAGCACAATCAGGATGGAAAACAAGAGCGCAAAGCTATAAATATCCTGTAAGCTTTTCAGTTCCGGCAGGTCTTTTTGCGCCCAGAACACCAGCAGCAACAAAGCGCCGATAGCGATGATGCCGCTAATGAGTCCATGCAGGATAGCGCGCTGGAGATAAGGTTTGCTGATGAACTCCCAGGAGGCACCCACCAATTGCATGTTTTTGATAATGAACCGGTTGGCATACAAAGCCAATCGCACTGTATTGTGAATCAGCACGATGGCAATCAGGATAAAAAAAAGGCAAACGACCAGTGCGGCATAGGCAAAGCGCCCGACATTCCCGGCGATGTTGTCCACAATATTTTCCTGATAAAAGACTTCGGCAACGCCTGGCTCCCGGAGGATGGCCTTTTGGATGCGATCGAGACTGTCCGGTGCCATATAGGCCGCTTTTACATTAAAACTCAACATGTCGCGGTAAGGGTTGGGCATGTCCAATTTGGCGTAATCTTCCCCGAAAGCCTCTGCCATGGAGCGGGCGGCGTCTTCTTTGCTGATGAGTTGAACCGTGCCGGGCTTGGCAAAAACACTTTCTATGATCCCGGTTTTTATGGTTGCCACTAGTTCCGGCGACGTTGTTTCTTCCAATTCTATCAGTATATTTACCCGTTCTTTGAACGCGTTCACTAAGCGCTGGGCGTAGATCATCACCAATCCGCAAAATCCCAATAGGAACAGAACCAACGACACACTGACAATAGCGTAGAGGTAGTTGGGCCTTGTATCCCGAAAAGAGGATTTCTGTGGGGAGGGTGTTTTTTCGGTGTAGTTCGACATGGATTGCTTATGTTGGAGCAAAATTATAATCTTCTGGGGATAAAATGCGTTTCTATGCATCAAGTTAGTTTTCAAAAACGATAGAACTATGAGAATCTTCATTCTGGCAATGCTATTCAACGTAGCTTATCACGTGCAGGCTCAACAAATCATTCACTTTCAGAACGCTTCTTTTGAGGGCGAACCACAGGACGCAACGGTACCAGTGGGTTGGTTGCCCTGCGAACCCGGCAGCACGCCCGATATTCTGCCCGGCCAATGGGGCGTTTACCAGGAAGCTTCCGACGGAACGACCTATTTAGGCTTAATTACCCGCGAAGACGGCACCTGGGAGAGCGTCGGCCAACGCCTGCCGGATGCGCTGGAAGCCAATGAATGCTATGCTTTTCAATTAAATCTGGCTTACGCCAAAACGTATGCAGGCTACAACAATCCGGTCAAACTGCGCGTCTGGGGCGGCCAAACCAAGTGCAGCAAAGACCAGTTGTTGTATCAAACCGATTTCATCAAACACATCAACTGGAAAACGTACGAAGTCCGTTTCCGCGTCAGGCAGCCCATCAACTACCTGATCATTGAAGCACATTACAGCGACAAGGAGTTTTCTCATAAAGGGAACGTGCTGATTGATAAACTGACGCCGTTGAAAAAATGCCCAAGAGTGTGAAACAGCCAACTTATCTCAAACGCGCCCTGAAATACCTGGGCTTGTTGTTGTTGCTTGTCCTGCTGTACGTTGCCGTAGTCATCATTCACGGCACTGCAACCGATTATCAGCCCGAATTGGTCATCCCTTTAGAAAGCACAAAACCGGCTGTGGTGCCCCAGATGGTGGAAGACAGTATTTTGAGCTTCATTACTTGGAATATCGGCTATGGCGGCTTGGGTGCCGAAAGTAATTTTTCATTCGACCAGGGCAGGATGTTGTTTTCCGGCGGTGCAATGGTTCGGCCATCAAAGGCATTGAGCGACAAAAACCACGAAGGTATTTTCAATTTCATGAAGACAACTGCCGCTGATTTTTTCCTGTTTCAGGAAGTAGACTTAGATGCCAAGCGCAGTTACGGCGTCAACCAGTTTCAGCAGATTTCTGAACTTCTGCCGAAGTATGCCGCGACATTCTCCACCAATTTTCAGGTCACGCGGGTGCCTTTGCCCATTTTAGAGCCTTGGAATGCCTATGGCCGCGTTCAAAGCGGATTGGGTTCGTGGAGCCGTTTTCAACCGGTAGAAGCCACGCGCTACCAGTTGCCCGGCGAATTTGCGTGGCCGACGCGCATTTTTCAATTGGATCGTTGCGCTGCGGTGTTTCGGTATAAAGTAAAAAACGGGAAAGAGCTGGTGGTGTTCAATATCCACAACTCCGCCCACGATCGCGAAGGCGAACTAAAGCGCCAGGAAATGGCTTTTTTGCGCGAACTGTTCCTGAAAGAATACGAAAAAGGCAATTATGTGATCGCGGCCGGCGACTGGAATCAGTGTCCGCCGTTTTTTAAATTCGACACTTTCATGCCCGGAAAAACGCAGGGCTACAGCCAACTCAACATCGAAGATGGTTTTCTTCCCGGTGACTGGCGCTGGGTATACGACCCGTTAACGCCTTCCAACAGAAAAACCAAATATACCTACCAGCCGGGCGAAACCTTCGTCACGATTATTGACTTTTTCCTGATTTCGCCCAACATCCAGGCCCTGGGCATCAAAACCCTGAAGCAGGATTTTAAATATTCCGACCACCAGCCAGTGTGGATGGAGGTTCGGTTAAACACCCGGTAGGGGCAATTCATCAATTGCCCCACAACCCCGGGCAATTCATCAATTGCCCCACACCCCCGGCAATTCATCAATTGCCCCACACCCCCGGCAATTCATCAATTGCCCCACACCCCCGGGGCAATTAATCAATCGCCCCCACGTCGTCCCGGTGCATCAAAAATGCCTTTAAGAACCCATCCAGGTCGCCGTCCAGCACAGCATCCGTTTGGCTGGTTTGGTGGCTGGTGCGGTGGTCTTTCACACGCCGGTCGTCGAGCACGTAACTGCGGATTTGCGAGCCCCATTCATTTTTCATTTTGCCGGCTTCCACTTTTTCGCGTTCTGCCATTTGCTTTTTCAGTTCCAGTTCGTAGAGTTTTGACCGCAACATGCGCATTGCGGTTTCGCGGTTCTGGATCTGGCTGCGTTCCTGCTGGCACTCCACGACTAAGCCACTGGGCAAATGTCGCACCCGCACTGCAGATTCCGTTCGGTTTACGTGCTGCCCACCTGCGCCGCTTGCGCGAAACGTATCCCATTCAAGGTCAACGGGATTGATGTCTACCTGAATGCGTTCGTCCACCATGGGGTGCACAAATACGGACGAAAAAGAGGTCATGCGTTTGCCCTGAGAATTGAACGGGCTTATGCGCACCAAGCGGTGTACGCCGTTTTCGCCTTTGAGCCATCCGTAGGCGAAGTCGCCTTCAATTTCGATTTCTGCGGTTTTAATACCCGCCATATCGCCGTCCTGACGGTTGAGTTCCGTCACTTTAAACCCGCTGCGTTCGGCCCACATGGTGTACATACGCAGGAGCATTTCCGACCAGTCGCAGCTTTCGGTACCGCCAGCGCCAGCGTTGATTTCAAGGATGCAACCGAGTTCGTCTTCGGGGCGGTTGAGGGTGGATCGGAATTCCAGCTCCTCAACGGATTCGAGGGCTTCTTTGAATTTGGCGTCAACCTCGACTTCCGTCGCTTCTCCTTCGCGGAAAAACTCGTACAGCACTTCGAGATCGTCTATATGGGCGGCAGTAGTTTGGTATTGCCGAACCCAGTTTTTGTGCATTTTCATGTCCTTCAGCACCGCTTCGGCAGCTTTCGGATCATTCCAGAAGTTAGGGTCGAGGGATTGTTGTTCTTTTTCTTCAATTTGTATCAATCGTCCTGGGACGTCAAAGATACCTCCCCAGAACACCTAATCGGTCTTTTACATTTTTTAATTGCTCGATGGTCATGATGAGTATTTGAGTATTTGAAGATTTGAGTATTTGAAGATTTGAGTATTCGAGTATTTGAAAGCATGGTTCAAATACTCGAATCCTCAAATTATTATTGTGCTTTCACAACTTCAACATAAAAAATCAGTTCGGCTTTTGGAGGAATCACCGGTGGGCTGCCTGCCTCGCCGTAAGCCAGTTGGTAAGGAATAAAGAGGGTGGCTTTTCCGCCTTGTTTGAGCAGTGAAAGTCCTTCATCCCAACCTGGAATGACCTGACCGACGCCAAGGGGGAACTCGATAGGTTCGCCGCGTCCGAAAGAACTGTCGAACATTTTGCCATCCGCTAATAATCCATGATAATGAACCGTTATCGGCTTTCCGAGGGCAGGCATAGGGCCGTTGCCTTCTTCCTGAATCAGGTATTTAAGACCGGAGGCCGTCGTTTTGATCTGACTTGCCAGCGCACCTGATTTGTATTTCTTAAGTACATCTGCGGTTGATGCTTCAATTTCCGGCATTCTGGCCATGGTTACTTCTGCTTCAGCCATTTTAGATTCGCGTTCTTTTGCCATGTCTGCCATGTACTCTTCGTTTGTCTTGATGTCTACCAATACAATATCGTAGTAAAGCATCGAAGCGTCCTCAAACCCGGCAGGTTTGTTTTTTACCGTATCCAAAGGAATAAAAAGGGTAGCGCTGTCGCCAACCCCTAACATCCGGAGTACGTCTTCCACCGGCGAAGGCTGCTGTGTAGGATCTTTCGGTGCGGTAGGATCGGACAGTTGGAAATGCGGCAACTGAGGCTGCGTACGAGTATTCATGACGACGGAATCGCCATTGCGGACGTAAGCATGAAAATAGACATAGTCGCCCGAATTAGCCTTCGCAGCCCCCGCGCTTTTATGCACGATATATTCGTAGCCCTGGCTGGTTTTCTGCTTTTCCTGTTGGCAGGAAGCCACTGAAATGGCGCCCAGTAATAACAAAAACAAAGTGATTCTCATAAAAGATAGGTATAAATTAGTGATTAAGTTCGCTTGCATACTCCGGCAATAATGTTTTGAAACGATTCAATGTTGCACTCAGGCTCTGAAAAGATGAGCCGCCGGACGCGTTTTTGTGCCCGCCGCCTTTAAAGTGTTTCCGGGCCAGTTCATGAACGGAAAAATCGCCCTTTGACCGGAAAGACATTTTTACAATGGTGGGTTGCTCCATAAAGAATGCGGCAACCTGGATTTCCCGCAATTTGAGCAGGTAATTCACAATGCCTTCTGTGTCTCCCCGCTGAATGTCGAACGTGGCATAATCCTCTTTTGTCAGGGAAATGATCCCGGTTTTGAATTCCGTCAAAATTTCCATGCGGTTGTTCAGGCAATGCCCAAGTAGCCGCAACTGCTTCTCATTCAGGTTATTGGCGATAAGATCCTGCAATTCGTAGTCGTCAACCCCGAGTTCTATCAAGTCTGATACAATGCGGAACAACTTTGGTGAAGTGCTGTATTTAAAAGACCCCGTGTCGGTTACAATCCCGGTGTAAAGGCAATCGCCGATTGCCCGGTTAATTGCTTTGCGGTCTCCAAGGGCACAAATAAAATCGAAAATCATCTCGCAGGTAGAACTCGCCGTAGTATCTGAAATAATGTAGTCGGCGGCCGGCTCCGGATAAAGATGGTGGTCAATCATAATTTTGCGCATGTTCAGGCTGTCAAGCAGTTCGCCAAGCTTGTCTATGCGGTCAATGGAGTTAAAGTCGAGGTAGAAAGCGATTTGCGCCCTTTCGGCAATGACTTTGCACTCGTCCGGGTTGTTGTCGAAATCAAGGATGCGCTTGATATCGGGCATCCAGTCGAAAAAATCCGGATAATCGGACGGGAAAAGAATTTGCACCTGGTGACCCGACTGTATCAAATAATGATAAAGCGCAAGCGAAGCGCCAAGGGCGTCGCCATCCGGATTGCGGTGCGAGGTAATGATGATGTCTTTGGGCGAAGCCAGAAGAGCCCGTATTTCACTTATGTATTCCATGCGCTTGCTATAATCAGGGTGCGAAATTAGAAATTGTTATGAAAATATTGACTGATTCTTACCTTTGCGGCACTTTTTAACCCCCTATACCTTCTAATCTTCATAACTATCAGGAATATGACAGGCAACCGCACTTTCACCATGATTAAACCCGACGCTGTAGCTTCGGGACACATTGGCGCTATTCTGGCTCAGATCAACAAAGCGGGTTTCCGCATTGTGGCGATGAAGCTCACGCGCATGTCTGCTCAAACAGCAGGCGCATTTTATGCCGTTCACAAAGAACGCCCTTTTTACGGCGAATTGGTTGAATTTATGTCTTCGGCCCCAATCGTGGCCGCCGTTCTTGAAAAAGACAACGCCGTGGAAGATTTCCGCAAACTGATCGGCGCTACGGATCCGGCCAAAGCCGACGCAGGCACCATTCGCGCACTCTATGCAAAAAATGTAGGCGAAAATGCCGTTCATGGCTCTGATTCAGACGAAAATGCGGCCATTGAAGCTGCCTTTCATTTTGCAGGGCTGGAAGTGTTTTAAGGATTGAGGATTTGAGGATTTGATCGAATCCTCAAATCCTCCTCAAATCAAATCCTCACAATCGTCACCCCGTCCCCGCCATCCTCTGCCGGAGGATGCGAAATTTCCACGGGCATATTGTATTCCCGCAGTTTTTGACGCACCACTTTGCGCAGGATGCCATCGCCTTTGCCGTGTATAATGCGCAACTCCGCCGAGCTGTTAACGATCGCCCGGTCTACGAATTCTTCCACCATTTTCATGGCTTCTTCCATGCGCATGCCGCGCACGTCAATTTTGGGTTGGAAAGCTGCGGCCTGTTGCACGGCATCCGTTTGCACGCTGCGGTGCGATTGCACGTCAAGCGGTTCGTTGGCCTGCAACAAATCGGCAGCGTTGATTTTCATGCGCATTTGCCCCATCAGCACGATCGCCTTGCCTTTTTCGATGGCTTCCACTAAGCCCGTGGCGCCGCCGCTGCGCAGTTTGACGTAGTCGCCGATTTTGACTTCTGCTTTTTTATTGGAGCGGATGGGCTGGTAAATTTCCTCTTTGATCTGAACGATTTCTTCTTCGATCTGGCGACGGCTTTCTTTGGCTTTCATAGCCAGTTCCTTCGCCTTTTCGAGGTTTTGCGCTTCTTTAATTTCCCGAATGATGCGCTCGAAATCCTTGTTTTGCTGCGCCGTTTGCTCGAAGTCCTTCTCTTTAGTCTCTAACTTCACTTTTTTACGCCGAAATTCGAGGTCTAAGTGCAATTGTTCGTAGTTGCGGATCAATTTATCAAGTTGTTGCTGCTTTTGACTCAGTTCTTTGAGCAACTCCTCCGACTCCTGTTTTTCGCGTTGCAAATCCACGAGCAACTCGTCTACCGCTTTTTCGTTTTGACCGATTTTCTGGCGCGCGTATTGCATCACCCGGTCGTCGAGGCCAATTTTTTCTGCAATTTCAAACGCATAAGAACTGCCCGGGCGCCCAACTTTCAATTCATACGTAGGCAAAAGGTGGTCTTTGTCAAAAAACATGGAGCCGTTGACCAAGCCTTTTGTTTTGAATGCAAAGACCTTGAGGTTGGAATAGTGGGTGGTCATCACCCCGAAAACCTTTCGCAAGTTCAATTCGCGCAGCACGCCTTCTGCAATGGCACCCCCAATTTTCGGGTCGGTGCCCGATCCAAACTCGTCAATCAAAACTAAGGTACGGTCGTCGGCCTGTTCCAGAAACAGCCGCGCATTCGCCAACCTCGAACTATAGGTACTGAGGTCGTCTTCAAGTGATTGCTGGTCGCCGATGTCGGCAAAAAACTTGCTGAATACGCCCATCTCCGATTCCTGACTCACCGGGATGAGCAGCCCGCATTGGAGCATCAATTGCAGCAACCCCACCGACTTCATCGTTACGGATTTACCGCCGGCGTTCGGGCCGCTCAGGATAAGGATTCTATTATTTTGCGACAAGGTCAGGTTGAAAGGAACCGTCGTTTTTCCAGATTGTTTGTTTTTTAAATACAACAAAGGGTGGTAAGCATCCTGAACGCTGATGACTAACCGCTTCACCAATCGCGGCAAATTGGCGTTCATGCGCACCGCCAACCGGGCTTTGGCATGCACGAGGTCGAACCGGATGATGAGCTCCTGGTAGTCGCGCATGACAGGGACGTAAGGCCGTACCGTGGTACTCAATTCCTTCAGGATGCGGTAAATTTCGCGACGCTCTTCGGTTTCGAGGTCAAAAATGTCGTTATTGATTTCAATAACAGGTTCGGGTTCGATGAACGCCGTTTTCCCCGTTGTAGATTCGTCGTGGATGATGCCCCTGATTTTGCGCTTG
>JBBQGV010000087.1:0-24713 GCA_038323375.1 Chitinophagales bacterium
GCGTAGCCAAAGCTACGTGACCGACGAAGGCAATTGCGCCGACTGAAAGCAATTGCGGGAAGTCCGGTGGGAAACGCAAGTTCGGCGTAGCCAAAAGCCACCGCCCAAATCGGGAAGTTATTATTTCGGCGTTCCTTAGGAACCTTGCCATAATAACTTCCCGATTTCGCAGGTACGCCGCTGCAAAATAAATAAGAACTTGCGCTGTTTAAGGTCTAATATCGGGCCTCTAAAGTCTAAATAAAAATAATGCCACACATCACCATCATCGGCGGCGGCGTCATTGGCCTTTGTTCAGCGTATTATTTGGTGCAGGAAAACTACCCAATCACTTTGATTGAGCGCAACGCCTTCTCGGACGGCTGCTCGTTTGGCAATGCAGGCATGATCGTCCCCAGCCATTTTATCCCTTTAGCCGCGCCGGGGATGATCGAACAAGGCATTCGCTGGATGTTCAAGGCCGAAAGCCCGTTTTTTGTAAAACCCCGGCTTAGTTGGGCGCTTTTCAACTGGGGCTGGGAATTCTACCGGGCGGCCACCCAAAAGCGCGTGACGGCTGCAGCCCCGGCGCTGCGCGACCTGAGCCTGATGAGCAAATCCCTTTACCACGAGCTGGCGCAGCAACCCGGTTTTCAATTTTCTTTTGAAGAAAAAGGATTGATGATGCTCTGCAAATCGGAGCACACCTTAGCCGAAGAGGCCGCTGTTGCGGAACGGGCCAACGCGCTGGGCATCGAAGCCCGGGTGTTGTCGAAAGCAGCCCTGAGCGCGCTGGAGCCGGAAATTAAACCCGAAGTGGCGGGCGCTGTGTATTACCCCGGCGACGCCCACCTGCACCCCAATGCGTTCATGCAGCAAATGCGGGAATACCTGATCGGCACCGGCGTTGAAATCCTGGCAGAAACCGCCGTACTCGATTTTGAATTCAGAAACAAACGCATTACCCAATTGAAAATACGTCGGAATGGCCGGGAAGAACACCTGCCGGTAGATGAACTGCTGTTGGCCACTGGCGCCTGGTCGCAACACCTGGGACGGGCGCTCCGGCTCAACCTCCCCATCCAGGCGGGTAAAGGCTACAGTTTTACCCTGCCGCAGCGCGAAGGCCAGCGCCTGCGTTTTCCCTCCATTCTGGCGGAAGCCCGCGTGGCCATTACACCGATGGCCAGCCAACTCATCCGCTTCGGCGGCACCATGGAAATCGGCGGCCTGAACGAAACCATCAACCTGAACCGCGTGCGGGGCATTGTCAAAGCCATTCCTCAATATTTCAACGGCTATGCAGTAGAAATGCCCAGGGAACCGAACATCTGGCACGGCTTGCGCCCTTGTTCCCCCGACGGCCTGCCCTACATTGGCCGCTCGCACGATCACGACAACCTCAGTGTTGCCACCGGCCATGCGATGATGGGGCTGAGTCTGGCACCGGCTACCGGGAAATTGATTTCGGAATTGATCATGGGGAAGGTGCCTTCGGTTGGGATGGGGTTGTTTGAAGTAGGGCGGTACGCGCGCCGGAGCTGAAGAAACACGTTACGTTTTTTTGTTCGCCGGTTTCAGCCAGCAGACCCTAAAGCCGATAAAAAACGCCGGCATTCAGCCCCACTACAAAATAGCGGCGCGTATCGGCATTTTCGCCATTATCAACAGTCGCCGACAGCAATTGATAGGCAGCATCCGGGGCAAGGGGTGCCTTTCTGGAAGTAAAAAACGGAAAAATTTGCCGGGTGACGACGTATTACAATTTGCTGTTGTGGCTAAAACTGGTGAGTGGTTAAGCGCTTGTCATTGGGCTATATGACATAGATCACTGTATTTGACACCAGATGTCGTTAACTTTGCATAAAAATTATGAACATGAACAACTTGAATGCAATCGGCTTAGACCAGCAACTCTCAGAACAATTAGCGGCAAAGTTAAACGACCTGCTTGCCAATTATTCCATTTTTTATCAGAACACGCGAGGGTTTCACTGGAACATCAAAGGCGAAAAATTCTTTGAATTGCACCTCAAATTTGAAGAATTGTACAACGACTTGCTGCTCAAAATTGACGAAGTTGCCGAACGGATTCTCACGTTAGGATACGCGCCAAAACACAATTATTCTGATTATAAAAAGGTGTCTCAAATTGTTGAATGCCCGGAAACATCCAATGGCATCGCGGCAGTGGAGAATATCCTGCAATCTTTCAAAACCATCATTACCCTTCAACGGGAATTATTAGCCTTGTCTGCCGACGCAGGCGACGAAGGCACCAACGCACTTATGAGCGACTACATCCGAGCCCAGGAAAAATTGGTTTGGATGTATTCGGCCTTTCTGAAAAAATAAAGGCTACCAATACCGGATACATACATTTTTCGGCTCGGTAAAAAATCGCAGCGCGTCTAAACCGCCTTCCCGGCCAACGCCCGACTGCCGAACCCCACCAAAAGGCGTGCGCAAGTCGCGCAGCATCCAGCAATTGATCCAAACAATACCAAAATGAAGCTGTTCCGCCACGCGGTGCGCCCGCATCAGGTCGTTGGTCCAAACCGTTGCAGCAAGGCCGTAGCTGGTGCCGTTGGCCAAAGCCAGGGCTTCTTCTTCGGTATCGAACGGAGCAATGGTGACCACCGGCCCGAATATTTCTTCCTGATTGGTGCGGCAGCCGATGGGCAAGCCTTCAATGACCGTGGGTTGAAGGTAATAGCCCCCTGCCAGCGCTCCGGGCAGGGTTATTTGCTGGCCCCCGCAGAGAATTTTACCGCCTTCTTCCTGCGCAAGGCGAATGTAGCCGATCACTTTTTCCAAGTGCTGTTGTGAAACCAAAGCCCCCTGGTTCGTTTCCGGGGCTTCCGGATCGCCGACGCGCAGGGCTTTTACCCGCTCTGCAAAGGCTTCCCGAAAACGCTCGTAAAGGGGCCGTTGAATGTAAATGCGTGAACCACAAAGGCAAATTTGGCCATTGTTGGAAAAAGAAGAACGAACCGTAGTATTCAGCATTTCTTCAAAAGGGGCATCGGCGAAAATAAGTACCGGGTTTTTACCGCCCAGTTCAAGCGACAGTTTTTTGAACATCGGTGCCGCCGTTTGCGCAATGCTGCGTCCGGTGGCGGTTCCGCCCGTGAACGAAATGGCTTTGATTTCCGGATGCTCCACAATGGCTTGCCCCACTTTGCCGCCCAGCCCGTGCAGGATGTTGAGCACGCCTGCGGGCAGTCCGGCTTCTGCACAAACTTTTGTCAACAGGTAAGCGGTCATGGGTGTTAATTCGGACGGTTTGGCGATGACGCAATTGCCGGTAGCCAATGCTGGCGCTATTTTCCAGGTGAACAGGTAGAGTGGTAGGTTCCAGGGAGAAATACAACCCACGATGCCCAGCGGCTGCCGGAGGGTAAAATTAACGGCTTCGCCTTCCATGGGGTGCGCCTCCGAACTGAAGTGCAGGATGGCAGTTGCAAAAAATCGAAAATTGGCAATTGCACGGGGAATATCCACCGTCCGCGCCAAAGAGAGCGCTTTACCGGAGTCGGCGCTTTCTGCCCGGGCAAAGCTTTCTACATCGCGTTCGATGAGGTCGGCGATGCGCATCAGGGTTTGAAAACGCTCCTGCACGCCGCATTTCGACCAATGCGGCCATGCTTTCCGAGCTGCTTCCACTGCCAACTCAACATCGCGCGCATCCGAATCGGGCAGGCGGGAATAGACCTTGCCGGTTGCTGGCTGGTAGTTGTCTAAGGATGTGCCGGATTGCGCGGCGTGCCAATCCCCACCAATGTAGTTTTGGATCTGTTGTTCCATCTTCGAGGCTTAATAAACGGATTCTGCAATTTTCCGGATCGTGGCCACGTCACCCATGGTGTAGTAGTGCAGGCAAGGCACGCCCGCCGCTTTCAGTTCTTTTGATTGCTGGATGCACCATTCGATACCGGCCTGCGTGATCTGTTCGGAGTCTTTTGCGGCAAGCACAGATTTGACGAGGTCTTCCGGCAGGTCGAGGTAAAACATGCGCGGAATGGAACTGAGTTGATACTGCTTGGTAATCGGCTTTAACCCCGGCACAATCGGCGCCGTAATGCCTGCTTCCCGGCACTTTTTCACGTACTCGAAATATTTGGCATTGTCGAAAAACATCTGTGTAACAATATATTGTGCGCCCGCTTCTATCTTTTGTTTGGTGAAATTCATATCCAGATCGAGGTTGGGCGCTTCAAAATGTTTCTCCGGATATCCGGCGATGCCGATGCAAAAATCCGTACGCTCGCCATTTTCGATGTTGTCATCCAAGTAGCGGCCCTGGTTCATATCCGCGATCTGTTTCACGAGGTCGAGCGCATAGTGGTTCCCCCCTTCTTCGGGAACGAACTGCCCCTCAAACTTGCGCGCATCACCCCGGATGGCCAGCACGTTTTTGATGTTCAGGAAGTTGAGGTCAATGAGCGCATTTTCAGTATCCTCCTTGGAGAAACCGCCGCAAATCAGGTGCGGTACGGCATCCACGCCATAACGGTGCATGATGGCTGCGCAAATGCCTACGGTTCCGGGGCGCTTGCGGATGGCTGTTTTTTCATAATATCCACTGTCGCGCTTATTGTAAACAAATTCTTCCCGGTGGTAAGTTACGTCAATAAATGGCGGTTTGAATTCCATCAGCGGATCGAGCGTATCAAAAATAGCCTGCATCCGGCCACCTTTGAGCGGCGGTAAAACTTCAAAAGAAATGAGCGTCCGGCCTGCGGCCTTTTCAAAATATTCTGTGACTTTCATGCGTGTAATAGACTTCGGATGTTAGATTTAAGACGTTAGGTTTTGGATTGTAGTCATCAATAAACTTCGTTTTCACCAACCTGCCTCAATGTTTTCAGAGTTCGGAGTTCGGTCATATTGACACAAAGCTACGAAGCGGAACATATTTCCTACCAGGTAAATTCTGACTTAAAACAGGTATATTACACCAACAACAATAACTACCAATAACTATTGTTTGTCCATTTAGTTTGGTGTCTGTTCTTTAGCGTTCGAGAGCAAGGCATATAAAGGCCGCAAAAACGGGAGCCTGCCCGCGTAAGTGACCGTTTTTGCGGCCTTTGCATAACGAAGCTATCGAACTATAAAAACAGACCCTAAAATGCAATCCGGTAGCTCAGCACCGGGATCAATCCCAATTGGTACTTTTCCACCACCTGCCTTTTTTGGGCGTCGTAATAACTGAACGCCACATTTTGCTGATTGCTGGCGTTTTGGATGTCCAACGCCAAGGTACTGCTGCTGTTTGCGCTATTCCGGCGGTAGTACAATCGAAGATCCACCCTGAAGTAATCGCGCAGTTTCAGTTCAAACGCCCGCTCCGTTTGGTAAACCGTGCGTTCTAAGGCTGCAGAGGCGGCTTCATCAATGGGCGTATCCCGAAGCCCGCCCGACAGGATTGCCCGGATATTGGCACCCCAGAAGCCTGTTTTGCCTTTCCGGGGTTTGCGTTCCCATTCTTTGCCAATCGTGGCGTTGGCTGCGTAAGCGCCGTCGAAACGCGAGCGCCGCTCAACCAGGTCGCTCCCTTTGTACCGCGCCGTGTACCAAGTTGCATTGACCAGGTAATACAAATTGCGCACAAAGCGCTGCTGAACCGTGATTTCTGCCCCGTAGTTCCTGCCGGTGCCCGAATTGACCAATGCTTCCTCCACGGTGCCCTCCGTAAGGTTGAGCGTGGAAAAAGTATTAAAAACCGTCGCACTAACCGGCACATCGAATAGATCCTGATGGTACAATTCCACCCGGTAATACAGCGCTTCGCTGACATCGCGGCGATAGCTCAGCGCAAGATGGTGCGCTTTGGTGGCCGCTAAGGCGCGATTTTCCTGCGGCGCAGCAACTGCAAAATACAGCTGGGGTGCCTGCAACTGGCTGTGCAGGCCGTAAGCGATGCTGAGGTGTTGGTTCTCTGTCGGTTTCCATTCCAACGACAACCGCGGTTCAATGGCGCCGGTTTCATTGAATGTAAACCAGGATGCCTGCAGCCCGGCATTGAGGGTCAACCGGTGCCACTGTTGTTGCCAGGTGGCGTACGGCTGAATCCACCAACCCCCGCCTGCCCCCTCGGCCACCACCTCATCGAACGCCTGAACGGCAAGCAAATCGTAGTTTTGACGGGTGGCCAACAGCCCTGTGCGGAGCCTCGACCGCGCATTGAATTTTTGGTTGTAAAAACTATGAACGGATAGCTTTTGCTGAACGGAAACATCTTCTTCTTCGCGGGCGGGTTGGTAGTTGGCATCTAACCGGTCGCCATAGCGGCGGCTATCCAGGATGGAATACCCCAATGCGGTGTGCCACAACCCTCCGGTTCCGACAGGAAGGGTAAACGTAGCGCCCAGAATTCCGGTTTGGGACTCAAAAGTGATGTCATAGCGGTCTTTTTGAAATTCCCAAAGGGTTGAGTCCCGCTCGGTTTTAAAAATATTTTCACTTTGGCCGCCCACGCCGAAAAGGGTGAATTGAACGCCCTTGCTGCCTGGAAAAACCAAGTTGAACGATAAATCCTGAAACCGGATGGCCTCATCTCCGAGGTCGAGACCCATCGCGCTGAGCAATCCGATGGTAGAGTAGCGGTAATTGACTAAATAAGCCGCTTCGGAATCCCGCGAAAACGGCCCTTCCGCAGCCAGATCCAGGCCGATCAGGCTGGCTTGTCCGGTAAATTCCCGTTGTTCGCTATTGCCTTTTCTGAGGCGCGTATCCATAACGCCGGATAGCGCATTGCCAAACCCAGCCGGGAAGGGTCCGGCATAGAAATGGGTCAAATCGAGCAACTGCGCGCTGAGGATATTGACGCCGCCGCTGTTTTGCGTCGTTCGATCGCTGAATGTGCCCGCATTGGGCGTGTGATTGGGATTAACAATATCTAAGCCTTCGAGCCGCCAGATTGTGCCGTTGGGCGAATTGCCACGAACCGATAACCCGTTCGCCTGGTCGTTGTCGTTCACAACCCCGGCAAAAGTGGCCGCGAGCCGGGCCGGATCGTAAAAAGTAGCCGGGAAACGCAGGGTTTCTTCCACAGAAAGGCTGCGCACCGTAGGGCAGGCGACCGCTGCATCGCTTCTTGCAGCGCGCACGACTACCGTCCCGATTTGTTCAACCTGTTCCTGCAATTCGATGTCTAAAACGGTTTCTTTTCCGGATTCAACCAGCACTTCGGGAATGGTTTGCGAGGCATAACCCACATAACTTACCTGAAGCTGATAGCGCCCTACTGGTGTGCCCGCCATGCGATAAGCCCCGGAAGTATCGGTCGTAGCGCCCAGACCGGTGGAAAGCAGGGATACCGTGGCACCAACGAGGGGTTGGCGGGTGTCTGCATCCAATATCCTGCCGCGCAGGGTTTGTTTCAGCGCTGGTTCCTGGGCTGAAACAGTAAGGAAACTAACTGATAACAAAAGTAATAGTGTAAGTCGTATCGTCATGATAATGGATTTTGTGTGAAAATTCAAAAGCAAGGGGCTGCAGAATTTTGCGTGTTTAAACACGGCATGCGAAAGTAAGGAACATCGCAATAATAAGTTCATGCTTTCAGCGCGCAGATTTTTTCATTGGGCTTAGGAACGTCGCGATAAAAAGATTGGGGGGGTAAAAGCAGCGAAATCGAAATTAAAAGACTCTACCACATGAAAATGACTTCAACAGGAATAAGATGTATTTGCCGGCTTCGTTTTGGAAGCCGGCTTTTTGTTTTGGAATAACAGCCGGGCGACAGAATTTGATTTTAACAGACCGGAGATGTAATCCCAAGTCAGAAATAATTATATTGTTGGGCAAATGAAGCAAGCAGCACTTGCGTTTAATATAGCATCTACATATCAGGTAATACAAGCGCGTGTCAGAGGCCGATCTTATCAAAGGCTGCATTAAGGAAAACCGCGACTGTCAGCGGGAAGTTTTCCGACGCTATGCCGGAAAGATGATGGTGGTATGCCAACGCTATGCCCGCCACCACATGGAGGCCGAAGATATTTTGCAGGAAGCTTTCATCAAGGTGTTCGATCACATAGCCGATTTTAGCTTCAAAGGCTCATTTGAGGGCTGGATCCGACGGATTGTCATCAATACTGCATTGAAACAATACGCCAAAAAAAGCTTCCAGAATGAATATATCGGCATAGAGTACTTGCTCGAATCACCGATGGAGCCGTCTGTGTATTCGCAATTGAATGAAGAAGAATTGTTGCAATTGATTGCGGAATTGCCTGAAGGCTACCGCGTTGTTTTTAATTTGTACGCCATTGAAGGCTACAGTCATAAAGAAATTGCCGACCTGCTCAACATTCAGGAAAGCACTTCGCGCTCGCAATTGGTGAAAGCCAGAAAACAATTGCAGGCTCGAATCAAAGCACTACAAAAAATAGCTGTATGAACCGCCGACATCCGATTGATGATCTGTTTCGTGCTCGTCTTGAGGATCATGGGCAGGATGCGCCCATGCACCTCTGGGAGGCGATCGAGCGAAGCCGCAGCATAAAGCCCCGTCGTCGCTTAGCCGCCTTATGGCTTCTGCCTCTAACGGCCATCGGTGCCCTTGCGCTTTACGCGTATTGGTCCCGGGATTCATCCGTCGTGAGCATCCAAAGTTTCCCCATTCCAATGACGTCCGAAAAACCTGTTGCCACAGTCACCCCTGCCGAACCGGCGCTGGAGGCAATTGCAGCAGAAAACAGGTCAGCTACTGCTGAAATTGCGCAGCAAAAAAAATCATCCAAATCTTTTGCTCCGCTTGCTTCCACTCAAATTGCCGGTCAGTTAGAAAAATTGCCGCTGGAGATCAACCCCAACCCGACAAATCTTGCTCCGGAGGAATCGCTTTCCACAGAGCATCCGGAAAAGATGACGAACCAGGAAACAGCAACAACAATAAAAACCGCTTCTATATTGCCGGCTTTAGCACTGGAACCAGTGACCTTCGAAGACAAAGAATTGCTGAAACGCCTTTTCCCGCCAGACCCCAAGTGTGCGCGCTTTTCTCCCGGAAACTGGTACCATTATGTGGATGTGACCTTGTCTTCGGGTTTTGCTTTCCGCAATTTGGAGGCCCTTGATTCTGAATACGAAGATTATCTGGAGCAACGCGAAAACACAGAAAAAAGTCGCCATACTTTCGGAGCAGGCGTACGGCTGACGGCCGTGTCGGACTTTGGCCTTGCTGCCAGGGCGGGTCTTAACTATACCCAGATCACAGAAGCGTTCGACTACCTGAATGAAAACGAAGTCCGTATTACCATCACCAATGTTTATGGCAACAATGGCGAAATTGTCCGCACGGATACGACTTACGTTAGCGGAACCCGACGGATCGTGACGCCCAACCAATACCAGATCGTAGAAATTCCGCTTGCGGTTGGATACGATTTGCGCAGCCCCAAATTCGATCTTTTACTAAGTGTAGGGGTTCGCATCAACCTGCTTTTCCAACAGAAAGGCGCTTTCCTGTCACCGGAAGACCTGACTCCGGTTAACTTCTCCTACAATCGTGCCGATGCTTATCCGGCGTTCAAAAAAAGGTTGGAAACGGCGTGGTTCGTCAGCGCCGGACTGGCCTATAAATGGAAGCCCGATTTTCACTTCATTTTCGAGCCGCACCTGAGTTATTACCTCGACTCGTTTACAAAACCGGAATTCCCGGTCAGCCAGAAATACTGGCTGTTTGGCGCTTCCATCGGCATTCGCAAACGTTTGTAAAGAAATAATGCCATTCAGGCAGCACAATGCCCATGTCCGGTATCTTCCCTTTTAAACAAGGTTAAAGGGAATGAGGAAAATTTTCGCCGTGCTGATCGCTGTTTGTAGCCTGCCTTCCTGTGTGAAGGAGGTAGACGTATTTTTGCCCGACATGCCCGCGCTCACCAATAGCGCTTTTATAGCATTATTTCAGGACATTAAGCCTGCCGCACAAACTTTTCAGGTTTCTACACACCGGGATACAACCCTTAGCAGCACTCAGGGCGTCCATTTATTCATTCCTGCCAGAGCTTTTACCACATTGAGCGGCGACCCCGTGGAAGGGGTGGTTGAAGTACAGCTCAGCCAGGCGTTCAATAAAGGAACCTGGGTGGCCAACCGGATGGGTACCACCACACTCCATGATTTGTTTGAACACCTCGGCGCTGTTCATGTCCAGGTGACGAGGAATGACGTTCAACTGAAAATTTCGCCCGCCGCAAAATTGCGGTTTGACATTCCCCGACTGGCTGCCGATGAACAAGCCCGGCTTTTTCGGGGCATCAGCGACCAGGAAGGCAGCACCCTGTGGTTAGACATTAACGACCAGACGGAAGTGCTGTCAAATGAAGTTTTTGATGCCCAAAGCCAACAATGGCTGACAAGCTGGCAATGGGAGACTTCCGCAACCGGCTGGTTTGCCTGTGGGCAATACATCCCTGGAGAACAGGCAAACGAAACGACGTTTTGCATAACGCTGCCGGAAGGTTTTGATGAGACGAATACGGCCACCTTTGCTGTTTTTCAGCACAACAACAGCATCGTAGAGCTGGAATGGCGTGCCTCGGATCGGCAATTTTGCTCCACATTTATTCCGATTGGATATTCCGTCACGCTGCTGAGTATTTCTGCAAAAGAGCAGAATCACTACCTGGGCTATGCAGAAACAACGCTGGAAGGAACCGGAATTCCGATTCCGCTCCAGCCGATTGGGACGACGCCGGCTATTTTTTCGGAACTGCTCGACGAGCTGTAATGGGTGTCTGTCCCTTTTGTCTTTGTCTCGTGTCTGGACTTCAGGAGCTTGTCGTAAATAAGTTAAGTGTTATACACACTGTTTTCCTTCATTTTATTTGTGAGCCGCCCTCTTCCGGAGAGGGCGGCTATTCTTTTTTGGTGTCTGTTTTTAGAGCTCGATAGCTGCGTTGTGCGAAGCCCCAAACCCGGTTATTTACGCGAGTAAACTCCCGTTTTTGAGGACTTCACACGCCTTGCTCTCGAACTCTAAAGAACAGACACCACATTAGCGTTTGCAGATAGCTGTGTTGGGTTCAGTACTCCAGGTAAGGCTTTATTTTTTCTAAGGTTTTCAAACTGAGGGCTTTCACTTTTTTTACGTCCTCTAAATTTTTAAAATCCCCGTGGTTGGCGCGATAGGCAGCAATGGCGGTTGCCTCCTTGCGGGAAAGGTAGGGATGAGCATCTAATTCGTCAATGCCCGCAGCATTCATCGCCAACGGTTTGAAAATGGGTGAAAAATTCAATTGAGATTTGATGTGCTGGAAAGTGCTGTCGGGCAGGCCAAACGTTTCTCCAACTTGTTCCACAGAAGCAAAACCGCCTAATTTTTCGCGATAAGCGACGATGCGGCCGGCGGTCGTTGCGCCGACGCCCCGCAGGCGCTGCCAGTCTTCAGCGCTTGCTTTGTTGATGTCAATCAGGACGGCGGCAAATGTAGCCGTAGGTTGCGCGGTTTTGGCGGCGGTTTGGCCTGGATCTATTTGGATAAAAGGCTCAAGGCGTTGATAATCAGCTTCGGGCAGGCTGTATATTTTGGCTAAATCTTCTTTTTTGCGGAAACGCCCGCCTTTTTCCCGGTAATTGAGGATGACGCGAGCCACCTTTTCCGAAATGCCTAATTTCCGCAAAGTCAATTCGTCTGCTGTATTTGGATCAAAATTAAACGGGTCGGCAAGGGGCATATTTTTATCAGTGTAGGAAACCCGTTGATTCCGCTCGTATTCCAGCTTCCCTCCAATTCTGATGTACGGCACCAAACGCAGGTAGTCGGCTTCACGCAGGGCGTATATTTTTTTGAAGTCTTCACTTTTGAAAAATTTGCCGCCTTTAGACCGGTATTTAAGGATGGTTTGCGCGGTTCGCTCTGACAAACCCAACTGCACAAAGGTTTCGATATCTGCTGTATTGGGATCAAAATTGAACAATTTCCCCGCCGGCTTTTTGCTGCCAGCCTGGTAGTCATTTTCTTCGTTTCCGGCAGACAGTGCAATCCTTTCCGCTGCTTCCCGAAGCGCGCTCATATCCACTGCCTTTTGTTGTAGTATAAAAAAAGGGTATAATTTCGGCGTTAAGACCAACAAAATGCAAATCACAACCAAGGCAAATGCGCCGTTGCGCTCTTTTCGCGTGTAATAGAAGTATTCCTGGAAGAATTTTTTCATGGCCTGCAGGTTTTGATGTTATGCCAAGAAAGGCGTGCTTCTTGCTTTTTACCTGCTATTTTATCAATAAAACACGAAGGTTTTGTAAAGGAGGGAGCAGATGTCCGAAAATGTCCGAACAATTAACATTATTACGTGCTTTTTTCGGGCAAGAGCACCTGTATTTGCCCATAACGTCAAATGACGGTGCTTTCCTTGCATCCCGCATTTGCGGGGAACTACCCTACCTGCGCTGTCAACATACCATGAAGCCATCATATTTTGTGGCACAACACAGAGCAAACACACCTTCCTGCAACCCACTTTTTGTGTGGCTTGTGGATGCTGTTTTACTACCCCCGCCAGGTATTCGCAATTGAATGCCCGAAGTGTTTGCTTTTTTCATGTTAAACCAAATACCGGTTATGAAAAATGTTTTTTCTGCTTTCCGATTTACGCTGCCCGCTCTCTTGTTGGTTGCCGCGTTTTTCCTGATCGCCAGCGATGGCGGCCACTACGCTTTGTTTCCGGCAGCGCCGGATGCAACGGCCATTGTACACGCTGCTTCTACAGGGTATATTTTACCTTTAATCAAAACATTTGATCGCTTTGGCAATTATTACCCTGCTAAAGAATTAGAAGTTAATAGTAACTGTGGTTGCGAAAACGGATCGGGAATCTTTGAACTTACTTTTCAGGACGTTTGCTCCAATCGGAATTATGGTTTCAATGATGAAGAGATAGGATTAGCAAGACAAGAAGTTGTTTGCAGAATGTTCAGAGACTTATCTGTATTGCTAAATCCTGATAATATGATACCTGAAAACTTGGTCAATATTGAAATAAGACTTTCTAATGGTGATGGCGTAAACGCAATGGAGGATACAGACATAGCCGTTGCTTCGCCCATTTACTATGGAGCAGGATATGATGATGGTATTATTGATGGTCTGGTTGAAAGGGCCATTCAAACTAAATTAAATCCGTACATAGGATTTGGAAATTTAGATATTTTACAAGAAAGCTTTCATGGGTTTGCAAGATTTAATTTTGAAGATTTTGAATTTTATTTAAATAATGAGAATTGGATTAGTAATCCTACGGGGGATAAGGATTTATACTCGGCAGCTTTACATGAAGCATTCCATTTACTTGGATTTGCATCACTGATAGATGTACAAGACGTAAATCGATTTGGCAAATTGGCTGAATATGGTTCTCCTAGGTGCTATTCAAAATATGATACTTATTTACGCACGCTGAATGGTACCAACACAACCAATAATGGCACTAAGTATTACTTGAAATATCCACTGACAGGCGATCCTTATGGAGTAGAAGTGGCTACTTCTCCTTCCTTTTTGGAAATTCTGTGTACTGCCGGTGTAGAAATTCATGGTTTTTCGTGCCAAAACCAATCTTTATATAGGCCAAATCCGTGGTCTGATCGAGGAATCAGCCATTTTAATTGTGATGCTTCAGCCGAAGGTGGATGTGACAATCATAACGGTTATGTAATGAATGCCTGTGCTGTTGATGGCGAAGCGCAAAGACATCCTAACGAGGCAGAAGTCGGTATGCTATGCGACTTAGGGTATTCTCTATCAGGCCAATATGGAACGCAATCCTACTCCGGAGCCGAATCTCATTTAATCCCCTATGAAGAATACCCTGTTTGTTCGACCGGAGTTTGTAAGGCCGTTGGCGTAAATGATGCCCTCAGTCAGACAGTGGTGTCAGGACAAAATTTGGTTGTTGGAGCAGCAGCGTTTACAGAGAATGATATTAATTCATCTGGGTATATCTTCCATTCCATTGAATTAATGGACTACAACAACAATGTTGGTACCATTACTGAACCTGGAGCTGGACTCGGATTCGTATTTCATGCAAGCAATGATTATGCCGGGCCAGTGATCCTCAGGTATTTGCCACGATGCAATGATGGTAAGCCTGGACAATGGGCTTGTATTATTTTCACGGTAGCTCCACCACGTTTTCTGAAACAGGTTGCTTTTTTGATTTCACCAGTAATGATGCGACGCCAGGCTTAACCCACGAATGGAATTTTGGAAATCTTGCAACGCCATCCATGAGCACAGGTATGCACCCTTCAGGGATTTTACTGCCGAACGGAATGAATACGATTACCCATACGATTAATGGAATTTGCTCAGGGGATATGTATTCAGAAGATATTTTAGTCACTTCGGGCTCCCCCAATGCTGTTTTAGCCATAGTATCAGAAGCCTGTGGACTTGTTACTTTCTCCATCGCCGGCTTGTTGCCAGACGATACCTGGGAAATAGACTATGGCAATGGCCTCACCGGCACCTCATTGGTTCACAATTTACACCCTTACTCCGGATACCTACACGGCTACCCTGACCGTAACAAACGATTGTGGAACCATTGAAATCCCTTTGGAGGTTGAAATAGAAGGCTGTCCCGAACTCGTCTGCTGCCCCAATACCAGTTCCATGTTGCTGGTCAATACGCTTATTTCGGAATCCGGATTCTCAGAATTTGAGAATTCGCAGAATGGGGCGCACAATCCTGGAAATTCTGGAAATCCTGATTCAGACCTTAAAAACCGGGTGAAACCCGGTAGAATAGTACACGCGAGGCGGAGCCTACGCGCGAGCATCAATAACGCGGGCTGCTGTGGTAAAGCACAACAAACAAAATGGCGATGCGCATGGCGGCGGGCACATCTTTGTCTAACTCGTCAATAACCACCCAATCCCGTGGGTCGCCGGTGAACGCCGAGTAGATTTCCATATTCCCGTAATTCCCCAGCACTTCCCACTCGTCCCAGGTGCTGTTGTAGCGACAAGTCAGGGTGAGTTGGATGTCGTTGTCAGAAATGCGCCACTCCCGGAAATTGTTGTTCCAGAGGATTTTAGCGCTGACGATTTCGCCCTCATTGCTGCGGATTTCCCACTCGCCGGGGTCGTTGGGCCACTTGATTTTGATGGCACCGCTTAACCCGGCGATGTTGTAATCCCACTCGTCCCACTTGCTGGCATCCTGCCAACGCAAACGCAGGTCACCCTCATCCTCACCGGCGTAGATGACCCATTCGCGGAAGGAATCACTCCAGCGCGCACCCGCTCCCGACAGCAGTTGAGCAGAAGTCTGCGCTGCCGGAAAAAGTAAAGCTGCCCATAACACGAATTTCGTCATAACAAATGGTATCAGGTTATTGAAAGATCCACAGGGATAACGAAATTCCTGATGCAGTGCGTATCTTAGAACGGCAGGTCATCATCGCTGCCGGCGGCGGCGGAATAACTTGGCTCATCGCTGGCACTGGGAAAAGCGCCATCGCCACTTGCAGCAGCAGGCGCTTCAGCGGCACCCTGCGACACTTTTTCCACCCGCCAGGCATTCAGGTTGGTGAAATATTTGCCCTGCCACTCGCGGCCACGCAGGTCGAAATGCACTTTCATCTGCTCACCTTCCGAAAAGGCATCTATCAGGGAGCAGCGATCCTGCACCAATTGAAATTTGATGAATTCGGGGTAGTTACCGCTTGCTACTTCAAGGACGAATTCCCGTGCCTGAAATTTTTCAGATTTGCTTTCGGTTTCGTACTTTTTAATCAATTTGCCTTCCACTTCAAATGACATGACTGTATTATTTTTTATGAATGATGATTAAGATGGATAAAGTTAAGATTTGAAAACGAAATCGGCCCTATCAAAGTAGGGGCGACCCTCGCGGTCGCCCAATCTCGCGGTCGCCCAAGTCATTTCCCGGCATCCTTCCAGCGCCAGAGGTACACGCAAGCCCAAGATCTATAAGGGCGCCAAGTCTCTGCAATTTCTATCATGCGCTGCCGGAGCGCTTTCCCGGTTTCCGTCAGCCCGTACAATTTGATCATTGAATTTTGCACCCCGAGGTCATCCATCGGGAATACATCTTGTCGTTTAAGGGTGAACATCAGGTTCATTTCTACCGTCCAGCGACCTACGCCTTTGATTTGTGTGAGGCGCTGCAGAATTTCCTCGTCTTCATGCTTGTCCCAATGATACCCAATGAGGTTTTCAGCGATAAAAAACTCCGCCACATTGCGCACATAATTGGCTTTTTGATAAGAAAGCCCCACCCCGCGCAGCGACTCTGTGTCCAATTTCACTAAAGTTTCGGGTACAGGGTAGCCTTCGGGGAATAAACCCAGAAAGCGCTTGTGGATGGTGGCTGCCGCTTTGATGGACAACTGCTGGTAAATGATGGATTCCACCAATTCGGCATATAAATCGCCGGTACTTTGCGAAGCAGCCGGTTGTATGGCGGCCACTAAAGGGCGAAGGCGTTCATCGTTGGAAAGATGCAGTCGTGCGGCCTCGGGAACCATGCGTCTTTATTTTTGTGCGTTGCGAATAAGGTAAAAAGCCGGTATGGCAAATATAATATTGGGCAGCCAGATGCCCAGCAAAACCGGAATGATGTTGCCCGAGGCAAACACGATGGCAAAGCGCGAGATAAACACAAAAATAGCACCGATCGCGATGCCAATGGCCAAATGCAGCCCCATGCCACCCCGGACTTTCCGTGCTGCAACCGCCATGCCGATCAGCGTGAGGATGAAGATGGAAAAGGGTTCGGCAGTGCGCCGTTGCAATTCTACTTCGTAGCGCTGCGCATTCCCTACCCCACGTTCGCGCTGCTTGGCTAAATAGCGCATCAGTTCGGGCGTCGTCATGCTGGTATGGACTTCTGCCGCTTCCAGAAAATCGGAAGGCGCAAAATTGAACGTCGTATCTTTTTGGTCTTTGCGCTTAGAAATCAATGTTTCCTTATCCCCGTCAAAATTGCGGATTTCATAATTGATCAGGCGCCATTTATTGGGCGGCCCGATCCATTGGGCGCGGGCTGCCTTGAGCACGGAGACCATTTTATTGTCTTTGAAATGCTCGATCCGGAAATGCTGCGCGCTCGTATCCTGGCGGCTAAAAATGCCGATGTAGATTTTTGTATCCGGGGAAATGAAAAAATGAAAATCGGAGCTTTTTTCCTTTTTGCGCTTGTTCTTCTCTAAGTACTGCCCTTCGATGTCCAATTTGCGCTCGGTGACCTGGGGGATAAAAAAGTGGTTGCCCGCCAGGTGCAAAAAAGCAATCAGTCCCGCGCCGGCAAGATAAGGCCGCATGAGCCGGTTGAAGCTGACGCCCGCATTAAAAATGGAAATAATCTCAGAGTTGAACGCCATCCGGGAGGTAAAAAAGATGACGGAAATCAGGGCAAACAAAGGCCACAACAAGCCGTCAATGAACAGGATGAAACCCGGATAATAATCGAGCAGGATCTCCTTTTTGGTGATTGGCTCCTCGACGAATTTTTCTACTTTTTCACTAAAATCTATGGATACGGCAATCATCGTAAAGATCAGAGCCGTAAAAAAAAAGGTAGAAAGAAAATTTCGGATAATATACCAGTCGAGCTTCTTGAGCATATTCAGCAGTATTGCGTACAAAGATACGCAAACATGGGGTCATTTAATCGGACATTTCCGGCCAAAGTCGGATAGCTTCGTCTTCTTTGGCCGACATGCGTTGTTTGTCTTCAGGTGTTTTGTCCAAATACCCGCAAAGGTGCAGTGCCCCGTGTGCCATAACCCGGCGCAATTCCACGTCAAACGCTGCACCGAATTGTTGGGCATTGTCCCGGATCCGGTCAATGCTGATGAAAATATCGCCTTCGATTTCGTCAGATTCCGAATACGGGAAGGTAATCACATCGGTGAGGGTATCGTGATCCAGGTAGTCCACATTCATGCGGTGCAGGTAGGCATCGCTGGTAAAAATATAGTTGATTGCGACAGGCGATTTGCCTTCCTGTGCGAGGGTTTGAACAAGCCATGCGCGGGTGCGCGCTTCATCTGGCAATTCAAATTCAATATCTTCCGAAAAGAAGTTGACGGGATGATCCGCTTCTTCGTTCCACGCTGTCTCCCCGTGATCGCCGATTGATGCAGGCATGTAGTCCGATGTCTAAAATCTGATGTCTGCTGACACCTTATATCTTAAAATACATTTCAACGGTTCTCCCGTTGTCTTCAAAGCTAATGTCGTCGCAAAGCCTTTTCATCAGGAAAACGCCCCGACCCCCGAGGGTCAGAATGTTTTCCGGAGCAGTCGGATCCGGCAGTTTGCAATGATCGAAGCCGCAGCCTTGGTCGGAAATGCGCACCGCGATCTGATCATTTTGTTTTTTCAGGTGTACCTGAACTACCTTTGATTCATCCCCGTTGTTGCCGTGGATGATGGCGTTGTTAACGGCTTCTGTAACGCTGACTAAAATATTGCCGTGTACGTCAGGACTGATGCGGTAGCGTTCTGCCATGCGTGTTACCCACGATTCGATCATGCTGATACTTCCGGGTCTGGAAGGCAGTTCGAGAACGATTGCTTGTAGTGTGTTTGATTTCATCCCTCGGTAAAGTTGTGTGTTCCGGTTGAAGAAATAAGAGTTTGATAATTTGCCCTTTGCATTTTGCCTCTTGCCTATTTTGACAATCCGGCCGTTCCGACGAACATGCTATTGAGAAGTCACTTTTATTTGGCTTTCAATGTTTTAAAGTAATCTTCCACCAATTGCTTGTAGTAGGGTTTCAGAGCAGGCGAGACCGTTTTATACTGTTCGATCTCTGCTTCGCGTTTTTTGATGTATTCTTCGAGTGAAGGCGGCATTTTGCGCTCTTTTTGAGTAGCGGTTTCCGCTTTGCGTTGCTCATCAAGCCCGCGTTCGCGTTCCGCTTTTTCGTGTTCCAGCAGGCGAGTCATGATCTCCTCCTGGCGTTTGAGGGTTTCGTTGTTCAGTCTTTTGTTGACCAAATCAATTTCCACCTTATCCATTTGATCCATAATGTCCTGCAACTCTTTGCTACCCTGGCCTTTTTTCTGCAACTCCTGTTGCTTTTCGCGCAGGGCTTTGCGCATTGCCGCTTGTTTAGCAGCCATTTGTGCAAACTCTTTGCTTGACCCGCCTTTTCCTTTTTGCAGGCCGTCTTTCATCTTTTTCATCTGCTCGTTCAGCTCCTGCTGCCCTTGCGACATTTTATCGGAAGGCTTTTTGCCACCTTTGCCGTTCGGGTTCGGATTGGTACACATCTGGTCGCCCGACATCATGCCGGACATCTGCTGCTGCATCTGGTTCATCACCTCGCTGAGCATAAGCGCCAGGTCGTTGATGTTTTTCATGCCGCGCTGCTGGTGTTCGCCAGCCTGCAGTTTCTGGCGTTCTTCCAGTTCTTTCAGGGATTCGCGCATATTTGCTTTGATATCGGATACCTTTTCGGTCACGAAAGATTCAATCTGGAATACGCGCTTGCTCAGAGCCTGAAGGCTATCTTCCACTAAACGGAAGTCGTCCTGGAGTTTGAACTGCTCCTGCACGAGGGCTACATATTTTGGCGTGTTTATTTCTACCGCAGAGAAGTTTTTGATCAGGTCTTCCTGATCGAAGGACAAGCCGACTAAGTTTTCCAGCAACTGGCGCAGCGCTTTCATGTCTTCTTCCATCTGCTCCATTTCTCCCGACTGCATTTCCATCGCCATTTGGTTGGCCATTTCTTTCATCTTATCGGAAGCGCTTTTCTGAGCCTTGGATGCTTTTTTATTTTGCTGCTGCTGCAATTGCTCCTTGCTGTTGTTCAGGTCTTTCTGAATGTCCTCCATCTCCTCTTTCTTGTCCTCCATCTCCTTAGGGGACTCCATCTCCTCGTTTTTCTTTTCGATCTCCTCCATTTTCTCTTCGAGCTTATCAAACTTTTCGTTGATCTCTTCCTGCTCCTTCTTCAATTCTTCCTGCGATTCTTTATCCTGTTCGGTCTTTTCGCTCAGTTCTTTCTGCTCTTCTGCTAATTTATTCAACTCGTCAATGGCTTCATTAAGCTCCTGTTCCAGTTCGAGTTGTTTGAACATTTCCAGCATCCGATCGAGTTCTTTTTCCATATCCTCGTCTTCAAACTGAAAATCTTCCATCATTTCCAGCGCACCTTCTTTTTCCAACTCCTGCAACAGTTCTTCGATCTGCTCCATGAGTTCCTTCATTTCTTCGCTCATCACCTGCTCAAAGAGTTCCTGCAGTTTTTCCTGCTTCTCTGCGAGTTTCTGATCGGTTTCGCTGAATTCTTCCTGATTTTTCTTATTTTCTTCAAAAGACTGCTTGGCCTGGTCAATTTGTTTTTCCAATTCCTTCTGGCGATCCAGCAGTTTTTCTAATTCCTTGCGGCTTTTCCAGT
This sequence comes from Chitinophagales bacterium, assembly GCA_038323375.1. Classification (GTDB taxonomy): domain Bacteria; phylum Bacteroidota; class Bacteroidia; order Chitinophagales; family Saprospiraceae; genus JABWAJ01. The sequence continues at coordinate 20,377 of JBBQGV010000087.1, forward strand.
CCAAGTCTTTTTCCTGCAGGAGTTTTTCCCGCATTTTTTTCATGTCTTCCTGAATTTTGCGCGATTCTTCGAGCGCTTTTTTCAGGTTGTCTTTGATCTGCTGGTCATTCTGCTCGGCCATTTGCTTGAACTCCTCTACCGTTGGGATGGAAAGAATCATCAGGCTGGTGCGCGCCGATTTCCGGCCATTAACGCCGTCGTTGTCGAAGGTTTCGAAATAATAAGTGACTTCGTCGCCGGGCTTCAGGTCGAGATTGGTGGCGTCGAAGGAATAATCGTACCGAATGTCTTTAGTGTCCGGTTTCTTCACCACTACGGTGTTCAGGTTGCCCGGTTGGCCGCCGGAGCGCTTGACGCTGTAGTTGAAGGTCAATGCAGTGAGGCCGTAATCGTCGGAAGCTTCGCCCGCAAAAAACAGCAGCTTGCGGTCGGTACTGTCCTGGAATTTTTCAACCGAAATATTCGGATACAAATCGGGAATGACCGTGATGGTATAGCTCACCGAATCTGCATTGGGCAAACGCGCATTGGAAATATATACTTTATAGGCTTCGTCTTTTGCCGCGCGCTTTTTGAACGTAAAAAGGTCGTCTGAAAAACGCTTCACCTGTTGCTTGCGTTGTTGGTCGCCGGAAAAAGCGATCTGGATATCGTCCGTGTGCAGGGCATTAAAAATCCAGTCAATATTGGTGCCTTCCGGAATGACAAAATCGCCGACACTGTTCAGGCTTTCGTCCTTACGTCCGGTGTAGCCGGGGTAATCCAATTTCACTTCAAAACCCAGAATGTTGGGTTTTTCCAGTACATCGAGGGTGTAAGCTGCCGAGCGCACGGAAGCTGCCGACAACTCAAACTCCAGGTCTTTCTGAACGTTGCTGAACCGGTAGGCAAAGCGATCCGGCGCTTCTTTTGTCAGGCGGTAGGTGTAGTTGTCTACGTCAATGAATACCTCGTTTGGCAACTGTTCACCCTCAATGGTCACTTCAAGTTGGTAATCGCCGAACTGCATCACCGACAGGGCGTCTTTGTCTATTTTGAACCGGAATGGTGCCGGCCTTTCAAATTCTTTGCCACTGATGAGGCGCGCTGTGCTATCCTTGATGAGGCTTGGCGCTGCAAACAGCAACACAATGAGCAGCATCAGGGGAGGCAGGGCATAGCGCAGGTATTTTTTATTTTGAGCTAAGTTGATGGCCGCTTTGAACGGAACCGGCTTGATTTCTTCCGACTTTTGATCAATGCTCGCCAAAATCAGGTCTTTTTGGTCAACCTGGTCGGCCTGCTGGTGCAATTGCAGCACGTTCAGCAGCTTGTCTTTTACTCCGGAAAAATGGTCGCCTACAATGGCCGCAGCCCGCTCGTGCGAAATGACGCTCCCGAGGCGGAAATAATGCAACAGAGGCAACACGACCCAATAGCCGAGCGACAACGTACTGACGCCGATAAAAGAATAAAAAAGCACCTTGCGGGTGCCCGCGTGGAAATAGAAATAGTGTTCAAGAAAGTTCAGCCCAAGGAATAAGACCAAAATAAGCGCGACGCTGTAAAGCGATCCGCGGATGAGCTGATTGATATAATACTTGCGAATGAACTGATCTAACTTCTCAATTAACAGGCGGTAATTATCATGCATTGCCATCGCTTACTCTACTTTTTTAACAACGATTAGAGAACGTCTTTTGCCGGTATGCTTGCCTTATCCGCTACGGAACAAAGGATGAAAGACCAGCAATACACAAAAATCTGAGCCCCTTCCATGCGAAAGACGCCAATCAATAATAACGCCTGAATGCTCGAAAAGGTTACTCAATGGTTTCCGGGGAAAGCTGTTAAGAGACTAAGAAGCTCGAAAGTTAAGGAAGATTTGAACGCTTGTCAAGGGGGTAAGGTGTTAATCCCCCAACTTATCTGAAAAAGAAAAAGCCCCGACACACTGTCGGAGCTTTTTTGCGCCTCCTCTAGGACTTGAACCTAGGACCTACGGATTAACAGTCCGCCGCTCTAACCGACTGAGCTAAGGAGGCTTTTGAGGGTTGATTTTGCCCATTCTTCAAAAGGCGAGCGCAAAGTTATTACGATCCAATTAAAAGCGCAATCTTTGCGCGTTATTTTTTTTAAAAGAGGCGATAATAATAATTTTGTCGCTAAAAATCAACTTATTAGAATCATGAGTTTGTTAACCGTTGGCACTGTAGCTTTCGATGATATTGAAACGCCGGGCGGCAGAGCGGAAAGAGTGGTTGGCGGAGCGGCCACTTACATCGCCCTTGCTGCTTCCTATTTTACGAAAGATATCCGCATCGTTTCGGTGATCGGAGACGACTTTCCGACGGAAGAACTGAATTATTTGCAGTCGCGGGGTATTGATTTGCAGGGCCTGCAAATCCGCAAGGGAGAAAAGTCTTTTTTCTGGGCCGGTCGCTACCGCAACAACATGAACGAGCGGGATACCTTAATCACTGATTTGAATGTGTTGGCCGATTTCGATCCGGTTTTACCCGATTCCTATAAAAATGTGCCCTTCCTGATGCTGGGCAACCTCACGCCCAGCGTGCAGCAACGGGTCATCGAGCAAATGCAGCAACGTCCGAAGCTTATCGCTTTGGATACGATGAATTTCTGGATGAACACCGCCATGGAAAGCCTGCAGGTGGTGCTGAAAATGATAGATATCCTGATTATCAACGACGAAGAAGCCCGCCAGCTTTCTGGCGAATACTCTTTAGTGCGAGCCGCTCGGGCCATTCACGCCATGGGTCCTCGCTTTTTGGTCATCAAAAAAGGAGAACACGGCGCCCTGCTGTTTGAAGGTGACCAGGTTTTTTTCGCACCGGCGCTGCCTTTGGAAGAGATTGTGGATCCAACCGGCGCTGGCGATACTTTTGCCGGCGGCTTTATGGGCTATTTGGCCAAAACCGAAGATACTTCCTTTGAAAATATGAAACGAGCGGTCATCCACGGCTCGGCTATGGCTTCTTTCTGCGTGGAAGCGTTCAGCATCGAGCGCCTGAAAACGCTGACGGAGCCGGAGATCAGCGACCGCATCCTTCAATTTGCGCGCTTGGTCAATTTTGATTAGCGCGGGCAATGACCCGTTTGCACCGCCAGCACAAGTAGTTGGCCAATATCCAGAAATGCCGGTACGCCTTGTTGTGCGTTTGCCCGTGGTAGTAGCGGTAGTAAATCTGTTGCACGATCACCGCAAGGCGAAACAGGCCATACACTTCATAAAAAGTAAAATCTCTGGCGCGAAAGCCCATCTTGTCGCAATAGTATTCCATCACTTCATTCCGGGTCAACATGCCCGGCAGGTGGGTCGGCTGTCGGCGCAGCATTTTGTGGATAAAATCATCATCGGCCTGCACCCAGTATGCCAAAGAATTGCCCAAATCCATCAAGGGGTCGCCCACGGTCGCCATTTCCCAATCCAAAACTCCGATCACCTGCATCGGGTCGGCTGCATCGAGCACGACATTGTCAAACCGGAAATCGTTGTGGATGAAACAGGTGCGCTCGGTTTTCGGGATATTGGCGGCAAGCCAGTCCATGATGTAACGGGCAGCAGGCACATTCCAGGTTTTGGCCTTTCGGTAGCGATCCGACCAGCCGGCAATTTGCCGTTGGGCATACCCTGCGCCTTTGCCGAATTGCAGCAAACCCGCCTGCTCCGGCTCAATCTGGTGCAATTCGATGAGCTTGTCTATGACGTTCAGGCACAATTGCCGCGTTTGTTCGGGCGAAAAACGCATATCTTTGGGCAAATTAGCGCGGGGAATAATGCCGCTGAGTTTTTCCATAATATAAAACTCCCGACCAATCAGGGAAGTATCTTCACAAAAAGCAATCATTACCGGCACATAGGGATATACGGGCTTCAATTGCTTCATGATCCGGAATTCCCGACCCATGTCGTGTGCGCTCTTGGCCTTGGTTCCCTTTGGCGGGCAACGGAGAATAAATTCAGCGTTGTCGAATTGGAGCAGATAAGTCAGGTTGGATGCGCCGCCCCGGAATTGTTGCAGGCGCAGTTCGCCTTCCAGTTCGGGCAAATGCAGTTGAAGAAATTCCCGGATCACCGCCAGATCAAGCGTGTCCTCGCTGCGCACTTCCTGCGGGCGGTCTATCCATTTTTTTGATACTTGCATAGGTCACTTTTATGGCACTTGCGGGCAAGCAGGAACAGCCTCCCTGCTCGTGCGATGGCTCCGCCTCGCGTGTCGTATTTGCCAGCCTCTGGCTGCGGGACGAATAACAGGCAGGAGGCGGAATCGTCGCTCCAGCGGTGGAACAACATCCGTTTTATTTCACTACACTCAATTTCCCGGTCTGCAAAATTA
>JBBQGV010000088.1:0-24172 GCA_038323375.1 Chitinophagales bacterium
GTAGCTTTGGCTACGCTCCCTTCTTGCGCCTTGTCCGCTGGAAAAATCCCCACGCCGAAAACGCGAACTTATTATTGCGATGTTCCTTAGCCATAGCTAAGGGAGGCGGTTCCCCAACGAAGGGTAGGAGCAAAAGGCCTCTTGGAAAAGTGGACAGTTATTATTTCAGCGACCCTAAGCAAGACATTGAGAATTCTCCTGGAATAATACCGGTTGTTCTCAAGTAAGACGAGAAAAAGGGGACGCAAAGCCTTTATCAATACCCGTTACAGGTAAGTAAATTGAAGTGGTTTGTTTGACTCTGGCAGATAATTTTTCCAACTCCACTTGAAAAGCCGCAATTCCGTTATGCAATTGCAACTCTTCCCAGACTGCTTGCGGGAGGTAATATTCAACCAATAATTGGTCAAGTAATTCAAACTGTTGAAGCAACAATAATGAGATCAAAGGTAGTAGGACGCATAGCGCCCCGCTTGTTCGTCAAACTGTTGAAGCAACAATAATGAGATCAAAGGGCTGGTATCGGTTATCAGGATCATCTATAAACGCTTCAATAATCCAATCTCCTGTTTTACATCTTCCAAGCTGAGATTGGAGATAGTCACCTTCCGCAACAACTCATTTTTTTCTGCTCCACGTCAAATTCCGACATCAATTCAAGGCCGAAGCTGCGTATGACTTTGATGAAGCACCTGCCCCCGTTCGGTCATGGAGTACTCCACGTTGGGCGGGATGAATGGAAATACTTCGGGGTTGATGAACAAGTCTTAGAACAAAACAGCGGAACTATCGTTCTTAGAAACATCGCAACCATCCTCCAACTTCGGATGCGCACAAAATTGATTACATCAAACGAAATATCAACATGAACATTGCAATTATCGGCACGGGCAACGTGGGCGGTGCATTGGCTACCCAATGGGCGAAAGCCGGACACCACATTTTTCTGGGAGTCCAGGACACTCAAAATTTCAAAGGCGCCGCGCTGCTCTCCAACCCAAACACAACGATTCAACACGTCCAGGAAGCGGTGAATGCGGCCGAAGTCATCCTCGTCGCCACGCCGGCTACCGCTGCGGCAAGAATAGCGCAATCGCTGGGCGAAACGGGCGGCAAAATCATCATTGACGCCATGAATATCATCATGAACAGGGGGCCGCTGGGGTTCAGCAATACTGCTGACGCCATTCTTGCCAATACCGAAGCAACCGACGTGGTGAAATGCTTCAACACCACCGGCTTCAACAACATGCAAAATCCCCGTTACGGCGACCAGGCCATTGACGCCTTCGTGGCTGGCGACAGCGTTCGCGGAAAAGAAGCAGCCATCCAGTTGGCTTTAGACGCCGGTTTTGGTGCCTGCTATGACATCGGCGGTAACGACAAATTCGACCTGATGGAACAATTTGCTTTTTTCTGGATCAATCTGGCGATGTTCCAGGGGCAGGGCCGCGAAATCGGGTTCAAGTTGTTGAAACGGTAAGGGACAAGCTTACCCTACAAATACCGCAAAACCTGCCACAACAACTGCACAAACAAAATCTTCCCAATCAACAGCAGCGGGTACGTCAGCGCGTAACCGAAAGTCGGCAGCTTATTCCCCGCCTTATCGTTGGCGAAATCCAGATTGGCGGGGTGGTGTGAAATCATGCCCATGAGTAAAATATAGGGAATGCGGAAAAGGCGGTGGCCGATCCACAGGACGGTCATCGCACCGAGCAGGGCCACAGTTGCGCCGGCTAAGAACAGCAGGGGGCCTGCGCCGCTGCTCATCGTGCTGACAAACGTATGCCCGGAATTGATGCCGATGGCGGCCAGCATGAGCATCAGGCCGATCTGGCGCAGGGTAAGGTTGGCGGAATACGGCAAAGTCCAGACGATGGGTCCGCTGCGGCGCAGCGCTGACAGAGCCAGACCCGCCACCAAAGGGCCGCCGGCGAAGCCCAGGCTAAACGTAATGCCGATGGGCAAATCGAAACGCACCGAACCCAGCATGATGCCCAAGCCCATGCCCAATCCGAAAGACAGGAGGTCTATCTGGCTCAGCGAATCGTAGGAATCGCCGAAAAATTTTTGCAGCTTGGGCATGTCTTTGCGGCGGGCTAAGATGCGCACCCGATCGCCCAATTCCAGTACCGTATTGCGGGTAGCCAACATGTCTACGTCGCCGCGCCTTACCCGGGTGACCAACGCTTCGTATTTTTCTTCGATGTTCAGCGCAACCAAAGGCTGGCCGGTGATGCCGGGTCTAGAAACGAACATCCTGCGCACATCGAACACCGTGCGGTCGTCCGCTAATTGCTCCTCGCTGTAGCGCCCGATGGTTTCCACCACTTTTTGAACGTCCTGCTCATCCCCCAGCATACTGACTAAATCACCTGTGGCAAAACGGGTTTCCCAATGGCAGATGCCCAGTTCGCCCTGGTGCAGGTGGCGGGCAAACAGCACGTTCCAACCGTATTTCAGGCGCAGTTCGCGCAAAGCGATGCCGGTGATTTCCGGATTGGTAACCTCAATGGTCAGATTCACCAAATTTTGTTCGATCGGGTATTCGTGTCGCAACGCCAGCGTTTCGGCTTTCAAATCGGCCTGTAGCCAGCGTCGCGCCAGCACGACGGCAATCATCGTGCCCACCACGCCCATCGGATAGGAAATAGAATACCCGACCACCGCATTTTGGGATGCCAAGTCCATGCCGGGGCCGGCCTGTTTCTGGATAGCGTCGAGCAGGCCGGCTAATGCAGGCGTATTGGTGGTTACTCCGGAAAGCAGGCCCGCAGAAGCGGCAGGATCAAAACCAAAAAGATAGTGAAAACCCGCTGTGAGCAGGGAAAGTACGGTCAGGGTCGTCAGCGCAAATCCGGCGTTTTGGGCACCACGGGTTTTCAGTGAACTAAAAAAAGAAGGCCCACTGCTCAGCCCAATACTGTACACAAACATGGCCAAACCCAACAAGGTGATGATTTTGGGAATTTGAATATCGGGTCGGATGGCACCTGCGGCCAGACCGACAAACAACACCGCCGCTACGCTGAGGCTGCTTCCCTTGACTTTGATGTTGCCGATCCAGGAGCCCAAAGCGGCGACAATGAAGAGGTATAAAAGTGCTAATTCAGGGCTGGTTTCCTCGTGCATGTCAGTTTGGATTGCTGAGGTTCACGTCCATCTGTCCCCGTGCATTCAGGTGCAACAGATCCACCGGCTCTATTTCATTCAGCAACAGCGGATCGAAAGGCGCTTCAATTTTGATGTAATTGTCGGTAAAACCAGAGAGCAGTCCTTTTTCGGTATGTTGTTCAAACAAAACCGGGCGTTTTTGGCCGAGGTGTTGCTCATAGAAATGGCGGCGTTTTTTTTCGCTGAGCAGGGTCAAAATTTCGTTTCTACGGCGGCGTTCGTCCATGGGAACCACCTCGCCCATTTCAGCAGCGGGGGTGTTGGGGCGTTCGGAATAGGTAAATACGTGTAGGTAAGAAATATCCAGCTCGCTGATGAAGCGGCAGGTTTCTTCAAAATCCTCGCGGGTTTCGCCGGGAAAACCCACAATTACGTCCACGCCGATGCAGCAGTGGGGCATGAGGGATTTGATGGTGGCCACGCGCTCAGCGTACAATTCGCGGACATAGCGACGGCGCATTTCGCGCAGTTGTTTGTTGTTCCCCGATTGCAGGGGCATGTGGAAATGTGGGGCAAAGCGCCGCGATTGCGCAACAAATGCGATGATTTCGTCGGTGCAGAGGTTGGGTTCAATGGAAGAAATCCGGAACCGTTCGATGCCTTCCACTTCGTCTAACGCCTGGATGAGGTCAATGAACAAGGCACCTTTTTTGGGTTTGTCGCCTTCGATCACTTCGGTACCATTGCCAAAATCGCCGATGTTCACGCCCGTGAGTACGATTTCTTTCACCCCCATTTCAGCGATGCGGCGCGCGTTGGCCACAACCTGTTCGACCGTGTCGCTGCGACTGCGGCCCCGAGCCTGCGGGATGGTGCAAAACGAACATTTGTAATCGCAGCCGTCCTGCACTTTGAGAAAAGAACGGGTGCGGTCGCCAAACGAAAACGCATTCACAAAATCTTTGACTTCCCGGATCTCGCCGGCGCGCACCATGCCTTTGCCGGGCGATTTGCTCAGGTCGTCAATGTAGTCGAGCATGCGGAATTTTTCACCCGCGCCCAATACTAAGTCCACCCCCGGCATTTCGGCAATTTCTTCCGGCTTGAGTTGCGCGTAACAACCGGTTACCACCACAAAAGCCTGCGGGTTGTGGCGCAGCGCCTGGCGCACCACTTTCCGGCACTTGCGGTCGGCAAAATCGGTCACCGAACAGGTGTTCACCACATAAATATCCGCGCCGATATCGAAACCCACTTCCGAATAGCCCGCGCCCTCGAACAAGCGCCCGATAGACGACGTTTCGGAGTAGTTGAGTTTGCAACCTAAGGTATAAAATGCAACGGTTCGCGGCGTGGCCATGTGCTTGAATGATGGTAATGAGCCGCAAAGGTAAGAACTTGTTGAAAAAATACACTACGGAACTTCAAGCGCTGCATACGCCCGCTGCGCCACAATTTTAAGCGGCCGGAACTTCACCGTTCCGCCAATGCGACCGGCGTCTTCGCCAAAAGTATCGGTTTGGATGTATGCTTTTTGAAGGAGTCCTTCGCCTGCAAACCACCGGAATCCGCGCGCGCCGATGTTGGGGCCGCCAACGCTTCCGGTTGGCGACTCGATCTGAAGCCGGAAATAAGCGTAGGGTTCCAGGGCTTTTAAGGAGAGCACCTGCTCGTATTTTCCAACAATAGTCGTATAGTCGTTGGCCTTTTCCCAAAAAGAGATGGTTCCTTTGAGCAGGAGTTTTGCACCGTCTAAGACTTCCACTTCAAATTTGCAGATCCAGTCGCCCAGGCCATACACATCGCCGTCGCCGCGGGTGACTTTTCCTGCAAAAACATCAACGTCCGGCAGGTTGACAAGGAGGGTGTCCTGGGCGTACGAAACGGTAAAAAAGACACTCCAGGTAAAAAATAACAGAGAAATCGCTTTTGATCGTTGCATGGTGTTTCTGGTAATTGGATGAATGATTTTCGTAAAGGAATACGAAAAAAAAGACAATTTAGGTTTGATAAACTTCCGAAATCTGGCAAAGTTGTCCGCATTCATACAAAAAAAGGGATCCCGGTTTCCCGGAATCCCCTGCATAATAAATTAAGTTATTGATTTCCTTTGGGTCGCTGAATGAATTGAACATGACGTTTGAACATGACGTTTACTAAACTTTCAAAGTTTAGTAAACGTTACTTCGTTTCCCTCTGATTCTTGAAAATGTCCAGTAGTATGCTCCAAGTTTTGTCTACTACTAACGTAGGGACAAAGGGCTAAAGTCAGGCATAAATTACCATCCCGGTTAATACATCATATTTTCACCACCGCCGTCTTCATCGCGCTTTTTATCGGTGCCCCGCTGTTTGGTTTGATTCAGGCGATAGTTCAGCGTGAGGGTAATTTGGCGTGCGCGCCACTGAAAATCGGTATTGGGGTAAAAATCATCCCCTTCGGAGATAGAGCGCATGCGGCGGGAATTCAGCAAATCCCGGACACTAAGTGTTAAAGTACCTTTCTGTTTCAGGATATCACGACTGGCGCCAAGGTCAATGCTGTACATGGCTTTACGGCGACCCTGGGTCGTTTGTTCCGGCGCACGGTAATCAAATCGAACCTGAAGGTCTGTGTTTTTGAAAACGGTGAAGCGGGAAGTGCTGCGTGTGAACCAGGCGTAGTTGTCGCTTTGGAAGCTTTCGCCAAGGTTTCCACCATCAATCATGGAACGGTAAAAGTTGAAACTGCCATTCATCGTCCACCATTTGAAAGGGTTATAGGAGACGACAAACTCCAAACCATACGCGTTTTCCGATAACAGGTTTTCCGGGCGGGTGAGGAAGGTGACGCCGTCTTCGTTCAGCGTGCGGATGCGGTCAATTTTGCCGCTGGTGTAGCGGTAATAAACCGAAGAACTCAACGAGGCCTGATCCCAGTATTTGATGTGTCCTATTTCTACGATGTCGGTGAATTCAGGGTTGAGGTCCGGGTTGCCCGTGAAAAAATTCCGTTTGTCGCTGAAAGAAGAAAATGGGTTCAGTTCGCGGAAACCGGGGCGACGCAAACGCCTGCTGTAACTCAGTTGCACCGCATTTTGGGCAGGCAGATCGTATGTTACGTGCATGCTGGGGAAAAGGCTCAGGTAGTTTCGGGCGTTCACCTCGTTCGTTTGAAGCAATTGTGTTGTCACATCGCTGTATTCGGTGCGCAAACCGGCCTGGCATGAAAATTTTATACCCTTGGAAAAAGACCTGCGCTACTTAGAGGATTTCATCCGCCTGCAGGAATTGCAAATGGAGAGCCGCGGCGAAGTTATTTTTTCCGTTGACGGCCAAACGCACTCCAAAGTCATCGCGCCGCTCCTCCTCATTGCTTTTGTGGAAAACTGCTTCAAACATAGCCTTTCCAGCCAATCGGAAGACATTTTTATCCGAATTACTGCAAAAATCGAAGCTGATCGCCCGCATTTTCAATGCGCCAACACTTTTTCAGAAACGGTCAACAGTGCTGAAAAACACCTGCTCAAGCCCATTCCCTTCGAACGCTTTGTGAAGGCGGTTTCAAAAGTGATTTACCATCCGGATCCGGTCGTGGCAGAACCCCCGGCTGTAGAAAAAACCACCGCTTCTCCCGGTTACGCGTTTGTGAAATCAGACCATGTCATCATCAAAATTGAATTTGACAGCATCCGGTACATCCGATCGGAAGACGATTTTACCCGGATTTTTACCACCGGTAAAAACCATTTCCTGTCTTATACGCTAAAGTTCTGGCTGGATTTGTTGCCTTCCGACAATTTTTGCAGAATCCACAAATCTTACATCGTGAACCTGCAGCACATCAAAAAGATTGCCGGAAATGAAGTGTATGTGGAGGGCGAAAGGCTTCCGATTGGGAGGGGGTTTTGGGAAGATTTTATGGATAGGCTTGCCATTTAGGGATAGGTCACCAACGCCTCCAACAATTGCTCATTCTCCGGCGGGGTGCCAACCGTGATGCGCAGGCAGCCTTCGCACCCCGGCACGGAAGACCGGTTGCGCACGATGATGCCCTGGTCTGCCAGATAGTGGTAGAGGCCGTTGGCGTCGCGTACCTTCACTAAGAGGAAGTTTGCATCGGAGGGGTAAATGCGCTCCACGAATTCCAATCCCGAAAAATACTGCGTCAATAAAGTGCGCTGCCACAAGATGTTACGCACCCACTCCTTCTGTTTGTTTTGATCGGCAAGCGCTTCCAATGCAGCGCGCTGAGTGAGTTCGTTGATGTTATAAGGTGGTTTCACCTTGTTGAAAAGGGCGATGATTTCTTCCGACGCAAAGGCCATGCCTAAGCGGATTCCGGCCAATCCCCAGGCTTTGGAAAACGTTTGCAGTACCACCAAATTGGGGAATTCAGCTATCCAGCCGATGCAACCGGGTTGGGCCGAAAAATCAATATAGGCTTCGTCCACCACCACAATTCCGGGAAATCCCGCGATGAGTCGGCGCAGGCGCTCCGGTTCCACATCATTTGCGGTTGGGTTATTGGGGCTGCACAAAAACAGCAGTTTGCTGTGTGCATCGGTCTGAGCGAGGATGGTCTCCACATCGGGTTGGAAGGTTTTCATCAAAGGAACGCTGCGCACTGCCACATTGGCAATATCTGCCGAAACCTGGTACATGCCATACGTGGGCGGTACAATCACGATGTGATCCTGGCTTGGTTCGCAAAAAATACGCACCAACAGGTCAATGGCTTCATCGCTGCCGTTGCCGAGAAAAATGTGCTCCGCCTTTACCCCGCGCCAGGCGGCAATCTGCGCTTTCAGTTTCCACTGCAACGGATCTGGATATCGGTTCAGGCCGGTGTCGTAGGGATTTTCATTGGCGTCAATAAAAACCCGTGCAGTACCTTTGAATTCGCTTCTTGCCGAGGAGTAGGGCGTTAACCGCAGGATGTTTTCCCTTACTAAGTTTTGGATCATGTTGTCTTTTGCTTGAACGTATAAAAATAGAAGATGTCCCCAAAAAGTTGCGCGGGAGTCGGGTATTGCGTTACCATTTTCTTATTGCTGCATTTGAAATTGTTAAATTGAGGTTACGGCAATTTGCCGGTTCGGTAAATCAGAAGGCTTTGGTCTATCTTGCGTCTTCCCCCTGTCCCGAAGTCATACTTCTGCCTTTTTCAGTAGTCTGTCGAAGGAGCTATGCCGGGAATGGCGCAATTTGTTAATATTGCCGGACTTATTCTCCGACGTTTTACGAATGCAGGAAAACCAACACATACCCGACGATTTGTTGCGGCGCTTCAAACAAGGCGACTCAACTGCGCTCAAGGTGCTCTTCCAGCAGCACTATGGGCTGGTTTGCCGCACCATCAGCCGTTTCATTTCTGACCATGTCTTGGTGGAAGACCTTTCCCAGGAAGTTTTTGTCCGTTTTTGGGAAAAGCGGGGGCAGATTGAGATTACTACCTCTGTACCGGCCTACCTGCGCCGCATGGCCATTAATGAGGGGTTGGCCTGGCTGCGCCGAAACCAGCGGTTCGATCAGGTGGAGCTAACGCCCCAAACCCCCTCCGCTGGTTTCAGCGCCGACGGGGAGGCTCTGTTCCTGCACAACGAATTGAACCTCAGTATCCATCAGGCCATTGACGGCCTGCCGCCGAAATGCCGCGCTGTGTTCCAACTCAGCCGTTTTGAGGAACTGACCTACCCCGAAATTGCCCGCCAGATGGGCATCTCCGTCAAAACCGTCGAAAATCAAATGGGCAAAGCGCTGAAAATTTTGCGCGAACGGTTGAAGGGATATTTACAGGTATGAACCTCAATCATTCCGCCAACTCGTCCCCTCGGGACGCAATGCCGGTAGCCCGTTATGATGTCCGAACAGCCGTCCCCTCGGGACGCAATGCCGGTCAAATAAAAGGTTTGAAAAGTTATGCCTCGTCAAATTCTATTTCAAACGCGTTCAACAGCTCCTTGTATTCTGTTAAAAACGTCTTTTTTCGATGGTGTTCCTCTTGCTTTTCAATATAGGTGCAAACCGCCGGAATATGTGACCGGCTATACGAAAACGCACCAAAGAGCTACCGGCATTGCGTCTCCGGGGGGCGAAACGTGACGCCCGTGCGTGCTACCGGCATTGCGTCCCGAGGGGACGAACGTGACGCCCGTGCGTGCTACCGGCATTGCGTCCCGAGGGGACGAGCAGACCTACCTTTATTAATCAGTTGGGATCGCATGCCCGTCGAAAAACTTTAGAACCCACCAATATTTCCATGTCTTTTGGAGTTATTGCAACCTGATTTCAAACCACCTGACACATGACAAAAGTCCAGAATTTTTTCCTGTTTTGCTCCGGGGTCGAGCATTCCATCCTTGAAAAATGCCCTTCTGACCGCAATAAATATACCGGGATTGGCGCTACGGTGTTTTTTACCGGGGTACTTGCGTTCTTTTCTTCGGGTTATGCACTCTACACGGTTTTCGATTCGTACTTCGCTTCGGTTGCGTTTGGGCTGATTTGGGGATTGATGATTTTCAACCTCGACCGCTACATCGTGATGAGCATGAAAAGCAACGGCAGCTGGTGGCGCGACTGGCTGGTGGCCATGCCGCGGCTTGCATTGGCAATTTTGCTGGCGTTAGTTATTTCCAAGCCATTGGAAATGAAGATTTTTGAAAAAGAAATCCAGGCGGAATTAGTGATCATGGAACAGGAGGTGTTCAAGGCACAGGAAGATGGCCTGAAAGCCCGGTACGAAAGCCAGATTGCCGGAGAACGCGCCCAAATAGAAACCCTCAAGTCAGAGATTACCCAAAAAGCAGCAGCCCGCGACACCCTCGTTAAACGGGCAGTGGAGGAAGCCGACGGCACCGGCGGGTCGGGTCAAAAAAATCTGGGACCCATTTACAAAGCCAAAAAAGCGGAAGCCGACAAAGCGCAAGCCGAGTTAGACCAACTCATCGCTCTGAACCAGCCCATGATTCTGGAAAAAGAAAAAGCGGTGAAGGACTTAGAAACAACCATCCAAACAGAAATTGCCAGCCTGAAGCGCGAGGGATACGGCGGGCTTGCTTCGCGCATGGAGGCTCTTTCGCGGCTGGGCGCCAGCAGCATGGCGATTCTTTATGCCAGCCTCTTCATCACCCTGCTGTTCATTGCCATCGAAACCGCGCCGATTATGGTGAAACTCATTTCTTACCGCAGCCCTTACGACTACCTGCTCCACGAACATGAGCATGTTTTTGCAATGGCCAGTTTGGAATCCACTACCCTGCGTGCCAATGCGGTCAACGGCAAGTTGAAATACGACACGGACACAGGACGCCATTTGATTGCTGCCCGCATCGCTGCGGAAAAGGCGCTCATTGACCACAAGCTGAAGGAAAAACTCGAAGAACTGAAAACCAAGCCGTATAACTGGACTTTGGGAAAAATGTGAGAATAGGGGAGGTGCAGAAAAAATCCAAACACTTTCTTACTTTTGCACCCGTTCAACAACCCAACCGCTTACATGAATTCTAGCAAACGTATACATTTACTGGCAGGATGGCTCGTTTTTGCCGTTGCCGCGACAGTTTATTACCTGACAGCTGAACGCACCGGAAGTCTCTGGGATTGTGGCGAGTTCATCCTCGGCGCTTATAAACTGCAAGTCGTTCACCCGCCGGGCGCGCCTTTATTTTTGTTGGTTGGCCGGCTTTTCACCTGGGTAGCTACCCTTGTGTCCGATAATCCGGAAGACATTGCTTTTTCGGTCAACCTCATGTCGGGCATTTGCACGGCCTTTACGGCCGCATTTGTAGCGTGGGTGACGATGACCCTCGGTAAAATGACCCTTGTGGGTCGCGATGAGGAATTGGACTTGGGGCAAACCGCGGCGACTGCCGGAGCAGGCATCATTGCTGGTCTGGCTACCGCTTTCTGTTCTTCTATCTGGTTTTCAGCCGTGGAAGGCGAAGTTTACGCCATGTCTACTTTTTTCACGGCGCTCACCCTGTGGACCATGATCAAATGGTACAGCCTGCCCGATACGCCCCAGGCAGATCGCTGGTTGGTACTGACGGTTTACGCCGCAGGCTTGTCTATGGGCGTTCACTTACTGAGCTTGCTGACGTTTCCTGCCCTCGCAATTTTTTATTATTACAAAAAATACACCAAACATACCTTTCTGGGAATGGCTGTCGCTGCGGGTATCGGCGTCGTCATCATTTCTGTGGTGCAAAAACTCATCATCGTCGGTATACCGATCCTTTGGAGCAGTATGGAATTGCTCATGGTGAATGGTTTCGGACTGCCTTTCCACACGGGTTTAATTCCGACCTTGCTGATCGTTGGCGGCTTGATTTACTTCGGTCTGTACATGGCGCATAAAAGGCAAAATGCGCTGTTGCAAAATGTGATGGTAGCGTTGACGATGCTCGTCATTTCCTTTTCCACCATCGGCGTTGTACTGATTCGCGCCAATGCGGAACCACCGGTGAACATGAACGCGCCAAACGACGCCATGCGCCTGATTCCGTACCTGAACCGCGAACAATACGGCGAGCGGGCGCTCCTGTATGGCCCCCACTTCGACGCAAAGCCGAAAGACACCGAAATTACCGACCGCTACGGCCGGGTGGGCGACCACTACGAAATCACGGATTACAAAATAGACTTGGTCTACGACGATAAAGACAAGATTCTTTTCCCGCGCATGAGCGACAATACGCAAGGGCGCCCGGATCTGTACCGCCGCTGGATGGACCTGCCTCCCAATAGCCGCCGCAAGCCGGATATGGGAGACAACATCAAATTTATGTTCCAGTACCAATTGGGCTGGATGTACTGGCGCTATTTTATGTGGAACTTCTCGGGCCGCCAAAACGGCGAACAGGGCTTCGAACCCTGGGATAAATCGAGCGGACACTGGATCAGCGGAATCAAAGCGCTGGATGCAGCGCGGCTGGGCAATCAGGATAAATTGCCCGATACCATGAAAAACAACAAGGCGCGCAATGTCTACTACATGCTGCCTTTCCTCTTTGGCTTGCTGGGGCTGTTTTTCCACTTCCAGCGAAGGCCCAACGAGGCATTGGGGCTACTGGCTTTGTTCGTCATCACGGGCATCGGGATTGTGATTTATTCCAACCAGCCGCCCAACGAGCCCCGGGAACGAGACTACGTTTTGGTCGGCTCCTTCTTTACTTATTGCATCTGGATCGGTTTTGCCGTGATAGCCCTGTATCAGTGGATGAAAGCCCTGAAAGTGCCGCCGGGCGGAGTCGTTACGGCAATGCTTTCTACAGCCCTGGTTTTCACGGCGCCCTACCTGATGCTGACACAAAACTACGATGATCATACTCGTAGCGAACACAAAGGCTCCAGGGATTACGCAACCAACTTCTTAGAGTCCTGTGCTCCCAACGCCATCATTTTTACCTACGGCGATAACGATACTTACCCCTTGTGGTACGCCCAGGAGGTAGAAAAAATTCGCACCGACGTGCGCGTGGTGAACCTCAGTTTGATTGCAGTGGATTGGTACATTGACCTGCTGCGCCGGAAAGTCAACGACTCGGCACCGATCAAAATGACCATCCCCATAGATGCTTACCGGGGCAAACAACGCAACCAGGTTTTCTATTATGGCGATGGAAACCGGGAAATGTCTTTGCAGGAAATCCTGACGTTCATTGGTTCAGACGCCAGCAAAGTGAAATTGCAGGGTCGCGATTATGAAACTTTCCCAACCAAAAACGCTTATTTGTCGGTCAACAGGGAAGCTGCCCTGAAAAGCGGCGCCATTACCGCTGCGGATACCGGTATTGTTGATCGCATTCCACTGAACCTCAACAAAGATCAGTTGCTGAAGGACGATCTGGCTGTACTCGATATCATCGGTTCCAACTTGTGGGAACGCCCGATTTATTTTGCGGTAACCTGCCGCCCGGAGAAGTTGTTCGGGTTGGATGATTACATGCAGTTGGAAGGGTTGGGCATCCGCATCGTTCCGGTGAAAACCGCCAGCGACCCATCTTACGGCATGATCGGCAAAGGGCGCGTGAATACGGAGGCGATGTACAAAAACGTGATGGAGAAGTTCCGCTGGGGCAATTTCGACAACAAGGAATTGTTTGTGGATCGCAGTTATGCGCCCAGTGTGCAGAGTATCCAGTTGGCCATGCGCCGCGTCGCATTTACGCTGTTGCGCGAAAACAAAAAAACAGAAGCGCTGGCGATTATTGACAAGTATTTCACGTCGTTCCCGCACATGAATTTCCCGTACGACTACCGCACGATGTACATGTTGTCGGTCTACTTCCAGGCAGATGCTTACGACAAAGCGAAGCCGCACCTCGAAATTCTGGCTAAACAGACGCAGCAATACCTTGCTTACTACGCTTCAGTCCCGGGCGGAATCCTGGACTCCAGCTACCGAAACGAGTTCGACGCCACGTACCAGACCATGCAAAATATTATGGCCGAAGCGCGCCGGGCCAAAGACGAGCCTTTCGTGCAGGAATTGGAAAAAATGTTCAGCAACTATATCTCTGAAACGCCGCCAGCGCCAGAAAGGGATCCGCTGCTGGATTGAGGTAAGGGCGAAGATTTTTTGCCCCAACACCCCTATAGCCCCCATAACATCAACAATATGATCCAAACCATCGCCATCGGCTGCGACCACGCCGGTTATATTTACAAAGACCTGATTGCCGCCCGCTTGAAGGAGCGCGGCATCCAGGTCTTGAATTTTGGTGCTGACAGTGCCGAATCGGTGGATTATCCTGATTTTGCCCACCCGGTTGCGGATGCCGTAGAGCAGGGGGACGCACAGATGGGGATCGTTTTGTGCGGCACGGGTAATGGCGTGGCGATGACGGCGAACAAACACCAGGGGATCCGGGCAGCGCTTTGCTGGACGGAAGATGTCGCCCGGCTGGTTCGGCAACACAACGACGCGAATGTACTGGCTATTCCGGCGCGGTTTGTGAACGAAACGCTCGCCCTTGCAATGGTTGAAATTTTTATAGAAACGCCCTTTGAAGGCGGGCGACACGAACGCCGGGTGAATAAAATTGCCTCTGATCCAAAATAAAGTATATTCCCTGCTAATGGTCATCATTTGTGAGGTCAATCATATCCATACCACACCGCTATGTTTCGTACCTTTTTTATAAGCCTGCTGCTGTTCAGCGCTACGGCAGCCTGGTCGCAACGCTTGGAAGCCAGCAAAACCGATGCCGAATGGCAAGCCTTAGCTGAAAAGCTGGCACATCGCTTCATCATCACCGACGGGCATGTAGATTTGCCTTACCGCCTGCGGGTGCAAAATTTCCGGCTCACCAAAGAATTGATCGGCATCCCAATCGAAACAAAGGAAGGGGATTTCGACTACGTCCGCGCCAAAAAAGGCGGGTTGGATGCGCCGTTCATGTCCATTTACATCCCCTCTTCCTACCAGGTAACCGGCGGTGCCAAAGTCTTTGCCGATTCGCTCATTGACATGGTGCGGAGCATTGCCACAGCGCACCCCGATAAATTTGCCATCGCTGTTTCGCCCAAAGAGGTCAAACGCAATTTCAAAAAAGGCGTCATTTCGTTGCCAATGGGTATGGAAAACGGCGCTCCCATCGAAGAAGATTTAGCCAATGTGGCTTATTTTCATAAACGCGGCATTCGATACATTACCCTGACGCATGCCACGGACAACAAAATCTGCGATTCCTCCTACGATACGACCCGCACCTGGAACGGCCTTAGCCCTTTCGGTCGGGAAGTGGTGCTCGAAATGAACCGCACCGGCATCATGGTAGACATCTCGCATGTATCGGACAGCACGTTCTACCAGGTGATGACGCTGAGCAAAGCCCCCTGTATCGCCTCGCATTCATCGTGCCGGAAATTTACGCCGGGCTTCGAACGCAACATGAACGACGACATGATCCGGGCGCTGGGGCGCAATGGCGGGGTCATCCAGATCAACTTCGGTTCCACTTTTTTGGACTCCAAAATTCAGGAACGCGATGCGGAGTTGCGCAACAAGCTTGCTGATATTTTAGATGAAAAGAGCCTAAAATACACCGATCCGGCAGCGAAGGAGGTCATCGAAGCGTTTCAAAAAGCGCACCCGACCCTTTATTCCGACGTGCAGATGGTGGCTAACCACATTGATCACGTTGTCGCCCTTGCAGGCATTGCCCACGTTGGATTGGGGTCCGACTTCGACGGGGTCGGCGATAGTTTGCCGACAGGCCTGAAAGATGTTTCTCAATACCCGAACCTCATCTGCGAATTGCTCAAACGTGGGTATTCGGAAGAAGATATCGCCAAAATCTGCTACAAAAACGTGTTCCGCGTTTGGAAACAAGTGGAGAAAGTGGCGAAGGGAAAATGAGTAAATTAGTCAACAGTCTTTCAGTTGGCAGTTGGCAGGAGTGTTTTCTGTTTAGATAGTAACCAACATTTTGAGCCCAGAAACATAACTGCCAACTGTATTAATAAAGCAATTTCGCATGAAAAAAAATATTCTTTTATTCCCAATTATCTTTTTTGGAATCGGCCTGTGCAGCGCCTGGTCGCAAGCCCCGGCAGCCTCTGGCGATACGACAATTTACAAGGTAGCCGAAGAAATGCCCCGGTTTCCCGGTTGTGAAAAATTGGACACGACCATCCAGTTCAAAGCGCAATGTGCGCAGCAAAGCCTGCTTAAATTCATCTACCAGAACATCCAATACCCCTATTTTGCCAGAGAAAAAGGGGTAGAAGGTACGGTGGTAGTGAGCTTTGTTGTAGAAAAAGACGGCTCCATTACCCAGCCTAAAATCGTGAGAGACATTGGCGAAGGTTGTGGCGTAGAAGCGCTGCGCGTGGTGAATATAATGAGTGAATACCAGATCCGCTGGTCTCCCGGCAAAAATAACAACCAGGAGGCGGTTCGTGTAGCATTTACCTTGCCGGTTCGCTTCAAATTGGAAGAAGCGCCGCCCTTTGTCATAATCGCAAATGACAGTGTCTGGACGGTTTTTGATACGCCGCTTACTTACGCCAGCGGCGATACTGCGCTGCAAACCTACCTCAACAAAGAAATCGAATACCCAAAAGCTTTCACCGATAGTTGCCGCATTGGCAACATTGACCTGCAACTGCTGGTGCGGCCCAATGGCGATCTGCGCATCCTCGATATGACCGATTACAACGATCTGGGGTATGATTTTTGGGCGGAATCCATTCAAAGTGTTATTTCTACTATGGGCAATTGGACGCCGGCAACCCACAAGGGCCGGAAAGTGCCTGCTGCTTACGACATCAACCTCTCTTTCGTCCCGAAAGCGCCCGCCTGCAAACAGGTCGTAGACAATTACACCCGCGCCATCCGCCTTTCCGACGAAGGGACAGCGCTGGTTCAGGAAGGTAAAAGCGAAGAAGCGTTGGCCAAAATGAGCGAAGCCATTGCCCTGTTCCCGAACAATGGCGCACTTTTGTTGCTGCGCGGCCAGACGTATCTGGATATGAACCGCATGCCGGAAGCTTGTGCAGACCTAAGTAACGGAAAAAAAATTGCTTTGGTGAATTGGTACGACAGCTTGTTGCCGTTGATCTGCAAATAAGGATTTGATTGCTTACTTGTTTCGCACACGTTACTAAAGGCAAATTGGCAAAGGAGAATCTTTGAATTTGAGTATTTGCCAATTTGCAGACTTGCTTTTTATATAACCTCCCTCATTAAAATTCATATTCCCATGAAACGTTCAATCTTGTTTACCTTATTCCTGATGACCACCTGCGCCGGCTTTGGGCAGCAGGTATTTTCCGCTAAGGACTACTTCCCCAACCAATTCGGCGATTCGCTTCAATTTGCAAATGCCCTGGGCGACAAGTTGCCGCCGTACATCCTGGCCTGGGCGAAACGGGAAGCGTTCAAAGGCGATACCCTGACCGTGCGGAGCGAAAATACGGGCGACTCCCGCCTGGAGGAATACCTGCCCGGCAAAGGACTTGCCGTTTTTAAAATTATGCTCAAGGAAGGCCAGGAAGTGCTGCTGGAGCGCCCGATCATCCTCATCCCCGACAGCGTGCGCCAGTGGCAGACCTACAAAGACGCCGTGCCTTATGCGCTTATTGAAAAAGGCGTCAAAAAAGGAAGTGGCACCCAAAGCTTTGAAGTGAAAGTAGAAGGCGGAGACTCGGCTAAAACACCCTATTTCAATTTTAGTGAATGTTTGGTGATTCACACCACCTCCGAACGGAAGGACGGCACCACGGGCACCGTACGCGGCTACAAACTCAAAGAGTGGTACGCCAAAGGCATCGGATTAGTGAAAGTGGTTGGCGAACACTACTGGAAAAATTCACAGGGCAAACCGGTGAAGGCGCCGGTGAAAATGGCAGCCATCCTCGATCGGGCACTGGTGAACGGGGAGGAGATTGGGAAGTAAGGGTTACCGTTCTTGTACCGCCGAACTCCCGTTTGGCATGGAATGAACAGCCAATCCAGGAGAAACGCTTCTCGTACAATTTCAACACCGAAGTCCGGAGTTTGCAGGAACCACCCAACTGTTGGTGATCCGCCGGTCAGAGATCAGCGTTGCGGCACGACCCTGGGCTTTCATATATGTTTAATAAAACTATTTGTTTGTTTTTTTGAAATAAATAAAACAAATTTGTTTTGTTTTGTTATCTTTGGTTGCAGAATTCACCATACTTTTTAAACAAACAAAACAGCTTATGAAAGCCTTAAAAATTGGCGGGATCACCCTGCTGGCCTTGCTGGGCATTGGCCTTATCCTTTCTCTCATTGCACCCAAAGAAATGTTGGTAGAACGCTCTACCGTGGTTGCCGCGCCACGGGACGTCGTTTTTAAACAAATTGCTACTTTTGAAAAACGCGACGCCTGGTCGCCCTGGATGAAACTCGACCCGAACATGAAACTCGAACGCACCGGAGCAGACGGAACCATAGGCGCCATCTCGAAATGGGAAGGCAACGACCAGGTCGGCAAAGGCCAGGAGGAATTTGTGGCCATCACGCCGAACGAGCGCATAGAAATTGTGCTGAGTTTCCTCGAACCCTGGGAATCGAAAGCCGACACCTGGATACAACTCGCCGACGCAGAAGGCGGCACCAAAGTCTCCTGGGGCATGAAAAGCCCAATGCCCATGCCAATGAACATTATGGCCTTGTTTATGGACATGGACGCCATGATGGGCAAGGATTTTGAGGCCGGTTTGTCCGATCTGAAAGCCATCGCAGAAAAAGAAGCAACCAGCATGTCGTCTGCCGCTAATTACGACGTGATGAAAATGGACATGCCCGTGCGCTGGTTCATCGCTTTGCGCGAAACGGTGACCATGGAGCAGATCGCAGCGAAGTATGCCGAAAACCTGCCCAAGGTTTACGAAGCCGTCACCAAAAAAGGCATTGAGATGGACGGTATGCCTTGTGGATTGTATTACGTCTGGGATGAAGCAAGTAAAAGAACGGACATGGCTTTCGCGATTCCGGTAAAAACCAAAACGGAAATTCCGGGCTTTGAAACCATTGAATTGCCTGCCGGCGTGGTGCTGACTGTAGATTATTACGGGCCATACGAAGGTGTTGGCGCGGCCCACGAGGCAATAGACGCTTACGCCAAAGCTGATGGATTAAAAGCAGGTGCTCCGGCGGTCGAGCAATACGTTACTGACCCGGGAAAAGAGCCGGATCCGAAAAAGTGGCTGACGAAGGTGACGTACCCGGTGGAGTAAGCTGGTTAGTGTCTGTCCATTTAGTCGGGTGTCTGATGTTTAGAGTTCGATACCTGCGTTATACTCCGCGAGACTCCGTGACATACAAGGAAGCCCGCAGAGGCTGCCCTCACTTGCTCTCGAACTCTAAAGACAGCACTAAATAGTATCCGTCCATTTAGTCGGGTGTCTATTCTTTAGAGTTCGAGAACAAGGCGTGTTTAGCCCTAAAAACGGGAGTTTACTCGCGTAAATGACCAGTTTTGGGGCAAAATACAACGCAGCTATCTGACTATAAAGACAGACACTAAATAGTGTCCGTCCATTTAGTCGGTGTCTGTTCTTTAGAGTTCCAGAACAAGGCATGTTTAGCCCCAAAAATGGGAGTTTACTCGCGTAAATGACCGATTTTGGGGCTAAACATAACGCAGCTATCGGACTATAAAGATAGACACTAAATAGATTTATTTCCTTTTGCTGCGAAGGTGCCTCACCTGTTGTGTCTTCGCAGCAAAAAAGCTATATTTGTTGAAAATCCGGGACTATGGAATTTCATGAAGTGATTGAACAAGAAACGATTAACCAATACGAAATCGAGCGCGGAAAACCTATGCCGAGTACAGTACACGCATACGTCTCTAAAAATCTGTTGGTGCAATTGGAAATCAATTACCGCGGCCAATACACCATATTACCAGAATTGAGCCTGGGAACAGCAGACGCACCGGTGGTTCCGGACATAGCCATTTATCCCAAGTTCAAAATTGATGTACACCACGATACGATAAGACGTAAAGACCTTCCCATAGGAGTCATTGAGGTTCTTTCGCCGACCCAGTCATTGGATGCCCTGATTGAAAAAGCTGGCACATTTCTGCTTTCTGGTGTGCAATCCGTCTGGATTGTGATTCCAAATTTAGAAGCAATTTGCGTCTACCATACCCCGGCGAGTTATATTTTTTTTCGGCAAAACGACATTTTGAAAGACGAACGCCTGAACATTGAATTGCCTTTGGAAACAATATTCCAAGAGACTTGAGATTACATTCCTGTCGGGAATCTATTGCTCCAGAAAAATAAAATCATCTCATTGTGGAAACTTTCCACATTCATCGTGGATAAGTTTTAACACCAGTTACCCGCAATTCCTTTTAGATTTGTAGGCGGACGAAGACCACAGGTCAGCGCAACCAGCGACTTAGAGCTTGTTCAAAATTCCATCAATCGGCTACAAGCGGGAAATTTGAACAAATTCTCATAAAAAAACAGCAAACTACACGGAGCAATACACATAACCTATGGCCGAAACGAACCAGCCTTCCAAGACGAACACCGGGATGCGCAATACCACTTCCAGAAAGCGCGGGGAAGACCTGTCGAACTATGTTTTCGGCAAAGTGCAGCCCCAGGCCGTGCCGTTGGAAGAAGCCGTGCTGGGTGCGCTCATGCTCGACAAAGAAGCGCTTTCGATTGTATTGGACATCATCCGCGCGGAGAGTTTTTACGTGGAAGCCCACCAGTTGATCTACCGCGCCATGTTGCGCCTGTTTGAGCGCTCGCAACCGGTAGACCTGCTCACGGTCATGGAAGAGTTAAAAAAATCGGGCGACCTGGAAGCCATCGGCGGACCAGCCTACCTTGCAGAACTGACCAACCGCGTGGCTTCGGCGGCCAATATCGAATACCACAGCCGCATCATTGCACAAAAACATATCCAGCGGGAACTGATCACGGTTTCCACCCAAACCATCCGCGACGCTTTTGAAGACACCACCGATGTGTTTCAATTGTTGGACAACGCCGAGCAGGGTCTGTTTGCCATTGCGCAGCAAAACATGAACCGCAGCTACGACAGCATGGGCTCATTGGCCAGCAAGATGCTGAAACAATTGGAGGAGTTGCGCGGCAAAAAAGACGGCCTCACCGGCGTGCCCACGGGTTTTACGGCTCTCGACCGCATCACGTCCGGCTGGCAACCCAGCGATTTGATTATTCTGGCGGCCAGGCCAGGTATGGGTAAAACCTCTTTTGTGTTGTCCTTGGCCAAAAATGCAGCCACTGATTTCAAAAAAGCCATCGCTATTTTTTCTTTGGAAATGTCGAGCCTGCAGTTGGCTTCGCGCCTCATTTCGATGGAAGCGGAAATTTCGGGCAGCAAACTCCGCAACGGGCAGTTGGAGGAATACGAGTGGCAACAACTGCACAGCGCCATTGAACGCATCAGCGAAGCGCCCATCTTTATTGACGATACGCCGGGCATCAACATCTTCGAACTGCGCGCCAAGTGCCGCCGACTAAAGATGCAGCACAATATTCAATTGATCATCATTGACTACCTGCAGCTCATGAGCGGCGGCAACGACAACAACCGGGGCGGCGGCAACCGCGAACAGGAGGTCAGCGCCATTTCGCGCGCTTTAAAGGGTTTGGCCAAAGAGTTGGGCGTGCCCGTCATTGCCCTGTCGCAGTTGAGCCGGGCGGTGGAAGTGCGCGGGGGAACGAAAAGGCCGCAGTTGTCAGATTTGAGGGAATCGGGAAGTATCGAACAGGATGCAGACATGGTCAGCTTCATCTACCGCCCTGAATACTATCAGATCATGGAAGACGAGGAAGGCAACTCCCTCAAAGGCATTGCTGAAATCATCATCGCCAAACACCGCCACGGTGCGCTTGATACGATAAAGTTGCGGTTCACCGACCAGTTTGCGCGCTTTACCAACCTCGACGACCTCAATTTCGACGACCTGCCGGGCGATACCTTTGAAAAACCATTTGCTCCGGCGAATATGAACGTCATTACGCGGCCTTCCAGGATGAATGACGATGAAGATATACCTTTTTAGTGTCTGTCTGTAAAGTCCGATAGCTGCGTTAAGCTTGGCCCAAAAAGCGTCATTTACGCGAGTAAACTCCGATTTTTGGGGCTTCACTTGCCTTGCTCTCGAACTTTACAGCCAAGACACGGAAAACAGTGGATAGCAAACACCATTTTAACAAACAAAACGATTCAAACGTATGAGCTGGTTGTACATCATTGTCGTAGGCGGCATCGCCGGATGGTTGAGCGGATTGATCATGAAAGGTGCCGGATTCGGCCTGCTTGGCAACATCGTCGTCGGTGTGATTGGCGCTGTCGTTGGCAGTTGGTTGTTCGGCTTCTTTGGGCTTTCTGCCGGGAAAGGCATGTTCGGCTCCATTTTGATGGCGATGATCGGAGCCGTTATGCTGCTGTGGGTGGCGCGGCTGTTGAAAATCAAAACATAAGATGACGGAAAGGCGGCTGGCACGCTGGCGCTTAGTTTTGGGCAACGACGCCGACCCTGAAAAAGGCGTCCCGCTCGATTCTGAAGATTCGGGTATGGATCAGGTGCTGGAAACGCTGTACAACAAGGAACGCAGTGCAGGGTTGGGCAATTCAACGCCCAAAATCAACCGCTGGCTGGGCGACATCCGGAAATATTTCCCCGCTCCAGTCGTGCAACTCATGCAAAAAGACGCGCTGGATCGCCTCGGCCTGACGCGCATGTTGCTGGAGCCGGAATTGCTCGAAACCATAGAAGCGGATGTCCATCTGGCGGCTATCTTGTTGTCGCTGAACAAAATTATGCCCGCCAAAACGCGGGATACGGCTCGCATGGTGATCCGGAAAATTGTGCAGGATCTGGAGCGCAAATTGCGCCTGCCCCTGCAACGAGCCGTGCAGGGCGCGCTGAGCCGAGCCACCCGCCAATACCGCCCCCGCCTGCGCGAAATCAACTGGCATCAAACCATCCGAGCCAACCTCAAACACTACCAGCCGGAACTCAAAACCCTGATCCCGGAGCGCTTCATCGGCTACGGCAAAAAGAACCGGCAGTTGCGCCACATCATCATCCTGATGGACCAAAGCGGCTCCATGGCTCCTTCGGTCGTATACGCGGGCATCGCGGCCTGCGTGCTGGCGGAATTGCGCTCCGTGAAAACCCGCCTCATCGCGTTCGACACCTCGGTTGCAGACCTGAGCGAACACCTCCACGACCCGGTGGAGACGCTGTTTGCTACGCAGTTAGGCGGCGGCACCGATATTGGCAAAGCGCTCACTTATGCCCTGCCTTTCATCGAACAGCCCGCCGAAACCATCGTAGTACTCATCAGCGACCTCTTCGAAGGCAGCCACCCGGCCACCATGCTGCGCCAGGCTGCCGCCATCAAAGCTTCCGGCGCGCAACTGATCGCCCTGCTGGCTCTCAGCGACGAGGGTGCCCCCGCCTACGACCACGAAGTTGCCCACCAATTTGCCCAATTGGACATTCCCGCTTTTGCCTGCACACCCGACCTTTTTCCCGACCTGATGGCCGCAGCGATTCAGAAAGAAGATTTGAATTTGTGGATGGCGCGACGGGGGATGGGGAGGAAGAATTAAAGGAATAATCGGCTTTTCGAGGCTTGAAAAAATTAACTAACTTTGCTGATAACTATTTACCATATATGAAGATAGGCCTTTCACACAGGGCAGACATGCTTTTAAATTTTCTAACACCCCCTTTGCGTACTTGGCGAGACCTTGGCGTCCTTTGCGGGAAACAGTCTCCCGCAAAGGTTTACTACCGTGAATCTTCGATTTCGCTAAGGCCGCAAAGAAAGGGGCGCATGAGACCTCCCAAAAATTCGGGATGACTCATGTTTTCAAACCTCGCTATCATGAAAATAGAATTGGTCTTAAACACAGAAAACGCAACGGATGAAATCACGGGATTGAACGATTACATCCGCGAACAAAATCTCAAAGGCATCATGACCCGGGTTGCCGAACGCAAACCGCTGCCCGGTGAAATGAGCGCCGGCGACTACCTGCCCATCATTCAATGTGTACTCGGCTCAACGGTAGTGGCTGCCGGGGTAAAAGGTCTTTTTGACCTGATCAAAAATTATTTTGAATTGCAAAAGGAAAAGATAAAAACCAAAGCGGAGCAACACAAAATCGCATTCAATTTGGAAACCAAAGATGGGAAAAAAATTAATTTGCAATTTAGCGCCTTTGATGAAAAAGAAAGAGCAGATTTCCTCAAAACGATTGACGGGCTAATCGAAGAATAGTAATTATTTGCCACGTAGCTATGGAAATGGGTGTGACTATACTACAAGCGGACTAAAGCCCGCAAAACAAAGCAGCACACGCGCTACGTTTGGTCAGTTCTTTGTTTCGCGGGCTTTAGTCCGCCTAAGCTAGTTCTTTGTTTCGCGGGCTTTAGTCCGCCTAAGCCAGTTCTTTGTTTCGCGGGCTTTAGTCCGCCTAAGCTCACTACAGGAACAACCGTCATCTGCGAAAAGCGGGCTAAAAGCCGCGCCACAAAACACCACACCCGCAACCGATGGGGAGGAAGTTGTTTGGCGGGGGTTG
>JBBQGV010000089.1:0-23915 GCA_038323375.1 Chitinophagales bacterium
GTGCGCTCCTTCAGGTGCAAGGCAAAGTCCATCCACGAGGGCGCAATCAATCGGGCCGCAAAGCTCACACTCCTCTCCCAGTCCCGGGAAAGGGAAATCCAGGACGGTACCCTCTATAAATTGACTGAAGCACACTTCTTCGCACGCCGTTTTCAGCCGGTGTACAATGAAATAATAAAGGCCAAACTCCCCCTCGTCGTACAATTGAATTGGCCCTGCTCCGGTGGTGGTTGTCTGATGTACAAGCGTATAGGGGCCATCGGTCCAGTTTGGGCTTGAAAAGATTACCCATTCGTGAATGGTATTGGGGCCATAGGTTATAAAATCAGATACATTAACGGAAAAACTTGTACCACCTTCATCGTCAACCAGTTCTTCTTTGAAGTCTGCCTTGAGATAGTTGCTACAACAAACGACCGTAAAGGTTTTCAGGCTTTCAACCCAGGGTACACAATTGGGGACATTGGAAATTGCAAACTGAAGTTGGTACTCAAATCCCGGTTCAAACACTTCTCCCGGGTTTTCACCACTTGTGAGGAACATTTGGCTGAGATTCCGGATGCCAATATTGCCCGTAAATGACCAACCGTAATTTGCATAGTAAGTAAATGCGCCGCCGCCAATCGGGCGTCTCCAAATAGCCAGGAAGAATCGGTCATAATTGGACGAAGCTGTGCCATCGAGGTAAATATCCTCACCAAAGCAGAAAATATTTTTCTCCGCTCCAGTTGTGTCTTCCAGCGTAAAAGCAGCGTTGGCGTTCCCACTGAAATCCGGGACAACGGCAACGGTTTGGGTTTCTACGCCATTGATTGTGCGCACGTACCGGATGTAATGGAAACGACTCATGTCCAGCCAGTTAAACGTAGCATTCAGGCCACCATTGATGGTGCTGATCAAGGCTCCTCCGCTTGTGGCGCCTTCTACGGATGTTGCCCACAATTCCCAACGAGGGTTACTCCCGGTTGGGTCATTGGAAGTGGCAGTGGCTGACAAATTGCCGGCGTTGCAATTAATTTCTACCGTAAAACCCTGCATTAGGGGATTTTTGGTAAAAACCACAGTATTCAAGATTGAACTGAAAAATAATAGCGTAAATAATTTTTTCATGGCAATTAGTTGTTTGACTTTATTGTTTAACTACTGGTACTCCTATAATCAGATTGAACGAAAAACGTGACAGCATTAAATGGTTTTTACGAAATATATTTGTTGGCTATCTCGCTCAAAAACAAGATGGCTGCCATGTACACGGAGCACATGACAGCCATCGAAGCAAAAATTGCACAGCGCTAAAAAACAACTACACGCACAATCTTCGCATTGGATTCAGTAATTAATGCGTAATGACAATTTGTTCTACCGCCTGGCTGCCATCGGAATAAATAACCTGAATGGCGTACATGCCTGCGATCAACTTCGAGCTGTCAATTTTCAGGTGTTGTTCCGGGTTGCGTTGTTCAAACACAACTTTGCCTTGCAGGTCAACGACCTTGATGAGGTCTGCTTTCGCATCAAGCGGAAGCACGACGTTGAGTTCATCGTTGGCCGGGTTCGGATAAACCTGCGGTTGCACCGTTGCTGCTGCTGCGGTAGTGCCTTGTCCGGGCACGGTAAGACCGATGCTTGGCCCCTCACCTTCGGTTGCGTCGCAGCCTCTGAAGCAATGGTATTCCGTCCACACGGTTTGGCCGTTACACACAACGCCTATTCTCCAACTGAAGCAGTAGCGGGATAAACCTCCCAAAGACAGGTAGTTATTGGTTGTTGTGTAGGTCAGCGGTGCATTTTGCGGGCCTGAGTGGCAGCACGCATAGTCATTCAAAATAATTTGAACTTTGTATTGCGTAGCACCTTGTACCGGATTCCAGTAGAAGATGACCCCATTGGACGGAAAAGAAGTACAATAAGCGATCTCGTTTTCAGGAGCAAAGCAAATGTTATCGAGTACCGAGCAGTCTATTTCTCCGCAGAGCATGCACGCACCGCTGTCGCCGCCACCTTCAGGCTGGCCTTCTCCATTATCGCCCTGTCGTCTTTTTCCATAGCAAAATTCGCCGCATAGGGTGCTTACCCGATGAACCACAAAATAGTACAGTCCGGAAACAGCCTGGTTATACAATGTAATCGGTCCTCCGCCTGTAGTAGTCGTTTCCAATACCAGCGTATAGGGGCCGCCGTCCGGATTGGGGCTGGACAATACCGTCCATTCGTGGAGCGTAGTCGTGCCATAAGCTTCAAAATCAAATGCGACAAGTGAAAAATTATTTCCGTTGTCTACCAGGTTCAATTTGAAGTCAGCAGTAATAAAATCTGCGCAGCAGGTTACTGTAAAACGCCTTGTCAGCTCAATCCACGGAATACAGTTTAGAGGACTGGAAATTGCAAATTGAATCTCATACTCATATCCTGGCGCAAATACTTCTCCGGGGCTTTCACCACTGGTCAGGAACATTTCGGTGAGGTTTCGGATGCCAATATTGCTCGTGAACGTCCAACCGTAATTGGCATGGTAAGTAAAGGGGTCGGGACTGCCAATCGGACGTTTCCAGGCTGACAGGAAGAAACGGTCGTAATTGGAGGAAGCCGTACCATCGAGGTAAATGTCTTCGCCAACACAATACTGGTCTTTTACGACTCCGTTCACGTCTTCAAGTGTGTAAGATGCAGTAGCGTTTCCGGCGAAAGTCGGAACGGCAACCGTAGCCGATTTGGTGTCATAGCAATCCGCCCAGATGCGGTGTACGATGTAATAGAATTTTGACTGATCCAGCCACTGGAAATTTGCAGTAGGGGTGGTTTGGGATGCGACCAAAGTCCCGCCAGAGGTAGCGCCGGGTACGGTTGTTTGGTACAATCCCCACCAGTGATTCGGAGGCGATTGGTCGCCAGGCGTTGCGACAACCGACCAGCCGTTGTTGCAATTGATTGCCACAGTAAAGTTGGGAGACTGATCTTCGTCGCAGCAAGACGACACGCAAGCTGCATTTTGTACCCGCATGCGCATTACGTTTCCGGGTTGTAGGCCAAAACCGTTGTTGAAATTGATGCCTACATTCGTAATGTGGCAGTAGCTCATGATCGTACCGCCTCCTGAAGGGATTCCGGGAGTTGGGCAGTTACCTTCTGTTCCTCCTGCACAACCGTCAATCGCTGTATTGTTGCCATTCCAAACGCAGGCATGCGTGTGCCTGGAGCCGAATAAATGCCCAAATTCGTGCGTGACCACCTGAACGTTCCAGCTAAATGAAGGCACGTTGGGGGTAGTAGGTGTCATGTGTCCGGATACCGATAAACTGTTGTCCGGGTTGGAGTTACACAGGCCGTCGAAGCCGGCAGCAATACCGCCGCCAATACTCCTGGACGTGAGTAGTTGACCCAAATGGCCGTTCAGGGTTACAATCTGAGCCTGAAATTGTGCCAATAAAGCAGAAGAACTTGTGGCATTGTAAGGATCTGGAACATTCCAGACCTTGATTTCTGAAATGGAGGTTTGAATGAGTGCATTGGCATACAGTGTTGATACGTTGTTGAACAGGTTAGTGACCCAGGTAACCACCCCAGTTGTCGTGTTTCCCTGAGCCTGGTAAATGTCGTATTCCGTTTCAAAATACAGTTCTACACACTTGTCAATCATGCCATTAAATATCACACTAAGCGCACTGTCGTAAACATCGGCTTCTTCATCGTTCAACGGTGGGTCTTCCATACCGCACGTAGGGAACAGGTCTTTTTCCAGGTCGGAGTCTTTATACAGAATGTGTTTGTCTGTTTCTTTGACTTTACCAAGAACCATATTTCCGTGTTCACTGTAAATAACACCCGATATTTCGTTCTCAAACATGCTGATACTGACTAAGGTATGTTCTTCATGGCCACGAACGACACCTCTGTAGTGGGCAGCTTTAAATTTGCTCAAGTCAAATTTTTCTCCACTTGAAGTGGTAATAATCAATTTTTCAAAAGCTTTTGCAGCGCTTACGAGATCCAATACATAAGTCTCTTTGGCATTAATCGCAATTTCCAGAGAAATAAATTCCGGATATCTTTTGATTAATTCCCTGGCTTTTAATGTATTGTAGTCGAAATAAGTGCTTTCTGAAATATCCTTTTTAATTTCAGTATTGCTGTATTTTCCATCCCTTTTCAGAACAGAAACTACTTCGTTGGCAGGATACTTTAGCGCTGTACTTTCGACAGCTTTCGCCACAACCTGGGCTTGAGCGGAACTGCACCATAGTGCAAGAAAAAAACTGAGTAAGAATAATACCTTTTTCATGATTACGGTGTTTTAATTGATAAAATTTGATAAATAAAAAATCCGTTTTGCAACGCTGTAAACAGCGCGGCAGTGGAATATTAGCCATTGATGATTTGTTGTATTAGCGCATTTCAGAGGATTAAATGCCAATGATTTAAAGCATAATGGCGATTAAAAAAGCCATTGTGCCATTGAAATTTTCTGCTGCTATAATCTCAATAAATGGGAAGTGTGACAGAATGGAAAAGAGAAAATAAATTAATTATTTTATTGTCACAATATAGGAAAGGTATGCTTGTATTGAATCAAACGCCTTTATCCATCAAGCTTCTCAAAATCAGCTGAGAAATACTGTTTTTTAATCTTTTGTCGGATTTGTCTAACAAAGAATAGCATAATCTGCTGGATTTAAAATGGTAGGAAAGCGTATCTATTACTATACTACTGGACATTTTCAAGAATCAGAGGGAAACGGAGCAACGTTTACTAAACTTTAAAAGTTTAGTAAACGTCATGTTGACAAAAATGTCCAGTAGTATGATCTATTACTTGTCTATTCAACAATAATCCCATATTTATCCAGCAACCCAACAATATTCTGCATCGAAAATTTCGCTTTCTTGATGCGGTTATTTTCCGGATCAATCGAAAAATTATACGCCGTTCGCAGGTCGGCGCCTTCCAGGATGGTGCGTTCAAACACCGCCAGGCTAAGGTTGCAATTTCCAAAAACAGCGTTTGTCAAATCTGTCTCAACAAATTCAACCTGCTCCAGATTGCAATCCGTGAACCGGGTGTTTTTGAGTTTTAATTTATAAAATGAAGCATAACTCAGGATGCACCCTTCAAAACTGAAAGACAGCAAAAAATCTTTGCATTCGTCGAAGCGCAAGCCCAGTAGTTTGCAATCTTTAAAGACTACGTTCTGGAAAGCGGTTCCCCTCAGCTTGGCCATGCTCAGGTCGCAGCCTTCGAACCGGCATGCGATGAATTTCACTTCGGCCAGGTCTGTTTCGGAAAAATTGCAGCCGGTGAAGGTGCAATTTTCGTAATCGGCATAGGGAATACCCCGGGCCGTATAGTCTTCGCGCTGGAAATCTGCGCCTTCGATGTGTTTTTTGATCATTGGAAATAACGATTGGATCCCCCCACGCTTTTACGCAGGGCTTTGTGTCGCACAGCGGATTCCATCATGACAATAGCCGGCGTTTTGTGGATGCGGTATGGAATAGATTAGCCAAAGATGCTTGAAGTTAATAGGAAAAGCTAAAATATTGCCTATTCCTTTTGGTAAGAAAAAATTCTACTGGCACAGTTTGCCAAAATCCAATACTTTTGCTGTTCAATCAAACTATCTGACATGAAGGTTCAATCACTCTTTTTTATCGCGGCATTGGGCGCCGTCCTGTTTTTTTCGGCTTGCAAAAATAATGAGCCAGACTCAGGGAATGCTTCTACGGAAACCACTGGCACGCAAACCACGCCAATTACTGCCCCTGCTATCTCAACAGATCCTCCTAAAACGGAGCCGGCTCAAAACGCAGCTGGCGTATGGCACTACACTTGCGCCAAAGGTTGCGAAGGCGGTGCGGGGTCAGCGGTTGCTTGTGCAAAATGTGGCACCACATTGGCCCACAATGCAGCCTACCATAATCCGGCTGGCGCTACAACGGCACCGCAACAGACGCCGTCTATCGCTACCCAACCGTCTATCGCTACCCAACCGGCTGTCACAACGCCGCAGACGGAACCGGCACAAAACGCAAAAGGAGTATGGCACTACACTTGCGCCAGCGGCTGCGCGGGTGGTGGAGGGTCTGCTACTGCCTGCTCGAAATGTGGCAAAACGCTGGCGCACAACGGGGCTTATCACCAATAGCAGTAGAGTCTATTTGGCCGTAACTTGGTTTTTTCACCACTTATGGCCAAATCAGAGTTTCGATTTGGCCACAAGTGCATTTTTTTTTGACTTGTGGCCAAATTGAAACGAAACGCTCCATCACGAATACGTCGGTTTGGTGCAAAATGATCTATGGATGGATGTGTTGTTTGAGTAGTTACCAACACCGCCCATACAACTCATACGCCTGTGCCTCCAATACCTCCCGATGATCCGGATGCGCGATGCCGATCAGGGCTTTGGCGCGTTGGGCGATGTTTTTGCCGTATAAATCCACCACGCCGTATTCCGTAGCGACGTATTGCACGTGGGCGCGGGTAGTCACCACTCCGGCACCGCTTTTCAGTACCGCCGCAATTTTGGAAACGCCTTTGGCCGTAGCCGAAGCCAACGCGATGATCGGTTTGCCGCCGTCGCTCAATGAAGCGCCGCGGATGAAGTCCATTTGTCCGCCCACGCCACTGAAAATTTCGGAGCCAATGGAATCGGCGCAGACCTGCCCCGTCAGGTCAATTTCAATGGCGCTGTTGATGGCGGTTACTTTTTTGAGCTTCCGGATTACTGAGGTATCATTGACATAGGCGACGTCGAGCATCGCGACTTCCGGGTTGTCGTGCATGAAGTCATACAAGGCGCGGGTTCCCATAGCAAACGACGAGACAATTTTGCCGGGGTGTTTGGATTTCAGTCTGCCGTTGATGACCCCGCTTTCAACCAAAGGCAGGATGCCGTCAGAAAACATTTCCGTATGCACGCCCAGATTTTTGTGGTTGGTGAGGAACTGGAGCACTGCATTCGGGATCCCGCCGATGCCCATTTGCAGGGAAGCGCCGTCTTCGATTAACCCCGCTACATTTTTCCCGATGGCCATTTCAATGTCGCTCATTTTCCCGTTCCGGACTTCGTGAATCGGGTCTTCGGCATACACGGCAGCCGCAAATTTTGAATGGTGAATGAACCCGTCTCCATGGGATCGGGGCATATTCGGATTCACAAGCGCAATAATTTTACCCGCCACTTCGCAGGCTGCTTTGGCGATGTCTACCGAAACACCGAGCGAACAAAATCCATGTGAGCCAGGAGGACTCACCTGAATGATGGCGACGTCAATCGGGTATTTTTTTCTTCGGATAAACAACGGGATTTCGCTCAAAAACATGGGGATGTACTGCACGTTGACTTCGTTCACGTGCTTTCGGATGTTTTTGCCGACGAAAAAAGCATTGACGTGAAAAGCATCCGCATAAGCCGGATCGGAATATGGCGCATCTCCTTCGGTGTGCAGGTGGGTGATTTCTACCCGCGATAATTCGGCATGGCGGTCGGTCAGTGCGTGCACTAAGCGGGTTGGCGTGGCGGTCCCGCCGTGGATGAAAACACGTTCGTTACTATTGATCATGGAAACAGCTGCTTCCGGTGTTACAAAGTTCATGTGTTGATGATTTCAAATAGAGTTTGAATGAATCTTTTCAGACACAAAGGTACAGTCTTGGGGCTATTTGAGGTAGCTGATAAATCTCAGGGCGGGTCATGATTATTGTCATTCCGCAAAAGCGCTGAAACGCACCGCCCGGACACCCTGCAAAAATATTTCACAGATAGTTATTCTGTGGAAATTCAATCGTGAAAGTAGTCCCCTGATCAAGAATGCTTGAAAAGCCAATAACTCCATCCATTAATTCAACATACTTGCTGACGATGTACAAGCCGAGCCCGGTTCCTTGAATATTCGAGGCGTTTTTTGCCCTGAAAAATTTTGTAAATAACTGTTTTTGCTCCTCTTCCGGTATGCCGATTCCATGGTCTTTTACCTCAATGATTACTGCATTATTACTAACTTCAATAGATAAAAGGATTTCCTGATCCTCCCCCGAGTATTTAATGGCGTTGGACAGAATGTTCAAAAACATATTTTTTAATATTTTTTTATCCTGAAAAACAACTGCATCGCCCTGGTGCAACAAAACAATGTGTTGCCCCGGTTTCAGCAAGCCATTCAGGTCTTCAATAATTTCTGAAGCGAACCGGTGCAAATCAAAAGATTCTTTGATGATTTCTACTTTACCCTGCCCCAGTTTGTCCAACGACAGATAGTCATTTAAAATATTCGTCAGGTTGTTTACTGCAGAGGAAATTCGGTCAATATGTTTTTTTCTTTTTTCTTCCTGCCCTTCTTTGTTGTACGCGCCAATGAGCGAAACACTGGTCATGATCGTGCTCAGCGGGGTGCGAAATTCATGGGAGGCAATCGAAACGAAGCGCGATTTCATTTCATTTAATTCCTTTTCGCGCTCAAGTGATTGGGTGAGTTCAAGCGTTCGCTCCTTTACTTTTGCTTCCAGTTCGTCGCGGGAGCGTTTGCCTTCTGTAATATCTGAAATAAAAGCAACAGCCAATTGTTCGTCTTCTAATTGGTAATGTCCCAGGCTCACTTCAACCGGGAACTCGGTGCCATCTTTTCTTCGTGCGAATAAATTCAGCCCCAACCCCATGGGGCGGACTTTGGGATGCTTAAGATACCCGTCGCGGTAGCGCACATGTTTGCCTTTAAATGCTTCCGGGATCAAAATTTCAACGGGTTCTTTGATGAGTTCGTCTTTTTTGTATCCAAACAACTTTTCGATAAAGGGGTTAGCCAGCTCAATGCACCCTCCCTTGCTCACGACCAGGATGCCAACCGTTGCGTGTTGGAATAAGGCTTTGAATCCTTCTTTGCTTTCAAGTAGTAATCTATTCATCTCGTTCATATTTTATAGTATAATCGTTTTACAAGTTGGTCGGTGATGAACCGGAAAATTAACCGAATTTGCAATAAAGCACAATTCGCCAGCTTTTCTATGCAGTTCGTTTGCTTTTTCGATCATGGAAGCTTCTGTTACCGTCACCATCGGGTTCAAAGTCACTTCCGCAAAATGCCCGCTGCCATTGGCCGTTTCCACCATCGTTCCGGTGGCCTGATCCACATAATCCGTTACCACCACCCCCGCTACAGCGCATAAATGCAAATAAGAAAGCATGTGGCAACTGGAAAGAGCCGCGACCAAAAATTCTTCGGGGTTGTGTTTGGTCTTGTCACCGCGAAACGCCGGATCTGAAGAACCCAAAATCTCCACTTTGTGATCTACCAAAATGGTGTGGCTTCGTTCATAAGTTCTGTAGTGTGAGGTTCCCGTTCCCTTGTTCCCCGTCCATTGAATTGTCAGTTGGTAGTGGTGTTGTCCGTGCATTATTTATTTTCTTTTTGTAATGACAATGGCCGGGTATTCCCCGAATGTACTCATGAATTTGGAGTATTTATTTTCTAAGGCAATCAGTTTGTTCAGTATAGCTTCGCCAAAAAGCCATTTATGAATATAGAGGTTTAAAAAATATTTATTGGTACTTCTCCAGCAATAAAATTCAATGTCTTTGCTGAATTCAAAAGATTTTCGGAACCAACTCGGAGGGTGCGGGTAAAAATACAGCCTTGGTTTTGAGTTGGTCATCCGCACATAAAGTTTACCTGCAAAATGTCGGATTATCCGGTACAACTGGATGATATTCAGACTGATGTTCATAAACCAGCTATGGTAAAACCAGCTGTAAATGATGACTATTTTACTGCCCGGTTTCGCTACCCGGTAGAGTTCGTTAACCGCTGTTAATTGATCTTTTTTTGGAATATGATACAGCGTATGCTGCGACAAAACGGTGTCCATACAATCCGGTTGCAAGGGGATATTGGTGATGTCGCCACAAATGTAAATCCCTTTTTTACCAGCCTTATCCATATTTATTTTGGCCTGGATCAGGGCATTGATGGAAATATCCACACAAACCCGGTATTCGTAGCTGGCTGAAAGCTCCATGTATTCGGTTAATCCGATTGGCCCGGAAGCAATATCGAGCAGGTATTTTCCTTCAGCGGGGTAAAAGTCGGATGCTTTTGAGAAGGATTTTTTCAGGTATTTTGAAGAAACCGCCCGGAAGTCAACCCATTTGGGCGAATCTTCATAAATCCTCAGCGCATCTTTGATTTTGTAATTGACCTCATTGTAATAATCAAAAACCCTTTTTTTATCAAAGGACATGCTTTGTCGGGAATCGTTGCCGGAGCCGATATAAGTTGCATATTGTTCATGTAGCAGAATAATATCCTGAAAGATTGGATAAAAATATTGGCTTGATTGATCTGTTAGCCCATGCGTTAACTGACCATACCCTTCTAATTCAGCAGGCAAACTAGACGACTTAAAATTATGGTGTTCGATTAACGTGAGTTCATGGCCGGTAATTGGACATCTTAACAGTCCTGAATAATCCATTTGATAGCGATGTTGAGCCTTTGCAAGATTGCGTCCCGCCCCTTTTCTGATTCGGCCATCAAAACTATTCCGTTCTTTTCACATTTCCAAAGTTACACTTTTTTTTCCTCCGTATTCAATACCGGATTCGTTGCTATGACTTCCTTTTTTTCTACAAAAACAGCGAATTCGCTTGGGTGGATTTTTCCTCCAAACTCATTCGCGAAAACCTTTGTGAATTCTGCGCCGAAATAGAGAATGATCGCGGAATAATAGATCCAAAGGATGATGAGTACCACTGCCCCCGCCGCACCGTATGCCGAAACAGTACTCGAACCACTGAGGTAAATATTGATTAGATATTTACCGATCAGGAACAACAGAGCCGTGAAAAATGCCCCAATCAGTGCGTCGCGCCATTTCAACTTTGCATCGGGCAATACTTTGAAAATCACGGCGAAGAGCAGCAACACAACGCTTGTTGTAATCACATTGCTGATGATGAAGGCTAACCAGGTGAACGAGGTCGTATTGGCGCTGATCCAGTCGCTGAGCATGCTTAGTATCGCGCTCAAAACGAGCGAAACCATGAGAAGAAAGCCGATGCCGACCACCATCGAAAAAGAAACCAGGCGGGTCAGGATGAAACGCACCCAACTCCGTTTTGGCTTGGCTTTGATAGACCAGATGGTATTGATGGAATCCTGAATTTCAATAAAAACCCCGGTTACCCCAAGAAAAAAAGTGATCAAGCCCACAACCGTTACCCAGATCGTGTCGCCCGAAATTTTGACATTGCTGATCATTTCCTGCAATTGCATAGCCCCCGATTTGCCCATCAGCCCCTCGAACTGTTGATAGAGGTAGCCCTCTGTCGCCTCTTTACCCAGCACCAGACTGCCAATGGAAATGACGAGCAACAGCATGGGCGCCATAGAAAACAGGGTGTAGTACGAAAGCGACGCGCTCAACTTCAGCCCGTTGTCGCCCATGAATTCTTGGGCAGCCAGGCGTAGCAGCTTTCCGAATGCGGGGATTCTACGCCAAAGATTTTTGAAGGAAAGGCCGGATAACAGTGGGATTTTCATTGCAAATTATACTTTTTTTTCTTCGGTTACCAATACCAGCTCCGATACCACAACTTCTCTTTTTTCTACAAAAACGGCAAATTTGCTGGGACGGATTTTCCCGCCGTGTTCATTGGCGTAAACCTTCGTAAACTCTGCGCCATAATAGAGGATGATGGCGGAATAATAGACCCAAAGGATAATGAGCACCAATGCCCCCGCTGCGCCGTAAGCCGTAATGGCTGCGGAACGACTGAGGTAAATATTGATCAAATATTTGCCGATCAGGAACAGCACTGCCGTAAAAAACGACCCAATCAGCGCATCGCTCCATTTCAAGGTTGCGTCGGGCAATACTTTGAAAATCACGGCGAAAAGCAACATCACCACAACCATAGTAATCACATTGCTGATGATAAAGGCTAACCAGGTGAAGTTGCTGATGTTGGCACCTATCCAGTCGCCCAGCATGCTCAGCGCTGCGCTCAAAACCAACGAAACCATCAGGAGAAAGCCGATGCCGACCACCATCGAAAAAGAAATCAGGCGCGTCATGAGGAACCGAACCCAACTCCGTTTTGGCTTGGCGCGAATGGACCAGATGGTGTTGATGGAATCCTGGATTTCAATGAATACGGTAGTTACCCCAACGATAAAAGTGAGCACACTCACCACACTTACCCAGGGCGTATCGCCTGAGATCCGGACATTGCTGATCATTTCCTGCAATTGCAGGGCACCCAGCTTGCCCAATAATCCTTCAAACTGAAGGTAGAGGTAACCCGATGCTGCCTCTTCACCAAGTAAAATACTGCCAATCGCAATCACGATCATCAACATGGGCGCCATAGAAAACAGGGTGTAGTACGATAGCGATGCGCTTAATTGCAATCCGCTATTGCCGATAAATTCCCGCGCAGCTAAATGCAACAACCGCCCAAGGGACTTGATTTTCCGCCATAGCGTTTTGAAAAAAATACCGAAGTGTGACGGGTTTTGCATGGCAAAGTAAACTTATTGATTAGTGTCTGTCCATTTAGTCGGTGTCTGTTCTTTCAGCGTTTGAGAGCAAGGCGTGCGAAGACCCCAAAAACGGGAGTCCCGCCGGGCGGGATGACCGATTTTGGGGTTGAGCGCAACGCAACTATCGTACTGTAAAGACAGACACTAATTATGAACATTCAAAGTTGCCGATATTTAGCTTGATTGCTGTTACATGATTTAAGAAAAAACTTACATAATTCACATTATGACTATGCACCGGAATATTCAACCGGATTGATTGCCCTTAATACCGAGCTTAGGCTGTGGCATAACACATCATCGGTTGTCACTCCCGTCAGGGAGTCTGCAACAGAAGCAAGGCTGTACGCGCTTTTACAGACCCTGATGGGAGTAACAAAACCAGGTAGGTCGTGAAAACAGGGATAACAGTCAGTAACACAAATGCGCAGACAAAATATGCATAGCAGACGCTCGCCGGTAGCGGAAATTATAAGCATTGATTGCTCCGAATAATAAGCGAAAGATGCAATTTTAATAAATAATTATGTAATCTTTTTCGGGAGCAGTACTCCGATCTTTGTGGGTAGTATTTCTGTTTGGTTTTAAAAAAATGATCAAAGTCATGAAAAAAATAATAAATTCATGTTTGTTACTTCTGTTTGCTGTCGCAGCAACAGCACAAACAACTGTTTACCAGCCAACCGTGCGCGGTAATTTTGTAATCGGTTCCAGAATCGGCTTTTCTACTGCAAAATCTGAGGTAGATATCCAATCCGCAACAGGTTCCGTTAAAGGAGATGGCGGTAGTTCCTCTCAGTTCAATTTATCGCCGGGCATTGGCTATTTTTTTGCAGACAATCTGGTTTTGGGCATCGGAATGGATTGGATCAACACCCAAAGTTCCACGGGAGTTGATTTAAACGGGAGCACTTCAACTCCTCAGGAATCCAACAACAACAATATTCTTTTTGGCCCATTCATCCGATTTTTTCTGCCTACAGGAGATGACAATGCGTTTTTTATTAGCAGCGTCTTCGGTTTTGGAAACTCAAACAATAGCTTTACTGTTGACAACCAAACTCAGTCAATTGACAATAGTTTGTTGACGATCGGCGTAGGGCCAGGTTATACGATCTATTCTAAAAACGGTTTGGCGCTTGAAGCTTTAGTCAAATATAATTTCGCAAGAAGCACCAGCGAAATAGATATTCAGGGCGTAAAAAGAACTTCAAAAACCCTGACAAATGCAGTGGATTTTTCGGTGGGTCTTCAATATTATTTCGGAGGTTTCAGATCAGCCGTCAAAGCACAGTCCGGTTCGGGAGGAAAGTTTTTTTAGAGGGTAGTTTATTGCGCCGTCGCTTTACGACACACTTCTTAGCATAAGGCTTGTAAAAATCCGGCATGAGCCATTCTGAATCTTCAGGGTGGCTCATTCTGTTTCAGACGCAGCTATCACCCTCACGAACCACTATTTACGACACGCTCCTTAATACACATCACCAGTTTTTATAGCATAAAAAGAAAACGTCTTCGGATCCTGTATGGCCAGATTCGGCAAATTCAAACTAAACCAGTCTAAATAGCTTTGCGCACCTGAATAGGAAAACAGCTCGTCATCGTAGTGCCAAACTGCTGTAAATGGGTTGGTGTAAAAATCATCGAAAAACTGCGCCTGTGAATCTAAAGCATAGCGTGGAAGGATGCGGTAAATCGGCACATTTCCAAATGAGGTGCTCATTCCCAGGATTACCTGCCGCATGAGTACAATATCCAACGTCGTAATAGATCCGCTGTTATTCACATCCGCTGCGATCCAGCTAAAGGGTCGGGGCAGTATTTCCAAACCCAAAATATGGCGCTGTATGACAATGATATCGAGGGTTGTTAAGCCGGCACCGGCCTGCCAGGTTTCATCTGTCTCCACAACGCAGGCAATTCCTTCGGCATACGACTTGGCAAATGAATGAAATTCTAAAAAAGCGGGGTTGTTCTGCTGGGTAAAAAAAGAAATGTTTGCGTCGGTAAACAAACCGTCGAGGATAAAAATCAGAACGGATTGTCCGGTGGAAAAATCACATTTTATCCGACCTCTCGGGAAGGTGGTCAGGTCATATTGTCCCGTTGTTTGATTCCACATGACCCGGTCAACAAAACCCAGACCCGCAACCGCCGGTGGGTTGACAAGTGTTTCGCATTCAGGAGTATCATCATCTGTTAAAAAACTCATATTTCCCCCGATGGGAGGAAAACCCAATGCCGGATTTTCCAGGACATCTATCATCCTTTGCTTTTGACCTGTCGTAAACGTGCGATAGCTTGGCCAATAGCTCATGGCATTGTAATATGGCGGATCATAAGTGTACGCCGCATCGTTGATGAGGAGATCGCAGGGCGGGAGCGCACACCAGAAAGGACTTACGTTCAAGCAAAATCCGCCCCC
Organism: Chitinophagales bacterium; assembly: GCA_038323375.1. GTDB lineage: Bacteria > Bacteroidota > Bacteroidia > Chitinophagales > Saprospiraceae > JABWAJ01. Next base: position 14,960 of record JBBQGV010000089.1, read on the forward strand.
GGGATCAACATTGGTGTCGCTGATTAAATCACCGAAACAATTGCCAGGAGCCAGATTGCCGCAGTCTGGAAAACCGCCGGCAGGCGGACACAGATTATTTGGCTGGTTGTTGGGGAAAATACTCATACAGGGAATCTCGTTTATCACCCGGAGGGTTTTATTAAAGGTATGGTATAACCCAAAGTGGTGACCGAATTCGTGGGCGGTCATGACCGGGCCTGACTGGGCCGGCAATTTTACACCATGCGGAAAGTCGCCCCGGCCATACGGTTCCGCATTAATGAAAACCCGGATGGCATTGTCTTCGGCATAAGCAGGATTGAGTAAGAGCAGACCGGAATAGATTGCTTTTGGATCCTGTTTATTCACCAACAGGGTGCTGTTTACGGCCTCCGATTTGCAAATATAAAACTGGATCTGCTCCGGAAAAACAGCGTTGGTGTAAGCTAAATTGACCACAAACCGGCTGAACGCATCAATGGTCGGGTGTGGCGGGGAGCCATCGTCGTAATTGATGAGATAGACGTGTACTGGTATAGTGTAGTATTGATTATTGGAAGTGGTCGGCTCGTCGCGGGAAGTATTGTCGCCCCGAATCTGATAAAAATCGGCGAGTTTTTGGCGATAGATTTTAAATTCCGCTTGCGTGTGCTCCGGAACGGCGCAACGGATAGTTTCCTCTTCCTGGGCGAAGGTAAATTTTGGAAAAATCAATAGCAATAAAGCAATCAGCAGGGCATCAAAAATGCTGATTTTGCATTTTTGGCAGTTGTGTAATTGTTTCATGTGAAAGGAAAATACAGGATTGCCTGCATTTTCGTATTTCAGCATTACGCCCTACTTCTTTTTTATTTTTCGGTGGTTTCGAGAACGCCCACCTGTAATACAAAAATGATCTTTTTAAAGGTGGAAAGCATTACACAATTCTTACTTTAGATTACATCATTTATGTATTTCTATCTCCATTTTTCGGCAGGGTTTTATTGAGAATTAGAAATCCAGCTATCCCCGCAATCAAAGATGCCGATAAAATGCCGATTTTTGCTTCCAGCGCGACCACCGGCGATTCAATGGCCAGGTTGGTAATAAACAGCGACATCGTAAATCCGATGCCCGCCAGCATGGCCAAACCGCAAATGTCTTTGAAGGTCATGTCGCCCGGAAGCTGCGCCCAGCCTATTTTTACGAATAGCCAGCTCGCGCCAACTACGCCGACAAACTTACCCAGCAACAAGCCCAAAAAGACGCCTATGCTTACCGACGTTGCGACTCCCTGAAAGGTGATGCCTTCAAACGAAATACCCGCATTAGCAAGCGCAAAAACGGGCATTATCACAAAAAGCACCACCGGATGAAGCGCATGTTCCAATTGCTGCAGGGGTGTACCCGCCGCTTTTGTCAAACTTTTGATTTTTTCAACAAGGTGCAATTGCTCGGGCTCTAAAAGGGGGACGTAGTTGGGTGGTATGCGTTCAAATTCACTGACATACATCCGCAATCGCCGCGCAAAACCAACTTCATCAATTTTTGTTCGGGCTGGTATGGTCAGCGCCGCCAGTACCCCGGCCACCGTGGCATGGACGCCCGACATCAAAAAAGCAAGCCACAAGCCGCCAATGCCCACAATTCCATAAAACAAAGTACTTCGCACTCCCAGATAATTGGCGGTTACCAGCACAATCATAAAAACGACTCCGGTCGCGAGGTTGATGGTGGAAATTTCAGAGGTGTAGAATAGGGCAATCACCAGCACGGCACCAAGGTCGTCGGCAATGGCCAAAGCCGTTAAAAATATTTTTACAGACAAAGGCACGCGATTGCCAAGCAGCGATAGAACGCCCAATGCAAAAGCAATGTCGGTTGCCATGGGAATGCCCCAACCGCTTATGGAGGGTTTTTCGTAATTTAAAAAAGCGTAAATAAGCGCCGGGACGACCATGCCGCCAACCGCAGCCGCCAGCGGAAGGATGGCATTCCGGGGCGACGATAATTCTCCACCCATAATTTCGCGTTTCAATTCTAGACCCACGACGAAGAAGAACATGGCCATTAATCCGTCGCTGATCCAGTGGTGCAAGGTGTTGGAAACGACGTGTCCGGCAAAACCTATAGAAAACTCGTATTCCCACAGGTGGTGATAAGCATCGCTCCAGGGAGAATTTGCAAGCACCAGGGCTGCCACGGAGCAAACAAGCAAAAATATTCCTGCAGTTGATTCTCTATGGATAAAGCTGTTGAAAGGCTTCAACAGCTTATCAATCTTTTCAAATTTCATCATCTAACATCATTTTTAGTGTCTGTCTTTATAGTTCGGGCGCTGCGTTGTGCGAACAGGAGACCTCCCGAATTTTCATCAGGTCAGTCCTGTCCTTCGACATAGCTCAGGAACCGTAGGGATCCAATGTCGGTATATTCGCGTAAATGACCGTTTTTGGGGTCGAGCATAACGCTGCCATCGGACTATAAAGACAGACATTAGCTGGCGAAGCGGAGGATCAGTTTTTGGTGAAGGGGCCTTTATTATGGTTTAAACTCCCATTCCCATACTGACCCATCATCCGGATCATCAACCGTTCCAATAAAGGCGAAGTTGTTTTTTTTAAGTATCCTGATCGAGAAATTATTTTCCGGAAGCGTCCTTGCGGTGATTTTTACGGAAGGATCCGTTTTCAGAGACAGGTCTACCAATTGCTTGCCTATAGCTGCCCCGATTCCCTGGTTTCTATAAGGCTCAAAAGTACTATAGGCTATTTCTACAACGCCATTTACGGGCTGCCCTTTGAAACCTGCGCTTCCAACTAAATTGCCATTTTGTTTGGCAAAATAGCCAATCCAGGGCGGTACAAAGCCAACTTTTTTGTAAAAATCAACGGTCATTTCGCTGATTTCATGGCACGAAGGAGCACTGACGAATGCTTCGTTTTCGGTTAATTCTTTATGAATGGGTATGAGTTCAATTTTATTCATACAAATTTTTTGTGTCGCTTTTAGCCAATTCAATTAAGAGATTGGCAATTTTTAAAGTGACCGCTTCAAAATATTTTTCACCTTTTTCGGCGGTAGAAAGTTTTGGATTTCCAACGCCCGTATCCTCCGAAATTTGCGACCATTTTCTTTCCGTCCAGGCCCAACCTTCTGTAAATGCCTTGATTTTATGCTTTTTTTCTTTGCCAAAACCCGCTTCTTCTAATGGACGCACGAGGTGAGGCGTCAAATAGAGGATTAAACTGGTTTCCATTTCATCAGCGTGGTCGCCGCCGTGTTCAAAAAAATCTTTTTTGTTTAAAGCCTGAAACCAATTGCAGGTACACAAAAACATTTTCGGAAACTTCAGTCCCAATTCCCGGATGAGCGGTTTAAAATCGTTCCCGCCGTGGCTGTTCAAAATCAATAATTTATAAATTCCTTGCCTGTTCAGCACCTCTATAATATCGGACAGGATGGCGAGTTGTGTGCTTGGATTCAGGTTAATATCCAACTTGATGTCCGCCTGCCCGGTATTTACTCCAAAAGGAATGGTGGGCAATACGATGATTTTAGCGCCGCTTTCCCAGGCTATTTTAGCAGATGCTGCTGCAATATAGTCGGCTTCAATTACATCGGTCGCATAAGGCAGGTGGTAATTGTGCGCTTCGGTGGCACCCCAGGGCAGGATCGCTACGGTAAAGTCTTCATTTTTAACGCTTTTCCAGTTGGTTTCGGCTAAGATGTATGGCCTCATTGTGTTTTTGTAATTTATAGAGTTGAACTGCCAGCACAATTTTTACCCTTTGTTTTAGCTCGTGCTCGGTTTCATTCAATGCCAACAAAATGTTATTGGGAAAATCTATAGATATGGTTTGCGTATTCATGACATTAACCATTTTTTTGTTCACAAAACAGGAATTCATCGCCTTCAAAACTTACCCAAAGGCTTACAAATTCTGTGCGTGCATTCACAAAATTGAATAAATACACTCTTTTCTTAACCCTTTAACCTTGTCTCACAATCACCAAATTTATACTTTTCTCCCCACATATTCAAGGAGCTGCTAAAATTTTCAACCACCTGTCGGGCGGAGTGGCACACACCATGGATTTCAGATCCAAGATGCGCTTCACACTTTCGCCGCAAAGGCCAGGCAGAGCCGGATGTCGTCTTCTTCCAGGTCAGGATAGTCTTCCCGCAATTCCTGGATAGCCATTCTGCACCCAAATGGTTTCACACAATGCTCACAACGCGTAGGAGTCCGATGTTTTTCGTTGTGAACGTTGTGCCGTTGTGTGAAAATAAAACTCGTGGTGTGGGAGGGAAAGGTTCGCGTTGCAAACGCTTGCCAGCAGGGGTGCCTATAAATCCGAAAAAGCTTTAAATTTTTCCACGACCCATGTCTTTATTTTTTCATGTTTAAATTCAACCCATTTTTCCCTGTAAATACTATAAAATCATACCCCCTCCTGTCGTCCCACCAACACCTCCCGATACGCATTCAACAACCGCGACTTGGAAATAAACCCTACAAACCGATCGCCCTCCACCACCGGCAACCGCCAAACCCCGTGTTTCTCAAATTTTTCCATGATGCGGGGTGCCGATTCGCCGGGAACGACGGTGTCGGCGGGGATTTGCATCAGCTTGGCAATGCGGATATTGTCGTAAGTACTGGGGTCGAAAATCTGGTCGCGGATGTCGTCTAAAAGTACGATGCCGCGGAATTTGCCATCGCGGTCCACCACGGGAAAGATATTGCGTTTGGACTGTTTGATGGTGTGCAGCAGGTCGCGCAGGGTGCCTTCGTAAGGCGCGGGCGCGAACGCGGCTTCGATGAGGGCGCGGGTTTCGATGCGCTGGAGCAGCACGTCGTCGGGGCTGGCCACGTGAACCTTGTTTTCTTCGGCCAAAGGTTTGGTGTAGACCGAATACGGCTCAATGTAGCGCGCTACAAAAAAAGCGAGCGAACTAACGATCATCAGCGGCACAATGAGCGCGTAGCCGCCAGTAATTTCAGCGATTAGGAAGATGCCGGTGAGCGGGGCATGAACCACGCCGCTGATGACGCCCGCCATGCCAATGGCGACGAAATTGACCTCGTTCAGTCCCCAACCGGTGAGCAGGTTGATGCTGCGCGATAAAACGAAGCCTGTGAGCGCGCCGGTGAACAGCGACGGAGCAAAGATGCCGCCGTTGCCGCCTGCGCCGATGGTGAGGGCCGTAGCGATCACCTTGATGAAGATCATGGCCGTAGCAAAGGCCACCAATGCCCACGGCGAATGTTTGAATTCGTAAAACAAGCTGTTGTTCAGCAGGGCAGGGTAGTGGCGGCGAAACAGGTCATTGATGGTTTCGTAGCCTTCACCAAACAGCGGCGGGAACAAAAAAATCAGGATGCCCAGCGCCAGCCCGCCGAAGATGACCCGGCCGCGAGCGTTGAGTTTTATTTTTTTAAACCGGGCTTCGAGGCGAAAGGTCGTGCGCGTCATATAGGCGGCCACGCAGCCACAGAGCAGCCCAAGGACGATGTAGAACGGGAGGGCGCCCATCTGCCACTCGCGGAGCACCGGCGCAAAAATAGTTTCGTAAAATAGCAGTTTGGAAATGATGGTGGCCGTTGCGGATGCCATCAGCAAGGGGATGAAGGAGGCGACCGTGAGTTCGGGCAACAACACTTCCAAAGCGAAAATGACGCCGGCAATCGGGCTGTTGAAAACCGCCGAAATGCCTGCTGCCGCCCCGCAGGCGATGAAGAGGTTGCGGAAACGAGGTTGGGCGCGCAGTTCTTTGGCCACATTGGAACCGATGGCCGACCCCGTGAGCACGATGGGTGCTTCCAGACCTGCCGAGCCGCCGAAACTCACCGTCAGCGCGCTCGATACCATGTGGGAATAGGTAGCGCTGCGCGGTAGTCGAGCCGAATTGCGCGAAAGCGCCAAGAGTAGTCGCGACAGCCCTTTGTCCATTTTTCCGCCGTGTATGCGCTTTACATACAACACCGCCAGGGCAATGCCAGCCATGGGATAAACGAGGTAAAGGATATTAAATTCGGCAGGTTCGAACCAGCCGTCGAGCAGGAATTTGATGAGGCGGACAAACTGTTTGAGCAGCACCGCCGCCAGCCCGGCCACCGCGCCGATGGTCACGCTCACCACAATGAGGTAGGTGCGTTCGTCCACATGGCTTCTCAGCCACTTGACGGCGAAGTCGAACAGAAATCGGTGCAGGTATGCGAAAAGTTTCAGCCACATGGTAAAGGCTTCTATTTATTGACGATACAAAGGTGGGCTAAATTGTTGTTTTATTCTTACAAAGAGCCTTTTAAAATAACGGATGACAGCAGGTTTTTCATATTCTTTCATGATTTCCCCCAGGAGTATAGTTAGAATCATAATGTGAAAGTTATTTTTGAAGTCAAGAGAAAGAGATGAAAACTTTTTAATACCATCGTGGGTAAAAAAAATGGCAGACTGTAAGCGGTTCATTTCTTCTGTAACTTTACCAAGGCAAATACTGTTCAAGGCATTTATATAGGTGTAATCTTCTATTTTTTTGCCCTCGAACCATTTATAATTATTGTGCAGAAGCAAAAAGGCATCATTTAATTCTCCTTTTAAAAACTTAATATAGCCTCTGTAAATATTAGAAATAATATATTTTATACTATTCTTGGTATAAGATTTTTCAAAGATTCTGGCAACTCGAAAAAATTTTTCATCAAGTTCTGAAAGCATAATTATAGCTTCTTTTCTTTTCAGATTCTTGAAAATTAAGCTTCTTTTTTGAGGAAAAAGATAGGAATCTATGGGATCCTCAAAACTGGATACAGAAGTCAGGTTAATATAATCTTTGATTGCCTGATAAAAATATACTTCCGCTACTAATGGATGCTCCGGCCCATAATACTGTTCAAAACGGGAAACTAATTCCTCAAAAAAGCCTGATTCTTCTTCATCTTTCTTGAGATACCCGACTCTGCCTTTGCCAAAGAGAGAAACAAAAGATAATTGTATAAATGGGAAATACGGATCCGAATTTGCTAAAGTATTCTTTAATTCAAAACGAATCAATGAAACCAAAATTCGATTCAGCCTGGATAACTGACTTTCCAAGTCGACAGGCTTACCCCACATACTGTTTATAGATTTCTGATTTTTCGATGATCGGGTTTACCCTTTTATAGTTTCCATCATTATATTCCATAATGACTACTTGTTCCAAAAGTCGGAACATGCCATCCATATAAGGTGTTACCAATCTTTTTTCATTGTTTTCCTTAAGCTTTTTTAGGATTTCCAGCTCTTTTTCGGTCAAAATCCGGGCATCCGAAGCAAGCAGCTCTATAGCGCGCCAAAGCGCGTCAGCAGTAATCTGGCGATCATTGATATCTGCTTCATAAGCTGTGTTTTGCAACAACCGCAACAGTTCTCTAAAAGATCCTCCTGAGTGTAGTATCGCTTCGCGCACCACATTTTCACTTTCAAATAAATCAGGAGAAATTCTTTTATAAACAAATTCCTGAAATCGCCTGATGGTTGCTTCAATCGGAGAATCATCTTCTTTTTCCCGTATTTTAATAAAATGAAAGAAAACTACTTCGGCATAATCCTTTATTAATAAAATATCAGGAATTAATTCCAGGGGCAAAGTAAAAGCATATTTGCTTGAATATTTTTAATGCGATTGGCATCATCAAGAATTATTTTTTTTCTGGTAATTGCAGAGTTCGTTTTTTCAAGACCGTCAATAATAAAGAGAATTTCCCGTGATATACCACGCCTACGCAGTTCTTCACCTGCCTGAAGAACAAAAGTATTAAATTGCCGTGCAAAATCGCTAAACCGGTTTCGAAATACCATTCGTACTTTATCGGCGCGTTCCCGCGAACCGGTTACCCCCATGCGCAAGCCCGCAAAAAGGCTCAATAAAAAAGAAATTTTACTTTCTACTTTACTGCCGATTTCAATTCCGATTTCTCCTTTAAGGCTATAATTAACTTCTTTTATTCTTTCCTCAAACCACTTTTGAAGGTTGTCTAATATGCTGTCATCCAGTTTTGCTCCCCTTTCTGTAGCTTTAATGATTAATTTTTCTAATTGGTATAAAAGAATATCCATGTGCTCAACATGATCTTTATCTAATTCCTTGTCTATACTGCAAAACACACAGAAGTAACCGTCAGGGTTATCTAATTCATTTACATAACGTATTAACTCTGTTGTTTTACCGGAACCACGCATACCGGCAAGAAAAACCAAAGCGCGATTATTGAAATTGGCTTCGTAATTATAAGTATAATCTTTGGGGTCAATATTTAACACTCTGAATAAACGATTTTCTTTAAATGCTCCGCGAAGCCCTGTGAAGTCTGTATAAAAAGGATGCTCTGCAGGAAGGGCATCAGTATAAATAGTTGCAGCATCTATTTCTGATATTCTGGTAGCTTGCTTTATGGTTTGTTCCATAATTAAAAATTGACGATCAGATCACAAATGCACAAAAAAGCCGATACATTGGTATACTTTTAGCCTTTTGATAATTCCTGAGTCAGATCAATCCGGATTAAAGATTGTGCTGTGTTGATCTCTTACCACGCCAGCCGCGCCAACACCGGCAAATGATCCGATGGATAATGACCATTCCGGGAATCACTCAACACCGCGTGTTGCAACACCTTGAGTTGGGTTCCTTTTAGGAAAATGTAGTCTATGCACCGAACCACAGGTTCATTAAATTTGAACGCATTGAAAGTGCCTTCCGGGCCAAAAGGCAGTTCCACGCTCAGTGCGCGGGCGTCTTTGAGTTCGCGCAGCAACACGGCAATCGGGGCTTCAGCAGGTTCGGCGTTGAAATCGCCCATCACGATAACCGGCTCGTTGGCGGTATTTTTTTCGCGGATTTTTTTCAGGATCAGTTCGGCGGATTCTTTACGCGCGGTTTTGCCGACGTGGTCAAAATGGGTATTGAAGACCCAAAGATTTTTCT
>JBBQGV010000090.1:0-23296 GCA_038323375.1 Chitinophagales bacterium
CCGGACTTCCCGCAATTGCTTTCAGTCGGCGCAATTGCCTTCGTCGGTCACGTAGCTTTGGCTACGCTCCCTTCTTGCGCCTTGTCCGCTGGAAAAATCCCCACGCCGAAAACGCGAACTTATTATTGCGATGTTCCTTAGTATTCCTTTCTTTACCATTGTCATGTTGGCTTCAAATACTGAAAGTAGTTAAATATTTTGTTTAAAACAAGAGGTTGTTAAAAAAAAATGTAGAAAAAAACATTCGTACTCACTCGGCTTGAAAGAAAAGACTACCCAAACCCCTGCAACGCCACCAACTTCCGATATTCCCCATCCTGCTCCAACAGCGCTGCATGCGCGCCGCGTTCGAGGATGCGCCCGTCTTTCATCACCACAATTTCATCGGCATGCTGAATCGTGGACAAGCGGTGTGCGATGACAATCGAAGTGCGATTTTTCATCAGTTCCACCAAAGCCGATTGTACCAATTTTTCCGATTCCGAGTCTAAGGCCGAAGTCGCTTCGTCGAGAATGAGGATGGGCGGGTTTTTCAGCACGGCACGGGCGATGGTGAGCCGTTGGCGCTGGCCGCCGCTGAGTTTGTTGCCGCGGTCGCCGATATTGGTTTGGTAGCCATTTTCGGTAGCAATGATGAACTCGTGGGCGTTGGCGATGCGGGCTGCGCGTTCAACCTCGGCAGCCGACACGCCTTCCAACCCAAATACGATGTTGTTGTAAATCGTATCATTGAAAAGGATGGCTTCCTGCGACACAATGCCCATCAGGGCGCGCAGGTCGCGGATTTTGTACTGCCGAATGTCGGTGCCGTCAATCAGAATACTCCCGGCGGCCATGTCGTAAAAACGCGGCAAGAGATCGGCCAAGGTAGATTTCCCTGCGCCCGAAGCGCCCACCAGCGCCACGACCCGGCCTTTCGGAATTTCGAGCCAGATGTCGCTGAGCACTTTGCCCTCTTCTGCATTGTAAGCGAACGTGACACCACGGTATTCGATGCTGTTGTTGAAACCGGTGATCGCCTTCGCGTCCGGCACTTCTTTGATGTTGCTCTCGGCGTCTAACAACTTCTCCACCCGCAACATAGCCGAAACGCCTTTCTGAATATTGTAAATGGCTCGCACAAACTGCTTGGCGGGCTGGATGACGTTGTAAAAAGCAAAGATGAAGGTCAGGAAGGTTTCCGCGCGCATGGTTCCGCTGAACACCTGCCGCGAACCAAACCACAACAACACTGCCACAACTCCGATGCCCAGAAATTCCGACATGGGCGAAGCCAGGTCTCGCCGCCACAGCAGCCGGGTGAGGATGCGGCGGTATTCGTTATTTTCGCGGCTGAATTTGTTGCGCTGGTAGCTTTCTGCATTGAACCCTTTAATGATGCGCAGGCTGCCGAGGGTTTCTTCAACAATGCTGACCAACGTGCCTAATTTTTCCTGAACAAGGGTTGAACTTTTGCGCAGCGTGCGCCCGATACCGCCGATGACTACCGCCGTAAAAATGAGCAGCAGGAATACAAAACCAGTCAGTTCCGGGCTGACATAGAGCATGAACGCCAGGGAGCCTGCAATGACCAACGGCTCGCGAAAAACCGCTTCCAGCACGTTGAGGATGCTCCACTCCACCTCCTGCACGTCGGCGGTAATGCGCGACATCAGGTCGCCTTTGCGCTCGTCGGAGAAATAGCTGAGCGGCAGGGTCAGGATTTTTTCAAACAATTGCCGGCGGAGGTCGCGGATGATGCCGTTGCGCACGGGTGCCATAAAAAACAGCGAAAGGTAGTGGAAGAGGTTTTTTAGAAAAAAAACGCTCAGGATGCCAATGCACACGTACACTAATGCCTGCTCGCGCCCCTGCGTGACGATGACCTGACTGAGCTGGTATTTGATGGAAGCTGAAACGCCGTCAATGCTGAGTTCCCAAATCGGCGCTTCCTTCACCAACGCTTCGCGCCCAAACAGGATTTCGAGGAACGGAATGAACAGCGGAATACTCGCCGCAGTGAAGACGGCAGTCAGGATATTACTGATTACGTTTAGTGTCACCGACGATTTGTAATCGCGGAGGTAGCCCATGAGGCGCCAGAAACTGCGCATGCTTTTGTATGTGGTTTAAAACAGGGGCAAAGATAGCCGCTATTTTGTTTGGGGGGAAACAAATGGAGGGGTGTTGGGTTTTGGACTATCATACAGACCCTCTTGTGCTGTATGCACTGCAAGGGAACCGGAAACCGGGTGAGTTTCCGGCAGGTGCAGCGCACGGCAACAAGTCTATAATTGATTACGAAACAGTCAATTGCCGGCAACCGACATCTTGAAAGGCCAAAGCTCCTGCCAACTACTTCACCACTTCCCGAATCCGCACCAGCTTCTCCAAAATCTCCTCCAGCCGGTCTAATGGCAACATATTGGCCGCATCCGATTTGGCTTCGGAAGGGCGAGGATGGGTTTCGATGAAGATGCCGTCCACGCCGGCCGCAATACCGGCTTTCGCCATGGTTTCAATCAGGGCAGGACGCCCGCCGGTAACGCCGGAAGCCTGGTTGGGTTGCTGCAGAGAGTGCGTACAATCCAAAACAACTGATGCGCCAAATGCTTGCATCACCGGAATGCTCCGGTAATCCACCACTAAGTCCTGATAGCCAAAAGTGGTGCCCCGCTCGGTGAGGATCACGTTGTCGTTGCCGCAGTCCATCACTTTTTGCATGGCAAATTGCATGGCTTCCGGACTTACGAACTGGCCTTTTTTGATGTTGACGACTTTGCCGGTTTCGGCAGCAGCTTCGAGCAGGCTGGTCTGGCGGCACAAAAAGGCGGGAATCTGGAGCACGTCCACATATTGGGCTGCTAAGGCTGCTTCCGGCTCCGTATGGATGTCGGTCGTTGTGGGCAAACCAAAGCGTTCGCCAACGGCCTGCAGAATCCGGAGCGCCTGCTCATCGCCGATTCCGGTGAAAGAATCGCCGCGCGAACGGTTGGCTTTTCGGTAAGATCCTTTAAAAATGTAGGGAATGCGCAGCCGCGTACAAATGGCGCTCACTTTTTCGGCAATCTCCATAGCCATGCCTTCTCCTTCAATGGCGCAAGGGCCGGCAATGAGAAAGAAGTTGCCCTGGTCGGTAAAATTCAGTTTCGGAATGTGCGATAATTGCATGTTGCAGTTTGAATTGGTTAATTGAAGGTACAAAAATAAAAACAGGCATCAACCGCTTGTAGCAAGATTGATGCCTGTCGAAAAAAAATGATGATGAGTTTACAACTTTATCTGAACACCTGCATTGAGCAGGGAAATGCCATAACCGAATTCAGCAAAAACGCCAATTTTCTTTTTGAAGTAATAAGCAGCGCCTACAAAGCCACTGTAAGTCACCTGGTTTTTCGCCGGACGTGTAAAAGAGGGCTGGTCTTCTGTGTCTTTGACATCGCTTGCCGGTGTGATGATGATGTGGTTTACAGAAGGCATATTGTAGCCAATCATAAAACCACCGTATACATCCCAGTTGTCGCGCGGATTGCCATGCGCTGCAGCACGAAGACCTACGATGGTATAATCTGTTTCGAAGCGCTCAACCGAGCCGTTGGGCTGGGTGATGATGTTACTTTCCGTAGAAGAAAAAGCGGCATAAGCGCCTATTGAGAATTGTTTAGCCACGCGATAATCCAAACGCACACTGGCCGGAGGAATGATGGTTTTGCCACGATCGGCTGCGAAAGTAGGAACGAGGCCAATGCCGGCAGCTAAATCGAGGTCGCCTTTATCTATTTTCGTAAACTGGGCTTGCATGGTGGTCAGGGAAATGACAACAATTGTGATCGGGAGCAGGATTTTGTACATGATTTTGTCTTTTGTTTTAGGATTTGCAATGGTATACCAGGTACCGGATTGCAGTGCAAAAGTAGGGCAAAAGACTGTACTTGTCAAGAGGTTGAACCAAATTTTATTTTACGAGATGTTAAAAAAATGCATTTTTTTATTTTTAAATTTTTTTAAAATAATTAATTTTTAATTTTTATTCTGTATAATTTTTATTTTCAAAATTTAGCGCTGAGGGTGATATATGCCTCCAAATTAAAAAAAAGTGCATTTATTTTCCTTTAGGGGCGCTGAAATAATAACTGTCTACTTTTCCAGGAGGCCTTTTGCTCCTACCCTTCGTTGGGGAACCGCCTCCCTTAGCTATGGCTAAGGTCGGGAACCCCCGCCTCGGTTAGAATCAAAATGCCGTGCCTGGAGAAAGCGACAGTTATTAATTCAGCGCCCCTTAGGGTCGCTATGATCGGATCCCGGCCTGCGGAATACCCTTCTGCCCCACAACAAGACCTGAAAGCCATAAACGCCACACCAGAAAACTAAGGCTGCAAAGGACAGGGCACCCGCTCCTGCGAACAGTTTTACCGCCCTCAAATTGACGTCAAAGAACTCGTAGCATACAAAATCAGAAACGAGGAATCCGGTATGGATACAAAACAGGACAAACAAAGCCTTGACTAAGGTTTTGAGGTAAAAAACCTGCCGAGCCACTACACTCCGGCGGCCTTCGCGCGCTTTGTGCCGGATGTACCGATAGGCAAAATACAGGTAAGCAAAGAAGGTTGTGATGTACAAAAAATGCTCAAAGGCACCGTAAAAAGGGCTATAGAAGTAGCGCCCCGGCGTTCCTTTGTATTCCACCAGGTTGAAAAAGATAGCGATGAAAAACAACAGTTGGCCCAAAGGGAAAATAAAGTGCTTGATGTCGCTCCGCCGCAGGCGGTAGGCCGGGTAGAGGGTCAACTTCACATAGTAAAACAACAGTGGCGGAAAGGAGAGGGTAAAATAAATAGGTAAAAACTGAAGCCTGGGGTAGCTTACAAAGACATTGCTGATGAGCAGAATATTGTGGAGAAGTGTCAGCCCAATTGCGATGAGCAGGATGCCATAAAAGCCATTGGCTCGTTTTTCACCTGAACGTTTTAGAAAAAACAGCCCCCCCACGGAGATACTCTGCAGCACGCCCGCCAGCAGCGCAGCAATGAGCAGGTAAAACCAGATTGTATGCGATCCCATCAGCCGTTGCGTTGTTTAAGACACGTTTCTAAATGCCAAATTTAGCACATTGCGGCGCACATGCGATAACAATCCTTGCTGAAAACCCTTATATTTGTCTCAATTCAACCCTGCCTTCATGACTTTTCAATTGGATTTTCCTTCTGGTGCATGACTTTCGATTGCAAGCTGATGGATTCTTTGTGGATGGATCTCAGAATGGCGCCTACAAACTCTTCGCTCAGTCCTTTTTTCATGCCTTTGGCAATGGCGCGCTCTAAGATTTCATTCCAGCGGTCGGTTTGCAAAATGGCAATATTGTTCCGGTATTTGTATTGACCGATATTTTCGGCAAGCCCCATCCGTCGGCCAAGCAGGTTGAGAATTTCGTCGTCAATCTCGTCAATTTCCTGGCGCAGGTGGTCGAGGTTTTGCAAAAACTCAGGGTCATCCGCGCCCGCTTTGCGAAAAACTAACTTCCCGATCAATTCGTGGTACTGAGCCGGGGTAATCTGCTGCGCGGCATCGCTCCAGGCAGCATCGGGCGTCGGGTGTACCTCCGTCATCAGGCCGTCGAAGTTGAGGTCGAGGGCGTGCTGCGCCACCGCCTGCAAGGTATCGCGCCGACCACAGATATGGCTGTTGTCGCAAATCATCGGCAAATCCGGGAACTGGCGCTTGAGTTCAATGGCAATCTGCCAACGGGGCACGTTGCGGTAATTCGATTCACCGTGGTGCGAAAACCCCCGGTGAATGACGCCAATGCGCGTAATGCCTGCCCGATACATCCGTTCAATCGCGCCGATCCAGAGCTTGAGGTCGGGATTGATCGGGTTTTTGATCAGCACCGGAATGTCTACGCCCTGGAGCGCATCGGCTACTTCCTGCACAGAAAACGGGTTTACCGTTGTGCGGGCACCAATCCAGAGCACGTCAATGCCGTATTTCAGCGCTTCGAAAACGTGCTGGGTTTTGGCGACTTCTGTTGTGACCTTTAACCCCGTTTCTTCTTTCACCCGACGAAGCCAGCCTAAGCCAACCGTGCCGATGCCTTCAAATTCCCCGGGGCGGGTGCGCGGTTTCCAGATGCCTGCCCTGTACAGGTCAATGTTTTGTGCTGCCAATTCGTGAGCAGCTTGCAACACCTGCTCTTCCGTTTCGGCGCTGCAAGGCCCTGCAATGATGATTGGCCGTTTTTCTGCGTTGCCAAAAATGGGTTTGAAATTCATTGTCGTCATGGTTATTTTTCTTTTGTTCAAATTTTTAAAAATTGTTGATGCAACCCACGATGCACTTCGTGCGCTGTGGGTTGGGCGACCGCGAGTGTCGCCCCTACCGTTCCAACACGCGCTTGATGTCGTTCGCTTCTTCAATTAAACGATAAAAAGCATCGAAATCCTTTTTGATCAATAAACTGCGGAACCTCGACAATTGGTTGATGTGCTCATCCAGCACATCCAGTACATTGTCGCGATTTTGCCGGAAAATCGGCGTCCACATATCCGGCGAACTTTTGGCTAAGCGAACGGTAGAACTGAAGCCTCCGCTGGCCAATTCAAAAATCTGTTCTTCGTCCTCTTCTTTGGCCAACACGGTCAGCGCTAATGCGAATGAGCTGATGTGTGAAATATGAGAGACATAAGCCGTATGCACATCGTGAGCGCGACTGTCTAAATAAACGACCCGCATCGGGATGGATTCGTACAACTGAATGGCTCTTGCCACCGCATCCGGGGCACTGTCGGCTGCATCGCAAATCACGGTGCATTTTCCGTCAAAGAGGTTGGGAATTGCCGCTTCCGGGCCTGAATATTCCGTGCCGGCCATGGGGTGCGTGGCCACTAAACGCCGGCGCCGGGGGTGATTTTTCAAAGCTTCCAACAAGGTAAATTTGGTGGAACCGACATCCAGCACCACTTGTTGCTCCGTTGCCAGATCGAGGATAGCCGGCAGCAACTGGAGCATGGCATCAACCGGGGTGGCTACGATGATGACCTCCGACTGTGCAACCGCAGCTTCCAGCGGCATGGCTTCGTCTATCAACCTGCGGCGGAACGCTTTGTCTATATTGGACGGATTGGCGTCTACGCCGATGATGCGCGATGCAAAGCCATTTTCCTTCAGCGTAATGGCCAAAGAACCGCCAATTAATCCGATGCCTACGATGGTAACCGTCATACAATTCTTGCTATGGCTGTTTCAAAAGTCGCTTCGTCGCTGCACAGCGATACCCGTACATGTTGATTCCCCTGTTCACCGAAGATGCCCCCCGGCGTCAGAAAAATGTGGTTGTTGTAAAGGATTTGGTCTGAAAGTTCGTAGGCACTGCTGTAAACGGCAGGAATTTTTGCCCAGACAAACATGCCGGCCTGATTCGTATCGTACGTGCAATTCAGCAAATCCAGCAAAACAAACGCTTTGTCGCGACGCCCCCGGTAGATGGCATTCAGGTCGCTGTACCAGCTTGCCGGACTTTCTAAGGCACGCGCTGCCGCTAATTGCACCGGTTTGAACATGCCGGAATCCATATTGCTTTTGAAACGGAGTACGTCCTGCAAAAAATTGGCTTGTCCGGCCAGCATCCCAACGCGCCAACCGGCCATATTGTGCGATTTGCTCAGCGAGTTCAATTCCAAAGCGACCTCTTTCGCCCCGTCAATGCTAAGCAGGCTGAGCGGGCTTTCGTTGAGGATAAAAGCGTAGGGGTTGTCGTTGACCAACAGGATCTGGTGGGCTTTCGCAAAAGCGACTAAATCGCTGAAAAAGCCGCGATCGGCTTGCGCGCCGGTTGGCATGTGAGGATAATTGACCCACATCAGTTTCACCCGGCTGAGGTCGCCGGCAGCCAACGCATCCAGATCGGGCAGCCAGCGCCGGTCTTCCGAAAGCGCATACGAACGAACGCCGGCACCAGTCAGGGTTGTTGCAGCGCGATAGGTCGGATAGCCGGGATCGGGCACGAGCGCTTCATCGCCAGCTTCTAAATAAGTCATTGCAATGTGCATGATGCCCTCTTTGGAGCCGATCATGGGCAAAATTTCTTTATCGGGGTGGAGGGTTACGCCAAACCAATCCTGGTACCATTTGGCGAAAGCCTTCCGAAGTTCGGGGGTTCCTGCATAGCTTTGATAGGCATGCTGGTCGGGCTTTTTGATTTGTTCCGACAGCTCTTCCACGGTAGCCGAAGCAGGGGGTAGATCCGGGCTTCCGATGCCGAGGTTGATGACCGCTTTGCCATCAGCGCGCAGGGTTGCAATTTCGCGGAGTTTTTGCGAAAAGTAATATTCTTCAATCCCGTCTAAGCGGCTGGCGGTCCGGATGCTGAAAATGGATGGCGATTGCAGGGAAATTACGGAACTCATAACGTTGTTGATTGTGACACATCAATAGAACCCGGCAGGCAATTCGTACAACTTGCCGGTTAACTTTTTAATCCTCAATTAATATTCCTTTCGGATAAACCCCCAACACTTTCAGGTGATGGGTGATGGGGCGAATGGCATCCACTGCCTGTTGATAGCTGAGTTTGCCTTCCGCAACAAAATCCAGGAAAAACAAATATTCCCAAGGTTTCCCAATGATGGGCATGGATTGAATTTTGGTGAGGTTGGCGTGGTAGGCAGCCAGTACAGCCAACACCTTGTAGAGACTGCCAACCTCGTGGTCTACCGAAAAACTGAGCGATACTTTGTCGGAAGCTGGATTTTCTTCCACTTCGGTTTCGCGGCGCAACACCAAAAAACGGGTCAGGTTCTTTTTATTGGTTTCTATGCTTTCAGCCAGCATGTTCATGCCGTACAGCTTGGCGGCCAAAGAACTGGCGATGGCACCCACCTGGTGCAGTCCATGATCTCTTATATTCCGGGCGCTTAACGCCGTGTCTTCGGCTTCCACGAGGCGGATATGCGGGTATTTGCGAAAATACTCGCGGCATTGCGCAATGGCAATGGGATGGGAATGTACTTCGTTCAGGTCTTCAATCTGCACACCGGGCAATGCCATCAGGTTTTGGCGGATGCGCAGAAAAACTTCCCCCGCAGCCTGAAGGCGGGATTCGTTCAGCAATCGGAAATTGCCCATCAAACCGCCAGCCAGCGTATTTTCCATCGCCATCAGCCCCACGTCGGCCTGAACGCCTTTTTCTACCATGTTCACCAATTCGTCGAAGGTGAGCGCCGGGATGATGTCCACCGTTTCCGGGCTGAAATACTGGCGCGCGGCAATCTCGTGGAATGCCCCGGGAACCCCCTGAATGGCAACCCGGAGCGGGCGATGCGAGGCCGGTATTTCTTCGGCAGCTGCTGGTGCGGACTGTGTCATGGTTTTGTTTTAATTTACTGATAATCAAATGATAAATAAAAAAAGCCCCGTGATTGCGCGGGACTTTTATCGTTTACCTGTTTCTAAAAAAAACAGGTAAAAGCGCATGCCCCTTCACGGTGTTCCGTAAAAGTAAAACCAATAAAAACCCCAAAATCGCTTGGTCTGGTCAGGCATTGTGTTTGGTTTTATTTCAGCGCTTCTGAGCGATTTGCAACAAAAAAAAAGTCCCGATTTTGCGGGACTTCCTAATTTATCTCGAACACTTGTCGAATGCATTAGCAGCCCCTACGGTTTACCGTAAAAGTAAAAGCTAAACCAAAAATTGTTCGACAAAGCTGCCATTGATTCTTTTTTGTATGCGCAAACCTATGGATAAATTTGATTGCGCGCAATAGGGAGCGCTTTATTTTTTTGTTAATGAAGGATCGTATTCGTTAGCGTCCTTTCAATGCAGGCTTAACTTTCTTCCACCAATTGCAAAAACTGCATCTCGTATAGTTCGCGGTAACGGCCATTTTCGTTGCGCAGCAGCGTGTCGTGATCGCCGTATTCCAGCACTTGCCCTTTTTCCAGCACGAGGATATGGTCGGCGTGACGGATGGTGGAAAGCCGGTGCGCGATGATGATGGAAGTCCGCTGCTCGATCAGGGTTTCGATGGCAAACTGAATCACAGATTCCGTTTCCGGGTCAATGGAGGAAGTTGCTTCATCTAAGATCAGGATGTCCGGATCGAAGACTAAGGCTCGTACGAAAGAAACCAATTGCCGCTGCCCCATGGAAAGGGTAGCGCCGCGCTCCATCACCTGGTAATCGTAACCGCCTGGCAGGCGCATGATGAATTCGTGTGCGCCAATCATTTGAGCCGCTTGCACTACCTGTTCGCGCGTAATACCACTGTCGCGCAGGGTAATGTTTTCCAGAATGGTGCCGGAAAACAAAAACACATCCTGCAAAACCACTGCAATGCGGCGGCGCAGGCCCTGGAGTTCGTATTCGTGCAGGTTGACGCCGTCTATGCGCACCTCGCCCTGCTGGAGTTCGTAGAAGCGGTTTAGGATATTGGTGATGGTCGTTTTCCCGGAACCGGTGCTGCCCACAATGGCCATCGTTTCGCCGGGGCGTATCTGGAAGCTGACGTCTTTCAGCACAAAATCCTTGTCGTTGTAGGAAAACCAGACTTTGTCAAAAACGACGTCTCCTTTCAGGCGATTCGGTTTCAGCGAACCGGTATTTTCAATTTTATCGGTTCGGTCGAGGAGTTGAAACACGCGTTCAGCGGCAACCAATGCCATCTGCAGGGTATTGAAATTATCTGCCAGAGTACGGATTGGCCTGAAAAGCATGTTCAGATAGATGGGAAAAGCGACAAGCACCCCGAGGGTGACGCCGTTCACTTCCAGCGTATTGCGCGCCCCCCACCACACCATAAGCCCCAGTGCAGCAGCCGCCACGATGTCTACCACCGGGTAAAAAACCGCGTAATACAGAATAGAATCCAAGTTGGCTTTGGTGTATTCGCGGTTGATGGTTTTGTATTTTTCTGCTTCTTGTTTTTCTGCGTTAAAGATTTGCACCGTGCGCATGCCGGTGATGCGCTCCTGCAAAAAAGCATTCATGCGGGCAATTTGGGTACGGACGATCTGGAAGGACGTTTTTACTTTTTCTTTAAAAATATAACTGGCGAGGATCAGAATGGGCAACACGGTCATGCACACGAGTGTCAGTTTCCAACTGGTGTAGAACATGATGCCCAACACGGCAAACAAAGTTAGCAAATCGGCAATGATGGTCATCACGCCTTCCGAAAAAACAGAGTTAATCGTTTCAATGTCGTTGATGGTGCGCGTAGTGGAGGTGCCAACAGGGGTGCGGTCGAAATAAGACAGGCGCAGGCTGGTAATGTGCCTGAAAATGCGCACGCGCAAATCGCGAATCACCGACTGCCCCAACCAACTGGTCACAAAACTGAACCCGTAGCGGAAGACCGTTTCCACGATCAGCAGGGCAAATACAATGATGGCAATCCTGGTCAGCCCGGTAGCGTCACCTTTAAAAACGTGGTCGTCCACCATCTGCTGAATGAGGTAGGGGCGCAGAATGGATAAGGGTGCCAGGGTTACCGTGAGGATGGCGGCCAGGAGGAACATCCCGCGATAGGGCTTTACGAGCTGGAACAGGCGTGTAAGAAGGCTAAGATTGACTTTTTTTGATGGTTCCATTTCTTAATTTACTTCAGCAACCCGCCCGCCAATTGCAGCAGTTCGGTTTCAATATTCTTCAAATTAAACAACGCATTCAGGCGCCCTTGTGTGGCGTTGATGTAGCCCAATTGTACCGTGCGGTAGTCAAATGAACTGATTAACCCGCCCCGGAAGCGCTCACCGGCGATGTCGAGGTTGCGCTGGGCGTTGTCTACCAATTGATTGGTCAGTTCCAGCAACTGTTTTTGATTGTTGTAGGATGCAATGGTATTGGCCAATTGCGTATTCAGGGTGCGCTTCAGGTTTTCCACCTCCAACTGGGCGATCAGCTCGCCGGTCTTGGCATTTTCGATGTTGCGTTTGCGCACCCCCCCATCAAATAAGTTGTAAGCCACCGAAAAGTTCAGGAAAAAATTGAAGCTGTTGTTTTGCACGGCGTCTAAGTCGAGAATATTGGGCTGACCCAATGAATCGCGGGAAGACAACGTTGCGCTTCCGTTGGAAATACTGCTGTTGTAAGCGCCGCCCGCGCGCAGGCTGAGCGACGGAAACTTTGCAGACTCCTGAATGCGGGTATTGCTGCTGCTCAGGTCGCGGTTGAGGTAGAGGTTTTGTAAAAGCTGGTTGTTGGCGAGCATAGCCGTTTGCAGGGCTTCTGAATTGTAATTTACGGCCACGAAATCCAAGCGATCCGTCAATTCGTAGCGTTTATTCAGGTCGTCTACGCCCAGAGCGAGGTTGAGATTGCGCAGGGCGTTTTCGTTGGCAATGCCCTGTTGTAGAAAAAGGGTGGAATCGTTGAGATAGGCATCCTGATTTTGCAGCACGTCGAAGGTACTTGCTCGGCCAAATTCCTGGCGGATGCTTTCATAGTTGACCCGGTCGCGCGAGAGTACCAGAGACTGACGCCGGATTTCCAGGCGTTCCTGCTCAATAAGTGTGGCATAATACGCGAGGATGACCGAGCGGATGGTATTTTCCACCGCAATGCGCACGTTGCCCTGCCCGACACGCTCTAACTGTTCCAATTGCCGCTTGGTGAGGTTCACGCGGTTGCCGTTGTAAAGCGTCCATACCGCTTCAATACCCGGGGTGACTCCTGTGTTGAGGGTTGTGATTTCGCGGGTGAAAGAAGCCGGGTTGTTGGCATCGTTGAAAACGTTGTTCAGCCCGAGGGTCAGGTTGATGTTCGGATAACGCCCCGCAGTGCCCCACTCGTTGTTGTTTTGGGCAATGTCGGCGTTGCGCTGCGCAATTTGCACCGCATAATTCTGTTGCATAGCCAGGTCAATGGATTGCGACAAGCTGAGCGCTTCCTGCGCAGATGCAGCCTGAAAAAAAGAGCCAAAAACAACGGCGCTCAGTGCGATTTTAGCCAGCAAAACGTCCTTCAAATACATAGCGTTTGAGATAAAAGTTATAGAAGAAAACAAGTCCGGTGGCAATCAGCTTCGTCAGCGCCTGATGTTGGTTGAAAAAAGGTTGTAGAGATAACCCGTAAATGATCGCTGAGCTGAGCAACAGGCCACCAAGTGAAACCAGCGCCGCGAAAAAAAATGCTTTTTTCACCGAACGCCTAAGCTGAAATACAAAGCGTTTTTGCAATAAAAAATTAATGATCATACCCGCTGAATACGCAATGACATTCGACTGAACGGGTGCCAGTATTTTGTTTACCAGCAACATATAAACGGTGTAGTCAACCCCGGTCGCCACGGCGCTTGCAGCGGCGTATTTGGCTTTTGGCAATGCCCAGTTCAACAGTCTCTGCCACCATATCGGTTGTTTAATGTCGGTCATGTTAATCATTGTTTCCTCCCTTCGAGGTATATACTTCTTCCGCTTCCAAGGCTTTCCGGGCAGGTTCCACCGCTTCGTAGCTGGGTTTCGTGCCGTTCCAGAGCCAGGCAGAATAAACCTTGATCCGGTTGTTAAAGATCAGCAATACTGGCAAAAGTACTAAAATACAGATCGTTGTGGCGGCTAATCCGAAGGAAACAGAAATGGCCATAGGGATCAGGAACTGGGCCTGCAGGCTCTTTTCCAATAAAATTGGGGACAGGCCCGCAATCGTGGTGACCGAAGTGAGCAAAATCGCCCTGAAACGAGTGATCCCCGCTTCGTAAATCGCTTCCATTTGCCCGCGTTTTTCCCGTAGGAGGTCGTTATAGGTATCTATAAAAACGATCGCGTCGTTGACCAACACCCCTATTAGCGCCACCATGCCTAAGAAAGAAAACATGCTGATCGGCGCGCCCATCAGCCAATGCCCCCACCCCACGCCAAGCATAGCAAACGGAATCATCAGAAAAACGATCACCGTTTGGCTGATGGATCGGAACGTCAGCGCGATGATGAAGAAAATAATAGCCATCATGATGGTGCCAACCACTTGTATAGACGCTGCACTTTTTGCCTGTTCTCGATTTTGGCCTTCAAACAAAGGCTTCACGGTAGGGAATCCGGCCAGCGCCCTGGGCAATAGCTCCGTTTGCAGGTTTGTCGTTATTTCGCTCACCGATACGTCGTCGCGAGAGACATCGGCTTCTATTTTGACTTCCCGTTTCCCATCAATGTGGTTGATGCTGATCACGCCGCGTTTCAGTTCGATGTTGGCGATTTCAGACAACGGAAACTCCCGTCCGTCCGCGAAACGCACACGCATATTGGCCAGTTGGGTAATATCAGAGCGATCCTTCTCGTTATAGCGCACCCACACACGCACCTCGTCGCGTCCCCGTTGCAGGCGTTGCACTTCGCTGCCAAAAAATCCCTGCCGCACTTGCCCGACAATGTCCTGGAGGTTCAGCCCCAAGTACAGCGCCTTATCTTTTAAGGTCAGATTTACCTCTTGCAAGCCCTCCTGGTTGTTGTCTATTACGTCGCTCAACTCCGCCAGTTGCTGCAATTCTAATTTTACTTTTTCCGCGGCAGCGTTGAGTTCTGCGTAGTTATTGCCAACCAAAGAAATAGAAACCGGTTTGCCAAAAGCGGATTGCGAGCCATAGGTCACCAATTCCGCCTCGTCCATCGAACCAGCTTCTTCGCGGATGCTGTTGATCACTTCCCGCAGCGAAAGGCTGTCGCGGTTTTCACCATCCAGCAGCGCTATATTCAGGTTGCCCTGGTAAGAAGCAGGGCCAATATTGCGTTCGATGCGCAGAATGGCCTGTTTTTCATTGTTGTAAAAGTGTTGACTGAGTTTTTTATTTGCCCGCCAGGCCGCCTCTTCTAAGTGGGAGAGCATGTCCTGCGTCACGTGCTCGCGGGTGCCCGACGGCATTTGCATTGTGATGGTGATGTCGTCGCGTTCGATGATGGGAAAAAATGTACTCTTGATGATGCCGCCGCCGATGGCACCAAAGGTAATGAGGAGCAAGCCGGTGAGGAGGGAAAACGTCAGCACTTTGTGGTGCATGGCTGCCCGCAGCACATTGGCATAGATGTGATCCCGGAGCCAGTTCATGATCCGGTCGAAGAACAACTGAAAACGCCCCGGTTTTTCGCCCTTAATCAAGGCTTTTGAATGCGCAATGTGCGACGGTAAAATGAGGATGCCCTCAATCAGCGAGACAAAGAGCGAAGCCATGACCACAACGGCCATCTGGGAAAAGAACTCACCCAGTCGCCCTTCGATGAAGAAAAAAGCGCCAAAAGCGACCATCGTGGTCAGAACGGAAGCGATAACAGCCGGAATCACCTTGAGCGATCCGTTTAAAGCAGCTTGTATAGGTGGCAGGCCTTTTTCGTGATCCTGGTAAATACTTTCGCCAATAACAATGCCATCGTCTACGAGAATACCGACCACAATGATCATTCCAAAAAGAGAAATCACATTAATGGTAATCCCTACAAAGTTGGCGATGACAAACATGCCGGCAAAGGACACCGGAATAGCAATGGCCACCCAAAACGCAAGCCGCCAGTTGAGGAAAATGGCTAAAGTCAGTAAAACAATGAAAAAACCCTGCAAGCCGTTGACCGTCAGCAAATCAATGCGCTGATTCAGCAGTACCGATCCATCGCGGATGATAGTCGCTTTTACGGCATCGTTTTTTTCGTTGAATTGTTCGATGTATTCTTTCACCTTGTCGGTAATGCCGATCAGGTCTTCCTCGAGCGTGTTTTGCACCGTAGCGACCACGCTGGGTTTGCTGTTCAAAAAGCTGCGCGCAGGTTCGTCCGCCCATTGGTCTCGGATATCTGCTACCTGGTGCAGGAGTACGACGCCTCCGTTGGGCGAATTTTTGACCACAATATCGCGCAGGCCGTCGGCATAGTAAAACTTGTTGCGCGCCCGCACCAATAATTCTTCTTCGGGGCCTTTGATGGAACCGCCGGTGATGTCTAAGTTGGCCGAACGCACCGCCTGGGTGGCTTGCTGCAAAGTCAGGCCATAAGCCCGCAGGTCACTTTCGCGAAAAGCGATTTCGATTTCTTCATCCGGAAAACCACTGATGTTGACTTTAGAAATGCCTTCAATGGCGCGCAATTCGTCTTCCACCTGGCGGCCATACCGCTTCAGCGTTTGCAAATCCACTTCCCCGCTAAGGGCAAAACTGATGGCAAAACCTAAGTTTTCCAATTTGAAAATGACGGCAGGTTCCATACCCACCGGAAAAGAATTGATGCGGTCAACAGCATTTTTTACATCCTGAAGCACCAGATCGGGGTTGTATCCTTTGAATGCCTCTACGGTCACAACGCCGCTATTTTCCCGCGAGACCGAAGTGAAGCGCTCCACGCCGGTCAGACCTTTCAGGTTTTCTTCTATCCTGGCAATTACGCCTTCTTCCACTTCTTCCGGAGAAGCGCCGGGATAAACGATCTGGATGGAAATGATCCGGCTTTCCACTTCCGGGAAAAACGTGGATTTGATGCTGCCTAATGAAAACCACCCCATGATCAGGATGGCAAACATGAGCAAGTTGGCGGCAACCGGGTATTTTATAAAATAGAGTACGATGCCTCTCATGGGTCTACGTGTTTGTTATAATTTCACACTCCTTGTTGAACACCGGTTGCTAAATTACTTGTTGGTGATGGGTTCATCCGGTGCAGGCACGGGGGCTTTTACCCGAACCTTCATGCCGTCGAAGATTCCGGCTGGCTTGTTTTTTAGCAGCACAGCGCCATTTTCGATGCCGCGTATGATGGCAAATTCGGACGTCATTTTCACCAGCGTGACGGGGCGCAACCGGAGTTGAGAGTCCCGCACTTCGTACACCGATTCCTGGTTGACCAACAATTCGCGGGGCAACTGCAAGGCATTTTCTATGCTGCTGGCTTCCACTTCGCCGCGCAGGTACATCCCGTCGCGCAGGTTCGCGCCACTCACACCGATGAAAACTTTCACCGTTTGGGTGCCCGGATCTACCTGGTCGCCGATGCGGCGCACCGTTCCGCTCCATTGGCCACCAATGTCATCAGAAACGAGCCTGACCCGGCTGCCTGCCCGAACGTATTGCAAATCCGCCACAGTCACCGTGGCTTCCAGTTCGTAGTTGCCGGTGCTCATGAGTTCCCCTAATTTCTGGCCTACGCGCACTACTGCGCCAGGATAGATCGCTACCTGAATGAGCGTACCATTGAATGGGGTTCGGATGAGGTATTTACTCAGGCGTTCCTCCGCGCTTTTGATGGTGTAGTACGAGTTGTGCAGGTTTCGCGAAGCGATGAAGTATTTTTCCTGTTGGTTCAGGGGCTGCGGAAATGCGGGGATGGGCTTTTCGGGATCGAACTGATCGAGGTATTGCTTCCAGTTTTTATAACTTTCGGGGTAGTCAATTTTAAGGTCGGGCATCATTTGGGTGACGGCATTCAGCAGGCTGCTTTTTTGCGCCAGCAGGGTGAGGCGCGCTTCTGTATCGTCAATGCTGCACAAAATGCTGCCTTTCGGGAAATTGGTGCCGACTTTGAATGGCCGGGCGGTTTCCTTCAGCAAGCCGCCCACTTCTGCAAAAAGTTCGATTCTTTCAAATGCGGTCAATCGGCCCTGAACCTCCAGCGTGGAGGCTATTTTCTGATTCACGGCGGTCATGACTTCAACTTCCGTTACCCTTTTGGTATCGGTTTTTAGCTCCGGTGCCTGTTTTTGGCTGCCGAGATAGCGGGAGAGCGCAAAAGATCCGGCTAAAACCAAAATACCGGCTACAATACTCAATCTACGGGCGAGGGTACTCATCTTTAGGTGTTGGTTGTGGTTTACGTTGCGGGAACAGGGTGCATTAGTTTTTGAGTCAGGCGCTTGTACATACGGCGCAGCACTTTTTTACAAATGGCGACTTCTTCCGGAGGGAACCCTTCAAGCACTTCTTCCATGGAAGCTAAGGCATGGGGCAACATGACAGCTTTCAACTTGCGGCCTTTTTGCGTGAGGTAAATGAGTTTGTTGCGCCGGTCTGCTTCATCTGTTTCCCGGGTAACGATGCCTTGCTTTTCTAAATTTTCGAGCGCCCGTGCAATGGTGCCTTTGTCTTTAATGACCGAAGAAACCAAGTCTTGCTGACGCAGACCATCCTGCATCCACAAGTCCACGAGAATACCCATGTGCGTTGAATACAGTCCTTCAACGTCATCGCCGGCGCGTTTGCGGATGTCGCTGCTGAGCAGCCTGCCCACGCGGTTGGTTAAAAAAACTAAGGAATCTAATGGGTTGTACGGTTGTTCGGCCATGCAATAGTGGTTGCGTTTGCAACGAAGAACGCATGAATAAGAAAAGAGTTGAAGGTTTGTCTACAAATCCTTCAACTGCCGCGCAAACCCATTCACCCCCCCCGTTTTCATGCGTTGCGCCAACTGATCTGCTTTGGCCTTGTCGGAAAAAGCGCCGACCACCATTTTATAAACCGTTTTGCCGCCCAGTTCGTTGATGTTGACGATGATTTTTTCGCCGAAAAGGCGCTGCATTTTTTCAGCCTGCACCAACACGTTGCCGTAGTCGTAGAACGCGCCGATTTGAACACCCCACCCTATCGGATCCTGTTTTTTGACGCTGAATTCGTACAAGCCTTTGCCAGTGGAAACCGCTGCCGGCACTTCCGCAACTACTGGCGGGTTCTTCGCGTCGCGGCGGCGAATGGCCTCTGCCACGGCGCGATCGGCGTTCACGCGGCCATACCCATAGCGCTGCGAATGCCCGTCCACATATTCCGTTGGGTTGCCGATTTTGTCGGCGGTTTGCTGCAAAATTTCTTTTACTTCTTTCGCTTTCAAGTCGGGATTGGCCGACAAAATAAGCGCGCAAATGCCCGCCACCAAAGGCGTGGAGCAGGAGGTGCCGCCGAAGTGCTTGTAGTATTGGCCCCGCGAGCGCCCGTCGCGCCAGTATTTGTAGTTGCCGGTTTCGCCGCTCAGGCCCTCGTCCCACCAGGCGCGCGCAGCGATGATGGGCCAGTCGCCGTTGGAAGGGGCGCAGATGGAAATTTCGCGGCCCCGGTTAGAGTAGCCGGCGTAGGTGTCCTGGCTGGTGCAGGCACCCACCGCAATCACATCGGGGTGCGCAGCGTAAAAATTGACATAGTCCAAATCGTCGTTGCCAGCAGCGAACAGGATCACGCAGCCTTTTCCGCTGCGGCCTTCCCGGGCGGCGCGGGCAATTGCTTCCGCTTTCAGGGAGCCGAGCTGGTAAGCTTGGTCGGTGCTGCCCCAACTGCAACTGATGATGTCTGCCCCGTTTTTGATGCAGTAGTCGAACATTTCGTCGGTAGTGCGCACGGCAAAAGACGTACCGCTCAAGGGCATAAATTTGGCATTGGGCGCGGCGCCTACGATGCCCGCTCCGTTGGCTGCCGCCAGTGCCACACTTGCACAGGGGGTGCCGTGGGTGTAGCGCACATCGCCTTGTTGCACCGCCGTAGACTGGTTCCAGAGGTCGTAGGGCTTGTGGATTTTGCCTTTCAAATCCGGGTGCGTGAGGTCGAAGCCGTTGTCAATGACCGCGATGGCGACGTTGGCGCTGCCGGCGTTGCCGAGGCGGTTCCAGGCGTCTACCACCTTGGAGTCGGCGCCTTTTTTGAGTTTGTAATTGACATCTTTTACGAGGCCGTCGTTTTTCAGTTGCCACTGGTGGGGCAACAGGTCGTCGAGGGGCGCTGAAAAAGCATATTCGTCTAACGGGGTATCGAAATCGGGTTCGGCGGATTTCACCAGCGATATTTCCTGCAGAGCCTGCGCCACTTTCAGCGGGTTAGCCGATTGCGGGGTTACACAGGCGATAATCGAGCCGGGTTTGCGCTCTTCCACCAGCAGCAGGTGGAATTCATCCAGCACCGTTTGTTGTTCTCCGGGGCCTACGCCGTCCTGAAAAACGAGGTAGATGTCGCCAGTGGGCACCATCGGGCGATTGCTGCCTTCGGGGTAATAAACATGCGTGCCTACTTCCACTTCCTCGCGGTCACGCACCTCGTCGAGCTTCTCTTCATTGGTGCTGTCGCCTTTGTTGAGCGACACAATCTGAAAACCGCCGAGGTTTTGCAGCAATTGCGTTTCGATATAGTCGGGTTGCTCCAGATCGCGGGAAGCGGTCGTTTTCAGTCCTACCCATTGTTTGCTTTTCCGGAGGGCGATGTCGCCTTTCCCGCTTTTGATGATCAGCTTGCTCATGCGTTGTGGTTGCTTGTATGTGAGTGCATGTTTGTCTTTGAAGAAACGAAAATTAGGCATTTTTTGGGAATGGCAAAGGATGGGGGAAGATTTTATGTATATCTTCGCGAGGAACTACCGGTTGCCATCGCCATCCTGCAGGTGGAAGACGATCCGAATAGTAACATCAAAACCGCAGAAGACGCCATTTGGTGGGCCTACGTCACCATCACCACCGTTGGCTACGGGGATAAATTTCCGGTCACTACGGAAGGGTGGATCATTACTGCCATTTTGATGACCGCCGGGATGGGGATGTTTGGAACTTTTACGGCGTTTGTTGCTTCGTGGTTTGTGAAGGATAACAAAGCAGGCGAGGAAAAAAATGAAGGGGAAAAATGAGCAGGGAAAAGCGTTTGGGTAATGTGGGAATTTGAAACTTTGGGTTACATTTACATAGCGAAACAACCACTATATGAACGCTGTGCCTTCTCTCTCCACTCATTTTTTCGGTTCAGTAGATGTGTAAAGTCAACGAAACTGAATGGCTTTACGCAACTGTTGTTTGCTTAATTACTGGTGACAAAACGGGTTTTTACGCAATGGGATTTATATAGGAGGAGTTGCGTTTTAAGCATAGTTAGCACCAATGCCAACTCACCCGACAGAGACTCTCTGACGACCAAGAAAATTGACGAGCGACATTCCACTTATTAAGATTTTTCATGGGGATAGGTGGTACTTTCTTTAGATAACGGTGCCAATGGAGAAAAAAATAAAAGAAATCTGGGACAAAGAAACAATTAGGCGATAAAGAGTAGATAAAAACCCCCCATCATACTGCACTTGGGTGAGATTCTCGCCCACGCTTTTGGCATATGCCATAGCCACACAACCCCAACGCGAAACCGAAGCTATGGCAAGAGCCAAATCCCAACAAAAGATTTACCACCGAGATATACGCTCAAATCTCAGATAATTTATGACTTCTTTAAATTGATGAAAGTCATCCAATTACATGACAAGCATCATTTTATTGTGCTGAAAAAGTAAATTTCTTTGTGGTGCGATGTTACAAAAGACAAAGCAAAAAAAAACATGAAACCAGTAAATTTATTCTCAAAAGCGCACAAATTTGCTGGTGGCGCATTAGTTATTATCCTGTTACTATCATCATTGGTAGCCCAAGGTCAGGATCGGTGGAGCATTGAATTTCGCCCTGGTATAAATTTCCCTACCCAGAAATTGGGTGATGCGGATTTGAAAACGGACTTTGGTTTTGAAGGTTCTTTAGCTTACCGTTTCATGCCTCACCTCAGTGTCTATGGTGGTTGGAGTTGGAATCGCTTTGCTTCTGATCAATCTTTTGCAGGAGCCAATACCGATTTTGAAGAAACTGGATATACTTATGGTCTTCAATTTATCCATCCTATTGCAACTTCAAAGATCAATCTACTATTGCGGGCTGGTGGTTTGGCAAATCACATCGAGGTTGAAAATAATAGTGGCGATATCATTGCCGACTCTGGCCATGGGTTTGGTTGGCAAGCCGAAGTAGGATTAGCCATTCCGCTCGGTGAAAAATGGCGTGTGCAACCCGGTGTGCGGTATCGCTCGTTATCAAGAGACATTAAGCTCAATGGCACGACAACCGCAGTGGATCTAAATTATCTATCGCTTGGTGTAGGGATCGTGAGAATCTTCTAATGACAGGTCATAAACAAATTACAAAACCAGCATCATCCTAAAATAGCAATTTAGCTCTATTGGTGCTGTTTCTTGGCCTTTTTCACATCACTCTTTACATTGTAATCAGGTAGTGGCCATTAAGAAACCTTAACATCTTCTAATCTGAACATTGGCAGTAGCCTTCATATTGTAAAAGTTCATTCAATGAACAAATCAGCCATTAAAAGAATGTTAACGATACTACTAACAATAATTGCTGTAACCATTTTATTACCAGGCATATTGCTATTAATCTACAGTTCTGGTAAGTCCGAGCCGTATCTCGACGAATTCGGAAAGCCAATTATTGGCAGTATTTCAGAAAAAGTTTTTGTTACCATCGGTGGCATCAAGCAGGGGATGATTATCAAGAGCAAAAACCAAGGAAACCCAGTTCTGCTTTACCTTCACGGGGGTATACCCGATTACTTCCTTACCCAGAAGTACCCTACTTTTCTTGAAGACTATTTCACCGTGGTGTGGTGGGAACAGCGTGGCTCAGGACTATCGTACAGTGCCAACATTCCTGCGGAGACCATGAATCTGGATCAAATGATTTCCGACACAAAAGGGGTGACAAATTACCTCCGTGCCCGTTTTGGGCAAGAAAAAATTTACCTCATGGGACGTTCGGGTGGAAGCTATATTGGCATTCAGGTAGTAGCTAGAGCACCAGAGCTATACCATGCTTACATCGGGGTTGGCCAGATGTCGGATCACTTAAAATCAGAAAGATTGGCGTATGAATATATCCTGAAGAAATACAGGGATGCAAAGGACTGGAAAATGGTCCGAAAACTGGAGGCTTCGCCGGTTACAGATGTTATTCCTTATGGATACCTCAAACTGCGTGACGAGACCATGCACAGTCTTGGAATTGGTACAACACGTGACATGAATTCAATAATAACCGGGGTGTTTATACCGTCCCTGACCTGCAGGGAATACACTTTAAAGGAAAAATTCAATTTATGGCGAGGCAAAGCCCAAGCGGGTGTGCACCCACTCTGGGAAACAATCATTGCCACAGATTTGTCCCAAGAGGTAAATGAAGTAAGCATCCCGGTCTATTTTTTCCATGGGATATATGACTATACGGTTTCATACGTCCTGGCAAAGAAGTACTTTGAGGCTCTTCATGCGCCGGTAAAAGGGTTTTATACATTTGAGAATTCTGCACACAGCCCTATTTTTGAAGAACCTGAAAGCGTAAAAGAGATTATGCTAAAGGATGTGCTAAAAGGAAGCATTACGCTGGCAGACTGACATGTGCTATTGAAAATATAAAGGCCAATTAAAAAAAAACCATGCTCAAATACCTTTTAGCTTTTATCATCCTCGTCCATGGCCTCATCCATTTTATGGGGTTTGCAAAAGCATTTAACTATGGCAACATTACCCAACTCACGAAAGAAATTTCAAAACCCTCCGGTTTGAT
>JBBQGV010000091.1:0-23175 GCA_038323375.1 Chitinophagales bacterium
CGGTATAAGGATCGGGGTTTAAACTATCCCCATTTTCGGCAATCAGTATATCCGCCTGTACCGTTTGCGCGACCAATACCAGAGTCGCCAAACTGTCAACTTCCCGTACAAGCACCTCCGCTTCGTCCAATTTGGATTCGCGTTGCAGCATCAGTTCCTGATAGGTGCTTTCTTCTGCACCAACCAGATCGGTATCTATTTCCAGCAAGTTTGCTATATTTTGACTGACAGCTTCATTCAGTAAGCGCATGGCTTCCCGTGTTTGCGGTAATAAGTGGTATAACTGCCCGATACTTTTTTCAATACCGTGCAATTGACCAATGATACTTTGTTGGTTATCTTGATAAAATTGCTCAATCTCCGGGTATTCGTTTTGTAGCGTACAATTTTAAATGTACTCCCAGAGCCGACGGTAATACCTGCCCCTGGTGCCATCGTAACATTACAGGTGGCCAATTCCCAAAAAGGGGTGGCGTTGGTAATCGTAAGCTGACCGTTTATGAAAATATTCTTTACCTGGATAGTGGTTTGATTAGGCAAATGCCCTAAATTAATCGCCTGCTGCAAGGTCATCGAGAAAGGAACGGTATAATCGAATACAGTTGAATTGGCAACCACAAACTGCGTTTCCACATCACTCCCGCAGCCATTGCTAACGGTTAACGTCACCGTGTAAGTTCCGGAAGTTGTATAGGCATGCGTAGGATTCTGAAGATTACTCGTTGCTCCATCTCCAAAATCCCATAACCAGGTTTCGGCATATTGCGAGGCATCTGCAAAAACAATCAGACCATTGTCGCATACAGCCTGACCTACAAAAGTAAAGTTCGCTATTGGAGGTGGGAGATGATAAATTTGTATGGTTAGTACGACTTCATCTTTGTAACATCCCGAGGCATCTTCTACCGTGTGGACAATCGTGATTGAATTTAGGCAGAAAACAGAAATAACGCGTAAGAGCTTTTTCATGGTTTAGGGTTTTGTGGGTAAAAGAAATAATAGATCAAGGTTACAAAAAATGAATTTGTTTATTAACCATACAGCCAATTTTAACACATTATAAATCAAAAGACATCTCCCGCAGGCACTCCTAAAAATCCCACCTCACCTTCCCCACATTCACCCGCAAACCAAGCCCGAAATAAGACGTCGTTTGATCGAACGCATCGTCTGCACTATTTTTGATGCGATTCAGCCAGCTCAGTTCCAGAATGACCCGATGAA
Organism: Chitinophagales bacterium; assembly: GCA_038323375.1. Lineage (GTDB taxonomy): Bacteria > Bacteroidota > Bacteroidia > Chitinophagales > Saprospiraceae > JABWAJ01. The sequence goes on from JBBQGV010000091.1 coordinate 1,225, forward strand.
AAGGCTGATACGATATTTCCACGCCCTGAAGGTCAATGGTTCCCGGAACGCCCTGGCCAATTTCGTTGCCGTATTCCTGCACGCGGGAAGTATGGGGTAAGAGCAGGTTGCCGCCCCAGTTCTGACCACTGTTGTCGTCGCCAACCTCGGCGTGGATGGCGCGGCCTTCTATGCGCCAGCGTTTTGAGATCTGGTAGTTCAGCAAAAACACCGTTTCCCTAAAATTAGCGCCCAACGGGTGCGCCAAAGGCTGATTGTAGTGCGTATAACTGGCCGAGCTGTCGCGGTGGGTGTAGGTATAAGGCCGGGCCATGTTGTATTCAACCTGAAGGTCTAACCCATTCACGCCAAGTGCATTGATGTATTTTCCGCCAATTTGGATGGCGTATTTATTCGCCCACCAGCCGCGCCGTTCGATGAAGAGTTCCTTGAACACAAACTCGTCCATCATCAACTGGCCGTAGAGTTGAAAGCGCTTCAGGAAATTCCATTTTGCATCTAAGCCAATGAGTACGTTGTCGGGGCTGCCCAATCCCTGTTCGATGGTGCGGTACAGAATGAGCGGGTTGAGGTACTGGAATTCAAACTGGTTGTTGCGGCTAAAAATGACGGTTTCAAAAAGGCCGACATTCAAATTAGGGGCAAGGTTGATGCTCAGGTGGTGGGAAGACATGTATTTTTTGGACACCAGACGCCCGTCGCCGGTTGCTTTGGAGGATCGGACGGCCAATTCGGTAAACAGGTTTTGGTAATGAAACTTCCAGACCTTCCAGTTGAGTTTGAAATACAGGTGGTTGTTGGCAAAATCGGACAGCAATAGCGAGCGGTAGCCGTTGCCGATAAAATTCCGGCCGTACCCAAATTGCGCGCCGACATGCGGGGTAATGTTGAACGCCATATACCCCTGAGCGTTTAGCATATCATAGCCTTGTTTTACTTTAAAAATGTCGCTGGTGTAGGTTTTGTAAAAGCCGAAACCCGGCACCGCGCGGTCTTTAGTAATGCGGTCATTGACATAATCCGGGAACCGGGCCTGGGTCTCTGTGATGTTCAGATAAAAAAAGATGCGGTCATCAACCCCGCCACGCGCTTCCACACCACGCAGGTTGTAAAAAACCGGTTCGTCCATCTCCTGCGAGCGCCCCATTTGAAAATGCAGCATTGGATTTAGCCGGAAATGAAAATGTTTGTCGTTGACTTCAAAGAGGTTGGCCGGCGTTTTGTAAAAATACTTCAAAATCGGCTTCCGGCTAAACTGATATTTCGGATGGGCCAGGCTCATTTCCATTTGGGAAAGTGGCGCTTCTCCGCCGTTTTTCCTAAAATTACCCAATTCTTTTGCGAATTCAGGCGCCCCCAGCCATTCATTGTTGTCATCGAACAGGAAATCCAATTGTTCCTGCTCCCCTTTGCGCCATTGCACTTGCGCGGAATCAAGGGTCAGCGCGTACCGAATCACATCCCCCCGGGTATAATATTTCAGCGTGGAATGGTAGGGCGCGGGCGTCCCACTGGCGATCTCTAAGCGATCGAGCATGCGGTAAGCTTCTGAATCCATCGGGAGGTTGCTGCCCTGCGCGAACAAAACGATCGGCGCACAGGCGAAAATCAATACATAGAGGCGACTTTTGATCATATTCGTGACTTTTTAAAAAATTTGACGCAGAATACGCAAATTTGCAGAGAACACTTCGCAGTACTTACGAAAAAATGTGCCGGTCTTGTATCTTCGACCCTATTCTGACATTCAACTTTGCTCATGCCAACACGCCCGCTCATCGAAAACCCGAATGACATTCGCCTGAATGACCAGGACGAAGTGCAAAACCTGCTGGGACAAGCGCCCGGCTGGATGTTGCGATGGGGTATTCCATTTGTCGGGCTGGGTGCTTTGATTTTGCTGCTCATCAGCGCCTGGGTGCGCTACCCGGATGTAATTACAGGCCGGGCTTCCATCCTTGCAAACAACAATCCGCCAATCCGGGTGATGGCCCAACGCAACGGCCGCATCAGCGATTTGTTGGCAAACCCCGGGGATACGGTTGCGAGCGGTCAAATCCTGGGGGTACTGGAAAATGCCGCTTCTTTAGCTCAGGTGCGCGAGCTGGAGGTTACCCTGACTCAATTCACCGGTTTGTCCGAAACTTCGATTTATGCCCTTCCGCCGCATTTCCTGCAACTTGGCGAAATCCAGACGCCTTATGCGGAATTACAACGCCATATCGGCCAATTTTTAGACGCCCGGAATGAACCCCATACCCAAAAAGCTTTGCAAATGCTGGACGGGCAAATAGCCGCGCTGAAAGCTTCCAATCAATCGCTGGACCGGCAGGTCAATACGCTGAAAAAAGAAGTGGAATTGGCCGAACGCCATGCAACGTTGATGCAGCGGCTCTACGAGGCCGGTGCCAACAGTGAGGAAGACAAAGAAAGAGCGGAAGCGGCTTACCTGCGTTATCAACGCGAACTGGAAGCCAAAAAAGCTGAAATTCTCACCAACCGGCTTTCCATAACGCGCATTGGTTCTGAACGACTTAGCTTAGAACGCATCGCCGACGAACGCCTGCGCTCGGAAAAGCTGCTTTTGCGCGAAAGCGCCGCCAGGGTATCGGCAGCCATCCAGACCTGGAAACAAAATCACGGCATCGTCGCTCCAACGCCCGGTGTGGTTTTTGCAGAGGGCGCCTGGACGGCCCAGCAGTACATTCAGGCAGGCGAAGCGGCTTTTACCATTCTCCCGATTGGTTCCAGCATCGCAACGGCCCGCACCTGGATTGCCCCGGATGGGTTGGGCAAGGTGAAGCCCGGTGCGGTTGTCCAATTGCGTTTAGACGCTTTTCCCTACAAAGAATACGGAATCCTGGAAGGCGTCGTTAAAAACCTGGCACCCGTCCCCACCGGGAACCCGCAGGAGCAACTGCGTTATTTAGTTGAAATTGAACTGACCGGAAATTTGGTCACCACTTACGGCATCGCGTTGCCGTCCCAGCAAGAAATGCCCGCCACTGCACGCATTATTACCGAAAAACGAAGCCTGCTGGAACGGATTTTTGACCAGTTTTTGGATGCGTTATACAATCGGTAAACAGTCTCCCTCCCTCTCTCCCTCCCTCCCTCTCTCCCTCTCTCTCTTAAACCCGATGCTCCCCAAATTTCGGCCAAAGCCGGTCTTTATCGGAAAGCGCGATATCTGCGGCAGGAATTTGCCAGTCAATATTCAACGCGGGGTCGTCGTAACGCAGGCCGCCTTCGTGGGGGCGGGAGTAATAATTGTCGCATTTGTAAAAAAATTCTGCCGTTTCACTCAAGACCAGATAACCATGGGCAAATCCCCGGGGAACGAACAACTGCCGTTTGTTTTCAGCGCTCAGGAGCACGCTATACGACTGGCCATAGGTGGGCGAGTGCGGGCGCAAATCAACGACAACATCCAGCACTTCGCCTTCGAGCATACGAACCAATTTAGCCTGGGCATAAGGGGCTACCTGATAATGCAATCCGCGCAACACGCCATAACTTGACCGCGCCTGGTTGTCCTGCACAAACGCCACGCTGATTCCGCCTCGGTGAAAATCGCGCAGGCTGTAGCTTTCAAAAAAATAGCCCCGATCATCTGCGATGACCTTGGGTTCAAACAGGATAAGGCCGGGAAATCCGGTTTCAATAAAGACAGTAGACATTAGATGGAAGATGTTAGATTTAAGATATTAGATTTTAGACGAGGGCAGCCTCATGTAGTCGGTGTCTGTTTTTAGAGTTCGAGCACAAGGCATGTGAAGACCCCGAAAACAGGAGTTTACTCGCGTAAATGAATGTTTTCGGGGTCTTCGCATAACGCAGCTATCGGACTATAAAAACAGACACCTCTCAGATTTCAAACTCTTCTTCGCTGACAACCCGGCCCTTAACACAGCGCACAATGCGGGCAGGAAAGCGCTCGATGATGCGGTAATCGTGGGTAGCAAACAGGACGGCCGTGTTGTTTTGCCGGGCCAATTGGCGCAGGAGCAGCAAAATATCGTCCGAGGTTTCCGGGTCAAGGTTGCCGGTCGGTTCATCTGCAATGATGAGTTCGGGCCGGTTCAACAGGGCGCGGGCGATGACTACCCGCTGTTGTTCCCCGCCGGAAAGTTCGTGCGGCATCCGGTAGCGCTCTTTTTCCAAGCCCACTTGTTTAAGCACTTCCACAATGCGTTGTTCGATGAGGGTTTTGTCTTTCCAGCCCGTCGCTAACAGGACAAAACGCAGGTTTTGATCCACGTTTCGGTCGGCCAACAGGTTAAAATCCTGAAAAACAATCCCCAATTTACGGCGGAGTAAAGGTATGGTATGGCGGTTCAGGCTGCGCAGGTCAAAATCAGCCACTTCTCCCCTGCCCTCTTCCAGAGCCAGCGCAGCGTAGATGGTTTTCAGCAGGCTCGATTTCCCGCTGCCGGTGCGGCCAACCAGATAAACGAACTCCCCTTTGGAGATTTTTAGCCCCACATCGGTTAGCACTATATTGTCTTGTTGGCGGATTGAAGCGCCGGAAAGGTGAACGATCAGGTTTCCCATGTGTTTTATTACAGCATTTTGACGTTGAATTGTCTGCATAAGCCGGCAAACATGTCGTAAATTTGTGAAAATTTATAACAAGCGGTTATGAAAAAAACATATCTTATTGCAGGAGCCATGGTTTTGGCTGCAATTTACCTGTTAACCACAGCAACCAAAGACCTGACTGTGTATGCTTCTTTTGCCGATGCTTCGCAAAATGGCCGCAAAGCTAAAATAGCTGGCCAATTAGTGCAAACCAAAGAAATGTACTACAATCCGGAAAAGGATCCGAACTACTTCAGCTTCTATGTGCGCGATGCCAACGGCGAAGAACGGAAAGTGGTGCTGCTTTCTGAAAAGCCCCAGGATTTTGAAATGTCGGAGCAAATCGTGCTGACCGGCAAAATGAAAGGGGAAGAGTTTATTGCCTCAGAAGTGCTGCTCAAATGCCCTTCCAAATACAAAGATGAAGAAATTTACATCAAAGGGAAAGAAAGCTAAGCATTTCATCGGTTGATGAAGCTGTCTTTTCACCCTCTACTTCCTACAAAAAGAACCTTCCATGCAGGAGATGCAATATTTCGGCGAGCATTTGTGGCCGGGCAGAATCGGACATTTTGGTGTCCTTCTTGGATTTTTGAGTAGTTTGCTCGCTACGCTGGCGTATATTTTTGCAACCAATCGCAGAGACCTTCCGGAGGCTGCGATGTGGAAAAAAATAGGCCGCGGGGCATTCGTCGCCCATGCTGCGGGTACGTTTGCCATCATTGGCATGCTTTTTTTTGTAATGACGAAGCAGTACTACGAATACCAGTACGTTCAAGCACACGTTTCTGAAGACCTGCCTTTTAAATACATTTTTTCGGCATTTTGGGAAGGCCAGGAAGGGAGTTTTCTGTTGTGGATGTTCTGGCACATCATATTGGGTACTGTGCTGATTTTTAAATCAGGTTCTTGGGAATCGCCGGTAATGGCAACACTGATGTCCATTCAGGCGGTAATCGGTTCGATGATCCTGGGCGTATACATCGGCTTTGGAGAAGACGCGATGCGACTGGGCAGCAACCCGACCCTCCTGCTCCGCGAGGTGATGGACGTGCCCATTTTTACCAACGAAAACTACGTTACCCTCATCAAAGGCAATGGCCTCAATCCCCTTCTTCAGAATTACTGGATGACCATTCACCCGCCAACGCTGTTTCTTGGATTTGCTTCCACATCCATCCCTTTCTGTTTTGCTGTGGCAGGCTTGTGGACACGCAGGCATACCGAATGGATGAAACCGGCTTTGCCCTGGGCGCTGTTCTGCGGCGCTATTTTGGGCACCGGCATCCTGATGGGCGGCGCGTGGGCGTATGAAGCGCTGAGTTTTGGCGGCTACTGGGCCTGGGATCCGGTCGAAAACATGTCGTTGGTGCCCTGGATCGTCCTGATCGCCGGCATTCACACCAACCTGATTGCCAAACATACCGGCTATGCGATCAAAAGCACTTATATTTATTACCTGCTATCCTTTGTGCTGATTGTTTACTCCACGTTCATGACCCGAAGCGGCGTATTGGGTCAAACTTCTGTCCATGCCTTTACGGAAATGGGGTTGGAGTGGCAATTGATGTTTTTTATTTTCGCTTACTTCGGACTTTCTATTGCCCTGCTGGCATCGCGGTACAAGGGCGTTCCCGCGCCTGCCAAAGAAGAGCACGCTGCCTCAAAGGAGTTTTGGATGTTCATCGGCTCATTGATCCTGCTGTTTTCAACCATTCTAATCACGGTTTCTACCTCTCTGCCGGTGTACAATAAGATTGTGCAATTCTTCGACCCCACTTTTGAGGGGCGCGTCATTACGGATCCGATAGACCACTACAATAAATACCAGTTGTGGATTGGAATTTTCATCGGGTTGTTGTCGGGCTTTGCGCAATATTTGCGCTTCCGCGAATTCAACTGGGAAAACCGGAAGAGAAAATTTTACATCCGGACGGGAATTGCAATGGCTATTTCTGCTGCCCTGACCGGCCTGACTACTCTTTGGATCAGCACTTACAACTGGCAATACTCCTTACTCCTGTTCAGCGGCATTTTCACTGTGGTGACCAACCTCGACTACATCGTCTTTTTTCTGAAAGGGAACCTGAAAACCGGCGCGTCGGCCATTGCGCATATTGGTTTTGGACTCATGATTGTGGGGGTAATCGCTTCGGGCCTGAACAAGCAGGTCATTTCTTCCAATCCTTTTGTGATGGATGGCCTCATAGAAGGCGCTGACGAACAAAGTCTGCGCCGGAACGTCCTGCTTTTCAAAGGTTCACCCACTATGATGAGCGGCTACGAAATTACTTATACCCACGATACCCTGGAAACCTTCACCCGAACCTATACCGTCAACTATAAAAGGCGCAATGAGAAAGGCGAAGTCCAAGAAGAGTTTAATTTGCTACCTAATATCCTCTACGACAAGACGTTCACCAAAGTTGCTTCTTCCAATCCTTCAACCAAACGCTATGCCGGTCGGGATGTTTTTACGCACATCGCGTCGTTGCCACAAGTGGAAATGGACATGGATTTTCGCCGCCAGCGGGAAGACAGCCTGCAATACCGCCTCATCAATATTGACAACCGGAGTCCTAAGACCTTTATAGATACCGTACACATCGAAGATAAAGACACCTTTGTGCTCAAGCGGTACACGCTGTCTTTTGAGGGATTGGATCGCAACCCGACCCATCCTGAATACAAGCCGCAGGCAGGCGACTTAGCCATCGGCGTGCGGTTTCGCATCGAACGGGCTGACGACGACAGCGTTTATACCGTCATGCCAGTACTGGTGCTGCGCGAAGAATTGCTCTATACTTATCCGGTGCAAATCAACCAGTTGAGCGCCCGGGTACGCCTCAGCGACGCCATTTTCGGCCAATTGTTCACCCCCGAAGACCAGCTCAACTACCAAACGCTGACGTTCAAAGACGGCGAAAAAAATGACTTTGAAGGGCTTACCCTGCATTTCACCACCTTCAACAAAACGCCCGGCCACCCGCTCTACAAGGCCACTGCCGGCGATATTGCCGTGGGTGCCAAGATGCAGGTTACAGATGCAACTGGTCAGGCTTACGAAGCTGAGCCGGTTTATTTTATCCGGGGAAGCCAACCATTTAACCTGAAGGACGAGGTGGAAGCACTGGGGCTGCATTTGCGCTTTGTCGGGATTGACCCGGCAAAAGGAACCATCTCCCTGATGGCCGCAAAAACGGAACCCCGCAACGTTAACAGCGCTCCGATTGAGATAGCAACCAATTCGCTGCGTTCGGATTATATCGTGCTGGAAGCCATCGAGTTTCCGGGCATCAACTTCTTTTGGCTGGGATCGGTAATGATGATGCTGGGCCTGGGGATGGGGATGTGGCGACGGATCATGATTAAAAAGGAGCATGAGGTGATAACGGAAAGTAATTATTCGTGAAAACGCTCCCAATCACCCTTATCGGTGCCGGAAATGTCGGCACGCACTTGGCCAAGCGCCTAAGCGAAAAGGGTTATCGAGTGGTGCAGGTATTCAGCCGTGACAAGGCTAAAGCAGAAGCGCTTGCGGAAACCGTAGGTGCGGTTGCCATAGACCAACTTTCCGAAGTATCTTCTCATGACGGCCTTTACCTCCTGGCCGTTCGGGATGACGTGATTGCAGAAACCGCATGCCGATTGTCGGAAGCCGGGATCTCTAAAGGACTTTTCGCACACACCTCCGGTGCAACACCGGCTTCGGTGTTGCAGCCTTACGCTAAGCGGTACGGGATTTTTTATCCGCTCCAGACGTTCTCTCCGCAGCGCACACCCGATTTTTCGGAAATCCCCATTTGCGTACAAGCTTCGGTGCAGGAAGATGAACGTTTGTTAACAAACATCGCAGAAATCATTGGTAAACAAGCTGTTGTCATGGAAGAACAGCAGCGAATCGCCCTGCATGTCGCCGCTGTTTTTGTCAATAATTTCAGCAATTACCTGTATCAAACAGGCCAGCGCATTTTGGAAAAAGAGCAGTTGGATTTTAAACTGTTGCTCCCGCTTATTCGGGAAACCGCTGAAAAAGTGCGTCACCTGTCGCCGGAAGCCGCCCAAACCGGCCCTGCAGTCCGCGGAGACGAAAAAACGATTGCCCGCCACTTAGCATATTTACAGGAAATACCCGAAGAGGCAAAGCTTTATGAAATGATTACTAAGGTGATTTTCTCTTCCCGGAGCACTTAGTTAATTAGTGTGTATCCATTTAGTTGGTTGTCTGATCTTTAGAGTTCGAGAGCAAGGCATGCGAAGACCCCAAAAACGGGATTTCACTTGCGTAAATGACCGTTTTTGGGGTCAAGCATAACGCAGCTATCGGACTATAAAGACAGACATTAGTTAAAGTATTTTTTCCCAACTCAAATAAACCGGGGCATTTTTACCGCCCGGGATTAACCCGGCCAATTTTCCCAGATAGCCGTCCCGGGTCGTGCGATAAAAAGATTTTTGGTCTTCAATCCAGCCTTTTGCAGCATTGTTACTGCTTTTGACCCCCAGGCGCTTAGCCGCCGTATCAATGGCATTCAGTGCGTCCGTCCAGTTTTTCAGACCCGACAATTGCGCCATCAACAGGTAGCGTTGAATGTCGTGGGTAGGCTCTGCCTTCATTTTTGCCTCGTCAATCGTTTGGATGCCTTGCCATAAGGAGTTTCGGGAAATTTGCCGGCTGAAAACGAATTGCTCAAAGTGCATTTTAGCTTGTTCATACAATGCTGTAGCTTGTTCTTTAGTGACATTTTCCGGTTTTTGAGCAGCATCCAGCAGTATTTTATTCATTTTTGAAATAGAATCATGCGCCAGGTCAATGGCGATTAAACCGCCCATAGCGGCCATCAAAGCTTTATCCCTCGCCCCGGCGTCCGGTTCGATTTCAAGTTCCGCTCCGGCTACTTTCGCGGCTTCGCGGGCTTCTTCATACTTTTTAAGCTTCCAGGCAGCGAGCGCTTTTATGGCTAACGCTTCACCCAAAACATCACTTGATTTGAGTTTTCCGCTGACTTTCAATGCTTTAGTCACCTGATCGTAAGCGTTTTGATAATAGGAAGCTGGTTTCAGGCTCATATCCGGTTGCCCGGTCGTCGGGAACAAGATCTCCAGGTCGGGCGAGGCTGGCAAATCGTTGGCCGAAGATGCTGTTCGTTGTTTCATTTCGAGGCTTGCGCCCAGATTAAAGGCATTCTGCGCTTTTTTATACTCCTTTAGCGCAACGCAGCCCGTTGCGGCTACGAAGAGTGCAATTGCTATAAAAAACTGAAAAACAAAGCGTTGTTTCATAGTGGAAATGGATTTAAGTTTACCCGGATAAAGTTAGCAGGATTTTTAGCATTTTTGCGATGCTGATGGTAAATGCCACTAAAGTGTAGTTGCATTCAATTCAGGTATAGGTTTTTCTTAGAGCTTATCGGGAATTCACGAACAAGCTCTTTAACGACAAGGCTTACTATGTTCAGGCACCAACTCGTTTCTTTTGGCAAATATGAAAAACATATTTTCCAGCATGCTTCCGGCAAAACGCTTTTTTCACTGGTTCCGGGTTGCGGCGCTTGTCTGACCGACTTGGTGCTCCAGGGAAAGTCAATTCTGGATGGTTGTAAAACGCCGGTGGAAGCCTCGCTGAACAACTGGGGAAAAAGCGGTATGCTGTTTCCTTTCCCAAATCGCCTGCGCGATGGCCGTTATGAATGGGGGGGAGAATTTTTTGAATTCCCGGTCAACGACCCGGCGACCGGTACCGCCCTCCACGGATTGGGGATGGATAAAGACATCGAACTCATTGGTTACGAAGTTGGCGAAAATGAAGCAACGGCCGTTTGCCAGTTTCAAAGTGCAGGCGAAACCCCTTACTACCCCTTCCCTTTTACGTTTACGGCTATTTTTAAAATCGAGTACCCCGGGCAACTTACGATTACGCTGGCTTTCCGCAATGACGGAGACCGTGCCCTTCCGGCAGGTTTGGGCTGGCATCCTTATTTTCATCTCGGTTATGATCAGATAAAGGACATCACCTTGCAAATGCCGACCTGCCAATTGGTAGGCATTGATTCAGCGATGATTCCCACCGGTAAACGATACGCGTACGACGATTTTACCGTTCCGGAAAAGATCGGGACAACCGTGTTAGACAACTGCTTTGCGCTACCTGATGCGGAAGGCATTGCAGAAACTTACCTTCGGCGGGAAGGCCATCAATTGCGCTTTTGGCAGGAAACCGGGCCGGGTAAATTCAACTTTTTACAGGTCTTTACCCCGGCACACCGCAGCGCCATAGCGGTCGAGCCCATGACTTGCAATATTGATGCGTTCAACAACGGGGAGGGACTTGCGGTGATAGAACCTGGGGCGGAGATCCGCGCCAGGTTTGGGGTGGATTTCACGAGTTGAGGCTCATGGTTTCACTTCACGTGTCGGACACTTTCAAAGTGTCCGACACGTGAAGTGAAACCATGAAGTCATTGAATAGCAGGCAATTGTTCGGAAAGCTGTTGTAAATAATGCGAAGGATAGACCTGTATCCCCGGTTGAAATTGTTGCGCCACGCTCACCATCGCAGCGGCGACAACTTCGGCTTCTACGGGGCGGTATTTGCTCAACAAGCCCCCGGTGAGGGCATCAATGCGCTTGCCAATTTTGGCAGCCCATTGCTCCCCCCAGCGGTTTTCGTTGCGCTCCCCCAGTAAAACAGAAGGCTGAAAAATATGTACCGCCCAAAAAGGCAATTGTTTGACTGCGTCTTCCAACTCGCCTTTCACCCGGCTGTAATAAAAAATGGAATTGGCATCGGCACCCACCGACGACACCAGCAGGAACTGATTGACGCCGTTTTCAACCGCAGCGCGTGCTACCTCATAGGCATAGGTATAATCCACTTTAAAAAAAGCTTCTTTGCTACCGGCCTTTGCCATGGTGGTACCCAGACAACAGTACAAGTCGTCCCCTTTTAGCAAATGGGAAAACGTTTGCGGGAGGTCAAAGTCTACGACATGCTGCTCCAATTTGCTATGCGAAACGGGCAATGTCCTTCGGGTGAACACCACTACTTTTTCATAAGCGCCATGATCCAGCAAGAGGCGCAGGCAATAGCCGCCAACCAACCCGGAGGCGCCAACCAGCAATGCCGTTTTTTGATCTTTGATAATTTCCAAAAGCTGTATTTTTTACGATTCAAGGTAACGTACGGTCGTTAACAAATGCCCGTCCCGGATCTCAATTTCCCTGAATCCGATCCGGTAATGATCTACGGTGAAGGCTTCAGCATAAGGATGGATCTGAAAAAAGCAGGAAGGCGTCACATAAACCGTCACATTGCCTGCTGAAACCACACGGTCAACGTGGTAATGGCCACAAAATACGTGAATGCGACCAGGTTGTTCCTGCAACAGAGCCAACACTTCAGCGTGATTTTTCAACGGATAATGGTCGTCCATGTACTTGACTCCGGCCAGCAACGGCGGGTGGTGCATAAAAATGATCCAGTCTCCGGAGTGCGCAGCCAATTGCTCCGCCAGCCAGTTTAATTGAGTTGCGGAAACGATGTAGGGCGTTGTATCCAAAAAAAGCGCCGGAAACGCGCCGTAATCCGCGCGGTAATACAATTCGCCGCTTTTCAGCAACGGATCCAAATCAAAGGCCTTTGCCATCAACTGCGGATCATCGTGATTCCCTGAAATCAGTCGGTAAGGCAGCCCCAGCTTTTCTAAATGCGGTCGAATCCAGTCATATATTTCAGCCTCGCCTTTATCGAAGCAAAGATCACCGGAAAGCATCAATTCATCCGGATGTACAGCGCACGCAGCTTCCAGTACTTTCAAAAAATTGGCACGTACGTCAACGCCGTGCGTGTCTTCTCCTACCTTTCCAATGTGCAAGTCCGTAATTTGTGCAATTCTCATACTTTAGTATATTCGCAATGTGCAAATGTAAAAAACTGTACATCAGCAAACTGCCAACTTCCCAAACTAATTGTCCAAACGACGATATTTCAGCCGGATCGAGTTCCCAATGACCACAACGTCAGAAAAAGCCATGAATAAAGCGCCCCACATTGGATTCAGATAGCCCATGGCGGCAATGGGGATCGCCACGACGTTGTAGGCAAAAGCCCAAAACAGGTTTTGACGGATGGTTTGTACCGTTTTTTCGCTGATGTTCAACGCCATGGAAAGGCGCTGAATGTTGCCGTTCATCAATACAACCTGAGCGGATTGTATGGCGACCTGGGAAGCATTGCTGAGCGAAATACCTACCGTTGCTTTTGCCAAAGCAGGCGCGTCGTTGATGCCGTCGCCGATCATGGCCGTAGGCTCCTCGTTCGACATCGTCCCGATCAGGTCTAATTTTTGCTGTGGCAATTGCGCCGCAAAAAATCGCTGAATGCCCAGATTTTGCGCAACGGCCTCCACTTTTTCACGTTTATCGCCGCTCAAAAGCACTGTTTTTTTACCGGAAGCATGGAGGCGTTGAATCAGTTGACGGGTTTCGGGTTTCAGCTCGTCTTCGATTTCCACCACGGCAAGCAGGCGGTCATTTTCCGTAAGGTAAACAGCACCCCGGGGTGTAGCCAGAGCCGAATCCGCTAAAATGCGCTCCGAACCCAATTTGTATACCCGGCCATCTTTGGCTGATGCGACCACCCCTACTCCCTTTTCTTCCCGGATGAACAATCCGTCGGTATCGAATGTGCCGTTGTCCTGGTATTGCGCCGTTTCATGGACTAAAGCTTTTGCAATGGGGTGCGAAGAATATTGCTCTAAGGTGTGAATCAACGCGTACACTTTCGGCTTGTCGGCGGCCACGCACTGAATATTGCTGATTTTAAAATCACCGGTCGTCAAAGTCCCGGTTTTATCAAAAACAAAATTTCGGATGCGCGACAGGATTTCCAGCGTTTGTCCGCCTTTGATCAAAATGCCGTTTTGGGCCATGAGCCCCACCCCCACCATAACAGCAGTTGGCGTTGCCAGACCCATTGCGCAGGGACAGGAGATGACCAACACCGCGATGGCATTCAGCAGGGCTTGCCGGAATGCCAGGTCGAATACAAAATAGCCCAGCAATAAGGTCAGCAAAGAAATTCCGACCACTGCAGGGACGAAGATGGCGCTGATGCGGTCTGCCAGTCTTTGGATATCCGGTTTGTCGCGCTGTGCGGTTTTCACTAATTCGATCATTTGGCTAAGCACGGTGTCTTTACCAACCGCCTGAACGGTTACCCGGATATTCCCGGATAGCAGCAACGCGCCTCCAATGACGGCGTGGCCTTCCCGTTTGGATACCGGCATGCTCTCGCCAGTCAGCATGGATTCGTCAACGGCAGCCTCGCCGCTTTGGATCACGCCATCGGCGGGGATGGTGTCGCCGTCATTGACCTGCAAAAGGTCGCCTTTTTGAATTTCATCCCGATCAAGGCTAACGATCGTTCCGGAAGGCATGATTTTTTTAGCTTTCCGGGGTTGAAGCCGGCTCAATTCGCTAATGGCGGTGGTGGTTTGCGCCACAGCGCGTTTTTCCAACCAGTTTCCGATCAGGACTAACGTGATGATGCTGGCAGCCGTTTCATAAAAAATGTACTGTGCTTCATTCGCAAGCGTACCGATCAGGCTGTAGATAAAAGCGGCGGTACTTCCCATAAAAATCAGGACATCCATATTGGGAACGCCGGTGCGCAAAGACAACCAGGCGCTTTTCCCAAAATGAGCCACCCCAATCACAAAAACAGGCAGGCAAAGCAACAACTGAGCAACAAAATTGTGCATCAGGCTGAAATGCACGCCAAAGGACATCAACAGATGGCCGAGCAGTAAAGGCAAGGTAAAAATGGCGCTGATCAACAGTTTGCGTTCCAGCGTCCACCAGGCTTCCTTTGTGTCAGACTCCACAACGGTGTAGCCCAACTTATGGATTCCCGATTTAACGCCTTCCATGCTGATTTTGCCTTCATCCTGCCTGAACCGGACTTCTTTCGTTTGGAAATTGACAAATACGTCCTCCAATCCTTTGCGCTCCAAAAAACGGGAGATGCTCGTTGCGCAATTGTTGCAATCCATGCCTTCCACGGTCAACTCTATGATTTCACCAGATTTCATAACGTCGCTTGTTCATAGCGGCGGGACACTTCCTCCCAGTTGACCAGGTTCCAAAAAGCAGCAATGTAGTCGGGGCGACGGTTCTGGTACTTCAGGTAATAGGCGTGTTCCCAAACGTCAAGGCCAAGAATCGGCATTCCCTTTTGCTTTTTGACCAATTTTGCCATCAGCGGGTTGTCCTGGTTGGCCGTAGAGGTGAGAAACAGGCTTTTTTTCTTATCCACTACAAGCCATGCCCAGCCGGAACCAAAGCGGGAGGCACCTTCTTTACCAAACAGCTCTTTAAATTTGTCGAAGGAGCCGAACTTTCCATTGATCGCATCGGCCAATTTGCCGGAAGGTTGCCCGCCACCTCTTGCAGCAAGCGAAAGCCAAAATTGCGTATGGTTGTAATGACCGCCGCCGTTGTTGCGAATGGCTGGGAATTTAGCTGTGACTTTGGCTAAAATCTCTTCAATTTCCATCGTTGCGAATGGCGTATTTTTGATGGCATCGTTGAGGTTGCGGACATAAGCGGCGTGGTGTTTGCCGTGATGGATTTCCATGGTTTGTTTATCAATGTGAGGTTCCAGCGCATCGGTGGCATAACCCAATTTCGGCAGCTCAAAATCGCCGCTCCGGAAAGTTGTTGCTTCAACGGGTTCATCGTTAGCTGCCGATAGGCGGAATGGATTGGCAAATCCTGCCAATCCCAACAGGCCGGCAGCTCTCAGAAAATCTCTTTTTTTCATAATATTTTGTTTTTGTATCTATTTACCACCTATGTGGTAAATAGTTACGTGTTTTTTATCAAAACAACTTACGGGCAAAAAAGTATGAAGGAATACCGGTATATTTTACTCTATTTTCACCACGCGTTCCCTCAGCAGCATATTTCCATCCGCCCATAACTGCAACAGATAGGCACCCGACGGGTAATCCGAAAAGTCGAGCGAACGGGACTCCTGCCGGATAGCACCCGCCCTTTCCTGCCAGATCATGCGCCCGTAAGCATCGTAAAGCGCCCAACTGACCTCAGCGACCCGGTCTAATTCAAATTCTACTTGGAGCAAACTGGTCGTTGGATTTGGGAATACCCACGCCTGGCGGAGTTGTGCGACTTCCGCAGCGTCATTGATGAGCATAGATGCCGTGGCCACACACTGGGAATCATCCGTCACCGTCACTTCGTAAAAACCAGACAACAGAACCTCAATCTGGTTTGTCATGTCATTGGTATTCCACAGGTAGTCATAGTCAGGCGTGCCGCCGGTAGCAATCGCAGTAGCCGTAACGGGTTGATCGAACAAAGCCGGTTGAATGTCTACTTGAAGGGGGTCAGGGGCATCCAGTACAAAATTGAAAAAGCGTATGCAACCCCCGGTGTCCTGCAAAATCAGGCGGTAGTTGCCAGCCCCAATATCGTCCAGGACAGAGCCGGTTTCCCCGGGCAGGGTAATGCCGTTTTCCTGCCAGGTATACTGATACGGCGGAACACCCCCGTTTGCTGCGGTGACGATGGCGCCGTCTTCCGTGTCGTGGCAGGCAGGAAGCTGTAGTTGAGCATTCGGCGCTAATTGTTGCGCAGGTTGCTTCACCATAATTCCCGGAATAATGGAACGACAGGTATCTGCATCCGTCACCGTCACTTCGTAAATTCCGGCAGGAATGTTGATCAGGTCTTCTGTAGAAGCGCCATTGCTCCAGCTATACACGAAAGGCGGGATGCCCCCGGACAAAGTGATGTCAATTGCGCCGGTCGCGTCTCCCCGGCAGCGGACGTGCTGGAGGATGGTGAGCGAGTCTACTAAATTGATGACCGTATTTCCGCTGCTGGTTACGGTTGTCCCCAAAGAGACCTGACAGCCATTTGCATCTGTGGCCGTGGCCGTATAAACGCCTGATGCAATGAATAATAAGTCTTCGGATTCAGAAATCAGTTCCCCCGCTTCATTGAACCACTGATAGGTGTACGGGCCAATGCCCCCGCTGGTTGTGATGTAAATCCCCCCGTCGTTACCTCCAAAACAATTCACCACCTCAATATTGTCTCTCTCAATGGCTAAGGGATCAGGTTGCCCGGGGCTTTGGCTCGCCGAAGAAACGACACACCCGGTATTTAAATCGGTGATCGTAACGCTGTATTCCGGGCTGTGCAGCAATTGCCCGACGGTAACGCTGGTTGCGCCGGTGACTTCGATGTAAGTCGGGGTAAAATGGTACAGGTAAAGCCCCGAACCTCCGGAAATGGTTGCAGTCATGGAAGCATCATTGCCGTTGTAACAGCTCACTGTTGTTGCGGCAAAAGCATCAATCCGGACGGGAGGTACGCGTTCCGGAACTTTCACCGTTGTAGATCGGATTTCGCAACCTTTGGCATCCGTTACCGTGAGCAGGTAATCGCCTGGCGCTGCATTGGGAAGGGTGGGCGTCATGGCGCCATTGCTCCACAAATAAGTGTAGATCGGCGTACCGCCGCTTGCATTCGCCGACAAGGCATCCATGGCATCCGGATCGCAGATACCCCCCAGTGTAGCCGAGGTTTGCAGGGCTAAAGCCGGAGGTTGGGCCAGGGAAAAGACGGTATCAATGGTGCAGCCGCGCTGGTCTTGAACCAACACCCGATAGCTGCCCGCAGGCAGGTCATAAACATCTTCACTATTGGTAAATAAACCGAACCAGGTATAGGAATAAGGCGGCGTTCCACCGCTGATTCCCCATTCGATGAAACCATCTGCTTCCCCGTGACATTCTATTTCGCCAATGGCCTCAATTCTATACGTTAGCGGTGACGGCCAGACCATCGGAATGGTGTCGGAGATAAATTTGCACCCCTGTCCGTCGCTCACCGTGACCTGGTAGTCGCCGGGGGCAAGACCGGAAACATCCTGGGTGATTGGGCCGTGGCTCCAAAGGTAAGTAATCGGGGGCGTGCCACTTTGTAGCATGATGATGTCTACAAGTCCATCGAGCGATCCAAAGCAACTGGGGGAGAGCGCGCTGATTTCGATGCCAAAAACCTGGGGAGCAGTCAGGGTGACCGCCGTGTCGTACTCGCATCCCTGCCCGTCTGTAATGCTCACCGTATAAGTGCCTATCCCAATATTGTTCAGGTTTGCAGCGTGGCTATTGTTGTTCCAAGTGTATTGAAAAGGCGGCGTACCCAATACCTGCAAGCTGATGCTGCCATCCGTTCGTCCGACGCAGGCGGGTGAAACCTGGGTCACGTTCAGGCTGATGGTAGAAACTGGCAATAATTCCAACACCACGGTATCGCTCTGGCAACCTTTGGCATCCACCACAACCACGCGGTATTCCCCCACCCCTAAGCCGGTTACTGCCGGGCCGGTGGCATTGTGATCCCAAAAATAAGAGTAAGGCGCCGTTCCGCCTGTTGCTGCAACGGTTAAAGCGCCGCTTTCATCCCCCAAACAAACCGGGTCTGTCGCCGCAATCAGGTTTACGGTCAAAGGCTGTGGCTGGGTAATGAACAGGATACGAACCGCCTGGCAACCTTTGAAGTCCGTCACCGTGACCATATATGTTCCTGTTGGCAGGTTGCTTCTCACCGGCGCGGTGCTGTTGTCGTTCCAGTTAAACCGGTAAGGGGAGGTGCCGCCGGTAGCCGATACTTTCAGGTACCCGTCGGTGCCCCCATTACAGGAGACGTTCTGCATCGAGTCGAGTACAATTTGCAGGGGCAAAGGCGCGGGTAAAGGGATCGTCTCTGCGAGGATGCAGCCGTTCCCGTCGGTTAGGGTTACACTATAATCGCCCCCGGTTAGCCCGGAAATATTTTGGGTGACGGCCATATTGCTCCATAAAAACGAATAATCGGGCGTTCCCCCAAAAACGGTCAGAAAAATCGCGCCGTTCGCAGCGTTGTGGCACAACGGAAAGGTCAGGTCGGGTTTTATCCGCAACGAATCGGGTTCATTGACCACAATATTGTCCACCACCGTCGCACACATGCCATCGCTAATCGTCACGGAATACGTGCCGCCTGCAAGGTTTTGAATACAAGGGGTTGTGGCGTCGTTGCTCCACAGATACTGGGGATTGTCTCCGTCCACATCCAGACAAATACTGCCATCGGAAGCCGCTGCACAGCTTACATCTTCCACAACCACATCCTCCACAATGGCACTGGGTCCCTGCACCAATACATTGCGCAGGATAAACCGGCAACCTTCATCCGATGCATCCGTGATGGTGACGCGGTAGCTGCCCTGAGCTAAGTTGGCGATGTTGATGACATTCCCGGGGCTTACGCCATTGCCGGTGGTGCCGTTGCTCCCGGTCCATTGGTAATTGAAAGGGCTTAACCCGTTTAGCGGCTCAATATTGATGCTGCCGTTGTTGCCCATACAAGTGGTTACGTTCGTGATCGTCACGCGAATGGAATCAATGCTGTTGGTCGTCGTCACAGCAATATCACCTGTGCTGAAACACCCCTCGGCATCCGTTACCGTGACCTGATACAGCGCGGTTGTTCCGGGATTCCCGGAGGCGCTGATTGGAATGGAAGCCGTATTGGCACCGGTGTTCCAGAAGTAGGTATAATTCCCGATGCCGCCATTCACCTGCACGCCAATCGTGGTCGTGGATTCTCTGCACAACGAAATGGAATCAGCGGGTAAAAAACTCAGGTTGGGGCCACTCAACACCGTAAGCGTAACCAATCCTTCGTCTGTACACCCATAAGGATTGGTGATGAGATAATAATAATCGGTGGTTGTCGGCGGACTTACCATGGTTGAAAGTAGTTCGTTGGCAGGCGTGGCTGGACTTTGAGTGTGAAAAGTGATCGTACCGCCGGTGAAATTTTCATCCACAATATTGAGACTCGCCAAATCGAAAACTTCGCCCGGACAAACGGATGGCGTTTCGCTGAATGCCCCTGTCGGCGTTGGATTGACCACAATCCGGACTTCAGTTCTGGGTTCTGAAAAACAACTGAAATTGGTTTGGGAAGCGTAATAGAGATAAACCACCGGTTCGGCACCGTTATTTGGTGGCAGAACAGGTTCGTAACAACTTCCAAAGTGGACAACATCGTTTCCGGAAGGAGAATCGTACCAAAACATAAAATATCCTGGCAGTGCGGTGGCGCAGATCACGGCTTGTTCTCCTGAACAAATCGTGTCCGATTCGGCTGGCGGGGGCGGCAAAATCGCATCGTCGGCCAAGCCATTGCAGTTGTTGTCAATGCCATCACAACCCACTTCCGGCGCTCCCGGATAAATCGAAGCATTTGTATCGTTGCAATCGTCGTCGTTGTCTGCATACCCGGCGGGCGCTGTTGCTGCACAACTCAATACGAAAGTGCCTGCCCGGCCAAAGCCATCGCCATCGCTGTCAGCATAAAACTGATTTTGCGGAAAGCCTAAATTTTCAGAGCCATAAAATACAATTTGATCCAATGCAATATCACCGCGAACTCCGTTTCCTTTGACGCCTGCAAATCGGAATTGTACAACAGCGCCATCTGGAAATGCTGCGAGGCTAAGGTATATTTTTTTCCACGCATTGCTCTGGTTACCGCTGAGTTGCCAGAAGACAGACCAGGTAAATCCGCCATCGGTGGACGTCTCCAACCGTAAGGTGCCGATATTCGGGCCAAACATGTGGTAATGGAAAGACAGGTGGCAATCGGGAAACCCTTGTTTGTCTATTCGCACACAAGGCGACAACAACCTGGCCACAGCGCCAATCGCACATTGATTGCCGGTCGTTTCGATGTATACGTACCTGCCGCCTCCCGACACATCGTCCAACGGGCCTGTTCCTGCAGTCGGCGTAGGGCCGGTGGTGACTAACCAGTCAAAAGCGTCGCTGGAGACATTGCGCCACAAACCGGTTGTATTACAGACGCTGTTGCAGCTCATCGTGTTGCACAGCAACTGGCTATTGAACGTTTCAACCAAGGTAATCGGCGGCGGCTGGCACCCGGTAGCCACCGTAACCGGGCAGGAATTAATGCTGTATCCCCCCGTATTGCAAAAACGCCGGATATAAATATCGTAATTGCGCTCCGGTTGCAGCCCCTGCAACAAAAAAGGCGGGCAGTTTCCAAAAGCAATTTCACCCCCGACACCCGCCTGTGCGTCGTTCCCCGGGGTGAATCCCGGAGGCCCGTATTCAATGATCGTGGTTCCGCAAAATGCTGCGGGAGTCCAGCCCAGCAGCACCGAAGTGGTATCAGCGTTCAAAAATGTAGCTTGGGAAATGGGCAAACAGGCAATTGGTTCAAAAACGAGCTCGACGAACTCCAACGAACCCGCATCGGTCGCAAGATCATCGCATATCCGGAGTTGCCAAGTTCCGTTTGGATTGGTGACGTTGTCGTTGAAAATGTAGAAGTTTTGTTCCGACGGGTACGGCACTGCCGTAAAAGGCGCGGCGGCGCTGTCCAATGGCGTGCAGGCACCTACGGCAAAGGTGGCGTAAGTCTGGCAATTCGGGGCGTTCGGGTCTCCGAAATTATCACCTGCCCCCCCTCTGTTTTGTACCACGGTGGCTACTACCCCACCCGGCGAAACCAAGATTACGCCAATATCTGCTGCCCAGCCATGCCGGATGATGAGGCGCACTTCTTTCAGGTAGACGTCTACCCCGAGCGTTGTGCCGGGTGCGTTGCTGACGATGATATTGAAAAGATTGGGTTGGTAAAATACGCCGTTTTCCGGGCAATTGTTATCCACGATGGAAAGCCCCAGGCCACAGCCCGAAGGGTTCGTAAGCACAGGAATCCCCTGTGCGTGCAAGCTGCACAAAGGCATTAGGGTGAACAATACATACATAGGGCAACGAAGAAGCGGCATCATCTCACAGCAGTTTTCAGGCATTGTGTATTATGGCCTGCCAAAGCTTAACGCTGCACCCGTGCAAAGTCTTATCTTTTACCCGACCATAATACAGATCGGTAAAAATACAGGAATACCCTGCTTTACGGCAATATACTTGCAGGAAAATGTTCTGCAAAAAAGACGCGGCGGTGACACCTCCCCCGAGAGGTGTTACCGCTATTGTAAAACAAAGCGTGTTTTTTGTCCTCGAAAAAGGTAACACCTTTTGAAAAGGGGTCACCTTCGGTATGCTGTCCTCGAAAAAGGTAACACCTTTTGAAAAGGGGTCACCTTCGGTATGCTGTCCTCGAAAAAGGTAACACCTTTTGAAAAGGGGTCACCTTCAGTATGCTGTCCTCGAAAAAGGTAACACCTTTTGAAAAGGGGTCACCTTCAGTATGCTATCCTCGAAAAAGGTAACACCTTTTGAAAAGGGGTCACCTTCAGTATGC
>JBBQGV010000092.1:0-22878 GCA_038323375.1 Chitinophagales bacterium
GCTGCCGCTGTACAAGTAGCCCCGGCTTTGAGCGCCGCCCCGTGCAGCGTATTCCCATTCCGCTTCGGTGGGCAGGCGATATTGTTTACCGGTTAAGGTATTCAGTTTTTTAAGAAATTCCTTTATATCGTTCCAGGAGACGCGCTCTACCGGGCATTCATCGCAGCCTTTGTTGAGTAATTCCGGCGGATCGCTGCCCATCACCGCGCGCCACTGCACCTGGGTCACCTCGTAGTAGCCAATAAAGAAATCGCGCACGCGCACTTCGTGAGGTGGCTTTTCGTAGTCTTGGCACTTGCCGTCGCGGGTGGTGTCTTTGCAGCCCATGGTGAAGGTACCTGCCGTGATGGATGCCATCTCGCTTTCGAGTTTTTCAATTTGGGCGGCATGATCTTTTTCGATGGCGCCGCCATTTATCATTTTCAGCAAGATGAACACAACCAGCGCCAGCCCGGCTGCAATAGCCCCCCATTTGAGGTACGGCGGTTGAGGAGGCTCAGGCAGGTCTTTGGTCGGTTGTTGCGTTTGTTCAAATATTTTCCGCGCTTCGGCATCGTCGGGATCAATTTGAAGGGCGGCTTGTGCGGCGGTGAAAGCGCGTGGCCAGTCTCGACGGTTAAGGTTTCTTTTTGCTTCCGCTTTATAGCCCTCGACTTTGGTACGGCGTTCTGCTGCTTCGCGACGCAGGCGCTCGGTTTCGAGGCGTTGTTGTTCTTCCTTAGCTTCCCGTTGGCGGCGCGCTTCTTCCTGGCCTTTGTGTTTGGCAGCGACCCGGGCAGTTTCTGCATCGGTTAATCGCTGGTGTTCCGATTCGGCTTGCTCCCGCCGGCCTTCGTGCACGCGGTCAATCATTTTCCAGAGCGATTCCACGGCATCCGCATAAGCATTGTCGCGGACGAGCCAGTCGGTCACCGGTCTCCCGTTTTGCGGAATGGCTTGCAGGTCAGCCAGCGGCGTGGCTCGCCAGGCGCAGGGGCGCACAATGAGCGGCACCACGGAAGCTTCGCCGGCACGGTGCCGTTTGAGGGCGTCGGAAAGTTCTTTGTCGTAGAAATAATCGGAGGCAATCGCGTCGGCGCTCACTAAGAGCAGGATGATGTCGGAACTGTGCAGGTGTTTTTTGATGGCTTCTTCCCAAACAGCGCCGGGGTCTATTTTGCCGTCGTACCAAACTTTCACCCGATGGCTGCGCTCCAATGGGGCAAGGTGGGTGCGGAGTTCATCCAGGTATTCGCTGTCCTTGCGGGAATAGGCGATGAATATTTCTACAACTTTAGTCATGGAGGTCGTTGGCTTAGATGGCCAAATATAAGCTATTTTTGAGAATGTTCGCAGAACTGGACAGATGCGATGACTACGTATTTTGCGAAGGCGTTTGCGGAGAAGAGGCGTAATCAACTTTCCTTTGGTCTACCAACTGAAGCTGGCGACCACGTCCGCCTCCGCACACGTTTCTGTTCGCCATCGAACAACTCAAAGCAGCTATCGGTAAAGGTTTGTTGCAAGGCAAGCTGTCCATCGCCAGTCTGCGGGTAGTGGTGGACGATTTTATGGTATTTGCAACGCCACCGGCCAATGCGGCACTGGTACCTGTCGCCGCTGCGCCTGCTTCGGGGGTTGTGCAATTGCCCGCCGATATGGATCTGATTTTGGAGGCTTCCGCAAAAGAAATATGGTACGGCCAAACGAAGCTCCAGGATTTCAAAGGCAGTCTGACCCTGCAAAAAGGGAAACTGCAATTGCAGCGTACCGAGGCGAGCATTGCCGGCGCAACTTTGCGTATGGAAGGAAATTACGCGCCCGAAGGTTTGCGCAAAGCCGGATTTGAACTTGCGCTCAAAGCTGATTCTTTTGATGTGAAGCGGGCGTACAATGAAATTCCACTGTTCCGGAAAATGGCGAGCGCAGCAGCTAAAGCAAAAGGTTTGGTATCGGCAGACTACCAACTCCAGGGCCGGTTGAATGCCAAAATGGAACCCGTATATCCCAGCATCAAAGGCAAGGGCGTATTGGTTTTGGAACAGGTGCAGTTCAGCGGGTTGAAATTGTTCGGCGCAGTAAGCAAAGCCCCCGGCAAGGACAGCATCAACAACCCCAACCTGAAAGCGGTGGTCATGCGCACGTCCATTGCGAACAACATCGTCACCATCGAGCGCACCAAAATGAAAGTCGCCGGTTTTCGTCCGCGCATCGAAGGGCAAACTTCGCTGGATGGCCGGCTGAACCTGCGTTTTCGACTGGGTTTACCGCCGCTTGGCATTGTGGGCATTCCGATGACAATTACAGGTGCCGCCAGCAATCCGATTGTAAAAATCCGGAAAGGAAAAGAAACCGACGAACTGGAAGAAAGCGAGGATGAAGAAGAGCGATGAGTTTTTTCGCCGGATTTTTGTTTTTTATGGGTTAGCTTTGGCTACCAAAATCATACTATGGTCACGTCGCTCCAATCTATTCAGAAGCCCATTCAGCAAGAGCTGAAACAATTTGAAACGCACTTCCGGGAGGCCATGCGCACCTCGGTGCCGCTATTAGATAAGATCATGTTCTACATCATCCGCCGCAAAGGCAAGCAGGTGCGGCCCATGTTTGTGTTCCTGTCGGCCAAACTTTGCGGCGAATCCGGGCCTTCCACCTACAACGCAGCCTCGCTGGTAGAGTTGTTGCATACCGCCAGCCTTGTGCATGACGACGTGGTGGATGACTCCTACGAACGGCGCGGATTTTTCTCAATCAATGCACTCTGGAAAAATAAAATTGCAGTACTGGTCGGCGACTACCTGCTTTCGCAAGGGCTGCTTTTGTCGCTGCGCAACAAGGAATTCCGGCAACTCGAAATCGTATCAGAAGCCGTAAAAGCCATGAGCGAAGGTGAACTGATGCAAATTGAAAAAGCGCGCCGCTTAGACATCGAAGAAAGCATCTATTACGAAATTATTCGCCAGAAAACGGCTTCCCTGATCGCTTCGGCCTGTTCGGTGGGCGCGGCTTCGGCCACCAAAGATGAAGCCCTCATTGAACGCATGCGCCTCTTTGGGGAAAAAATCGGCATCGCTTTCCAGATTCGCGACGACTTGTTCGATTTCGGCACCGACGACGTGGGCAAACCCCTCGGCATTGACATCAAGGAAAAAAAGATGACCCTGCCCCTCATCTATGCGCTGTCAAAAGCCCCGAAAAGTGAACGTCGGGTCATCATCAGCAACATCCGCCGCCACAGCGAAAATCCCGAAAAAGTTAAAGAAGTGATTGATTTTGTGCGCAAAAGCGGCGGTCTGGACTATACCCGCGAAGCGATGTACCGGTTTCGGGAAGAAGCTTTCGTTTTATTGCATGAATTTCCGCATTCCGACGTCCGGCAAGCGCTGGAAGATTTGGTGGTGTTTGTAACGGAGCGGGCGAAGTGATTTGAGGATTTGGTGACCCCGCCAGACCAGTAACCAATAAACCAGTAACTAATTTGAAGATTACCATTCACACCTACGACCTCCGCCTGCGGCACACGTTCACGATTGCCCACGAATCGCGGCAAGTGCAACCGACGATGATTGTGGCTCTGCACGACGGCGACCTGACCGGCTTAGGCGAAGCAACCGCCACGCGCTATTACGGATTATCGGTTGACCAGATGGCGCAAACGCTGGAAGCGCTGAGGAGGGTCATCGAAACCACGCCATTAGAGTCGCCGGAACAATACTGGGCAGCGTTGCATCCTTATTTAAAAGATCGTCCTTTTGAGCAATGTGCGCTGGACGTAGCAGCGCATGACCTGCACGCCCAACGGTTGGGCCTGCCGCTCTACCAGGTCTGGGGGATCTCGCCCGAACGCATGCCCCTGACCAACTACACCATCGGCATCGCACCGGTGGAAGAAATGGTCGCAAAAATGCAGGAAATGCCCTGGCCGGTCTACAAAATCAAACTCGGAACCCCCGACGACGTAGCCATCGTGCGGGCTCTGCGCAGCCATTCCGACGCGGTCTTCCGGGTAGACGCTAATTGCGCCTGGACCGTAGAACAAACGTTGGAATACGCGCCCCAACTCAAAGTGCTGGGCGTTGAATTTATCGAACAACCCTTGAAAGCCGGCGACTGGGACGGCATGAAATACCTGTACGAACGCTGCGCCCTGCCGCTGATGGCAGACGAAAGCTGCCAGCGCGAATCCGACGTGGCGCATTGCAACGGCCACTTCCACGGGGTCAACGTCAAACTAATGAAATGTGGCGGCCTCACTCCGGCCCGCCGGATGATCGCCGAAGCCCGTGCCCTGAACCTCAAAGTGATGGTCGGCTGCATGACAGAATCTACGGTCGGCATATCGGCCATTGCGCACTTGTTGCCGCTGCTCGACTATGTGGATATGGACGGGGCGCTGTTGTTGGCGGAAGATATTGCGACCGGGGTGCGGATTGAAGATGGAAAGACGGAGTTTGTAAATCGGCCGGGAACCGGGGCAAGGTTGGTGTAGCCCGGGAACCTTTATAGAGGCTGTCTCATAAAAGGCCCACTTATGAGACAGCCTCTTCTAAAAGTCTTCATAATCTACTACTGTCGTAAAATCCGCTGCTGGCTAATCCCCTGATCCGATTGAACACGCAAAATGTAAATTCCCGGCGCAAAAGCGCTCATATCCGCCGTGGTGGTTTGCACCTGATCAATCCGGTTGTTCCAAAGCACTGCGCCACGGGCATCGAGGATCGAGAGCAGACCGGTAAGCGGTTCGCGAAACTGGATATTTGCCAATCCGGAAACCGGATTCGGAAAAACTTTAAACTCAGAAGCTGCGTTTGCTTCGCTTGCCGAGGTAACAACCGGGTCGAAACGCGTGCCGGAATTGAGTACTTCTTTGGTGTCAATATTCTGAACAAAAGCCAGCACATAAATTTCGTCGGCATTCCAGGCATTTTCGATGGTGTAAGGGAAGCTCAGGGTCATTGTGCTGCCAGAAGCTGCGGCGGTGAACGCATCGCCTGAAATATTGGTCAGCATTTTCCGGAACACATTGTGGTGCAGGGTTTCGCCATTGGGCGAATTGTAAGCGATCTCCCGCTCTGCTACGGCAACGAAAAGCCGGAGGTTACCCGAAGAAGGTGCCTCGCCGAAGGTATGAACCTGAACCGTTGCCGTACGACTTGCGCCGGAAGTTTCGGAAACCGTGAAGCCTATTGGGCTGGTCTGCCCCTGAAGTCCTTGTAAAATGGTGGCTGTGACCTGGTTTGCCGGGGTGGAATTGGCTCCGTTGCGCACCACACGAGGGGTGCCGAGGATATTGTAAAAAGTGGTCCGGGCACTGTTTTGCGCCGTATTTGCCTGGTAAAACAAGCAATTGTTGTATGGAAACGGCGGGTGGTAGGAGATGTGGTGGACATCGTCTTCAAAGTTAGCGATGATGTTGAAAAAACCCGGATTCTGGCTGGCACAGATGGAACAACGGGTGTTCGTGAAATGCTCCAGCATAATGTAGCGCTTTGCGCCGGTTTGCGAAAATGCAAAATTTGCCATCAGGAGCAACAATGCGAGCAGGTTTACCTTTTTCATAGAGCGTTTAATTTTTTGTCTGAATGACTATACGATGATGATTCCGCAAAGTTACCTCAATAATCCTCGTCTTGATGTCGCCAGGGCGATGAATAACCAAGTTTCCGTAGCTTGTCGGCAGTATTTCGGCAGTGACCGGGTGACGTGAAGTCATCCGGTCACTGTCAAACCACGAATAATCGAGGAAATATGCTCGGTTTTTAAACCTATTTGAGATCATAGATGTTTCATTTCATTATTTTGATAACGCAATCGTCTAAAAAAGGTGTTAAAGTTTTTTTTATATGGATTCGGCTGTTAATTTTGATCCACCTCGGATGTGTACTGCTACTTTTCCAACACACAAACAAGCAGTGCAAAAAACAACAAACATACTAATATGAGGGACCATTAAGCTCCTTGTATGCTTTGCCTTACGAACAGTTATTTGCAAACGATCAAGGTATTTTTGGGTTAAGAACAACATTCATGAGTAAAGAAAAATTCGTTTACAACACACACACGCTTCAATACGAAAAAGCTAAAGAGCCCTTGAGGATAAAGCTTTTCCGTGCATTCGGGTTTGTTTGTGCCGCTGTTTTTACAGCATTTATCCTCACCTTAGTTTCCCACCGGCTTTTCCCTTCTCCGAAGGAAAAAGTCCTGCTCAATGAGATCAAATACTTAAAAGCAGAGATGACGGAAGCTTCCGGCAGCGTTGACCGCTTGAGCGAAGTGCTCGACAATCTTCAAAAGCGCGACGCTTACGCACACCGCATGGTATTTGGCATGGAGCCAATTGACCAGAGCGTATGGCAAGGCGGCACAGGTGGCCACGATGCCTATAAAGAATACCGCCAGTTCAAGAACTCCGGCGATCTGATGATCAATGTTCGCGGGAAGATTGACCGTTTGAAGCATCAAATGGATCTTCAGTCGCGGTCTTTGGACACCATTATCGGCATTTCCAAAGAAAAAGAAAAATTACTGGCGGCCATTCCCTCCATCAAGCCAGTGCGCTCCGACAAACTGGCCCGGGATGTGAAGGTGCTTTCAGGTTTCGGATACCGCATTCACCCGATTTTTAAAGTGCCGAAAATGCACACCGGGATTGACTTTACAGCACCCCGTGGCACGCCCATTCAGGCTACCGGTGCCGGTCGGGTTGTCAAAGTTGGCCGTTCCAGCGGGTATGGTTTATGCGTTGAAATTGACCATGGCTATGGCTACCGCACGTTGTACGGCCACATGAGCCGCATGGATGTCCGCGAAGGGCAAACCGTCGTTCGGGGTCAAAAAATTGGCCTCGTTGGGGATACCGGCACGGCTACTGCGCCGCACTGTCATTATGAAGTAATTTATCGCGGCGACAAGGTGAATCCGATTCAATACGTCATTGACGGGCTTACGCCTGAAGAATATCAAGACCTTGTTAAGGCTGCCGAAACGGCAAATCAATCGTTTGACTAAAAACCAACTTTTTGATGTTGAATAAGATACAACAGAAAGGCTTCCGCATTGGAAGTCTTTTTTTAATTGTGATCATCACTTTTGTCGCCACCGCTTATGTCCGTGCTGTAGAAAAAAAGGTCAGTACCAGCAGGCAGTTAACGAAAGCTATTGCCTCCATTGCGCTGGCCAAGCCTGACCCATTGCCGCTGGATTCCACCTACACGATTGTCGGGGTTGGGGACATGATGCTCGGCACCAATTACCCTTCTGCCAGTTACCTGCCCGCCAACGACGGCAAAAACCTGCTGGACGACGTGCGCAAAATCATTCAGGCCGCCGATGTCGCTTTCGGGAACCAGGAAGGCGCTATTTTAGACAAGGGCGGGACGCCAAAAACATGTAGAGACCCTAAGGTTTGTTATGTTTTCCGGTCGCCGGAACGTTATGTAAATCACTATGTTGATGCCGGCTTTGATGTTTTGAGTCTTGCCAATAACCACTCCGGTGATTTTGGGCCGGAAGGCCGCAAGCGCACCAAAGCGGCCTTGAAAGAAGCGGGCATCCACTACGCCGGTTTGGCAGGTACGGATGAAACGGCAATTTTCGAGCGGAATGGCGTGAAATATGGCTTTTGCGCATTCGCCCCTAATAGCGGCACCTGCGACGTGCGCAATATTGCCCGGGCAAAAGAAATTGTAGCGCAATTAGCAAAAGAAGTAGACATTGTGATGGTTTCCTTTCATGGCGGTGCAGAAGGCACGGCCCACCAGCACGTTCCCAAGCGCACAGAAACGTTCCATGGTGAAAATCGGGGCGATGTCTGGAAGTTTGCCCGCGGTGTCGTTGACGCCGGAGCGGACATTGTATTTGGCCACGGCCCTCATGTAACCCGCGCGGTTGAACTCTACAAAGGCCGGTTCATTGCCTACAGCCTCGGCAACTTTTGCACCTATGGGCGTTTCAGCCTAAGTGGCCCTGCGGGAATTGCGCCGCTGATCGAACTGGAAGTCACCAAAGAAGGTGCGTTTGCGTCTGGCCACATCGTACCGACTTATCAGCAAAAACAACACGGCCCAAAAATAGACTCCCAGAAACGGGTCATCCATAAAATCATAGAATTGACGAAGGCCGACTTTCCTGACACCCCGCTGAGCATTGATACGGAGGGGAATATGAAAAAGAAGAACTAAGCAGCGCAGGCAGGCAGCGTTCAGTACACCGATAGCGTTACTATCACGAAATTTCACCACTCGATAATTTTCGCCGCCCCATCATAAGCGAGGGCTTCCTTTTTAAAAGGTGTACGTAGCCCCTTAAGAAAATGACTGACTGCCCCAAAATGACCGCTATCCCTAATAAATTATTGTGTTGAAATGCTTAAAAACTCGTAACCTTGCTATAAGCAAGGCCGCCCGCAAAAGGGGACGCATCCTGAAAACTACAATACAATTCCAGGCACCCGATATCATCTCAAGAGCCAGGTGAACAAAAACAAACCGTGAACAATTCGTGCTCGGAGTCTCCGGACAAGCTCTGGCCAAAGAGGCAAAGGCATCCATCTAAAAGAGGGCGCTCTCATATCATTTGCTTAACCAAAATTTTGTCATATTATACTTTTTTTCAGGCGCGTGCCTGAAAAAAAGTGGACAGCTATAAAAATTTTGTATTAATTTTTTTCAAACCAAATATTGTCAGACATGAAAAGACTCTTATTAT
This sequence comes from Chitinophagales bacterium, assembly GCA_038323375.1. GTDB lineage: Bacteria > Bacteroidota > Bacteroidia > Chitinophagales > Saprospiraceae > JABWAJ01. The sequence goes on from JBBQGV010000092.1 coordinate 8,686, forward strand.
TGTTCATGCTTCTGCTGGCCGGTACATCCGCGCTGGTAGCACAACGTACAATCACCGGTACGGTTACTGACGAAAAAGCTGTAGCGCTCATTGGCGCTACTTTGGTCGTCAAAGGAACCTCGGTTGGTACGGCCACTGATGTGGACGGAAGTTTCCGTTTACAAGTGCCTGCCGACGCCAAAACCCTGGTGATTAGTTACACCGGATTTCAAAGCCAGGAAGTCGAAATCGGAGCCTCAGATGTGGTAAACATTTCCCTTCTGGAAGGCATCATTCTGGACGAAGCAGTCGTAACAGCTTTCGGCGTTAAAAGGGACAAAAGTAACCTGGGTTACGCGGTCGCAGAGGTAAGTTCACGAGACCTGACGGTAGCCCGCACCACGAACGTGACGAATGCGCTCGCTGGCAAAATACCGGGTGTGCGCATTTCCGGTTCCGGTGGTTCGTTCACAGGTTCGAGCATCATCATACGCGGCTTCACGACCTTTACGGGCAGCAACCAGCCGCTTTTTGTGGTGGACGGTATTCCAATTGACAACAGTGGTGGCGGAACCCCGCTGCAAAACGGCCCGGCGCTCTCCAACCGTGCAATTGACCTTAATCAAGAGGACATTGAGAGCATCAGCGTATTGAAAGGCGCTGGCGCTACGGCACTTTACGGCTCGCGTGCAGCCGGTGGCGTGATTTTGATCACCACCAAAAGAGGGAGTGTCGGCCAGAAAAGTTCGGTCACTTACAGCGCTTCCTACAATACCCAGGAGGTAAACCGCTTGCCGGATTACCAGAACGAGTACGGTCAAGGCTCTGTCGGTGTCTACAACCCGACGGCTATCTCCTCTTTTGGCCCTCGCATCAATGGCCAATCGGTGATTTTAGCGCCGGACTATCGCGGCAAACTCATCAGCCCTAATGACTCTGTGGCATTGACAGCTTTCCCGGACAATGTAAGCGATATTTTCCGCAGCGGATACAACATGCAACACAACTTAGCTTTCCAGGGTGGCTCGGACAAATCTGCTTACCGCCTTTCGGTGGGGTATCTGGATGACCAGGGCGTGTTGGACAACAACCGCCTCCAGCGCTACAACTTTGGCATCAACACCTCCACTGCCCTCACCAGCAAACTGACGGCAGGTGTTGCTGCCAACTTTGTGAATACCGCATCAGATCGTACCCAGCAGGGCAACCAACTGTCGAACCCTTTGTTCCGCGCATATTTCCTCCCGCGCAGTTTGGACTTAACGGGGCTGCCGTTTGAAACAGCTACGGGTTCTCAATTAAACTACGATCCGGCTGTGGATAATCCATACTGGACCATTAAGAACAACCTTTTTGATGATAACGTATCCCGTTTCTACGGCAACTTCAACCTTCGCTATCAACTATTGAACTGGCTGAGCGCGGAGTATCGCCTGGGGGTTGACTACTACAGCTTCCGCCGCAGCGGCTACGACCAGATCGGTGCTCGCGGTGGTGCCAACACCAGTGCTAACACGGCAGGTGGTATTCTCGAAGGACGCGATATTTCGAGCACGCTGAACTCCTACCTCACGCTTACGGGTAACCGCCAAATTGGACAGGATTTTGATTTAACCTTCGTACTTGGTCAGGAAACGACGAGTGATAAATTTACCAGCAGCCAGGTAATCGGCCGCGGTGTCACCGTGCGCGACTTCCGTGATTTGGATGCCAATACCACCACGTATGTACCTGCATTTGGCATAAGCGAAGGCCGTATTATAGGTGTGTTCGGTAATATCACCACCGTATTCCGCAACTTCGCTACGATTGATATATCGGTACGGAACGACTGGAACTCCACACTTCCGAAGGCGAGTAACAATTACCTGTACTACTCTGTGGCCGGTACGTTAAACCTGACGCAAGCGTTCCCCCCAATCAAGTCCGATGCATTGAGCTTAGCAAAAATCCGCGCCAACTATGGCCGAACGGGTCGTGCCAGCGAGCGTTATTCAACTGACTCGTACTTCTTCACAGCGAACCCGGCTGACGGGTTTGGACCGAATATCCAGTTTCCATTCAACACCTTGCCTGGCTTCACCCTTGGAAACACAGCAGGCAACCCCAATTTAGAACCCGAGTTCACCACTACTTTCGAAGTAGGTCTTGACTTGTCTGTTTGGAAAGACCGCATTACCTTAGAGTTGACGCGCTACAATTCAAAATCCACAGGTGTAATCCTCGCCGTGCCGAACTCATCAGCCGCCGGTATTGCCGCAGTGGTAAGAAATGCCGGTGATCTGGAAACAGATGGCTGGGAAGTAGGCCTCACGATCGCGCCGGTCAGGAGTAAAAACTTCAGCTGGGCTACAACGTTCAACTTTACGCAATTCAAATCCGTGGTTGGAAACCTTGCTCCGGGCGTGCAAAATATCTTCCTCGGTGGTTTCGTAACGCCTAATATCCGCTTGGTGGAAGGCGACGAATATGGCCAGATATATGGCAACGCGTACAAGCGCAATGCCGATGGCGTTCTGTTGCTTACTGCCAACGGCTTGCCGCAACCTACGGCGAATGTCGAAAAATTGGGCAACCCGAACCCGGACTGGACACTCGGTATCAACAACAACTTCTCCTTCAAAGGGCTGACCCTAAACGTACTGCTTGACATTCGTGAAGGTGGCGACATCTACTCGCGTAACATCGCTGACTTGCAGCGCAATGGCGTTGCCGCCGAAACTGCCGAATTCGACCGCTTTAACGCAGACGGTACGGAAGGTACACCCTATAAATTCGAAGGTATCTTCGAAGCAGGCCCGAACGCAGGTCAAGTCAATGGCGGCGACGTTGAAAAACGGGTAACTGCCCAACAATACTGGGGCAATGCAGGCAAATATGTTGCAGCTGAAGGCTTTATCTACGGCACTTCCTGGTTCCGCATCCGCGAGGCGTCGTTGAGCTACGCGCTGCCTAAGAGCTGGCTTGACAAGAGTCCGTTTGGCGGCCTCGAATTGGGTGTATTTGGTCGCAATCTCTTCCTGAAAGCGCCAGACTACCCGCACCTCGATCCCGAACAAAACGCACTCGGTATCAGCAATGCACAAGGTTTGGAATTCAACGCCCTGCCGCAAATGCGCTCAATTGGTGTAAACCTGCGTGCAACATTCTAATCGCTAAGAACCTGCTGTATTTGATACAGCTATCAGGCGATTTTTTTACTCTTTTAACTTTAAAATCAAGAACTTATGCAACTTAATAAGTTTATCCGATACAGCGTTTTGCTTATGGGGCTTTCTTTGTGCAGTATTTCCTGCGAAGATTACCTCGACGTAAACTTAAGCCCCAATGCGGTGCAAGATGCCCCTATTGAGCAACTGCTCACCAGTACTACGGTTTCCATCGGCTTTTTTGCCGGCTCTGACCTGCACCGCTACAGCTCGTTGCTGGCGCAGCAGTTTTCCGGCCAAGGACCGGGCGCAACCACGCAGAACCAGGAGTTTGATCGCTACAACATTCAGGGATCAGACTTGAACAACGTTTGGAACTTCTCTTACGCTACTATTTTGAGTGATCTGGAACTGATTATTCAAAAGGCTGGTTTGGAAAAAAGCCCCCACTACGCCGGGGTTGCCAAAGTGCTCAAAGCCTATATGTTCCAGTTGATGGTGGATGCGTGGGGTAAAGTTCCTTATACAGAGGCCTTGAAGTTTACATCCAACACAGCACCAGGTTATGATGAAGGAGAAGCGATTTATTCCGATCTGGATGAGTTGCTAACCCAGGCGATCACTGAGATGAACGAGGCAGCCTCGGTTAAGTCGCCCGGTACCAATTCTACTATTTTTACCGGTGCTTTCAGTGCATCGAAACCGAAGTGGATCAAATTAGCCAACACGTTGAAACTGCGCATGTACCTGCACCTAAGCAAAAAAGACCGTGCAGGAACGGTGCAGAAGATTACAACGTTGGTCAACTCGGGGGCTCTGTTTTTTGAAGCCAATGCGGACAACTTCCAAATGTCTTTCATCAATGAAGCCCGCCGCCAAAACCCGATCCACCAGTTTGAACTCGACCGTGTTAACCAGTTCTTCCCGGCTGCTACGTTGGTGGACCTGATGAACACTCGCAACGACCCGCGTCGCCCGAGGTACTTCACGCCGTTCCCGTTCACGCGTCCGTTTGAAACGGCTTCCTTCGCCGGCGCCAAAACCGGCGATGCGCCTTCGTTCAAGTACTCGCGTTTGCATACTTACCTTCGCGGCGATACGACCAACGCCAATGCAGTAGTGGCACAGGCAGACGGTTCTATCGCGAACTCGGCGTACACCTACACTGGCATTGCACCGATACGTATGTTAACTTTTGCCGAGTACAACTTCATCCGTGCCGAAGCTGCCATTTACGGCGCTCCCGGTACTGCTGAAACCTTCTACCAGGATGGTATCCGCGCTTCTATGCAGGCCGCAGGCGTGCCTACCGGGCAAATTGATGCATACATCACTGCTAACGGTTCCCTCACCGGCACGGACTCGGATAAAGTCCGCCAGATCATTGAGGAGAAGTTTGTTGCCAACTACGGCGTCATCATGGAACCATGGACAGACTGGCGTCGGACGGGCTTCCCGGCCATTACCTTCCCGGTGAATGCGCTGACGACTTTCACGCCACGCTCACTTTTCTATCCGCAATCGGAAATTGACCTGAACCCGAATGCGCCCGCTCAGAAAATTGATATGAGCGAACGCGTCTTCTGGGACGTTCAGTAAAAAGAGTTTTTTTTAAATAAACAAAGGCCACCCCGGAATCCGGGGTGGCTTTTGTTTTGATAACGCCGGCGAACGGCAGGGTATAGCAGCCGGTGTGGATGTGCTCTGACTGAATAGTCTGTTACCCCCCGCCGTCTTTCTCCCCGTCTTTTTTCTTCTTCTTAAACGGGTTAAACTTATCTAACTCTTCCTTGATCTTGTCTTTGCTTTCTTTGCCTGCGCCTTCCAGCACATCGTCCACTTTTTTGCGAGCCGTGGAATCAAGTACAGTGCCGGCTTTCTCGCCAATTTTTTCCTTCACGACCTCCGTGGCTTTGTCTTTCGCTTCGTCCACTTTTTTATTGATAACCGCGCGTGCCGTATCGGCTGCCTGATTGATTTTTTCATTGACCATGGCTTTACCTTTTTCAAGCTCAGCTTCCGCTTTTTGGCGCAGTTCTTCCTTTTGTTTGTCTAATTCGGCTTTGACTTGTCCCTCTGCGGTTTCGCCCAGTGTTGCTTCGCCATCTGCGCCAAGCAACTGGAGCTTTACTTTGGGGTCGGTGATGGAGCCGGTCAGGTTAACCAACACATTGACGAACTCACTTTGTTTCAGGTTCACCCCGTATTTTGCGGCTTCTTTTTGCAGGGCATTCAAGCCGCTTGAAGCTGCGGCACCAACCGCGTTTTGCTCTAACAACTTGCGGGGCACTTTGGCCTTGATTTTATAATCCATGTCCTGCGTCAGGCTGTGCGTACCTCCAATTTTCATAGCAATTCCCTGCACGGCATAGTCAAATTCCTTGAGTTCCACCGCGCCATTTTTTACCTCAAACCAGTTTTTGGAGTTGGTCAGCTTCAGGTTGTCCTTCAGTTCTTTGATATTGAGCGAATTGCCAATGGCCTGAAGGGGTTTAAAACCTTTGATAACCCCGTCAAGGGTTTGCAGGAATCCCTGCATGGTGAGCGATGACAGGTCGGGCATCATGTCTTTGCCCAAACGCCCTTCCATGATGAGGCTGGTATTGAATAGCCCCTCGATGTATTTACCAATCGGTGCCAGTTTTTGGAAGGTGTTGAACGTGGCGAAACTCTTCTGGAAATCCATCTTTTTCAAGTCGAACTTGAAGTTAAAAACCGGATTTTCCAGGTTTTTAGAGTCGTATCCGCCTGCAACGGCCATTGTTCCTCCAAGGGTGCGGGTTGTAGCATCTTCCAGTACAACGGATTGGTTTTCTATTACAAGCCGGCCCTTCAAGTCCTCCAGCACCATATTGGTGTAGATCAGCCGGTCAATATCGGCCTGGATGTTCATGGCAATGTTGGCCGGCACTTCGATCGGTTCCAGGTTTTCGGTTGTGGCCGGAGCCGTGGTACTTCCGGTTGTTGCGGCTGCGGCGGCAGGGTCGGTGGTCATGAACTGGTTGAGATCGAGCAGTTTGGAGCGGAGTTGAATATCGCCGCCCAAAGTTCCGTTATCGAAAAGATAATCAAAGGCATCGGTAATAACCCCGCTGGCTGTAATATCGCTTTTGCCGATCTGGGCACCGATGGTTTCCACCTGCAAGCGATTGGGCTTTGCGTTGCCTTTCAGCACGGCGTTGAGCACGCGGTAATCGGCGTAAACGATTTCGTTCATTTTCGCATCCATCGTAAAGTCGAAGCGGTCTAAGGGACGTTCGCCGGCGGCGGTCGTTTCGCCTGCTACGGGGGTTACCGGTTGTTGGGGGGTCGCGCCGGCCGGGGCAGGAGTTTCTTCGGTCAGCCATTCGTTGGCGTCAAAGTAGTTGGAACGCACTTTCAGCGTTCCGGTCATGGTTTTTTTCGGAGAAAAATAAGCTAAGATATTGTCAATGGCACCACTGGCCTGGATATCGCTTTTGCCCAATTTGGCATCGAATCGGTTGAGTTGGACGTTACGCGGGGTGAAGTCCATCTGCGCATCGCGGATATTGACCGCAGGCATGTCAGCCGTCCGGTAGATCAGGTCTTTCAAAGCCAGTTGACCGTTCATGTTCACCCGGTCGTACTCCTGGTTTTCAATAAAAGAGAGGCGGGTTTTAGCCGAAATATCTGCAGAAATAATCCCTCTGATCTGGTCAATGCCCTGCATCGGAAAGGCTTGCGCCAATTCGCCTAAGTTGATGACCCCTTTGGCAACGGCATCCACATCCGGATCGGAAATGGGGGTTTTGAGCAGAAACTTACCTTCAAAAGGGTTGCTGCCCACTTTCATGGCAAAACGAGAGACGTTGACGACCATGTTGTCAAAATTGCTGTTCGGGCTGTTGATGTCCACCTGTGCCTGGATGTTGGCTATGCCTAAGGGCAGGTCGGGGTATTTTACATCGCCGTTTTCTACCGCCATTTGCACCCGGAAAGCTGGATATTGTTCTTTTTCGCCGTTGTAGACGCCTTTCACGTCACCCGCCAGGTCAAATTTGCCGTTTACCTTCACATTTTCGTAGCCCTCGATGTAGGCACTGGGGATGAGGGAAAACAGGCTCTTGAAATCGTTTTGCGGGCTGCTGAACTTCAGGTTCATCGCTATATCGTCGCTTTCGGGCGGCATTTGTACAAACCCGGCGGCATTCAATTGCAATTCATTGACGCGCAGGACATTATCCTTCAACGTATATTTGCTGTTTTTTTGATCAATATTGAAGGTCGCTTCTAAGTTTGTTTTTGCCTTATTGAGCAAGGTGATCCCACCCTGGGCAACGGTCAGCGCCTCAATGGCTGTTTTGGTTCTTAAATCAAAGACATCAATGGTGAAATTGCCCTCGCCGCTGTGGTTCAGGTTTTTGATTTCGAGGAAAATATCCCCGCTTTTATCGTCGTATAGGATATTGCCGCCGGCAATGCTGTACTCGCGCAGGTTGATTTGCAACCCGCTGTAATCCACCGATTCAGCAGGCGTTTCAGGGGCGTCGGAAGGCTTCACAATGTCATAATTGGCAACGCCGTCTTTCAGGACGAAGACGTTGACTTCCGGCTTTTCTAAATGTACCGATTTGATTTCTACAGGGCCGCTGCCGCTTAGCACCGACATCAGGTCGAGCGTAAATTCAGCAGATTGGCCGCCCACTAAACGAACGCCTTCAAATGCATCAACACCTGTGACGGAAAAATTCTGCATTTGAAAATTCAGGTTGGGAAAACTTCTGAACAACGACAGGCTCACATCCTGGAAATCTACTTTAGCATTGAGCGTAGCATTGATTTCTTGTTTGGCGAAAGCCAGCAATTTACCTTTGAACAGAAAAGGAATGGAGAAGGCCGCTGCGACGAGCAGCACCAACAACACGCCTGCAATAATGAGAATGCGCTTTATAACTTTCATCGGCTGATGTTTTAATCTTCAAATTACCCACTGCAAATCTATCGAATTCCGGGTAATAGATATTGCTCTTCAGAGCATTGCTTATGTGAATATTAACCATATACACCCATTAAGCCGGAAAATCCATACTTTTGATGCTTTGGTGATAAAAAATACACAAAGTAGTCCGATAAAAATAACTACCCGCTATGCAGACTGATGTACAAGCCTTTCAGTTGGTTGAAACACAAAAGGCATTAGATGAGTTTTACCACGATAACGAACAGGCCCTGTGGATGGCCTTCGATACGGAATTTGTAGGTGAAAAGCGATTTGTCACGCGCCTCTGTTTAATTCAGGCGGCCACTGAAAACGGGAATTACCTGATTGATCCCTTTGCAATACCGGATCTTTCTCCATTTCTGAACCTTGTTCAAAACCCGAATTGCATCAAAATCACCCATGCGGGCGATAATGATTACCGATTGCTTTATACCTTGTATGGCATCACGCCCCTCAATGTTTTTGACACCCAGATTGCTGCAGGTTTTGCCGGTTACAAACACCCGGTTGCTTTTCGCAAATTGGTCGAACAGGAACTGGGGCGTTCGCTCGATAAAGGGTATGCTGTCACCGACTGGGAGGCGCGGCCTTTTCACAAAAAGCAACTCGCGTATGCCCTGGACGACGTATTGCCGCTGTATCCGATCTGGCAAAAGCTGCAAGACCGCCTGCGCAAGCGGGATCGCTTCCACTGGCTGGAGGAAGAATGCCTGCAATTGGAAAATGCCGCTTCCTACATCAAAGACCACGAGCAGGAACTCCTCAACAGCAACCTGATGAAATCGCTGCGACCCAAAGAACGCCTGTTTTTTCTGAGGCTCATGACCTGGCGTCGTGATCTGGCTGAAAAAAAGAACTATTCCAAAGAGATGATATTACCCGAGCGCTACCTCGCGGTGCTCGCCCGCGGCATCGCTTCTGGAAAAGAAGCGTTACTGCACAACCGCCGGGTGCCGGATAAAATGATCGAACAACACGGCCCGCTTTTCGAATCCTTCTATCGCCAGGAAGCCACAGAAGCCGAACGCGCGCTGCTGGCTCAGGTCGTGTCGCAAGAGGATTCCGAAGATCCGCAGGAAGAAATTTTGTTGGAGATGCTCTACCTGCTCGTCCGCCATAAATGCTTGGAAAACGACATTTCGGTCGGTATGGTGATGCCCAAAAACCTGTTGCGACGCCTCCGGGCCGACGAAGAAGCCGGCAACCTGATCCAAGGCTGGCGGAAGGAATTGCTCGGAGAAGAACTGACCTCCTGGCTGTTGCGCATCAATGATCTGGAATTGCATGTGGAAGGCGGGAAAATTGGGCTGGTAGGAAAATCATAGGGGTTGAAAATTTTTAACCCCTATAATTGTAATTAAAAAAATGTCAGAACAAAAAATACTGGAAATCAAAGGATTAAAAACGGTCTTCCACGTAAACGGACAAACAATCCGGGCCGTGGATGGCATTGATTTCCACGTATTGAAAGGAGAAACCATCGGGATCGTTGGCGAATCGGGTTCGGGCAAATCGGTTACTGCCTTGTCCATCATGAAATTGGTGTCTAAGCCGGGGGGCATTGCTGCCGGAGAAATCCATTATTTTCCGGAAAACGGAGATTCGGTAAACCTGGCAGCCTTGTCGGAAAAAGCGATGGGAAACTACCGCGGTGCCCGGATTGCCATGATTTTCCAGGAACCGATGACCTCGCTCAACCCTGTTTTGCGCTGCGGGGAGCAAGTTGCCGAAGCCATCCGGCTGCATCAAAAAAAGTCGCAAAAAATTGCCCGACAGGAAACCCTGAATTTATTTGAGCAGGTACAATTGCCTGACCCCGAGCGCATCTACCGCGCTTACCCGCACCAATTATCCGGTGGCCAAAAACAGCGCGTAATGATTGCGATGGCGCTTTGCTGCAACCCCGATGTCCTCATCGCCGACGAGCCGACAACGGCCTTAGACGTCACGGTGCAACAAACGATTTTAGCCCTGCTCAACGAATTGAAGCGCAAACTGGGGCTTTCCGTCATTTTCATCAGTCATGACCTCGGTGTCATTGCTCAAATTGCCGACCGCGCTTTGGTCATGTATGGCGGTAAAATTGTGGAGCAGGGAACTGTTCACGAGCTTTTTCACCATCCCAGGCATCCTTACACCAAAGGCTTGTTGGCTTGTCGCCCCCCGTTAGACCGCCGGTTGCGGCGCTTGCCCGTTGTGGAAGATTTTATGGAGGTTCAGCAAACCGAGCAGGGCATTCAACTGATCGAAAAAACCGGGTCAGGGGAGCGCCTTGCATCCCTTGCAGAAGCTCCGAACGCCTATCAAACCCGCCAAGACTTGCTTCTACAACAACCCGCGCTGCTCAAGGTGCAAAACCTGAGCGTCTGGTTTCCGGCAACGAGAAACTGGCTGGGGCAACCACGCACCTGGGTGAAAGCGGTGGATGAAGTCAGCTTCGAAGTATTGCCCGGGGAAACGCTGGGCTTGGTAGGAGAATCGGGATGCGGAAAAACAACGCTGGGGCGGGCATTGTTGCAGTTGTTGCCCATCCGAAGCGGTGATCTTGTTTTTGACGGACAAGCCCTTAACACGTTGGAAGCGCAGGCTTTGCGCCGCATACGGAAAGATATTCAAATCGTTTTTCAAGACCCTTACGCTTCGCTCAACCCACAGTTGACAATCGGACAAACTTTGCTGGAGCCGTTAGCGCTACACGGCATCGGGGCAGACGCAAAGGAACGCAAAGAGCGGGTCATCGCACTTTTGCGATCGGTTCAGCTCGGGTCGGAATATTTTCAGCGGTATCCACGCGAGTGTTCAGGCGGACAGCGGCAACGGGTAAGCATTGCCCGTGCCTTGGCCAGCGAACCTCGGTTCATCGTTTTTGATGAATCGGTCTCTGCGCTCGATGTTTCCGTACAGGCCCAGGTGCTCAACCTGTTGATGGCCCTGCGCGAAGAACGCGGGTTCACCTGCATTTTTATCTCCCACGACCTTTCTGTCGTCAAACTCATGAGCGACCGCCTCTTAGTCATGCACCAGGGGAAAATCGTGGAATCGGGCTACGCAGAAGAGGTCTATGCCCATCCTAAAGCCCCGTACACCAAACAATTGATTGGCGCCATTCCCGGGTTTTAATTGCCCATTTGCAAATTTGCCCCTTGCCCATTTGCCCCTTGCAAATTTTCCCCCTGCCCTCTCCTACCGCGCAACACAAAACCGCTTCGCCGCCGTCTTTTTCCCATCCGCCTCAATCTGGTAGAAATAAACCCCGCTTTCCCAGGCGGATAAATCAATCCGAAGGGTTTGTTTCGCAGCGGTGTGGTTCAGCGCTTGTTGCCATACCTGTTGCCCTAATGTATTAAAAACGAGGAGGGTACTTTCGGTAATTTGTAAGTCAGCCGCTTTTTCTATTTCTACAAAAGTATAGTTGCGGGCCGGATTGGGGTAACTTTGTGCAAGCCGAAATTGAGCGGCGGGCAGGGGTTGAACGGAAGTGAGCAGGGTATCTGTCTGGTAAATAGACACGTCATCAAAATAGAACCCGTCGCTGTTGTTGAACCCGTCTGAAGCCAGCAGAAAGCGCACCGACAATTGGTCGCCGGGCTGCACATAAGGCGTCAGGTCCATTTCTTCGGCAACCCATTCCTGGTTGATTCCGTCATAAATCGGCTGGTCAAAGCTTTGAAACTGCCCGCCTGTGGTGGTGTATTTTCCACAAACCGGAATGTATTCGCTGCCGTTGACTGAAATCTGAACCTGTGCGTAATCGTAATTCGGTTCAATGTCCCAACGGGTGCGGAAAAACAGTAAAGCCTGATCAAAATCGGTCAGGGTTAGCGGTTCGTTCAGTTCCAGTATATTCAGGGCATTATTTTCGTAATTTCCGTCAGGAGAATCGGTAATGCTGGTGGGAAATGAAAAATAAGCTTCATCCGTTGTTCCCCAGGGACCGGAACCGGATATCCAGTTTTCAAGGGTATTGCCCTGTTCGTCAAACACCGCCGGCGAATTCATAAAAATTCCGCGCACTGTATCCCGCTTTGTGTAGAAGCCGTTATCGAGCGTCAGCAAAAAAAGTATTGCTTCGCCCTCTCTCATGTTGCTGTTGAGGGAATAGGAAATGGCGTCTTCGACCGCCTCAAAAGCGGCCGGTTGCAAAACTTTGGGGAGCCCCGTGGCCACGATATTGTCGCTGATGGGAGAAAGCGAAACCGTGAACGGGCCATTGGTCAAGCCATAGCGCTTCAGTTTGAACATAATTTCCCCCTGAGTTGCCGTAATTACGGGGTCATTGATGGCCGAAAGCACCCCGTAGCGATGGGGCAGTGCTGCCGTCGTCAAATTCATGAGCATAGTTGCTTTGCAATTGGGGAGGATATCCGAAACCGGCGGCCAGAACCCTTCCGTGCCCACTTCCGGCGTCATCGAATAAATACGGGGTTTGATGGCCGCTTCGCCATACATCCAGTCGTCGGAGTTGCCGTTCACTACGTAGCCCACCGTTTCGGTTCCTGTGCCCGCCCGAAAATTGTTTTGCAGGGTCATGGCTTCTGCAAAAGCGCTGAACGTTTCGGCCTCGGCAGTTGGCGTATCGGAATAACCCCAGGGATATACCAGCAGGTTGCCGTATGTATGGTAATTGAGTGCAGTGATGAATTTTCTTTGGTAGCAAAAATCCCTGACCGCTTTTGTTTCCGGTTCAGAAAACGGGCCGGTGCCGCGATAAACTGCCGACGGTGGAGCCGACGAGGAGCCATTGTTGTCGAACCCCCACTGATAGCCATAGTTCCGGTTCAAATCAACGCCGAAGGAATTGTCGTAATTTACCTTGCGGTTTTTGCGCCAAAGTCCGCCCCCGTTTGGATTTGTAAATTCGTTGTACAGGTACCCGTCAGGATTCACACAAGGGATAAAATACAAAGCGGTATTGTTGACTAAAAACTGAACTTCGGGATCGGTGGCGTAATTTTCAAGCAGATACCACATGAAAAAAATGAGGCTTGAAAGGCCGCCAGGCTCCCGGGCATGGTGCACCCCGGTGTATAGCACTTCTTTTTCCTGAAATTCCACGCCATTCGGCTGGTCTGTAATGCGCACCCAATAGATCGGACGTCCTTCCACACTTTGTCCTGCTTCGATGGGTGCCCGAACGCTGATGAGGTTAGGGTATCGCGCAGCCATCGTATCCAAAATATCCAGCATTTCCTGGTAAGTAAAATAACCGCCCATCGAACCAAGCTCGAACTGCGAAGGGGTTTCGTACGGATAGCGTTCCTGGCTGGCCAGACACTCATCGGGCGGATTCCGCGAGCTGCCTTCCTGATTTTGAGCCAAATAATACGCCTGTACGTCTTCAATCAAAATTTCTGTACGAAAACCGGCTGCGCGTATTTGGGTTAGTTCTTCTGATGAAAAATCGCTGATAAAAAAACGTCCGGTCGCAAATTCGCCGTGGGAGACATCAATACCGAGTCGCGCCAATTGGAAAAGATTACGGTCATCAAGCAATACTTTTACCCTGGAATAGGGTGCCTGCTGTGCAAAAACGGACAGACAGGCCACGCAGCAAAAGAGGAGTAACGTCGCTTTTTTCATGAGAAAATTTGATTTGAATGCGTACAAAGGGGAACCGAATCTGGAACAAGGATCCGGTTGCAGCGCAAAGATAATAACCTGCCCCATCAAAGCCAGGGTGTGCGGGTTTTCTGTCAGCCAACATTCAAAAAGAAGCTTATGCCTTATAGGTACATGGAAATACGTAACTTTCGCCACAATTTTTCACAATCAAATAATCATGGCAAAAAAATACCTCCTCAGCGTTTTTGCGGCTTTCTGTTTTATTGCAGCTATTCCAATAACAGCCGGCGCGCAGCCTGCTTGTCCCGACGGACAATCTTCCATCATTGTCAGCATCCTGACCGATGGATATGGTTATGAAATCTCCTGGTCGGTCATTGGTGCCAACGGTACGGTTTACCACCAGGTCAATACCCAGACTTACGCCAACAACACGTTGTACCAAACCCAGGTTTGCGTGCCATCGGAAGAATGCGTTACGATCAATATTCGCGATACTTATGGCGATGGCATCCTGGCGCCTGGCTACTTCAATATCGT
>JBBQGV010000093.1:0-22663 GCA_038323375.1 Chitinophagales bacterium
CCCCGTGTTTCGTTTTGCCCCGCTGCCCTCCCCGCGTGTGTGGCACCCCACGTTCACAACCTACAACCACGCCAGACATACACCACAACTTCACCGGTTGCTCAAAATTAATTGGCCCGGGTGTGGTGACGTATTCCCGCACCAATTCAAACCCTGCTTTTTCTAAGGTTTTGTTCGGGGCGGGATTGAGCGCGTAGGGTTCGCAAAACAAGCGCTTCAATTGCAGGTTTTTGAAAAAGTAAGACAGGGACATTTTTACCAGTTCCACCCCCACCCCCTGCTGCCGGATACTTCCATCCCAAAGGTGCAGGTGCATATACGCCGATTCGCCGAACTCGATTTTATTAACATTACAATGCCCGATGGGCCGCCCGTCTGCTTCCCAAATGGTGCAATAGGCTTTTTTGGCCTCGTAGGGCTGGGTGAGTTGCTCCGACAACATGGCCGTAAACTGTTCCCGGCCTGGCAGTTTTGCCGCGTCGGCACCCATTGACCGGAGGTAATCCGGGCTTGCCTGCGCCCAGTAATCGGCAATGCGCGCGATGTCAGACGCTTGAATTTCTCTGACGGAAAGGCGATATGGCTCCATTCGTTATTGTTTCCTCTATTGATCAAAAAAATCCTTTCTTTTTCACCCGGCTGATTTGGAAGTATGGGGCAGGCTGAGCGCCAAAATCTGAAGCGTGTTCATATCCGTTAAAATCCAGCGCCAGGGGGCGCTCTGCATGGATGCGAACGGTTAAATCGAACATAAAAGACAACGCGCCAACTGCCTCGCCGGTTTTGGAAGCGACGGGCGCTAAGCTCAGCAATTTCCCGTGGCTGTAAATGAAAAAATTAGCGGCGCAGGGGTTTCCATCGGCGTCGAGCACTGCGGAAGTGAAGCCCCAGCCCCGGTGCAACGCATTGTACATAACGCGCAGCAGGGCGTGGTAACGGGTCTCAAGATCGCGGCGGTCTTTGGCGTATTTTTCATAGAAATCAGCAATTTTTTCCGGTTTCAGGTTGGCGGTCAACATCAGTTTAGCAGTCGTAGCCTTATCCATTTGCCGGAAAAGATCTGACGTATAGCACCCGGTGAGGGTTTCGTACGTATTATTCAGCGAAAGCTGGAAATTGGTTTGTGGCGTGCTTGTAAAAGGCAGGTCTTTGGGGAGCGCATTTTTTCCACTTACCGCAATTTTGATGTGCCGGAATTCCGGGGGAATGCGCTCCAGAAATTGCTGGATGCGCGCTGGGGAGAGGGCGTGAACGGAATAAATTCCCATTTCGCGCATCCAATGGGGCTGATGCAATTCTTTGTGCCCCCAAAGTCCACGCCGGTAGCGCCAGACCAACGGGAACACGGATTCGTAATCGCCTTCCACTAAGCCAATCCAGTCTTTTGCTACCTGATCTAAGTACCATTTATAGCCAAAAACATTACCATTCGGGGCAAAATGGACGCAGCTGTTCCACTTGGTTTTGTCAATATCTTTGCTTTGCAGGAGGCGAATGTCCATCTATCCTTTGTTTTTGCAAGAGAAACAATTCACCAGGCAAGAGGTTCCAAAAAAAAAAGATTGCCCAACTACTGGAAGCAGCCAGGCAACCGAAAACCGATTTAAGTAAATCTTTAAATCTTTTCGTTCTGTTTTGACCGACAATTTCCTAAAAAGTGTAGAATAACTATATGTGTTCGTCTTTGGGAAGAAAAACATAACGGGAGACTAAACGGGGTTCGCTTAGGTTGAGTGTTTTGCGGATAGTTGCTTGACCTTAGCGGAACGATTCATTCAGTTTCTTAAGGGAAGGGGCAGTGATCACGTATTTGGTTTACCTGATTAACGCGCCGTGCTACATTTTAATTGAGGCAACAAATATATAAAACTTTGCGCTTCGACGCTGTTCTCATAAAAAAATTCTTACTTTTGAAATAATCCGGGTCAAAATCTTGTTGGACATAAGACTATACCAGCAACAAACCTGAAACACGGAGTCATCTCTTTCCACATTCGCGAATTCATGGTCAAACAAAGCTATATTTTCATTTGCTGCTTGTTTTTTTCGATCGCGCAGGCAAGCGCCCAAAGCCTGTCGGGTGAATGGGCAGGCACGCTGACCCAAAACGGAAAACCCGGCGTGTTTACTTACCAGATCAATATTGTGCAGGATGGAGACGCCATTTTTGGCACCGCATTTTCCAATACCCCCGACGGAAAAAACACCGCTCATTTTAACCTGACCGGTGCCTGGGACGACAGTAAACTCATCCTGCAGGAAATTGTGCAAACAGATCCCGAAAAACCGCGCTGGTGTCTGAAATACGCTATTTTGCAACTCAGCGTGGCCGACAATACCCTCAAGCTGGAGGGCGACTGGAAAGCGGACGGTTGTGCGCCGGGAAAAATTTCGCTGACCAAACGTTCCGGCCTGGAAGAATTGATCGCGGAGGAAACGGAAATTTTTTCAATGGCTGGTCGCTGGACGGGGACGCTTTCGCAAACTGATCGCAACCACGGATTCTACTATGAAATTCAATTAAGTGCCGATGGCCGCGGCGTTTCCCAAATCGTTGCGGAAGACAATGGCGGAAGCGCTCACCATCGCTTGGAATGGAGTTTTTCTGCCGCCGACAGCAGCATCCTTGTAGAAGAAAGCGCCCTGACCGAAAAAACCGACCCCCGCTGGAAATGGTGTATTAAAACATCCCGCCTCCGGTTGCGCCGGGAAAGTTCGCGGTATGTGCTGGAAGGTGCGTGGGAAGGGTATATTGAGGGCAATACCCCGCCGGAAGGCCGTTGCGCACCCGGCACCATTGTGCTGGAAAAACCCATTCTCACACGAAGCATCGTCAAAACCATCGAGCAGCCTTTTCAGGCTTATGAAATCAGCACGCAGCGCCAAGCCAAAATCATGAGTACAGTGGAAGTAAAAAGCGCGAATATCAAACTCAAAATATGGGACAATGGCACTGTTGACGGCGACATTGCCACCGTCTTTCTGAACGGCGAACAATTGGTCAAGCGCTACCGGGTATCCAAGTACAAATACAGCATTCCTGTTACCCTGAAAGAAGACAATAATTTCCTCATTCTGCACGCAGAAGACCTGGGCGATATTCCCCCAAATACCGTAGCCGTTTCCGTTGACGACGGCATTCGCGAACAAATCATTGTGCTCAGCTCCAACCTCAAGGAGAGCGGTGCCATCCTCATCCGGCAGTTTAAAATTGAATAATTCCTGCGGATGCTTCGCCTTGTCGGCGATATTGTCTTTTTTTGTGCTATGGAATCCTTTACCAACACTTTGCAGTCCTATTGGGAGCAGTTTCGCGCTTGGGCAACTACTGTTCCCACCGAGTATTGGGCCATTGGCGGCACGGTGCTGCTTTTGCTGGTTTTGTGGCGGATCGCTGCCATACAATCGGGAAAGCGTAAACTCGCCCGGGTCGCGCCCAAACTCATGATCGAGGGCTTTCAAATAGCACCCCTCGGACGCGATGCTTTCCTCAAAATGCGCAACGCCGGCGAACCCATTACCTTTACGACCCTTCAAATCAAAGGCCGGTCTGATGTGACTGTAAAAAATGCATTGGCCGGGCACGAGTTGGAAAAAGACAAAAGCTACAGCCTGCTGCTGGAAGCGACCGGACAAGAAAAAATTACGCCGAATTTTTCCATTGAACTCACCTATTACGATCGGGTCGGCAATGTGTTCGTGCAGCGTTTCAGAACCGATACCCTGAGCGCTTTAAAAGCAAAAGTCATCCAGAGACGATGACCTTACCAAAATCTGACCACACACCATGAAAGTAGATATTTTAGCGATTGGCGTCCACCCGGACGATGTGGAGTTGAGTTGCAGCGGCACCTTGCTGAGCCACCTTGCCCAGGGGAAAACCGTGGGCCTGCTTGACCTGACACGCGGGGAACTCGGCACGCGCGGCTCTGCCGAAATCCGCGACCAGGAAGCCGCCCATGCAGCGGAAATGATGGGGGCTGCTTTTCGCAAAAACTTAGGAATGGAGGACGGTTTTTTCCAGTACACCCCCGAAAATATCCGGAAAATTGCGCAAGTCATTCGCACCCACCAACCCGACATTGTGCTGGCCAATGCCATCAGCGACCGGCACCCCGACCACGGTCGGGCTGCAAAACTTGTTGCCGACGCCTGTTTCTATTCAGGGCTTGTCAAAATTGAAACGCTGGATGAGTCCGGGAAAGCCCAGGAACGCTGGCGCCCCGCTGCGATTTACCACTACATCCAGGACAACTCGCTGCCTGCTGATTTTGTGGTGGACATCACGCCGTTTATGGCGCGAAAATTGGAATTGGTAAAAGCTTTCCGCTCCCAATTTTACGTGCCCGACGCCACTGAATATGCCTCAGAACTCAACTCGCCGATTTCCGGCAAGGACTTTTTTGAGCTCCTGACCGCCAAAGCCCGCATCTACGGGCGGGAAGCAGGTTTTGAGTTTGCGGAGGGCTTCACCACGGTACGCGTTCCCGGGGTAAAGAATTTGTACGATTTGAGATAAGCACTCATCAATCTTTCTTATCTTTATCAAACGAAAACCCACACAACATGATCGTTCCCAAGTCTTTCCCTTTGCATTTCCCAACCCTGACCCGGGTCAACAACCTCGACGGGGCAGCAACCGCTGCGCAGGATCTCAAAATTTACATCAATCAATACCTGCCGTTGGTCATTCTGGGTGATTTCCCGAATGCGGAGACCATGCTGACCAATGCGGATTTGCTCTGTACCCAAGCTGGCGCGTTGCCCACACAGCGAATCTTGTGGCTAAAAGACGAGGCCATTTTAGCGGCGGTCATGCCTCAATTAGACGAGGCCATAAAATTTGGATTTCCGAACAAGGCTTACCGTTACGACAACATTCGCGCATTGTCCATCGAACCGGCATCAATGAAAGCAGCATACCTGATTTTTAAAGACCCGACCTTGTCGCCCGATCCGAAAGACATTAGAAAATCGCTCAGCACGTTCCAGATGCAACGGGCTTTTAATGCGGCTATTGAGCTAATTCCAGACACCCGCGATATATGAAACAGAATCCGCTTTACGCCGCAATTGCGGTACTGCTATTACTTGCTGTGGCCGTCCCATGCCGCGCACAGCTTACCCCTTCCGGCATTTTTACGCTGATGGAGGAAAGTACGTCTGGAAAACACATGGACACGTTGCCCCAAACCGGGCCTGCCATCGTAGACATCAACAGCATCCTGCACATCAAAATTGACCTTGCCGCCCTGGAAGACGAGATGTTTCGTTTTCAGGGCATTTCGGGGTCGGATATCCGATTACAAAAACTGAAGGAATTCAATACCCTGCTCCAGAATCAGAACGAAATTCTGAAGCTCATCAACGAAAAATTTTCCGGCAGCGCCACCCCAACCTTAGCGGATTATAAAGAACTGGCTACCCAATCGGATTTTATCCTGGATGGCCTCGAAACGAACCTCGACGATGATTTATGGAATAAATTAACGAGTCCGGCTATGGAGCAACAATTCCGCACCTTCGACGGCCCGTACATCGTTTTTGCGATCAATTTCTTAGCAGAAAAAGCACAATTGCTGCGGGAGTCTTTGACCGAACAACTCAACGTGAACGGCGAAGCGGACAGCTCCCTCCTGATCTATTTCCGCTTAGGCGCTTTCATTAAAAACAAAAGTGGCGGCAGGCCCGTGCATGTGGAAAATTTCGACAACCTATCTTCAGATTCGTACAGCGAAATTTCGAGCTTCAGCGCGCCTTTATCCGATGCTGAAAAAAAGGAGCTCAACAATACCCGGCTGATCAACGACAGCATTCAGACCAATACTGGCACTGCGGCATTTTCATTCAAGAAATTGATCAAATCCCGTGTTGACAACCTTTTCCCGTCCGATACCTCGCGGGTAAGGTTTAAAGCAGTTTTCAGGAACAAGATGTCGGATTTGAACCGGTCACCTGACACGAAACCGGCAGCCCGAATCTTAGTCGAAAACGAATTGAACTTAGCTCGGGTGGACCAATTTTATACTTTAGCCACCCAAACCTACCAGCAGTTTGCCGGTAGTTTTCCGCAGGGCTTAATCAATGGCGACAGTCTGGATCAGACCTTCGACCGCTTTTCAAAATTGGTCAACAATTCCCTCACTCAATTTAAAGGAGACGTTAGTTTATATGAGCAGTCGGGTAGCGCACTTACAAGTGGGGAGCCGCCGCCCGGAGCGCCCGACCTTAACGACGTGGTCAGCGCTTACGACAGCTATGCCACTTCAATTAACGAAGACATTTCGGGCATCAAGTCCTTGTTTTCGGATATCCGCAGCATCCTGGATCCTTTCCGGAAAGCCTACTTAGCCAATGAAGATTTTTCGGATCAGGTGCTGCGTTTCACTGCCGGCAGCATTCCGCTCACGGGGCTGATCGAGTTGAAATACATCGGAGAGCGCAAGGCTGGCGATGAAATTCTGATCAAAGCGGTGCTGGAACGCGGCAAAAAAGCAGGCAACCGCAATTTTGAGCAAAAAACGCTGCTGCGCCGCTATGTAACCATGTCTCGCATCGCCGTGCATGTGAAAATGAGTGGTTCGGTCATCCTCGCCAATCCATACGACCGGGCTTCCAACCCGGCGGTTGCGCTGCAAAACCGGTATCAGTTCAGTCCCACCTACGGCATTTTCCTGAAATGGGGCAGCCGTAAAAGCAAGTTTTACAATGACTTCGTTGCTTTTGGTGCCGGACTGGGCTTTTCTTCCCCCGATTTCAACCTCGACGGCACGCCCGAATTTGGTGCCGGCGTCATGTTGACGGGTTTCCGCGATTTGCTCAACGCCGGCTTGGGCTGGAATTTTGGGTTGGATACGCCGTATTCTTTCATCGGGTTTAATATTCCGTTTTCGATTGGGGGGATACAGTCGGCTTCGCCGGAGGGGTTTTTGGAGGATTAGAAATCAGCTATCAGACTATAAAGACAGACACTAAATAATTTTCATTTTTTTCATCAAAAAGGTGGCACTTTTATTCCTGCAAATCCCCGGCCTCAATTTATAATCGAAAGCCAGTTCATTGTCAATAATTTCCACTTCAAAGCATTGGTTGGTGAGCGCATCGGGATAGTCGGCAGCAATCAGGCATACTTCCAGGTCGTGGGTGGCGATGGCACCGATGGCTTTTTGCTGTACGATTTTTTTGATGACGCCGAGGGTGCCGCTTCGTTTATCGTCGGAATTGGTGCCCCGCAGAATTTCATCCAGCAGTACAAAACAAATTTCGGCTTCCAAGACGTCCATGATCCCTTTCAGCCTTTTCACTTCGGCAAAAAAGTAGGACTCGCTGTCGCTCAACGAGTCGGACAACCGCATGGAAACCAGTACCTTGAGGGGGTGTACGTGCGCATGGCTTGCGCAAACCGGCGCGCCCGTTCCGGCAAGCACCATATTGATGCCCAGCGTTCTCAAAAAGGTACTTTTTCCGGACATGTTGGACCCCGTGAGGATGAGGAAGGGCTGGGTATTGAAATCAACGGTATTGGATACCCTTTTTGCTTCCGGAATGAGCGGGTGGCCCAAATCCCGGAAGGCGATCTCGAAGCGATCGTTCAACACCGGAAAAGCAAAGGTTGGGTTGTTGAATGAAAAATTAGCGAGGCTGTTTAGCGTTTCAAATTCGCCGATCACGTCTAACCAAACGGGGATTTGAATGGCATGGGCTTTTTTCCAGCGGATCAAGGCCTTCAAAATATGTACATGGTACAAAAAAAAGCCATTGAACACGATGGCTGCAAAGCCGTTTTGAATGCTGTCTAACGCGGAAAACAACTCCGACAATTTTTTGATTTGAACGCTGGCAAATCCGGTGTTGTCTTTCAGCTTGTTTTTCAAGACATTCAATTGTTCCGCTTCAAAATTTTCCTGTTCGATTTTTTCAATGATGAGTCCATACATCCGGATGATTTCGGAAACCTTGTCCAGGCGCACAATTTCGGATCGGATTTGCTTGTTCAACGCAATCAGTACCCCCAGATTCAGCAGGAATAAAGCTACCGCTGTATCCCCCCAAACGCTTTGTCTGGTTGTGATGGCTCCAATGACCACCCCAATTAAAATGATCGGTGAAAGGTAAGCGGCAAGCACCCAAATCCAGGCGATTTCTTTTATCCGGCTTTCCGCCCAAACCATCAATTTTTCGTAAGTCTCCCGGTTGTCGTTGATCAGTTTACCGAGCGCCAGTACGTCCTGCCGCCAGTCCATTTTCGCCGCCAATTCTTTAATGGCCGCCTGGTTGTTTTGAATGGCTGCATTGGGCAACAGCGAAAGCAACAACGCTGCTAATTTGCTTTTTCCAATCCAGGTTGCCGTTCTGTTTAAATGCTGAAAAAGGGAGTTTTTCCCAAAAAAATCCAGGTCGTAAGCGTAGGCATGCGCAGGATTAATTTTGTCGGCACCGTCTTCAAAAGGAATTTCGGCGTGGCTGAGGTAGAGCAGCTCGGCTTCATTGATTCCGATCAACGTCTTTTTTACCTTTCTGTTCCAAGCTATTTTATCGTGTATTTTGATGAAAATCAAAAACAGCGCAGCCAGGAACAGGGCGATCCAAAGCGAAGGGGCGCGATCCGTTTTAAAATAGTCATACAACCCGACGATGAAACCCAGCGCAATCAATAACCGGATGGCGCTGATGAGGTTGTGGCGGTTGGTTAATTGACGCCACGCGCCTTCGTGTATCCCTTTGAGTGCTGTGTACCGGCCGGTGATTGAATCTTTCATCTGTTTGCGTTCCTGTGATTTCGGGTGCTATTTACTTTTTTTCTCCCGTTTTTCAATGCATCTCTTTCAGAACGTCTTGTGGGGAATCGTGTGCCAGGTTTTTTTAGCGTTTGTTCTGGAATTCGTCAACTTGGTCAATGTAGGTGGATAAGATTGGGTGCTGCGCCCAATAGCGTAGCCTGTCACTTCCCAAAAGAAACAAGTTTCAGCGCATGATTCAATATTTCATCCCCGCCTTTTATTAATTCCCGGATGGATGGCTTGATCGCGATATCTGGAATGACCCCGTGCCCCCTCGTATTTTTATCCGCTTCTCTGATTCGGAATTGAAGCATTGGAATAGTAATGCTGATCTCGGTATTAGGCAAGAGGAAGTTCTTTTCGTTGCCACAAAGGACGTGTTGATTTCCGCCCGTTTCTTCGCCAATGAGCAGGCCGCGTTTGTAAAATTGCAACGCAGAACTCACAATCCCTGAATTAGAAAAGCTGCCCCCATTGATCAAGACGTACAAATCCCCTTTAAAGGCACGGGATTTCGGTTGGAAAACGCCCATTTTCGGTTCTTTACAAGATTTATTGCGTTTTACCTCCGTGGTTTCCTCCGGTTCGTAAACTTTTGAATAGCCTTCTACCAACTGAAACGGTGCATTCATGAGCCACGACAACAAGAAATGCCCATTTTCAATGTCTCCGCCCTGGTTGTTGCGCAAATCCAAGATAAGTTTTGTGACGCCAGCAATTTCCATTCGTAAAAAATACTGCTCAATGGTCTTTTTGAAAGGCTGCTTGTAAGTTGATTCCAGAATAGCATTGTCAAAATCTTTGATGGTCAGGACTGCGTATTTTAGTTCCTGGTCAATTTTCAAAACCAGGCCATTGCCTTCTTTTTGATCCTCCGTGCGGCTGAATGTCCGATGGGGATAGCGTTTTGCCCGGTTTTCAAAGATGCTCTTTTTTGAAAGGGCCTGTATGGTTTTAGCCTGTATCGGGTCTTTTCCCAAGCGGTAATGGATCGCGAATTCAGCTGGATGCCCATAGAAATAACTGTAATACTCATTGAACCAGTTGTTAAGCACCCAAATCGGGTAAGCCGGGCTTTCTCCATCCCTCATCATCCTGGCCAGGCAGTATTCTACAATTTCAAATGACGTGGTCTCATTGATGGCCACAATTTCTGCTCCGTTTTCAATTTCATCATTTTCGGCATAATTCAACACAACAAACATTTTAATGCCATCCCAATGTATTTTAAATGGGAAAAACCGGGAGTTTTGATTGTGATAGGCACCTACCGTTTCGGCAGGAAAAAACAGGGTATGGCCATCTTTGATTGTTGCACAAAGCGGTGTGAGGTATTCATAAAAATCCAGGCCATTCATCGTTGGCGGCAACGGTTCTATCAAAAAAAATTGGTTTTAGCCGTTTGCATTCCCTGATCATCGAGGATAATTTGCGGGTTTTTATTGATTACTTTTTTGAAATCCGAATAAGCGCATGCTGTTCCGAATACTCCAAGGATAATTCCCAAAAAGGAATCCTTCCGGATCAGGAAAAGATACATCCCACCTCCGAAACACAACAACATGATGATCAAGTCGAGTATAGATTTTTGGGCTGAATAATAAATGAGGGTTTTCTCCGCAATGATCGGGTCGTCCATAAATTCATCGGGGTTTCGGAACCTTTTTGACAGGGATTCCCATTTTGATTTGTCGGAAG
Source organism: Chitinophagales bacterium (assembly GCA_038323375.1). Lineage (GTDB taxonomy): Bacteria > Bacteroidota > Bacteroidia > Chitinophagales > Saprospiraceae > JABWAJ01. Next base: position 10,479 of record JBBQGV010000093.1, read on the forward strand.
CTGTTCTGATTTCTGTCATTTCAAAAAAACTGCCCTGGCTCCAGATAAGTCGTTCCTGCACAGCTCTTTTTTGGAGTTCATGGACATTCCTGACCACATCAAAGGCCCAAAGACGCCACTTAGTTACCATAATACTCCAATACAGCCACGGAAGCACGATGGCAAGTACAAAACCAAGCAAAAGTATCCGGGGGCTGGCCAGTTTTTGAGTTCCGGCATAAAAACCAATTCCCAGCATCAAAAGCAAAATACACTGAACAGGATAATTCAGCATCCTTTGCCCTTTTTTTATGGCTTCGTCAACAGTTATTGGTTTGTTCATTTGGAAATCTGTTTTTAGGACTTATCCAACTTCGTAAACGGCGGACTCCTCGAAATCACCGCCTCGTAAATCAAAATAAAAAACCACCGTTTAAATTTATGCGATTGCCAGATGGAAGACCAGGCGAAAATAGCCAATACGGGAACAAGCAAGAGGTATCCGGCCGATATTTTTCCAAAACCAAGGTAAAGCAATAGCTGCAAAAAAGCCAGCACCGCCGCAATGCAAATGCCCTGCATCATTTTGGAGTAGGCAAAAAACCGGTCAATTTCAAAAGCAGTTTCTAAGCTTTCCCGACGGATGGTGGCAAACCAGATCGCCCAGTCTGACGGATTGATGTGCCGGGTGTCCAGTTCGGGATTTCGTTTTTTTAGCTGTTCAAAAGCAGCGAGGTAAGGTTCCTGGGGCGGCGGATACAATTTGGCAGCATAACCCATAATGGGGTCAAACACAAAGCCGATGAGATAGGCTGCCAGGCCGCCAAACAGAAGGGCTGAAAACCCGCCATTGAGGGCCGTTGAAAAATAATCGGTTGCCCCGAATGTTTTCAGGCCGTGCAAGGCGAGCAGCAGCAATAGTCCGCCTGGAATCGTATAGGCAAAAAAGTCGTAAATACTGGCTTTGATGTTCATTATTTAATGGTGATTTTTGACGACAAATATTCAGGCAAGGTTTTCACCGTACTTGCCTTCCAGCAAGCCGGTCGTGTCTTTTATGGTTGCGCCGGTTGGAAAAATCAGCAGGGGGAAGCCTTTGTGGAGGTTGACAACGACCAAATCCCGTTTGCAGGTTTTGGGATCAAATGCCTACATTTCGCCAGCATAAAAGAAACTCGGGGAATTCCATTTGATGTGTTCCCCGAGTTCCGAGTCGGCGCTCAGAATAAGCTGTGGATCGCTTCCAACATGGTTCTTAAAGGTGGATCGAGCTTTTGAATGTGTGCGCTTACCGCAACGGAGTCTGGGACGTAATTCGATTTTGCCATTTTTGGTTAAGTGTTTAAGAATTAATCAATTGGCTTTTACCGTAACCAACAAGTCGCTGTCAAAAATTGCAGCCGGTGAAATTACGATTTCGTCCAACGGGATATTATCTCCATAGCGAGCTTTTAATTTTGCTTTAACGCGCTTGCTAGTCAGGTCAAAATCGCGCAGTTGCTCCAATTGACCAATTTCAATGCCCGTTGCACGTTGGTATATTTTCCAAATGAGCTCCGAGCAATAAATGTTGTCGTCCGACCACTCAAAAGCCAGGTCGTAGTTTTTGCCATTAAACTGATCGCCAATTTCTTTCATTTTTGCAAGTGCCGCAGGCGCTAAAACCTGGGCAGCATTTTTAAGCCGCTTGACTACATATTTTCCTTCTTGTCCCCGGGCAATCCATAGGCCAAGTGGGGTTCGTTTGACGGGTTGTACCGCTTCAAAAACTAGATAGCCCTGACCGTATTTGTAAATGAGCCCGCAATGAGAATAGGTTGATTGGGTCGCCAATTGAATGGCTTCACTTTGAGCGGAAAGCGACGTTTGAAAAATAAGGTCTCCATCTTGAAACTCATGCTCAAATGCCTGCACAGGGATATTCAATTCCTGTTCCTGCATCCGCTTATTCCAAGTTTCTATTTGTCGGAAAGGGCTGAAATTCCATTGACAAAACCCATAACCCAATGAAAAAGTCAGTGCAGAAAGTCCGAGTATGATTATTGTTTTTTTCATGGTTGTTTAAGCATTCTACTTCATTTATGCCTAAACCAACAGTCGGTTCTGTCAAGCTCATAGCCCTTAAATATAGTATTAACCGGCGAACCATGCAACACAAGGTCATTGAATTGCGTATGCATTAAATAATTAAAAGCCCCCATGTCGCCGGTGTAAGTGGTTTGGTTGTCGTGGTTGAATTGCTCGTGAATCCCGGCGAGTTTTTCAAGGAACGCCTGTATCACCCGGATATTCCCCCCGATGATCCCACAATTGAGCAACGGCGAATCTTTGAAGGCAGCTTCATACGCGGCATACCCGGCAATTTTGGTGCGCAAATGGACGGAATGCGCTTCCATCCATTCATTGTGAAGGGGCTTGGGCTCGTCGCCACAAAAAATGGCGGCTGGGTTTTCGGTAAAAAAAGGATGAATAAAAGGATTGCTAAGGGTGACAACATCTGAAACGTCGGTCACAAAAACGCTTTCAAGTGCTGCTGAATGGGCGCGTAAAAAATCGCGGTAAATTAAATAGCGGTAAACATTGGGATTATACCGGGTATTGTGCTCAATTTTTATGAAATCAAGGTATTCGTTTTGATATTTTGAACAGGTTGCAGTTGTAAAATTATTGTGAAAAATGATGCCTTTTAATTGCTGCGCAGCAATGGATTCGGCCCACGCCTGAACGATCGAATAATCATCATCTTTTAATGTCGTATTTCGGTTTACATCATAAATGCCTGTAAAATGGCAGGCCAAAATGAGTTGTTTGTCCATTAAGAATGGCATAGCGATGGGGGTAAAGCGTTTTCTCTTTTCAGGGTTGCACTGACGCTACCCGGGATATTCCGGTAATAAACATAGGTTCTTAAATCCACTTTTCGGACGTTGTATTGCTGGCCGGCGCGTTCATAAAAATCGGCATCAGCGGCATAGAAATCCTGGAATTTTAAATTGGAAAAAACCTTTCTTTTCCCGAACAGTGTCGCAAATAAAATGCACTCATCCACATGGATAACCTGGTTCGTATCGTGCTTATCCGGCACGTAATAATCTTCTTCTTTATCTACGATGGTTTTTGTGGTAGAGGCAATCAGGTCGGCGTACTCCATTTCCTGCAAACAAGACCAGAGGTGGTTCGGCTCATATTCATCGTCGGCGTCCAAAATGGTAATATATTCACTTTTGCTGTTTAAAATACCCCGGTTAATTGATTGGGATTGGCCGCAGTTTTTATGCCGGAGGTAAAGTATTTTATCCTCGTATTTTTTCACGTAATCGAGGAGTTGGTTTTGGGGGTCGTTGTCGCTGCCGTCGTCAATGACGAGGAGTTCAAAATTTTGAAAAGTTTGATTCAGAACGGAATCAATTGCTCTTTTGACTAAGGCGAAATCTGTATTGTATACGGCCATCAGGACAGACACCTTTGTTTTATTATTCATATATAAGGATTGCTTTTTTAGAATATTTTGCAAAGGTAATCATTCGCCGGGGTTTAGGAGCGTGTCGTAAGAAAGATTCCGATGATCAACGCATTTTATAAACCTGCAACCGGTTCGTAACCGAAATTAATTCAAGTTGCAACGCCTCCACCTTTTGCAACAAATTAAACACTACATCAATGCCTTCCGGATTGACGTTCAATTCATGATACAATCTGATCATTTTTTCAACGTCATTAATTTTATCCTGGTGGAGGTATTGAGATTGTTCTATGATTTCGATTTCAATCAATCCAATTTCATTCAGGCTGCTGAAAAAGGATAGTTCAACCTGGTAGTGCAGACAAAGCTGGGATAAAGGGATAAGGTTTTCCGTATTCATGACGTCCTTAATTTAGCCAATTCCGCAAATAATGCTTTTTCCTGTTCGGTCAGATTTTTCGGAAGTGCGATCTGGTAGGTGAGGTATAAATCGCCAAAGCTCCCTTCTTTTTTATAGACCGGAAACCCTTTTCCTTTGAGCTTCACTTTCGTACCATTTTGAGTTTCCGGGTTTATTTTTAGTTTCGCCTTCCCGTCAAAAGTATCCACCATAATTTCTCCGCCTAAGAGCGCCGTGTACAAGTCCAAATCAACCGTTGCGTGCAGGTTGTCGTCGTCTAACTTGAATTTTGTATTGTTTTCAATGACAAACCGGATATGCAAATCGCCATTGGGCCCGCCATTGACGCCTTCCCCGCCGTGTCCTTTGATTTTGATGACCTGCTCGTTTTTTACGCCCGCGGGGATAGTCAGCCGAATCTCTTTCCCATTCACCGTTAAGGTTCGTTTCTGGGTGGTATAGACCTCTTGTAAGTCGAGGTGCAGCTCGGCGTGGTAGTCTTGTCCCCTGAATTTTATCCGCTGCCCGCCCCCTCTTCCTGAACCAGCTCCAAACATGGATTCAAAAAATTCAGAATAATCGCCTTCAAAGGAGCTGCGGGAGCTTTCCTGGCGCCCAGACCGATTTTGTTGTTGGGCTCGCTCAAATGCTTCCGCGTGTTCCCAATCTTTTCCGTATTTGTCATATTTTTTTCGACTTTCAGGGTTGCTCAGCACCTCATTGGCTTCGTTGATTTCTTTGAAGGTGGCTTCTGCCCCTTTATCGTTTGGATTGAGATCCGGATGGTATTTCCTGGCCAATTTCCGAAATGCTTTTTTTATCACCTGTTCCGGTGCCGTTTTATCAACGCCCAATACCTTGTAATAATCTATGAAAGCCATAATTTTGGATTTGCTTTAACTTTCGTCTTTATACTCACCGGCAATAGGGTTTTGTTAAGGGCTTTAAATATGGTTTCTTTTTAGGAACCATTCCCCTACCGCACTCCATGCATCTTCTTCCTGATAAAAGGCGCAAAAACCACCGCTAAAACGGCAATTGCGATGGATATAACGGTCAGTATCCAGAAGAAGTAGCTGATGCCTTTTTCGTCGGCTATTTTATCCACGTTTTCTCCAAGCTTCGCAGCGCCTTTCATGCCAATCGCCACGGCTAAGTACCAAATGCCGTACATAATCGCGATCATGCGGGCAGGCACTAATTTGCTCACATACGACAAGCCCACCGGGGAAATGCACAGTTCGCCCATGGTGTGAAACAGGTACACTAAGATCAACCAGATCATGCTCACCGACGCCGTTTTGGCACCCGGTTCAATTGAACTGGCGCCAAATGCCACACAGGCCATGCCCAACGCCAGGAAGACCATCCCGATGGCATATTTCATATTTGCCGGCGGGTTATATTTGCTTTCCCACCATTTGGAGAACACCGGTGCCAGACTGATGATGAACAGCGAGTTCAGGGTGGAGAACCAGGAGGCCGGAACTTCCAGGGTTGTTTCGGCAAACTGATTTTGCAGCATCCAGATGGCAATGCCCCAGACAATGACAAAGCTGGCACCCAGGGTGATGTTGGCAACGGTGTATTTTTTGAAAGTTTGTTGAAACAGTTTGAAGAGTACCCAGGTAATGATGCCCAGCGGAACGACGGTTATCAGCCCGTTGGCCACTTTGAAAATGATGCCGGCATTGCCCTCCAGCATCCGGTTGGTGTAGTCCCTGGCGAAGATGGTCAGCGTGCCGGGCGACTGCTCGAAAATGGCCCAGAAAAAAATGACCAAAAACGCAAAGAACGTAACCGCAATCATCCGGTCGCGCGTCACAACAGCGTATTTCGACAGCCTGTACACCAGCAATCCAATGAACAGGGCCAGGGCCAGCAGGATCGTGAAATTATTGCCTGATAACCCCCATACATTGAAGTTAAAAATGTCAATACTTCCTTTTGAAATGATCTTTGCGGGCTCGAATATGATCCACAACAGCCCCAGAATGATCATGACCGCAATCAGCACCAATTGCCCTGCGCTGAACGGGTTCAGCTTGTCATCGTTCGCATCCAGCGTCCGCTGGTCGGATGCTAAGGCAGCGGCGTCTTTTTTTACGGGCTTTAGTCCGATATTTCCAAAAATATTTTGCGCCAGCCAGAATTGCACCAGCCCGAAAAACATGAAGATGCCGGCGAGGCCAAACCCCCAGCTCCAACCCACCTTTTCGCCTAAGTAGCCGCACAGCAGGATGCCGAAAAACGCACCCGAATTAACGCCCATGTAAAAGATAGTATAAGCGCCGTCTTTCTTTTCCGGGTGGCTTTTATACATTTCCGAGATGATGGAGACCATATTGGGCTTGAAGAACCCATTGCCAAACACCAAAGCCACCAAGCCCATGTAAATAGAAGTCCCGGTCTCCAGTGCCATGAGGCCGTGTCCCAGCGTCATGAGCGAAGCGCCAATCACCACGGCCCAGCGGTATCCGATTTTTTTGTCGGCAAAATAGCCGCCCATCATGGTAGACAAATAAACCAGCCCCACGTAAGAGCCGAACAAGGCCAAGGCCTGTTCCCGGTTCCAGGCCCATCCGCCGTCGAACAGCGACGAAGTCAAAAACATCACCAGCAGGGCGCGCATGCCATAGAAAGAAAAACGTTCCCACATTTCGGTAAAGAACAGCACAAACAATGCGGCAGGATGTCCGATGACTTTGTTTTCAAAGAACGCTGCGGTGTCGCCCTGCGACGGTAATGACGGCTCGTTGCTCATACTCATGTTTTGCTATTTACTGGGAGTTGATAAAAAAATAACAATGTATTTTTGAAATAAAAAAACGTTTCAGATTTGCGTGTACAACTTACGAAAAGCTTCCTTGCCGGCGGCATTTTGGCAAATATAAACCGCTAAGCCCTATTTCATGATTTTCGCGCCACCTTTTTGCATTCCTGATGGATCGGTGACGAAAGCACCGGCTCGTAAAGAACCCGCCGGTTTTGGCGATGGTTTGGAGAAAAAAGACTACCTTGCAGTCTAATCTAAACGGAAAAGCGACTTAGGCGTGTGGATAAAATCCCGTTATCACACGCCGACAATCCATCAGAAAAAAATTATCACTCGGAATGTTCTATCAATCAGAATCAGCCGAAGACCGCGAATTGTTGAAAAACATGGAGGTCATCGAACAATTGGAGGGCTTCGTTGGCGATGCCGTCAAGAATATTTTAGTAGACCCCAATACCTGCTGGCAACCCAGCGATTTTTTGCCGGATATGACGCAGGTAGATGCTTTCGATCAGGTTCGACTCCTCCGTGAGCGGGCTGCGGGCATCCCCAGCGAGGTGATCACTTCCTTAATTGGCAACATGATCACGGAAGAAGCGCTGCCGACCTACCAAACCTTTTTCAATATGGTGAAAGGCATCAACGAAGAAGGCAGTATGGTCACCGAACGCGGCTGGGGCAAATGGTCGCGGGCTTGGACAGCAGAAGAAAACCGCCACGGCGACTTGCTCAATAAATACCTCTACCTGTCTGGCCGCGCCGATATGAAACAGGTGGAAATTACCATCCATAAACTGATTGGCAGCGGATTTGACCCTAAATCGGGCCGCGATCCTTATCAGGCCATGATCTACACCTCGTTCCAGGAGCGGGCTACCAAAGTTTCGCACGTCAACACGGGTAAATTGGCCGACAAGGCCGGCGACCCGGTGCTTTCCAAAATTTGCAAAACCATCGCAGGCGACGAAGCCCGCCACGAAAAGGCGTACAAGTCGTTTATGTCCAAAATTTTTGAAATTGACCCGGACGGTGCCATTGCTGCTTTTGAAAAAATGATGCGCAAGCAAATTGCCATGCCGGCCATCCTAATGGATACGAATACGTCGCCCGATGGCCTGTTCGCGCGCTTTTCAGCCATCACACAGAAAATCGGCATCTATACCACCTGGGATTACGCCAACATCATCCAGCACCTGGTAGATTCCTGGAAAGTGGAGGCGCTCACGGGTCTGAAAGATACCTCCTCCAGGGCACAGGACTATCTATGCCAGTTAGCCGACCGCTACAAGCGCATCGCCGAACGCATCAAAGCGCCGGAGGAGGTTAGTTTGGCCTGGCTGAGTTATTAGACTTGCTGCGACGGGAAAACCTTATCTATTTTCAGGAGTTGACACAACAGGAGGTATCCGACGAGCTTCAATTGCCGTTGGGCTTTTCTTCTGCCGGAAGAGGGAGAGAGGTTGAAGGGGCAAACAAGCAAGAGGCAAACAAGCAATTACGAAAATCCATAAACATCCGGACACCCTGCCAATTTGCAGATTTGCCCCTTGTCAATTTGCCTTTTGCAAATTTTCATCAGAACTGCACTTTATAATAAATGTCAGCCACAGGAATACGAGCTTCTATGCTGCGGAAATAAACCTCGCTTTCTAAGCCGATTGCTTCGGAAGTGCGCCACAGGTTGGGTTCTTCGCGAAACTGAAGGTAGGCTTCCGGCGCATCCTGGCGCAATAAAACGTATTCTTTAAAAGAGGGCAGGCTCTGGTATTCCACGAATTTTTGCCCCCGGTCATAGCGTTCCGAACTTTTGGAAAGCGTTTCCACGATAAGCAGTGGGTTGATGATAGCGTCGGCTTCCTGGTCAGTGACCAAAGGCTCCCCGGCTATGACAACGGCATCGGGGTAAAGGTAGAAATTGAATTTGGGCAGGTAAATTTTTTGGTCGCTGCCGAAGATTTCATAATTCGGCTTCGCAAGCAAGATGTTGAAAAGCAATCCAAAAATATTTCTTGACACGCGATTATGAAGGATCGTACCACCAGACTATGTTCAATTTTACCATTATAAAAAGCGTATTTCCTGCCTGTTTTGCGCTCTATGCGGAGATAGTCAGCAACCGTAGATGTCTTTTCAGTCTGCGCCGCTTCCATAGTTGTGATTTTGCGATAAAATTAAACAAAAAATGCCATACTTTGGCGGAAAATAAGTGAATAAGTTCTAACCAACCAAAACCATGCAACTCACCGATTTAGAAATCGCGCAACGGGCCGCAATCCGCCCGATACAGGACATTGCGGCCAAATTGTCCATTCCTCCGGAGGAGCTTGAGCTTTATGGAAAATACAAGGCCAAGCTCCCACACCACCTCATTGACGAGCAAAAAATCGCTCAAAGTAACCTGATTTTGGTTTCGGCTGTCAGTCCAACGCCCGCGGGCGAAGGGAAGACCACCGTTTCTATTGGCTTGGCCGACGGCTTGAACAAAATCGGAAAACGCGCAATTGTGGTACTGCGCGAACCCTCACTGGGGCCGGTATTCGGCATGAAAGGCGGCGCTGCGGGCGGCGGTTATTCGCAGGTCATTCCGATGGTGGACATCAACCTGCACTTTACGGGCGATTTTGCAGCCATTGAAAAGGCCAATAACCTGCTGGCTGCGCTCATTGACAATAACATTCAAAACAAAACCAATAACCTGAATATTGACCCGCGTACCGTGGTGTGGAAACGGGTGATGGACATGAACGACCGCGCGCTGCGGCACATCATCATTGGCCTTGGCGGCAGTGCAAACGGCATTCCAAGGGAAGACGGGTTCAACATCACCCCGGCCTCTGAGGTTATGGCTATTCTTTGCCTGTCGAAGGATTTTGCCGATTTGAAAACCCGGCTGGGGAATATTTTCATTGGCTTCACTTTTGACAAAAAACCGATTTTTGCCCGCGACCTGAAGGCACAGGGCGCAATGACCCTGCTGCTGAAAGACGCCATCCTGCCCAACCTTGTCCAGACATTGGAAGGAAACCCCGCCATCCTGCACGGCGGCCCGTTTGCAAACATTGCTCAGGGCACCAATTCCATCATTGCCACCAAAACCGGGCTTTCCCTTGCCGATTATGTGGTGACGGAAGCCGGATTCGGGGCTGACCTTGGCGCAGAAAAATTTTTAGACATCAAATGCCCTTACGGCGACCTGAAACCCAAAGCCATGGTGCTGGTCGCCACCATTCGCGCGCTGCGCCACCATGGCGGTGCCAAAAAAGAAGCGTACAATACACCCGACCTTAATTTAGTCAGCAAGGGATTTGAAAATTTGGAAAAGCACATCGAAAACTGCAAAAAATTCGGACTGATACCCGTGGTGGCCATCAACCTTTTTCCCACGGATTCGCCGGAAGAAATCCAACACGTACAGGAACGCTGCGCTGCTATGGAGGTGAAGGCCGTAGTTTCAGATGGCTTTGCCAATGGCGGAACCGGGACGGCTGCGCTCGCCCAAGCGGTGGTGGACATGATCGCCGGCGGAACCAACGCCTACCATCAACTGTACGACTGGAATTTGCCGGTTGAAGAAAAAATCCTGACGATTGCCAAAGAAATTTACGGTGCCGATGGGGTTGATTACAGCGCGAAAGCGAAAAACCAGCTAAAAACCATCCAGACCTTAGGTTTTGATAAACTGCCGGTTTGCATTGCCAAAACACAGAAGTCTTTTTCCGACAACGAAAACAAAGTCGGGCGGCCCCGCAATTTCAACATCATCGTGAGGGAATTTGAGTTTGCCGCCGGCGCCGGATTTGTCATTCCGATTGTGGGCGAAATCATGCGCATGCCCGGCCTGCCGCCCGTTCCCGCTTCGGAAGGGATGGATATTGATGCGGACGGCAATGTTTTTGGGTTGTCGTAATGTGGTCGTCTGGGGTTAAAATGAAGGTGTTGGAAGAGTAACTATTCAGGGTATGCAGCTCGCTGCATACCCTGAATAGTTACATTTATTTTTTTTTCATCGAACGTTACGCTTCCCGAATATGCGACGTTTAGGCAGCATTTTCGGGAAGCGATTGTTCGCTGGTCTGTTTTTTACAGAAGTAGTATATCACTTCAATTCATATCATCGCCCAAGCGAAAATCCCCTTCTGCTTTTATCGTACTACCTTTTACGACGTTTTTTTCATCGTAATTGTCACCCGAAGAACTGCCTTTATCGCCGATGTGGACATTGCCTTTTACGTCAATATCCGATTTGTCCACCACATTTTTAAGGCGCGTCTTCTGCTGCTCAAAAGCCGCCAACTGCTGCTCCAAAGCAGTTTTGAATTGCGAATTTTTGAGCATATCCTCCAATTTGGCCTCGATCACGCCTTTTTTGTTTTCCGGGCTGCGGTCAGGGTCTTGGAGTTTGGGTTCCGTTTTGGGGTCGTCTTTCAGAAACCACGAGCGGATCCATTTTGCCGACTCCGCGACAAATTCCTTGGGGAAGTGCTTCACCGTCTCGTCTTCGGTGAGGATGCTGAGGATGTACTCAGTGGCTTTTGTGAGGAGTGGCATGTTGATATGTATTATAGATTGATGATCTTATCCCATTTTTGAAACAATTCCCTGATACCTCGCCTCGCCAATCCGCTCCATAATCGCACCCAAATACCCCGCCGTACCCAGGGCAGACGCATGAAGGCCAGAAGTTACCTTGGAGAGGTCTAACATTTGTAATATGCCCTCCAACACGCAAATGTTAGACCTCTCCGAGGTCTTCTGGTCTCGAAAAACCGGTTATTTCTACAAACGTTAGACCTCTCCGAGGTCAGTACTAACTTCATGCGTTTGCCCTGCCCGCGGTACCCTCCGCATCGGGCGAGCCTATTTGCTGACGTGCATCAAAAGCGGTATCACTTCTATTAGAGCAGGAAATAACGTTATTTTGAAAACAAGTGCTTTGCCGCGGCAAATACCTTCCCAAAAAGCCTTTTAGGCTATGGATGAACAAAACCGCGCTGTTCAAGCATAAGCATTCCCTCAGTCCCGATTATTTCGTTAAATCTCGCCTCGCCAATCCGCTCCATGATATTTTTAAGATAACCTTCGGGATATTGAATATTAGGCGAACCAATCTGCTGTAAAATCTGATACGATTGCAAAAATGCCTTGACCGCACTTTCAATATCATTTTGCTGGTTTAGATAAATCGCACCCATATTGTTCAAGGTGGCTGCCACGACCGCAATATCTCCGATTTCCTGCACGATGCTCAGACTTTGTTCCAAATAGCGCAAGGCGGTATCGTAGTCGCCTTTGGCAGCATAGATTTGGCCGATGTTATTCAAAGTCGTGCCCTCGCCTTTACGGTCGCCGATTTCCTGCACGATGCCCAGACTTTGCTCCAAATAGCGCAAGGCGGTATCGTAGTCGCCTCTTGCTTGATAGATTTGGCTGATGTTATTCAAAGTCGTGCCCTCGATTTGACGGTCGCCGATTTCCTGCACGATGCTCAGACTTTGTTCCAAATAGCCCAAGGCGGTATCGTAGTCGCCTTTGGCATGGGCATTGGTGGCTAAATTATTCAAAGTCCT
>JBBQGV010000094.1:0-22339 GCA_038323375.1 Chitinophagales bacterium
GCGGTTACATCCACCGTTGTCGTCCCAATTGGGAAAACATGGGGGGAGGTGATGACCGTAACGCCTATCCTATAAATGATGGTCGGCGTGGCGCAACCCACGGCGGTGGAAGAGAAGCTTTCGCTTGCCGTGCAAAGGTTGGGGTCGGTGCCCGTGGTGATGTTCCCCTGGCAAACCGTGATGGTTGGAGCGATGTTCAGGTTGGTCACCGTTGGGTTGGCCGCGCCTGCGACGCCGGGGTCGTCCGTCAGTACATTGGAGAAATTGGAACCCGTCACCGTGCCCTGGTTGCTTACCGAGCAAACGCCAAGCGGGAACGGATTGTCTATGGTCACCCGGAAAACGATGGTCATCGTTCTGTCTTCCGGTAAGGTAAAGCCAGGAACGCCGCCTACCGTGACCGTTTCACCCGACAAAACCGTGAGGGCCGCAATTTCCGGGGTTGTGCCCGAAGTGGGCGCTACGACCTCCTGAACTGCCGGCGCTGCTTCTACGGGCGGTTGTTCATTTGCGCCAAGCGCAGCCAATTCTTCATCTGTCGGCGGAGCAAAAGCGTTCGGGTGGAGGGGGGTATTGCAGGTTCCGCCGAAGGTGATTACAGCAGGTGCCTGTGCAAAAGAAATGATTGTTCCGCCTGCATTGGTATTGCTATTACCCATCCAGTTTGTCGTTACATCAGGCCCGATTCCCTGCAAATTCAGAAATGCGGATCCATTGACAACCCTTGCCCGAAAAGCGCGCGAGCCGGCTGTGGTGACGTCGTTGTTGGCGATGCGGCTGCAATTGGTATTGGTTTCGGTGCCCGTTGAACTCTGCCCTGCTCGGGTTTCTATCCCTTCCAGGATGTCGGCACCGTTGGTCACATTGTTATTGTCTACTATAAAATCCAGGCGGCTGGCTCCGGTGGTGCCAATTCTGGACATACCGAGCACCCCTTCCTGGGCGTTGGTAGAGCTAATACTGACATTGTCCTTGATTTCTAATTTAGCGACGCTGTTTCCTTCGTGGAGCATCCGTGTATTGGCAAAGATGCTTCCTGCGGTATGGCTGTAAGTAATACTGGTATTATTGTTCACCCGCCCGTTCAGGATAGAAGTGCTGGCTGTAGAGCCAAGCACTGCTACCTCAAGCGACGCTTCAATGGCGGTATTGTTGTTGATATTGTAATTGATCGTAGCCGTGCCGACCGAACCAACCTCGATGCCCGCCATCGTACCGCCAAAACGCTGAACGCTACATCCGGTAATATTCAGGTTAAACGTAGAACTTCCTTCGGCCAAACACTGGATACCTTTGGAGCGTGCGCGATGAAAATTGCTGCTGGTCAGGTTCACCGTAGCCGTTGCGCTGCCCTGGGTGCGCATTTCAAAACAGTCTTGCCCCACCGGCGAAGCAGCCGAGTTGTTAAAGGTGCAATTGTTTACCGTAAGGGTCAGGGCACCGGTTGTGTTGATGATGTGCGCAATCCGGAAAGCAGAAAGCTCAAACGTGGAGCCGGTAATGGAACACGTGCCAGAGAGGTTTCTGAATTTGAGCGCATTTTCTTCGTTCAAGTTGCCATTTCCGGTAGCCGAGCAATTCGTTATGGTCAGGTTGCTCACGTTGTTGCCCATGATGCCGTGCTCTTCGGTGCCATCAATATCAAGGTTATTCATGACAACGGTAGTTACTCCATTCATGTAAATTGCGGCATTACAGGCAAGGACATCATCTTCATCGCACAAGGTATCGCCTCCGCCGTCAACACTTGAATTCCCTGATGGGATGTTCAAGTTCCTCAGCGTAATGTTGGTGGCTGAAATTAATTCAATCGCACGGGTTGTAATGCTCATAAAGGTACCGCCCGTCCCGGCCGTAGTTCCTGTTCCAGTGATTTCAAACGAACCGGTGGTGTTTTGCAGGCGAATGCCGTGTGACGCATTAGAAGCCGAGATGGATTGAAAAATGGCATCCAAAGCGCCGTTCGTCAGGTTGAGGGCGATGCCACCGTTACTACTCAGCGTCACATTGCGCACTTTCAGCGTCCCGAGGTTATTGCCGGTGACGGCCGTACCGCCGGTGTTGTTGATGGTGACCCCGAGCACGTCATTGTTCATGGCGGTCGTCAGAGTTGTCACTGCGTTGGCAATTGTCGGGTTGGTTCCGCCAAGCGTGGGCACCACCGCCGGAGATATTGGCGGATGAACAGAAAAAGTAACCCCGGCTAAGCTGGCAAGCGTACCCACCGCGCCCTGTCCGATCAGGTTTTGCCCGTTCAGCAACACAAGGCTGCTGGAATACGCGCCTGTGTACAAGAAAATATTGTCATTCGGATCATCCACCGCAATCGAGTTGAAGTTGGCTATGCTGCTAAACGGCGAGCCTAAGCGGCCATCGCCGGGCGCCGTTGCCCCGGTTTGTATATACCAGATCATGCCGGTCACGGTCACCGTCACGGTACCTGTACTGGTAAACATGCCGTCGCTGACGGTATAGGTAAAGGTGGTGGCGCCTTCAAAACCCGGGGCTGGATTAAATGTAAAACTGCCATTTGCGTTAAACGTAACATTCCCCTGGGTGCCGGCTGTATTAACGGCGGTCACTGTGAGCACATCCCCGTCTAAATTCAAATCGTTCGCCAACAAGCCCGATCCGACGGGAACGGAAATAGAGGTGTTACCAACCGTACTATAAGTGTCATTAAACGCGACAACAGAAGTTTTTACGGAGCCTGCAACCAAAGTTGTATTCGGGTCAACCGTATCCGTGAACTTCGTGCCAGTTGCGTCCATCGCCCCGGCTGCGTTGGTAATGTTAACCGTATATTCCAGCACGTCTCCAGGGCTGGGGCCTGCCGGGCCAATGTCAGGCGCGATCAGCATAAAGGTTTTGGTGGCGGTAATGGATGGCACCATAATCCGCATCGGAAGCGGTGTTTTTTTCAAAGCCTCCGTTTGTGCCTGGTATTCGACTAAGCCCGCCAAAGCCCGCTCTATCGAATAAGGTTGTTGTTCCTGGCAAATTTCCGCATCGGATGCCGGTTTTTGGGGTACCTCTGAAGGGTTCCCAAACCAAAAGGAAATCAACGCACTGATTAGGGTGTAAGAAATGAGTTTCATGTAGTGATTATGTTAACATGAGTAATTAGGAATAGACGGAACTTGTTCACGCGCCTTTCATTAAAAAAATTGAGTGCTATAAAAAAACAGTGTAACCGGCAAGTGGGTAGGGAATGCCGGAAACTGTAGATCCAAAATCTTAACGCTTCTTCAAAAACCCTGAACAAGCGCTTGTGACTTTTTGCTGTTTTTTGTAAAGCCAATATTTTATCAAGTGCGGGATGAAGGCAGGGGTCCTGATAAAATGACCAGCAACAACAACGACGCGAAATTAAAACAATTTGCAATAAAATTATGGTATATGTGTAAAATTTTTTTTTTGACAGGCAGGTAAAATTTTCATCATTATAGTTCTATATTTGCCACTGCTATATATAATACGTCATTCTTATGCAAAGAAGAACTTTTCTGTATAATGCTTCATTGGGTGCCTTGGGCGTTACCTGGTTTTCAGGATTCGCCTCCGGACTGAATCCACAACGCTTTGTTGCTGCGCTGGATGATTTTTTTCAAGCCATTGGCGCGCGCGCCCAAAGTTGGCTTGCCAATGACCCGACGCTGGAAGAAGCTTTTACCCATGCCTTCGTCTCCTGGAAAAAAATAGGCTACGTGCCGGTTCACAACCAGTTTTATATTTGCCAACAGGCACAAAAATCCATTTTTATCCTGCACTTACCCCACCCTAAATCGGGTTCCTTAGACGTCTCTGCCTTAGTTTTCCAAAAAGATATTGCTACTCAAAACTGGCAATTTTCAGCAGCACTCTCCGGTTTCCAATTGGAAGCCCTGACCAAAGCATCGGCAGTTTTACAACCTGAGCACGCCCCGGATCGTTTAGCCGGGCTTTTGCTTCCGGTTTTAATACCTTTGAAAAAACAAACGATGGGCCGCTACGCGACAGAACTGGGTGAAGCAGGTATTTGTGCGCATTTGGGCAAAGACAAAGTAATGAGGGTTGAGGCGACCGTCTATGAAGCTGGTCAGGTGCTTTGGTCATCAGGCTTTGTCTCACAATATGGTCAATCTGTGTGATGATTGATGTGGAAAACGTACAGATGATTGATGATTGATCAGGAATAAGTGAATCCCGTTATATGGGACAAGTTGTGGTAAATAATTACCAGTTTTTTATGCTTGACTAAATAATCAAAATATCATGGCTGAACCATTTTTATCCGAAATCCGGCTTTTCAGCTTCAATTTTGCGCCTCAGGGCTGGGCGCTGTGCAACGGACAACTGTTGCCGATCAATCAGAATCAGGCGCTGTTTGCTTTGCTGGGTACCACTTATGGCGGCGATGGCCGGGTAAATTTTGCTTTGCCCGACTTCCGCGGGCGTGTGCCTTTCCACATGGGGAACGGGCATACGCTCGGTGAAAGAGGCGGTGAACAAGCGAATACGCTGAGTATTGCAACCCTGCCGGTGCATACGCACGTCGTCAGGGCGACTTCTTCCGGTTCAGATACCGTTGCACCGTCCAACACCTATTATGCTGATTCTGCGCCTTCAGAATTTTATGCCGGTGCTGGCAACATAGCCATGGCTCCGGAGACTTTAACCTCTGTGGGCGGCAGTCAGGCGCATCTCAATATGCAGCCTTCCTTAGTGATTACCTTCGGCATCGCGCTTCAGGGAATATTCCCAAGTCAAAACTAAACCCAATCCGTATTATGGGACAACCTTATGTAGGCGAAATTCGCATGTTTGCGGGCAATTTTGAACCGGCGGGCTGGATGTTTTGCGAGGGGCAACTACTGCCTATTTCTGAAAACGAAACCTTGTTTCAGTTGATCGGCACCACTTATGGCGGCGACGGTCAGTCCACTTTTTCATTACCTGATTTACGTGGGCGGGTTCCGATCCACCAGGGTAACGGCTTTGTCCTGGCGGAAAGGTTGGGTGCAGAAGAGATTACGCTGACCGTTAATCAGATACCGGCGCACACCCATGCGGTACTTTCTAACGGTTCCTCGGGCGGTGGCACCAGCCCTTCCGGCTCCGTGCTGGCAAGAAATGCCTCTGCTGATGCCTATTCAAACGATACGTCTGTGGGATTTTCGCCGCTTAATCCCGGCGTTGTCCTGCCTGTCGGCGGATCGCAACCGCACAGCAATATGGGACCTTATCTGTGCCTCAATTTCATTATTTCACTCTTTGGCATTTTCCCTTCTCCATCCTAAACAATACCGCTATGGCTGATCCTTTTGTAGCAGAAGTCAGAATGTTTCCTTTCAATTTCGCGCCCAGCGGCTGGGCTTTTTGCAACGGTCAACTATTGCCGCTCTCCCAAAATACGGCGCTGTTTTCTTTGCTGGGCACCACGTATGGCGGCAACGGCCTATCCACTTTTGCCCTGCCCAACGTGCAAGGCAGTGCTCCCATGCACCCCGGACAGGGGCCTGGGCTTAGCCTGCGAGACCTTGGCGAAACCGGCGGTTCGGAAACCGTCACCCTTTTGGAGAGTGAAATCCCCGCGCATACTCATACGGTGAGGGGGGTGGATGACAGTGGGCTTCAATCTTCGCCGGGAGGTGCCCTGAGTGCTCGGGCGAATATTTACAGAGCTGCTTCAGGCCCGCTTGTTAATATGTCGGCGAATATGCTTGCGCCAGCAGGAGGCAATCAGCCGCACAATAACCTACAGCCTTACCTTACCGTGAATTTTTGTATCGCTTTGCAGGGCGTATATCCGCCGCGCACATAACCGTATACCCTTGAAAAACATCAGCTTGCGCCCGAGAGCGCCTGAGGATCAGGCATTGTTGATGGCCATATACGGCAGTACCCGGGAAGCCGAATTAACCCAGGTTACCGATTGGGACGATGCGCAAAAACAGGCTTTTATTGCCCACCAGTTTAATGCGCAGCATGATTATTACAACCAGGTTTATCCTGATTCGGAATATTCTATCATTCTGCAAGACAATCAGGCGGTGGGCAGGCTATACGTGGAACGGTTCCTGATTGAGGGCACCATTCGGATCATTGACATTGCCATACTGCCCGATTTTCAAAACCAGGGCATCGGGGAATACCTGTTGAAGAAGCTTCAGGACGAAGCCCGGGAGGCCGGTAAATCACTGACCATTCATGTCGAAAAATTTAACCGCGCCCTCGATTTTTACACCCGTTTGGGGTTTGAAATTGTCAAAGAAACCCATGGCGTTTATTTGATGATGGAATGGAAAGTGCGTTGAGTAATCAATCTATTTAAACCACATCCTTATATATTATGACAGATTTACTAACCCTCGTCGTGGAGGATTTTGAGCCTTTGCTGAATCAAACGCTGCAAGTCCGATTCGCGCCGGAAGTTACGCTGGACGCAACCTTAGCGGAGGTGACCCGCCTCAACAGCCACTTTGACGTGCCCCGGCAGCCCTTTTCCTTCATTTTGAGAACTGCTCAAAAAAACGAATACTACCCGCAGGCTGTGTTTTCGGTCGTGCATCCGGTAAAGGGCGAATTGCCGGTTTTTCTGGTGCCGATTGGCCCCGATGAAAAAGGGATGCGTTATGAGGCGATATTTACCTGATCCTTCATCTAAAATAGGATGACTTACGAATCTGCTTTTCTGGAATTGCAGGAAATTGTGGCGCATTTGCAACAGGATGCAACGGGCATAGACGAATTGTCGGGCAAAGCGGCAAGAGCCGCTGAATTGCTTGCCTTTTGCAAAGAAAAGCTGCGGGGAACAGAAGAAAAATTACAACAATTATTTGAGGGTTAAGAATTAGTTAGTCTTCAAATATTATTTTATATTTGCCACTGTTACTACCAAAGTACCCTTGCAATTTCTATTCTTTATTTTTATGCTACCCGCTCTGTGGTCTTCCAGCAGCCGTGACTCATATTAGATTCACGCTGTAAAAAGTAAGACCTGCCGGCGGCATTCTGAACTTGCAAATACCGTTTTTATGAACAGGAGAATTTTCCTCTATCGTGCTTCAATGGGTGCGCTTGGTTTTAGCTGTTTTTTAAAATTTCCATTGTACGCTAATCAGCCCGGCGTTGCTACTTCATTAGAGTCCTTCTTTTTATCCATAGGTGCGCAAGCCGTAGAAAACAATTCAACTTTAGCAGAAATTTGCACAAAGGAAAGTATTCCCTGGATAAAAACAGGCTACCAACCTTTTAACAACAAATACTACCTCTGCCAAAAAGGACAAAAAGCAATATTCCTCCTCCATTTGCCTCATGAGGAAAATGGCTCCTTAGATATTTCCGCGCTTGTCTTACAGGAAGACATCTCTTTAGAATCCTGGCGCTTGGCCGCTTCGCTTTCCGGTTTTCAATTAGAAGCGCTCATCAAAGCAAGCACTGCGCTAAAAACCAATACCTCCCCAAGTCAATTGGCAGACCTATTGCTCCCCGCGCTCTACAAGACCAAAAAAATGCCCGGACGCTTCCCTACGGAACTGGGTGAAGTCAGTGTCAATGCTGTTCTGGGGAAAGACAACGTTATCCGGGTTAAAGCGGCTGTTTACGAGTCCGGTCAAATGTTGTGGTCTTCAGAATACACCTCGCAGTACCTGCAATCGCTTTAGTCGGAGTAGACCGACTTTGTGTTTGTTTGTTATTTTGTACAAATTTAATTGAATTGGAATCTAATTTTTTCACCTAAACTCTGCAAGTATTATGGCTGAACCATTTTTAGCGGAAATCCGGATTTTCAGTTTCGGTTTCGCACCAAAAGGATGGGCGTTATGCAACGGACAACTGCTGCCGATCAATCAGAATCAGGCGCTGTTTTCTTTGCTGGGCACGAATTATGGCGGCAACGGGCAAACCAATTTTGCCCTGCCCAATCTTCAGGAACGTGCCCCCAATCATGTTGGAGACGGGCTTACCCTTGGCGAACGAGCTGGCCAGGCCAATGTCACGCTGGCCCTGCCTCAGCTTCCTACGCACCCGCACTTGGCCAGCGCTACCACCGCTACTCAGAACGCAATTAGTCCGGCTAATGCTTCTTTTGCAGATTCTACCCCCTCTGAGTTTTACAGTGGCACACCTACTGTTGCGATGAATGCAGGGGTAATTGCTTCGGTTGGCGGATCTCAACCGCACAACAACGTGCAACCTTCGCTGGTCCTGAACATGAGTATTGCGCTTCAGGGAATATTCCCAAGTCAAAACTAAATCTCCTTACGATTATGTCACAACCTTATGTAGGCGAAATCCGGATGTTTGGGGGTAATTTCGCTCCTCTTGGCTGGATGTTTTGCGATGGGTCCCTGTTATCTATTGCTGAAAACGAAACCTTGTTTCAGTTAATCGGCACCACTTATGGCGGCGATGGGCAGCAAACCTTTGCCCTTCCTGATCTGCGTGGACGCATTCCGGTACACATGGGCGGCAATGCAGTTCTGGCGGAAGCCTTCGGAACGGAAAGCGTCACGCTGTCCGTCAACCAAATGCCAGCGCACAGCCACCCTTTCTTAGCAACCGACAACAACGGCTCAGGAACCAGCCCAAATGGCACGGTACTGTCCAGAAATGCTTCGGCAGATGCATATACCTCCGACGGCAGCACCGGGCTTATCCCGCTCAATAACGCGACGGTGTCGCCAGCTGGCGACTCGCAACCGCACGAAAACATGGCGCCGTATCTATGTGTCAGTTTCATCATTTCCCTTTACGGCATTTTTCCTTCACAAACCTAAATCATACCTCGTTATGGCTGATCCTTTCGTAGCGGAAATCAGAATATTTGGCTTCAATTTTGCCCCAAAAGGCTGGGCCTTTTGCAACGGGCAACTATTGCCAATTTCTCAAAATACGGCTCTATTTTCCTTATTGGGTATTAACTATGGCGGCGACGGAAAATCTACTTTTGGGCTTCCCGACCTCAAGGGCCGATTCCCCATGTTTTGGCAACAAGGCCCCGGACTATCATACTGGTCTATTGGAGAATCTTCGGGTACCACCAGCGTAACCCTCCTGCAGAGCGAAATGCCTGCGCACAGCCATGCCCTCCAAGGCGTGAATGACTCCGGATTGCAGTCAGCTCCCGGAGGTGCCTATCCGGCCAGAGCAAGTTTTTACAATACGGCGGCACCAGGCAGTGCAACCCTGTCTGTTAATGCTATTGCGCCGGCGGGCGGAAGCCAGCCCCACGATAACATGCAGCCTTATCTTACGATGAACTTTTGTATCGCGATGCAGGGAGTATTCCCGCCGCGTGGTTAATTAGCAGAACCGTTTACTCCGATCCGTTGGGGTTGTGTAAAGAGGCAAAAGGCAAAGCGCAAAAGGCGATTTTATTTCATAACACCTGTTGTTTTTGAAAACAAACAGAACGACTTTTTGAAATCAGCCAATTTCGTGGAATTATTGCCTTTTGCACCTTGCACCTTGTTACACAACCGCAAGGGTCATGGATTTGGGCGACCGCAAGGGTCGCCCCTACGTAACGGCAATCCTTTGTTTTATTTTTTCATTCAATCCTGCATACAACAATAACTTTAATTCGGGCGCGCTGATGTTGATTGCGTTGCTGAAATTAGTGCGTAAATCGGTGAGCGTGCTGCTCCCGTTGTAGATGCGGATGATGCGGCTGAAAGTCGGCGATGCTGAAGCGCTCCCCGCTTGGTCGTGCTCAAACCATACCTTCACCGGCAGAGGATTCTGGTGGGAAAGATAAAACAAGTGAATGCCTTGTTCGCCTGCCAGCAGCCAGTTTAAGGCATACCCTTCCACCCAGACGCGCTTGGACTCCCGGTCTGCCTGGTACGAGACATTGAGCAGGGAAAACAGCGATTCGTAACAATCAAGCAGGTAGTGTACTTCCGAAATACCCTGGCCATCTAAGCAGGATTCAATGTTCAAATAGCCCTGATCCAACCGATCTTCCTGAAAGCCCGTGACCGCGAGCTTCAGCAGCATCACGTCAATGCAGTGGTTGAGCAGTTCTGATTGTTCACTGTCGAATTCCGGGACGCCATAAAGGTACGCCTGATTGATTTCCGCCAGCGCTTCTTCCTGAAACAGTCGGTCGCGCAGGCTTTCTTTTGCCGCTCTTGACCAATCTTTTTTCAAAACCGGGTAGCCGTGTTTCAGTCGGAGCGGAATGACCGGCAGGTGCGCCGAGGCTGTCTGGCCTGTGCGCAATATGGCGTGTTGCAGCGTCTCTTTGCACTCCTGAATATTGGAAACCAGGTCAAAATAACGCCACTGTCTTTTTCCTTCCTCGCGGTCTATCAGGGTATTTTTATTGTCATTTTTTGCATCGGCGCGCATTTTCAGTCGGTCGAGTTCCTGGATGAGTAATTGGTAAAACCGGCGACTTTGCTTCTGGTCTGGTAATTTGGGCAACCATTCTCCTTCGATTGGCTCTGCATAGTCGAGCGGCGTGATTTCCGGCTTGAGTTGTCCATCTTCCAGGCTGATGTTCAAAATAATGGGCTGGTCGCTGTAAGTAGACACCAACTGTTCGGCGGAAAGGGTGGTCAGGTCGCGCTCGATTTGGCGTTTCAGCGCCCGCCCGCCCATACTGGCGTCGTAGCCGCGTTGGGCCACCCACGCTAATGCTTCTTTTGACACGCTGAGCATGGTGGTTCGGCGCACAAAGCCATCGCGCTGCAACAATTCTTTGATTTGAAGCCGGGCGATATCGAGGATATGGTCGAGTTCAAGCGGATTAAAAATCACCACCTGATCGAGGCGGTTGACAAATTCTGGGCGGAAGAAATTTTCAACAGCTTTGTTAAAAATAGCGCGATTGTCGCGCTTGCTGCCAAAGAAGCCGGGTTGCGCGCTCACCTCCGACGCGCCAAGGTTCGACGTCATGATGATGACCGTATTGGAAAAATCAACGGTTCTGCCAAGGCTGTCCGTTAACCTGCCGTCGTCCAGCACCTGTAACAATAAATCAAATACAGACGGGTGTGCTTTTTCAATCTCATCCAGCAGCAGCACCCCGAATGGCTGGAAACGAACTTTGCCGGTGAGGTGTCCTTCGGGTTGGTAATAATTGCCGATCAGTCTGCCCACCGCGCCGCCGTCAATGTATTCGTTCATGTCGAGGCGCATCAGGCGGTTTTCACTGCCGCTCAGGTATTGACACAAGACTTTGGCAGCCTGCGTTTTACCCACCCCCGTCGGACCAGTAAACAGGAAAGAAACGATGGGCTTTTTGCGATCTGCCAGGCGCGACTTAATCAATTGGATCACATCCATCAGCACACCGACGGCCTGGGGTTGTCCCACCAAAGCCCGGGCGAGGTCGTTTTCCACCGCTTCGGGTTCGATGGTTTGTGCAGCGTCGAAAATGTGTTCTTCCATGCCGCTGAAAATCCGAAACTCCTCGCGAACCTGGGTAGCGTCAATGCGCCGGTTGCGGTATTTTACAGCTAACTGGCGCATCAGATTCACCACGCTGCCCGGCAATGGTTTGTTTTTGAGATAATTTCGGTGCAGGGTTAGCAACTGGTCAATGGCTTGAATGCTGATGACGGTGCCGTTGTCCTGTTCTAATTTTTTTCGCTGCTGGAGGATAATTTTTGCTGCCAGATCCACCGAAGGTTCGGTCATTCGGATGACCTGAAAAAGGTCGCTGAAGCGCCGGTCTTTTTCCTGAACGATTTGCCATTCACCGGGTGTCGCCAACACGATGACCTGCAACTGCCGCTTTTCCATATACGTGCGCAACACATCGCTCAGGGTGAGGCTGCCAGAGGCCGATTTGCCGATGTGCAGCAAAGCAATGACGTTGTCGAACATGATTTTGTCGGGGCGCTGCGCGTGTTCTTCCGGACGGCGGACAAACTTAAGGATGGCTTCGAAGCGCTTTTCCCACATGCCTACGATGCTCATCCCCGAAATTACCCGCAGCGGATCGAGGTGCCAGATGCGCTCAGTGCGCTGGTTATTGTCGTTTTGGTGGTCATTTTCGGTGCGCCGGCCATCCATATAACGCCAGACAGTTTCCTGAACGACGGCGTGTTTGCCCACGCCTTCCGGTCCAATAATGGCCAAAGGCGATTGATCGCCGCTGAAAATAATTTTGCGCAGGTTTTCCACTAAATCGTCCTGATAGAATGCACGGTCGAGGGTGCCGGGATAACGGTTGTTCAAGTCGGCACCAATCTTTTCAATTTCCACATCCCCTTCAAAATCAACCGTGCTGTTTATGCGGTGGAAAAACTGAAAATTGCCGGTTTGCTCCGTTTGAAAAGGCCCCGGTTTGATGTGGACGTCCACGCGAATGTCGGTGATGAACTCCTTTTTTGTTGAAAAATATTGTTCCGGATCAAATTCTTTGTCGTCCCGGTCGCGGATGCCGCGCAACATTTCCCGCAATGCCGCCTTCGTCTGGGTTTCTACAGCCACTTTTCCATGTTCGTCGGGTTTGGCCATAAACATAAAATTCTCAACGAAAGGCAAAACGATGAAGGTATGCCCCTGGATTTTGAAATCTGCCGCCCCAAACAGGCCTTTCACAAAATAGCCCCCCAGGTTAAGGTCGAATTGATGGTGGTGGTATTTCAATTCCGGGTGAAACTGGTACCATAGGAGTTGTTGAGCCGTGCCGGGCGTTAGGGTAAAACCTTTGAAAGCGTTTTTAACATCTTTCTGGTATTGAGCCACTGCCTCTTCGTAGCGCCGGAATACGACAACCGGATAGGCAACAAAAAGTGGGCGCAATAAATAATGCGACGCTCCGTCTACCCGAAGGTGTCTTACAAGGGTAGGTATTTCTAACGTTATCAGGGCCATTCGGCAGGGCTTGGTTTGAAGAGCGGGAAGTTAGGCAACCTTGTTGACCCGGCAAAATTTCGTGCAAGATTGTTTGTTAAGAGGCAAATTGGCAAAAGGCAAGGAGCAAATATGCAAAGCGCAATTTTCATTTGGCAAAGTAAGGTAGTTCGGTTTCCAATTTGCACATTTGCCAACTTCATTTTGCAAAAGCGGAAAATTCTTATAATTTTGATGAACCATAGTATCAACTCTTATAATCCGATCCAAAAAGTAAAAACGACATTGAATGACGGAAGGCTATTTGGTTCCAAGTCACGAAAAATTTAAATTCAGGGATCTGAAGGTTTATGCCTCCACAGAGTGGCTGGCCGACAACAGAAAAAAATACCGCCAGGTATTCGACCGTAATGAAGTGACCTACATCTACGCGGAGTTGTCATTTTACAACAAGCTTTTTGATGAAGACGACTGGGAAGTGAACGTGGAATTGAAATGCTTTTCGGTTAAAAAACCCCAAAAAGAGGTTTGTACCCTGCCCCTGCACCGCAAAGTGAGCAAATGCGACAACATCGTCTACATCCGAGAAGGCTGGGGCAACAAAGCAGAGGGCGCTTTCTGGAAAAAAGGCGCTTATTACTGGGAAGCCTGGATAGAAGGCGAAAAAGTAAGCGTCAAACATTTTCATGTGGAAGACGGCGGCAAAAGCCTTTTGCCCGGCGAAAACCCATACCTCGATATTCAGTCCATCAAACTCTACGAGGGCCCTTACGATGATGTACCGGAGGAAGATCGCCTGTACATGCGGCGCTTCAGCAGCGAAGAAACTCGCTACATTTACGTCGAAGTTGCTTTAAAAAACCTGCTTTTCCATAAAGCCTGGCAATGCGAATTGTTCGTTAAATTCTACAACGATGCCCGCGAACTGAAAGGGCAGGTTGTGCGGCTGCACAAAGTGGAAAAACACGACGAAACCATTGTGTTCACTGCCGGTTGGGGGTCGAATGTGAAAGGTTCCTGGCGCAAAGACCGCTATACGGCTGAAATTGTCTTCATGGATCGGCTGCTGGCCGTAGCGCCTTTTGAAGTCGGCGACGTTTTTGAAGAAGGCTTTGCCGGGGCAATTTTGCCTTACCTGGATACGCCCGCCTTGCTGGCCGCTGCTGAAGAACCCAACCTGAGTTTTGAGGACTTAGTGGAACGTATGGACTTGCTGATCGGGCTCGCCGCAGTTAAAAGCCAGGTGCGCAACCACGCCCGATACATCCAGTTTTTGCAGTTGCGCAAAGAAAAAGGGTTCGAGGAAAGAACGGAGATTAATGTTCATTCGGTGTTTATTGGCAACCCTGGCACCGGTAAAACCACCGTGGCCGGGATGATGGGCATGCTGTACAGAAAAATGGGGCTGCTTTCCAAAGGCCATGTTCACGAAGTGGACCGCACCGACCTCGTCGGCGAATACATCGGGCAAACCGCCCCCAAAGTCAAAGAGGCCATCGAAAAAGCCCGCGGCGGCGTACTCTTCATAGACGAAGCTTACGCCCTTGCGCGCTCCAATGACGACACCAAAGATTTCGGACGCGAAGTCATTGAAATCCTCGTGAAAGAAATGTCGAACGGCCCCGGCGACCTGGCTGTGATCGTTGCCGGTTATCCGAAAGAAATGAAATATTTCTTAGATTCGAATCCGGGTTTAAAATCGCGATTCAAACTCCACTTCGAGTTTCAGGACTATTTACCGCAGGAACTTTCCGAAATTGCCGAATTCGCCTGTCGCGAAAAAGGCGTGCAATTCACCCCGGAGGCGAAAGCCCGCATTGATGAAATCATCGTGGAATATTACCGCAAACGCGACCGCACCTTCGGCAATGCCCGCTTCGTTTTTGATTTGATTGACAAAGCGAAACTCAACTTAGGGCTGCGCATCATGGCACTTGAAAACCCACGGGCGCTGGATCGCGACGCCCTTTCGCTAATTCAGTGGGAAGACGTGGATCAGATCGAACTGAAACCTGGCCGCGTGCTGCCGCATATTCCGATTGACGTAACCCTGCTACAGGAATCGCTGGATGAATTGAATAAACTCGTTGGGATGTCTAAAGTGAAAGAACAGATCAGCGAAATGGTGCGCTTAGCCCGCTATTACCGGGAAACGAACCGCGATGTGCTCAATAGCTTTTTCCTGCACACAGTGTTCATTGGCAATCCGGGCACCGGCAAAACCACGGTGGCGCGCATCCTCACGAAAATGTACAAAGCCCTCGGCATTCTGGAACGGGGTCACATGGTCGAAACCGACCGCCAAGGATTAGTGGCGGGTTATGTAGGTCAAACGGCCATCAAAACCGCAGAAAAAGTTGATGAATCCATGGGCGGCGTGCTCTTCATAGACGAAGCTTACGCGCTGACCAACCATACGGGCAGCGCGCACGGCGACTTCGGCGACGAAGCCATCCAAACCCTGCTCAAGCGCATGGAAGACAACCGGGGCCGCTTTTTCGTCTTTGTAGCCGGGTATACGGACAATATGGAAGCTTTCCTCAAAGCCAACCCGGGACTAAGCTCGCGTTTCGACAAGATATTGCGCTTCGATGATTATTTGCCCCAAGATTTGCAGCAAATTGCGGTGCAGATGCTACAATCCGAAAACCTGTCCGTCACCGCAGAAGCGTCCGATCATTTAGGGAAATACTTATCGTTCATCTACGATTACCGCGATAAATACTTTGGCAATGCCCGAACGGTGCGCAGCATCGTCCAGGAAGCCGTGAAACAGCACCACCTGCGCATCGCCAGCCTCCCTGCGGAAGAACGCGCTTTGGTGCCCCTGAATGAGCTGTCGCTGGAAGACGTGTCTTCCTTCAAATTGGACAAAAGCGGCTTTATTTTTAATAAGAAAAATATCGGATTTCAACGGCAGACGGCGGAAGGAAGATAGCCTAAAAAAAACCCATCCTCCACGGTTTCCATTTCGCCCGGATCAACGTAAAGTGTTGTTGTTCTTTGTTTTCTTTTCTAAAAAACAACAAACCAAAATCGTACAGGTCTACCGAAATTGTGACGCGGGGATCCCGGCGAATGGTTTCCCAAGCCCGCTCCATATCGGACGACCAATGGATATCGGCGAAAACAAAAAGGCTGCCTTCGTGGGCAAAAGCCATGCATTGATTGAAATAAGCGAGGGTGCGGTCGGCCCGGTGGTCGCCGTCTACATAAAGATAATCCAATTTTTTGAGTACTTGCAAAGCACCAGGAAGGGCGACCTGAAAATCGCCTTCCACCACCTTCACCTGTTCCAAGCCTGCTTCTTGGAGGTGACCCCGGGCCAATTGCGCCAACGCCGGGTCGCCTTCGATGGTGATCATTGCAGCTTCCAGCGCTGCCGAAGCCTGGTAAATGGCAGAAATTCCGACGGAAGTCCCCAATTCCAGTAACGTAGCAGGTTTATGCCAGTAAACAATGCGGAACAACAGGCGCCCCAGTGCCGGGGAAATTGCCGTATGGCTAACCACATCGCATAAGCGCCGATGATTGGAATCAAAAATGGCGGAACCCGCGCCGAGATCGGTCACCGCCAGTTTAGTACGATCCTGCAAAAGCCTTTTTCGCAGAATTTCTGCCGTTGAAAAGACGTAAAACCAGCGGTCATCTCCGCATGTATGTTCCAAAAAATCAGCGACGTATGGCGAATGCACGTCGTATTTCGTGTGCGCCCAAAAGTAATATCGCAGGTATCTGAAAAAAGAGAGAATGTAAAGTTCAAAAAGGCGCATGCCGTTTATTTAATTAGTGTCTGTCTTTATAGTCGGTGTCTGTTCTTTAGAGTTCGAGAGCAAGGCACGCTTGACCCAAAAACGGGATTTTACTCGCGTAAATGACCGATTTTTGGGCAAAATACAACGCAGTTATCGGACTATAAAGACAGACACTATTTATCCAAAACCTCCCCTAATTTTTCATGATAATAATCAAACTGGTTGAGGTTTTTATGGCCGCCACCTTCGATGACAAAAAAGCGGTCGTCCCCAACCCAGGGCTTGAGTTCAAGCGCGGCTTTGTAGGGCACGATCCAGTCGTGGGTGCCCTGAAAAACCGATTTTGGATAGGGCACTCTTTGCAAAAAATGCTCCACCGGAAAATGGACGGGAGCGCCAAGATTCGCAATAAACTGCGGTACTTTATAGGCAATCAGTTTGGTCATACTGGGAAACGGCGTCTCCAGAATCAATTGCCGGGCAGGGCGACGGGCTGCCAGCCACGATGCCATCGCTGACCCCAGTGACCGCCCGTAAATGATGATCCGTTCGGAAGCGTATCGTTCTAAAGCCCAGTTGTAAGCCATTTGGGCGCTGTGATAACAGCCATCTTCGGTGGGTTGTCCCGAACTTTTTCCATACCCCGGATAATCAATGACCAAAAAGTCGTAGCCGTGCCGGGTAAAATCCGCAGCAAGCTTGCCCCAGCGCTGCAGATTTCCGGCGTTCCCGTGAAAATACAGAATGAGCCGCCGGCCACTCCCCCACTCTGCCGAAAAAAACAAGGCATTGATGCGGAGTCCGGACGTCAAATCGGTCAGAAAAAATTCTTCAAACGACTGGTCAAACTGAAAAACGTAGTCGGCCGATAACCGCGTCGGCTGAAAAATGATCCGTTTCTGCAGGGCTTTTAACATTGTGCTTTAAGGATTGCTGATGCAGTTAATAACGACATTGGCTATTGTCCGGTTTTATGTACCGGGATTTATAATTTTTTGCTTTGGGATCCATGCACCCTTCTAAGTTGAGTAATTCCACTTTTTTAAACTCAATGGGGTGGCTTTCGCCTTGCAGAGAAATGTAGCCGCCGGTAATTGGTGTTCCGTCTTTTTTCGCTGCGGGATCAAAGGCATCCACGACCCCGCCGCCGACGACCGCACGACTGTAAGTCAGCACTTTATCGCCGTTGATGTAGTGTTCCAGCAAAGAATCGCCGAGCACTACCGCTTCAAACGTAACCCATTGATCGCCGGGATAGGTTTTGGAGTTGGCGCTGATGCAGTGTTCCGTCACCAATTTTCCGTTCATTTCCACGTGGGTTCCCGGCGTACACAAATTGCCGGTGGTACGCTCGCCTTCCGCGCGGCCTCCCAAAAATTGGGCTTCGAGGCTGATGGGAAAGTCTTGGTCTTTGCCCATGCTTTGCGGCGATTGGCCGTGCAGCATCACCCCGCTGTTGCGCCAGGCCCAGTCGGGACCACCGGTTGCCTGCTCGCCTTTAAAGCGGTACACGATGCGCAGGCGGTAGTAGCTAAATGGTTTTTCATAAAAAATATGCCCGAAACGGCTGTCAAAAGTGGGATACTGGTCGTACGCGACAACCATTTTTTTCTTTTGCACCCGAAAGGTATTTCCAAAATTCTCGTCCAGCGCATAACCCTTGATTTTGGGATGCCAGCCCTTCAGGTTTTTCCCGTTGAATAATGGTTGCCAGTCGCCTTTTTTCTGGGCGGGAAGCGCTGTAACAAGGCAGCAGAGGAGGAGGAAAATTGCGATTCTCATATAGAAAGGTTAAAGTAGAAAGGTTAAAGGTCTCAAATCTGATTATTGCTTATTTTTTATTGATGATTGATGATTACATGATTGATAATTGATGATGTGGGCCTCTGTAAAGCTCGAATGTATCCGTATTTTACATCAAAAATCATCTATCATCAATCATCAATTAACCGACTTATACATCCCCTCAATCTCTTTCCCAAAACGCTCCAAAATGCGTGCCCGCACCGGTTTCATTGTATACGTCAACAGGCCCGATTCCACGGTCCATTCCTCGTGGGTGAGGTGAAACCCGCGGATGCTTTGGTAATTGGGCAACCCCGCATTCAGACGCTGGATTTCCGAATCTACTTTTTGACGCACTTTGATGTTGTGTACCATGTACGGCGCGCTGGTCCAGTGGATTTTTTGGTCTTTTGCCCAAACTTCCAATACGTCAAAATTGGGTTTGATCAGGGCGGTAATAAAGGGTTTTTGAAAACCAATGACCAAAATTTGTTCGATAAATTGCGACTGCTTAAAGTGATTTTCCAGCGCTTGCGGCGCAATGTATTCCCCCGAAGAGGTCTTAAAAATGTCTTTTTTGCGATCCGTGATTTGCAAAAAGCGCTTCTTTTTCCACTTGCCCACGTCGCCGGTACGCAACCAGCCCTCTTCATCCAGCACTAACTGCGTTGCCTCCGGTTGTTTATAATAACCCTGCATGACATTGGGGCCGCGCACGAGGATTTCCCCTTCGCCGTTTTCGTCGGGTTGGTCAATGCGCACCTCCACGCCAGGCACGGGTAGCCCCACCGTTCCAAAGGAAAAAAGCCCGGGTTTGAACTGGTTCATGGTCACCACCGGCGAAGTTTCGGTCATGCCATAGCCCTCCCGCACTTTGATGCCCATTGCGCCGAACAGCCGTCCCAGTTCGGGTTGCAACCACGCAGCGCCTACGAGGATGCCCTCTACCCTCCCGCCCAGGCGGCGTTTCATGGCATTAAACACCAGCAGGCGCGCTGCCGCCAACTGGAAACGGTAGAACAATTTCAGACCCGTCCGCCCTGTGTATTGCCGGCCCAACGTAAGCGCCCAGTCCATCACCTTTTTCCCAAGCCAACCCTGGCGCGCGCGTTCGGCCAACGCCTGGTCGTACATTTTTTCGAGGATGCGCGGCACCGCCGTCAGCAAATGCGGGCGCACTTCGAGTAGGGCATTTGCGATCTTGTCGCGATCAACCGGCAGATAAACACTGGCACCGGCAGCCAGATAGGTGTAAATGGCCATGCGCTCCAACACGTGGCTGAACGGTAGAAAACTCATCCCGATTTTGCCGGGATAGACCGGTAAAATGGGGACGATGGCCCGCAGGTTGCTCACAATATTGTAGTGGCTGAGCATGACGCCTTTGGGGATTCCTGTGGTGCCCGAAGTGTAGATAATGGCCGATAAATCGTTTTCGCGGACTGTAGCCCGCAGCGCATCCAGATCGTAGACCCCTTCGGATGGCTCCTGATCCAGCAAACAGTTCAGCCCGTTCGGGTCGTCGGCTGTAGTATGCAGGTACACAGGGCAGAGGTTTGGAAACAATCCGCTGTCGCTCAAAAAATAAGCGCCCTGTTCCGGTGTGGCAAAAATGCACAACCAAGCTTCTGTTTCCCGGAGAATATGATGCAGTTGTTCGGGCCGGGAGGTATCGTGTACGGGTACAGAAATAGCACCGATTTGCTGGACGGCGAGGTCGAAAAAAAGCCACTCGGCGGAGGCTGCATGGGGAACCATCACCACGCGATCGCCGGTTTTGACGCCCAAGTTCAGTAAGGCTGTACTGTAGCGATCTACCTCAGCGATGCAATCCTGGATGCTGTAAATCTGCCACTGCCCTTGGCCGCGACTTCCTAAGGCCACAGGGTTGGGAAACCGGTTCAGTTGAAAGCGAAGGATATCGAAAGTCCTGGTCATCATATACTTTCCGGTTGAGCAGGCTTTTCGTAAAAGCCGTTGAGAATATCGTACAAATACTCGTGGTAAGTCGCAAAATCGGTCAGGTTATTGTGGCCGCCGCCCTCGATGGTGAGCAGTTGCACATGCGCGGGATTGACCTGCTGCAACAGTTGACTATGTTTGTAGGGAATCAGCCGGTCGCGGTTGCCGTGCAGGAGGTAGACCGGGAATTCAATTTTTTTGAGAAAGCGGTCGGTACGGATTTGGTAGCGCAACAGCCAGCGCAGCGGCAGCAAAAAGGCATAGCGTTTGATTTGGTGGTAAAAACTGAAATAAGGCGCATCCAGAATGAGCATCCGCGGCCTGTTCCAGGAGGCGACGCGCGCCGCAATGCCGGAACCCATCGAGCGGCCGTAGACCACAATTTTGTCTTCCGGGTAGCTGCGTTTGAGCCAGTTGTACAAATCCTGCGCGTCGTTGTATAGGATTTGTTCGGTGCGTTTGCCCCGGCTTTTCCCGAACCCGCGGTAATCCATCATAAAAAAATCGTAGCCGTTGCTCATAAAATCGCGGGCGAATTTTGCCCAACCCTTAATGCTGCGCGAGTTGCCTTTGAGGTAATAAATCACGCCCCGGCTGTTCGGTACCCGGAAAAACACGGCGTTGATGCTCCCGCCATCTTCCATTTCAAAGGTTTTTTCTTCAAAATCAAAAGAATACTGGTATTTGAAATCGGTGGGTAAGCGCTCGGGGCGGAAAAAGAAAAAATGCTGAAATACGTAAAACACGGCGCTTATGCCTGCGTAAATGGCTGCCAGCGGGAAGAGGAGTAAAAGCCAGTACATAAGCGGTAGTTGGTGAAACGCTTGTTGAGAATTAGATCAGCAGCAGGAAAGTTAGGAGATTAATTTCAAATTGGAAATAAATTTAAAATCTTTGAGGTTGAGGGGGGGGATAGCCTGAGCTTGATTCTTAAAAATTTTTTATCTTTGCACCATTCCTACTTTGTCGCATCCCTTTGAAGTGATGGAGGCACCAAAGGAGATATAACTGCTGCGTTATCTTGTTAACATGGCAGAAATAACCTTGCTTCAGCCTCCACTCGGATCACTGAGCATTCCACGTTCAGCAAAAGAACTGCATGTCTTCACCCCTCAAATTTAAAGAGGGCAATTCCCCCCACCAGGAGACCATATTCTACCCAAAGCCCAAACCTGAAAACGCGTACCTTTTTGTTCTTTAAAACTAAACCAAGCATTATGTCCAGTTTCAACATCCTGAAAAAATCGCTTGCACCTTCTTCGCCGGTTAATGAAGCAGAACTTAAAAAGGCTCATGGAAAACTGTTTTTAACAACATTGGTTTTTGCCAGTCTGATGGCCATGCCCTTTACCTCGAAAGCACAATACTCAGAGACCTTTCTCACGGCCAACAAAGGTTATTTGCTCAGTTGTGCAAACGACTTGGCGGGCGTAAACTGGACTTTATCTTCTTGGGACCCCAGCGGTAGTTGCCAAACTAATCCCCCAAATCCTGTTACTGACCTGCGTGATCCTGCTGATTATTTCCAAACCACTGCCGGAGGGGTACTTGAATCTATCGACCTGGATCAGGAAGTCTGTTGGGAAAGCCCGCTCATGAATATCAGTGCTGCGGGTACTGTATCGCTATCAGTTGCTTTAACCTGGGCGGGTTTTGACATAGATGTTGCCGCAGGAACATGTCTTGGTGATTACATAAGAGTCCTGTACAGCATCAATGGTGGCGCGTATACCATGGTGCCCAATGTAGTGGGGGGTAACCCTTGCGCAACGGTGGCATACCTTTTCGCCGGACCTCCAGGTCCTTTTACTAGCGGCACGACCGTAACTCAGGGTGGGATTTCAGGGACTAACCTCAGAATAAGGGTTTGTGTGTTCACCAACGCCAATGCCGAGATCGTAACCATTGACAATGTTTCAGTTCCACAAGCGGGAGTTACACTAAATTGTAACCAGCCTGTACTAAGCACCACGCAAAAAAATATCGTGTGCAACGGCCCCAACTCAGGTTCCATTGACCTGAGTGTGACTGGCGGTACATCT